>JBCBOR010000001.1:0-218265 GCA_039821125.1 Pseudomonadota bacterium
GGAACGGCTGGTTGCATTCCACTCGCTCTCGAAACGGTCGAACCTTGCAGGGCTGAGGTCTGGCTTTGCTGTGACCGGGCCGGAAAACCGCAAACGCCTGTTGCAGATGCGGTCCTATGTCGGGGCGCCAATGCCGATCCCGGCGCAACACGCGGCCGCGGCCTGCTGGCGCGATGAGACCCATGTCGAGGCGAACCGCGCGCTCTATCAGGAGAAGTACCGCATCGCCGACGAGATCCTGGGCAATGCGCCGGGGTACATGGCGCCGGAAGCCGGGTTCTTCCTGTGGCTCGATGTCGGGGATGGCGAGGCAGCTGCGCTTAAACTCTGGCAAGAGACAGGCGTGCGGGCGCTGCCGGGCGCCTACCTCTCGCGCCCCTTTCCCGAAGCGCTGGGCGGTGGCGATCCCGGCACGCGGTATCTGCGTGTCGCCATGGTGGCCCCGGCCAAGGACGTCCGGCAGGGTCTGGAAGCCGTACGCGATGTTCTGTTATGAGGGTGTTTAACCGTGTTGAGTACCGTTTTGGGTGTGCGTCCGATGAGTAGGAGGACGCGATCATGACTCTGTTTCTGGGCGATAGCGCACAGACGCCTCTGATGGACGCCTCGATGACCGTGACAATGCGGCGGCGGATTTTCGAGCTTTGGGGCCTTGGCCTCGGCGCTGTGGCCCTCGGGCTGGGGCTGTGCCTCTGGTCCTATGACGTGGGCGATCCAAGCCCGTTCAGTGCCACATCGCAGCCCGCCATGAACTGGCTGGGCGAGCCCGGCGCCTGGATCGCAGATGCACTGGTCCGCCATATCGGGCTGGGCGCCTGGGCGCTTGTCGCTCTGCTGGCCGTCTGGTCCGTGCGGTTTCTGCTGCACATTGGCGAGGAGCGGATCTGGGCGCGGCTGATCCCGATGCTGCCTGCGCTGATCCTGGTGCCGCTGTTTGCCTCGACCCATGCGGTGTTCGAGGACTGGCCGCTGTCGCGTACCGGGCTCGGCGGGATGCTCGGCGATGCGGGGGCGCGGGTGCTACTCGACATGATCCCGATGGCCGATAGCGCGGCGCTGACCTTCCTGACGCTGGGCCTCGGGGTGGCGCTTGTGCTGATCGGCGGCAGCGCGCTCGGCTTCTCACTGGCCGAAGTGCTGCGCCTTGTGAACTGGATGAGCCTGTCGCTCGGCACAGTGATCGAGCACGGCGCAATGACCGCCATTCGCCTGACACGCACGGCTGTCACGCAGACCCGCGATGCGTACCGCACCTACAGCACGAAGCCGCGCTCGGAGACGCTGGAGCCGGCGGAGCCGACGGGAAGCTGGCGGGTCGGCATGCCAAAGATCCCGGATGTCGGCAGCGCCCAGAAAGCGGCGGGTGCAGCGACCATGCCGAAATTCGCGCGAAATCTGAAGATGCCGAAAATGCCGGATCTGGCCAAGCTGGGCGAGATTGGCGGCAAACTGAAGATCGGTGCGCCGACTCTCTCGCTAGGCCGCAGGACCGAGCCGGAACTCTCTGCGATGCGCATGACGGGCGCCGGATACCCCGAGGAGCGTCTCGGCGATATTGATGCGCCGCACATGGATCAGCGCGATGCGATCGAGCCGACGCTGGTGCGCCCGGGCGACCGGTCGGACCATGCAGAGGACGAGGACGGCGCGGCCACACCGGAGCGTGACGGTACGGCACTGAGGGCGGTGTTTGATCGGCTGGGCCTCGACAATTCTCCGATGCCGGATGAGCCCCCCGTCGACACGGCCCGGGTGCATGAGCGGGCCGATCTGTCTGATCCGATGGCCGAACAGGCACGCCCACCGGTCGAACGGGACATGCGCGCCCCGCGTCGCAGCCGCAAGGCTGAAGCCGAGCGCCAACCTCAGCTTGCGCTGGACACCGCGCCTGCCGACCTGTTCGAGCAACCGCCACTGGCACTGCTGCAAAAACCGGTCAATGTCTCGCGGGCCCAGACTTCGGACATCGCGCTCGAGGAAAACGCGCGGATGCTGGAGACGGTGCTCGAGGATTATGGCGTGCGTGGAGAGATCGTCGCGGTCAAACCCGGCCCCGTTGTCACGCTTTACGAACTAGAGCCCGCACCGGGGTTGAAAGCCTCCCGTGTAATCGGCTTGGCCGACGATATCGCGCGGTCGATGTCGGCGCTGGCCGCCCGTGTCTCGACGGTGCCCGGGCGCTCGATCATCGGGATCGAGTTGCCGAATACCGAGCGCGAGAAGGTGTGGATCCGCGATCTCTTCGAGACCCGCGACTACGGCGATGCGCACTTCCCGCTCTCGCTGGCTTTGGGCAAGGACATCTCGGGCACACCGGTCGTCGCGAATCTTGCGAAAATGCCCCACCTTCTGATCGCGGGGACCACCGGCTCGGGCAAATCCGTCGCGATCAACACGATGATCCTCAGCCTGCTCTACCGCCTGACGCCCAAGCAGTGCCGGTTGATCATGATCGACCCGAAGATGCTGGAACTCAGCGTCTACGACAACATCCCGCACCTGCTCTCCCCTGTCGTCACCGATCCCAAGAAGGCGATTGTTGCGCTGAAATGGGTCGTCGCCGAGATGGAGGAGCGCTATCGGCGCATGTCGAAGATGGGCGTGCGCAACATCGATGGCTACAACGCCCGGGTGCGCGACGCCATCGAGCGCGGAGAGGATTTCTCCCGGACCGTTCAGACCGGCTTCGACGAAGCAACGGGCGAACCGGTCTACGAGACCGAGACGTTCGAGCCTGAAGAGATGCCCTTCATCGTTGTGATCGTCGACGAAATGGCAGACCTGATGATGGTCGCCGGCAAGGAGATCGAGGCGTGCATCCAGCGCCTTGCGCAGATGGCCCGCGCGTCCGGCATCCACCTGATCATGGCGACGCAGCGTCCCTCAGTCGATGTCATCACCGGCACGATCAAGGCGAACTTCCCCACGCGGATCTCGTTCCAGGTCACATCGAAGATCGACAGCCGCACCATCCTTGGCGAACAAGGTGCCGAGCAACTGCTGGGTATGGGCGACATGCTCTACATGGCCGGAGGCGGGCGCGTGCAGCGTGTCCACGGCCCGTTTGTCAGCGACGAGGAAGTCGAGGAAGTCGTGCGGCACCTGAAACAGCAGGGCGCGCCCGACTACGTCTCGTCCGTGACCGAAGGCGTGGATGAAGAGGCACAGGCGAACATCGACGCGAAGCTTGGCCTTGCACAAGCCGGTGACGGTGAGGATGCACTCTACGACAAGGCCGTGGCGATCGTTGCGCGCGACCGCAAATGCTCGACATCCTACATCCAGCGTAAGCTCGCCATCGGCTACAACAAGGCTGCACGGCTGGTCGAGCAGATGGAAGATCAGGGCGTTGTCACTGCCGCCAACGCGGTCGGCAAGCGCGAGATCCTGATCGAGGAACGCTAGGGGGCGGCGACCCGGTGGCAAACCGCCCCGGGCCCGACCCGGATCCTCTTCTAGTGGGGCTGACAAAGAGGTCCGAGACGAAACCCGGGGCGACGCCCCAGCACGGCGTGGACAGGCTAGCCTGTCAGAACGTCAGACCGGCTGTGCTGAGATCGCTGACGGCAATCGTGCGGTCCTGGCCGCATTCCTTGCCACCCACGACGTGACCTTTGACCTCGACGATGGTCTCGCTGCGGAAACTGTGACGCGGACTGGCGAGACCGAAGATCTCGCCCTCGGCTGTCTCGATCAGCGCGCACCAACGACCGGCGACGATCCGGCCCTTGAGGACGGTCTCGACAGGAGCCGCGGCACCGTTTGCAGCGCTGGTGGATACGGTGCTTACAGTAGATCCCGGCAGAACGATGCTTTGACCGACGCTGATGCGCCCCGGGTCTTTGATCTCGGGGTTCGCCGTCAGCAGGGCCTCGACCGTGTGGCCACAGCGCCGCGCGACCTTGCCAAGGCTGTCACCGGAGCGGATCGTATACGCGGCACCGCACTCGGAGCTTGCTGCGGCAGGTGTGGCAAGCCCCGCGAGCAGGACAAAGCCGGAAAGGATGGTCGAGATGGAACGCATGGGTCAGTCTCCCCTGGAATCGATGTCTCAAGACTATAAATATCAATCTCAATGTCAATTTGATTCTTTTTGGGTGGTGGGAATTCTCTGTATCCAGAGCTCCGTGCACCGGAACCTCGGTCCGCGTCCGTTTCGTGCTATAGTGAAATGGCGGGGTTGCCACCGCCAACGCCGCTTGCAAAGTAGGACACCATGAACAGACGCGCGCTTCTTGCCAGAACTGGATCCGCCGCCCTTGTCGCCGCGCTGCCCGCCCTTCCAGCGACAGCACAGGTCAATGCCGGGGATTTGGTCCGGATCTCGAACTATCTCAACGGCATCAGTACCATGGAGGGGACCTTCATCCAGGTCGGCCCGGATGGCGACCTCAGCGAAGGGCTGTTCTATATGCGCCGCCCCGGTCGGATCCGGTTCGAGTATCAGCCGCCGAACCCCACGCTGATCGTATCTGATGGGTTCTGGGTCGGTGTCTACGACACGCTGGACAATACGCTCGACCGGTTCCCACTCAGCGAGACGCCGCTCGATCTTTTGCTGCGCGAACGGGTCAATCTGCGCGAGGAAGGCGCGGTCAGGTCCATCGAACGCAGCGAGGGTCAGTTGCGCGTCACAGCCGTCGATCCCGACGCGCCGGACCAGGGCTCGATCACGATGGTGCTTACCGACAATCCACTTGAGCTGACCCAGTGGATCGTTGTTGACGCCGAGGGCCTGGCGACCACGGTTGCTCTCAGCGAAATCAGGCGCAACGTCAAACTGGACCCGAACATCTTCCGCATCGAAGATCCGGTCTAGACGGGGCTCCGTGCTCTGACACGTGCTCCCTGTCCGCGGCAGCACGTGCGACGCGAGAGCGGCATGCCCACCCACCCGCACGCGTCAGAGCACGGAGGCTGCGCCCGGCAGGTCCAGAATGTTCGGATCTCACAGTCTTGGCAACGCCTGTGCGCCACTCGATCTCTGGTCTGCATCACGCAGAGATACCCATAGCGGCCGGCCGGCCTGAGGATGCGGCACCGGCCACAGGTGCCCAATGGGCCCGGTACCGGCTTGTGCTCTCGAGAGTCTCGGCGCAGCCTTCTTTACGACCACACCACGCGTGTTGGCAGAACTAGGTCCATTTACCTAAAATTGTGTCAATTCATGACCAGCGCACGCTGCTGCATATCACCTGCCTCGCGTACGACGCTTGCAGGGCCGCGCCGCGGGTGGGTGGGTATTCCGAAGACCAGGGCAGAGTGCACCACTTGCAGGGGAGCGGTGCGGCCCTGCAAACTAAAGATCCAGCACCGCCAGCACCGGCGCGTGATCAGACGGTTTTTCGAACTTTTCGGACCCGCGGAACTCCCGGAAGATCCGGCTCGATCCCGGCACATGGGTCACACCGCCGCGCACCCAGATGTGGTCAAGGCGGCGGCCCTTGTCCGCCGCTGACCAGTCCTTGGCCCGATAGGACCACCACGAGTAGAGCTTCTCCGGCGCCGGAATGTCCGCACGGGTCACATCGGACCAGCTGCCCGCCTCCATCAGCCGCCCCATGGCCTCGGTTTCGACCGGCGTGTGGCTGACGACCTTCAGAAGTTGCTTGTGCGACCAGACATCCTCGGGAAGCGGTGCAATGTTCAGATCGCCCACAACGATATGGCCTCCGTCCAGATCGGCAGACCAGTCAGTCATTTCCTGCACGAACCGCAGTTTGTGATCGAACTTCGGATTTTCCTCCGGATCCGGCACGTCGCCTCCCGCCGGCACGTAGAAATTGTGCACCACGGCACCGCCGACACGAACGGCGCAGTGGCGCGCATCATCCTGTCCGCACATCTCCATGTGCTCGACCGGCTCGACCGGCACACGCGCAAGGATCATGACCCCGTTATAGCCCTTGAACCCGCGCGCCGTGGCGGTCTGGTAGCCCATCTCCTCGAACCGGGCGGTCGGCAGTTTCTCGACCGGTGACTTCGTCTCCTGCAGGCACAACACATCCGGCGCGACCTCCTCGAGAAAGCGGGCCACGAGGTCAGCGCGCAGACGCACCGAGTTGATATTCCAGGTCGCAAGGGTGATCGGCATCGAATCCTCTCTGAGTTCGCATCAGAATGGCCCTCGTCGCGGCAAGGCTCAAGCACGATGCACCACGTCAGAAGATCGCAAACGGGGTCCAGAAATGACGCGCCCGGCGAGGGGAATCACCGGGCGCAGCCCTAACGGGCGAATGGGCAGCTGAGGGGGGAGTCTGCCCAAGGACAGCGGATGTTGCTTGGGGGAGCCGCTGTCATGACGATGAAGTGGTGTGGAGCCCTCAAATCGTCAAGGGTCCTTTGTTCACATCGACAGTCTATAGCCTCCCGTTTCCGTGAGCAGTATTTGCGCATTCGACGGATCTGGCTCGATTTTCTGGCGCAGACGGTAAATGTGCGTCTCAAGTGTATGCGTTGTCACACCTGCGTTATATCCCCACACTTCGCGCAGCAGGGTCTCGCGTTCGACCGTCCGGCCGCCGGCACGGTAGAGAAACTTAAGGATGTTGGTTTCTTTTTCCGTCAGGCGGATCTTCTTCTCCGCATCGTCTTCAAGCATCTTGGCACCGGGCCGGAAGCTGTAGGGCCCGACCGAGAACACGGCATCCTCGGATTGCTCGTGCTGGCGCAATTGCGCGCGAATCCGCGCGAGGAGCACCGGAAACTTGAACGGCTTCGTTACATAGTCGTTTGCTCCAGCATCGAGGCCAAGGATTGTGTCTGAATCCGAATCCTGTCCGGTCAGCATCACGATCGGGCACTTGACCCCGCCCCGGCGCATCAGCCGGCAGACCTCGCGGCCGTCCATGTCGGGCAGGCCGACATCCAGGATCACAAGATCGTGCATCTCGGACTTGGTGCGTTCGATCCCGGCGGTGCCCGTGTCCGCCTCGAACACATCAAAATCGTCGATCATCAGGAGCTGCTCGGCCAGTGCCTCGCGCAGGTCCCCGTCATCATCCACCAACAGGATGCGCTTTGCGACACTCATATTCGTACCCCCTTGCTCTTCTTTCAGTCATCGTGGGTTTTCATGTAGCCGAGAGATGGGGGACGAGAGCGGTAATCGCAGCGTTTTTGTCAGTGTCTCACCCAACCGTGTTGATCCGTGGGCGTTTGTTACCAAATCTGGCACAATCATTACGAAAACCGTGTATACCAAGGGCCGGTCGGAGGCTGCTCCGACCGTCTGCCCCGTGAGGATCTGGCCATGAGCTTGTCTCTGAATGTCGAAGAGCTGATCGCCCGGGCGCGCGCCGATCTCCGGCTTGGCGCGCCGGTGGCGCTGATCTCCGGCACCGGCGGCGCGCTGGTCATGTCTGCCGAGACCGCAGGGGCCGAGCGGCTGGCGTCGCTTGCACGCCTGGCGCCGGGTGGTCTGGATCTCGCGTTGTCGCATCGCCGGGCCGAGACGCTGAAGGCGCGCGCCTATGATGGCGATATCGCACGGATCATCGTCCCCGCCGACGCAACGCTCGGCTGGGTTCAGTCAACCGCCGATCCCTCGCTCGATCTCGGCAATCCCTTGCGTGGCCCGTATCAGAGCCGCCGGGAAGGATCCGCCGATCTGCACCGGCTCGCAATCTCGCTCTGCAAGCAGGCGCGGCTCCTCCCCGCCGCCATCGTCGCATTCTGGCCCGATGCCGCATCTGTCGAGGCACTGGCCTCCGAGGGCAGGCTGACCACGGTCTCCGAATTCAACGCACACCGCGCCGCCGAGAGTCCCATCACCATGGCCCGGGTCACCGGAGCACGGGTCCCGACCCGGTTCGCCAAGGCGGGCAAGGTTCACGTCTTCCGCCCGGATGATGGCGGCGAAGAGCACTATGCCGTCGAGATCGGTGCACCCTCGCGGCAGGACCCGGTGCTGTCCCGCCTGCATTCGGCCTGCTTCACCGGCGATGTGATCGGCTCGCTGAAATGCGATTGCGGCCCGCAACTCGTCGCGGCCATGGACCAGATCGCCGAGGCCGGTGCGGGCGTGCTGCTCTACATGAACCAGGAGGGTCGCGGGATCGGTCTCGCCAACAAGATGCGCGCCTATGCCCTGCAGGATCAGGGCTTTGATACGGTCGAGGCCAACCACCGTCTCGGCTTCGAGGACGATGAGCGTGATTTCCGCCTTGGTGCAACGATCCTCAAGACGCTTGGGTTCTCGGCCGTCCGGCTGATGACCAACAACCCCAACAAGATCGCGATGATGGAGGCCTCCGGCGTCGCTGTCGCCGAGCGGGTGCCCCTCAAGGTCGGCGAGACGGATGAAAACCGGGCCTATCTTGCGACCAAAGCGTCGAAGAGCGGCCACCTGCTGTGACCGGGCGCCGCCCGGTCTCCTCGAACGATCTCGTTGTCGGTCGCTGGGGTGCCCGGTTCCAGGGACGCCACATGCCCTGTTCCCACGGTCGGGGCGGGGTCCGCGCAGACAAGCGAGAGGGCGATCTGGCCTCACCCACCGGGGCCTATCGCCTGCTCTGGGTATACTGGCGCGCTGATCGTCTGGCGCGGCCCGCGACCGCACTTTCGGCGGCCCCGCTCGGCCCGCAACAGGGCTGGTCCGAATGTCCGGATGACCCCGACTACAACAGGCCCATTCGTCATCCCCATCCCTTTGCCGCGGACAGGATGGCCCGCGGTGACGCTCTCTATGACATCTGCGCCGTGACCGATCAGAACCGGGGGCCGACACACCCGGGCCGGGGCAGTGCGATCTTCGTTCACCTCTGGCGCAAACCGCGCCACCCGACTGCCGGGTGCATTGCCTTTCGGCGGCAGGATCTGGTCTGGATCCTTGCGCGATGGACACACGATAGCCGCCTCATCATCCAACCCAGCGGCGGACTGGCATAGCCCGCCCTGCGCCGCGCCCGGGTCTGAGCGCCGGGGTGGGCGGGTGGGCGGTGCTCAGAGCCGCGCAGCGCAGGGCGGCACAAACGAAAACGGCCCCCGCAGGGGCCGCTCCGAAACCACGCGACAGATCAGATCAGACGACGCCGAAGGCAAGCATCGCATCCGCGACCTTCTTGAACCCGGCCACGTTCGCACCGCGGACATAGTCGACATAACCGCCATGGTCGCCCTGCTCGACACAGGCGCCGTGGATGTCCGCCATGATCTTCTTCAGCGACTCGCGCAGATCTTCCTCGCCGCGGTGCAGCCGCGCCGAGTTCTGGCTCATCTCCAGCCCCGACATGGCAACACCGCCCGCGTTCGAGGCCTTGCCCGGCGCATAGGCAATCTTCGCTTCGCCAAAAGCGCCGATCGCGTCGAGATCACAGGGCATGTTCGCACCCTCGCTGACCGCCATGCAGCCATTGGCCAGCAAGGTCTTGGCTTCCTCGCCATTCAACTCGTTCTGGGTCGCGCAGGGCAGCGCCACATCGCATGTCACGCCCCAGGGACGCGCCTTGGCGTGGAAGGTCGAGCCTGCAAACTGATCGGCATAGTCCGAGATCCGGTTGCCGCGCTGCTTCTTGTGGTTCTTGACCCAGTCGATCTTTTCCTGCGTGAAGCCCGCCGGATCGTGAATGAACCCGCCCGAATCCGACAACGTCACCGGCTTGCCGCCACGGTGCAGGATCTTCTCGGCCGCATGCGTTGCCACGTTGCCCGAGCCCGAGATCACCGCTGTCTTGCCCTCGATCGCATCCTGCTTGTGGTGCAGCATGTTCTCGAGGAAATAGACCGCGCCATAGCCCGTCGCCTCGGGCCGCATGAGCGAGCCACCATATTCCAGACCCTTGCCCGTCAGCACGCCTTCGAAGCTGTTGGTCAGGCGCTTGTACTGGCCGAACATGTAGCCGATCTCTTTCGACCCAACGCCAATGTCTCCGGCGGGCACGTCGATATCCGCGCCGATATGGCGGTAGAGCTCGGTCATGAAGCTCTGACAGAACCGCATGATCTCGTGCTGAGAGCGGCCCTTCGGGTTGAAATCCGCGCCGCCCTTGCCGCCGCCCATCGGCAGCCCGGTCAACGAGTTCTTGAAGGTCTGCTCGAAGCCCAGGAACTTCAGCACCCCTTGCGTCACCGTGGGGTGGAAGCGGATGCCGCCCTTGTAGGGGCCGATCGAGTTGTTGAACTGCACCCGGTAGCCGCGGTTGACCTGGACTTCGCCATTGTCATCGGCCCATGAGACCCGGAACGAGACGATCCGGTCCGGCTCGGCCATACGCTCGAGCACCTTGATCTTGGCATAGACGGGGTTGTCGTTGATGAACGGGATCACCGTCTCGGCCACTTCGTGTACGGCCTGGTGGAACACCTCCTCAGCCGGATTGCGCGTGACCACCCAGTCCATGAAATCGGACAGGTTTACAGCATTGTCTGCCATTGCTTTTTATCCCCAGTTGGCGAGCGCCCCGGAAAAAGGGGCAGCCGGCCGAAAGCAGGCCGGCTTACAGTCATGATACGCGCGGCCCCGTTGCAGGGCCGCAGCTGCGGCGGCCGTCCCCCGACAGCCGCGTTAACTATAGTTTGACGCGCAATTCGACGCGAGCACCCGAGAGATCGTTCAGTCCGCCGAACCGAAGCCCGTACATGGCATCGGCCCGGAAAATGAGACGATTGTTGAGCGGGCGTTGGTAGCGGATCTGGAAACCCATTTCCGCTTCCTGGATCCCTTCCTTGTCATCCCACGGGACCTGGCCCGCGATCTCGGCAACGACCTGCTGTTCGAGACCAAAGAGATACTGGATCCCGACCGCCCCCCCGATCGCATCCGCACCTGTATCGTTCAGCTTTGGAAAGCCTGTGAGCGCATCAGTCTCGAAGTTCAGACCGACCTGTTGAAGGTTGTTGTTCCCAGCCACCTTCTGAGGTGTGTCCTTGCCGATGAAGAAGTTGGCGTGCGGGATCAGCGTGATCGACGGCGTGATAAAGGCATTCTCCGAGATCAGGAGGAAGCCGTTCGCCGTGCGCTGGCCATTGGCACCCTTGTCCTGGCCAAAGTTACCGATGATCCGGGTCGCGTTGGCGATCTTGCCAAAGTAGCGCTTGGAGAACGCCGCCGTGATGTTGTGGTAGCTCTGATCACCGCCCGACTGCTTGTCGGTATCCAGAAGGTAGGCATAGCCGACCTCAAGATAGCCCTCGGCCACATCGAAGAAGCCCGCGACGCCGTACATGTCGGCCTCGTGGTCCGCCGCGTTCCCGTTGTTGTCCGTGAACGCGTTCGATGTGATCTCGTCCCAGCCGGCGAAGAACGTGATATCGAAGTTGGTGATATCAAGCGCCGGCGAGTTCTGCGCCGGGATCGTGACCGCAGCCCCAAGGAACGCATCGTTGAACCAGACACCGTTCTGGAACAGCAGAGGCACACGTCCGAACGCGATCGGCATATCCCACGAGGTGTACTCGTCCGAAATGCCGGTCCAGATCGCGCCGAGATCGCCTTCGAAGAACAGCGTTGTCGGTTCTTCCTGAAGGTTCGCGACACCATCGCTTCGGTCGTCGCCCGCAAACTCGAACCCGGTGACATCGTCAACGGGCTGCCAGAACATGTGGATCCGTTCCGTACCCGTCAGTTCCAGGTTGAAGTTCAGGTTTGCAGCCGCAGCGATGATGGCGACCTCGTCGTCCCCGTTGTCGTTGAACGCAACCGCTGACCGCAAGTCGCCGAAGACCGAGAACGCCGGAAAGAGACGGTTCTTGTCCCCGAAGAACGGGATCCCGTCGCCAATCTCGCCCGGATCGTACAGACCCCGACCGATTTCGACCGGAGGCTTTGGGTTATCAACCGGTTTCTTACCGCCATAGATCTCGATCTGAGCCTCGGGATCATAGGTGATGTCGTATTCCGGGTCGGCCTTGAACAGGTCGCTGTCGAACGGAACTTCCTTGACGGAAGGATCGCGCTCGACCGGCTTCCACTCACCAGCGGCAAGTGCCGCCGTGGACGCCGCTGCCATCGTTCCCCCGATGGCAAGCGGCAGTATGTAGCCCCTCATGGACCCCTCCTTACTGGACTTCGAACTCGACCGCTGCCGGGTGAATGTCGATCATCCATTCGTTCATTGTGCGGATCATCTCATCGGTCGCAAACACGAACTTCATGAAGTAGATCGGCTCGGCGCGGCTCCGCATCCGGCTTTGCAAGCGGTACTTGCCGGGTTTGGAGAAGGCTTCCGACGGGATGGTGTAGTCCGCATCGCGATATCCGAGCGGCGGGATCGACCGGCCCTCCATCCGGATGAACGGCGGGTGGTTGAGAACCGAACTCGGCACACCGGACGGGCGGATGTGCGGGATCTGGTCGATGTCGAAGTTCACCGGCAGATACATCTCGCGGTCCGGCCCCTTGACGCCGGTCACGAGGAACTTGGTCTGCAGGTTCACAAGCTGGTCGTCATGCTCGATCGTGCCCTCGGCCAGTTCGATCGAGTGCAGGTCGACCATGTCGCCGTACTTGTCGACGTGGCCCGATTCCCAGGCGATCTGCCCGTCCGGATCGATCAGCGCGACGTTGAACCATATCTCCGGCTGTGCACCCAGCGACCCCGACGGCAGGTTGTGCCCTTCGTCCAGGTTCGTGATGCGGTAGCGGACATTCAGGCTCTCGCCAACCCGCGGGGTATCACCGTCGAAGAACGGGCCATCGATGCGCGAGCCATTTTCCATGACCGCGATCCGGTCCTGACGCTTCAGCTCCAGCATCCGCAGGTTCTGATCGATCACGTATTTGGCGGTCTCCCGCTCCTGACGGTCCGACCACTCCGGCGGGAATTCGGCCTGGATCAGACCGGCTTCGACATCGTCCTCCCAATCCGGATCGCCCCATGGCTCGCGGTGGTTGAACTTGAGCCAGGTCGTGATCGGCCAGCGCAGAGCGCGCGGGTTGAACGGGAAGATCCCGGGGTGCGCGATCGGATAGCCCGGCCCGAAGAACGCGTGGTTGTGGTGGTCGCGGTTCGGATCGCCGACCGGGCGACCGTTCACGATGGCCACCGGCCACTTCTCATAGGCCTCGGGATCATCCGCCGGGCGGTTGTCATAGGACGGAATACCCGGGCGTTTGCCCATGTGGCACTGCTGGCAGGTGATGCCATGCTCGGCCGCGGGCGAGGCGCGGTACTGCTCCCACACAACCTCGAGCTTGATGCCCGGGTGCACGGCGACCTGGTGGCACGAAACGCAGAAGTCAGCACGCTTGATCTGCGGGAACTCGATGGCGCCGGTGTGGATCGGCGAGCCGTCCTCCTCACGCTTCTCCGAGACCTTGTAGCGTTCCTTGTCCTGCAAAACCGTCGCAACACCCGGCGCGTTCGAAGAGTTGTACATCGGCTCATAGATGGTGCCCGGCTGCACGTGGCGCTGACCGTTCACCTTGTTGAACTCCTCGGACACGCGGTGACAGGTCACACAGGTGATGCCCTCGCGGGCGATCTGCGAGCGTTCCCACAGGGCCTGCCAGCGCGGCTCGTCGAGCTGCGTGCCGATCTGTTGGTGGCAGCGCACACAGAACGTGTTGATCGTGCCCGAGGCCAGATCGTTGATGCGCTGTTCGAACTTGTGGAACATCGGCGAGATCGACGCATAGGCGTGGTTCGACGAGGCCCACTCCCAGAAGATCTTCTGGTGACATTCGGCGCACTGCACGGCTGATGGGAACGGGCTGTCCTTGAACGCGTCCGAGTGCGGGTCGCGCGGTGCAACAAGCTCACCCTGCTCGGCGATCGCCAGGTTGCCGTCTTCGGTATAGGTCGGTTTGTCCCATGCGGGCCCCACCTGTGCCGCCGCCAGCGAGGCGGTCAATGCCGTTCCTGCGCTGGCGAGAATAACTGAGCGGAAGGATCTACGAATGAGCATCGTTATAAACTCCATTCTCCGGTTACTGATTTAATAGGCTTCATCGGGCAAGTCTCGCGGCTTCGTTCAATGCCGCGCGCAGCTGTTTGGGTCGGTAATTATCAACCGACACGAATGCGTTCAGCCCTTTACGGACCGCCGCCTGTGCGGCAACCGCTTGACCCGGGGCCAACACTTCGAGCTTGTCCAGCTCGTCCACAAGCGATCCCGCTGCCAGGATGGCTTGCTCTGAGTCGTAGTATCCTTTGAAGAGACCACGGTTCGATGCCGCAGCAATCTGCTCCAGCGCGTACCGCGTGTCGCGGTCGCTAAACTCCTTGGATTTGAGCCTGCTGACCAGCAGATCCAGGCGCTTCTTCAGCGTTCCTGCTGCGCCGCGCATATTGCCCCAGGACGACCCGGCCGCTCCGCGCACCCGCGCAATGTCCGAGCGAAGCTGCCCTGCGAGACGGTTGTCAACAAGTGTCGCTGCGAGCTGCACGAAGTAGGCGTTCGCATCGTTGATCCGCGGCACACCGGTCTGGCTGTCCGCCTGAGACCCGTCGAGCCCCGTGTTGTGGCACGAATGGCACTCGAAGAACGCGAACTCCGGGAACAGGCCTTCCTGACCGGTCTTCGGATCGGTCATCAGTTCCATCAGCTTGCGCATCTGGATTGCCTGACCGATCGACCACACACGGACCCCGAACGGCCATGGCTTGCGCTGGAGATAGTCATCATCGACCGAGAAGTGCGCGTAGCCGGTCGTGCGGCCCGGGGTCGATTCCGAGAACCAGGTGTAGAAGCCAAGCTCGAACGGCAGGCGCGGGTGGCCCGCCACGAACATGCGGTGATCCACGAACTTCTCGGTCGTGCCCATGTGGCACGACAGGCAAAGCTCGGCCCGCGCAACCGGATCGGTCGTCGGGTACATGCCTTCCTGAACATTCCGAGCATAGAAGTAGAGGCCGGCCTGGTGCACACCCAGCCATTCCGACGCAGCGCCGTGGCACGCCTCACACTGAACGCCGTCGGCCTGGTTGAAGGTCGCCTCGCGATGGTCCGGCGCAATGTTGAACGTATGGCAGTCGAGGCAGAGTTTCGCCGAGGTCGGCGACCCCAGCCCAAGATTGCGCGCGATGCTCGAGGCTTTCTTGGTCTGCAGCGTGTTGAACGACTTCGCGTGAGGATCCTTCTCCCGCCACACCACATACTCGCGCTGGGTGACGGATGAGTTCGGCCAGGGTTTGTCAGCGGAATGGCAGGTGGATTGCCCACAGGTCGTGGCACCCAGAGCGGTCACATCATGCGCCTGTCCTTCGGATGCGGACAACGCAACCGCAGCGGCGACGCAAAGGGCGAACATGGCTCGCATCTTGCTGGCCTCCCAACCCAATTTTTTGACCCCTCTGGCGAGATTCTCTCGCGAAATTGATGAAAAGTCTAGCGGAAACACTTTAGCGTGTGCGACCGCCCCCTCAATTCTACTTTTCCGCTCAAATCCCATCATGTCCCCCGGGAACGTTCAGACTAGAAGAGGCCCTACCTACTGCTGGGCCGGTTTCGACCGTTGCCGGGCGCTGGCGCGTGCCTCGAAGATCTCGGCATGCTCCGGCGACATCGGTGTCCGGGTCGGTATGTGATACTCGTGACAGTCGACGCACTCTGACCGGGCGCCATCAAGTTCCCCTTCCCCCTGATGGCAGCTCTGGCAGGTTTCGATCCCCGGCATCAGCACATCCGAAGACGCTTTCGAGACCGGAGCATTGTGGCAGTTGGTGCAATCCATGACCCGGTGCGGATCGTGATCGAATTTCGCGCGAGGCATCCAGTGGCGTTGAAGCAGTGCAGGCTCGACGCGCCAGCGGTCCACGCCTTCCGCGTCCTTGTTCTTGCGCACCTCGTGACAGGTCCCGCAGAGGCGTGAGCCGAAGATCACATCCATCTGCTGCACCGCGAAGTTCTGTGCCGCCTTGATGGCCTGCCCGCGCTGATCGCTGCTCAGCGACTGGCGGGTGCGGTTTGTGTTCTGGCCAGCGATCCGGCGCTTGCGCTTGGTCTTGACCGCGGCGGCCACAGGGGCGGCCTGGACGCTCGCATCCAGGGTGCCATCCAGGGCCGCGGCGATAAAGTGATCGTTGACGATCCGCGCAACCTCGTCTTCTTGCGCGTGCGGCAGAAGACGCTCAAGACCGCCCGCGTTGAAGAGCATCTCGTGACAGCCGGAGCAATCGCGATCGAACTTGATCGGCCGCATCAGCTTGCCGCCCGGCTCCTGGACATGGCAGTCCGCGCACTGAAGCTGGACCTGGCCATCAGCGGTTTTCATGCCGCCTTCCTGCAGGTGCTTGGCATGCGGGAACTTCAGGCCCGAGCCTTCCAGCGGCGGGTTCTTCGGATCAAAGGGCACCCGCTCGACCTGCGGTGTCAGAGAGCCATCGGCGCCCTGATCGACCCCGACGATCACCGCCAGCTTGAAGGGCGTGTGATCGGTCGCAAAGCCCGAGATGTTACCGAGCTGGCTCTCGGCTGAGACGCTCTTGATATCCGAGTGACAGGTCGCGCACGCCGTCGAGGCCGTATCGACCGGCGCGAGACCGCCATTGTGTTCCTTGTGACACGAGGCGCAGCGCGTGTTCTCCAGCGACACGGCGGGATGCTTCTCGATATCGGCGTGATTGGTCGACGTGGCGTGGCAGGCCAGACACGCATTGTTCGTGGTCATCTCGAACGGGCGCAGGTGGCAGGCCGCGCAATCATCCTGGATCATCGCATGGCTTTCCGAGATCGGCCCCGAAGACCAGGCGATCTCCATCACCGTTGGCTCGGGCACATCGGTCCGCGCCATGCCGTCCACGACGAAGATGTCATCGTTCGCGGCCTCGCGGGTCAGCACGTCCGACATCGGCCAGGCGAAGAACAAGCCGACCACTGCCAGCGAAATGACCCAGCCCAGCATCCGCCGGCTTGGCAGCACTTCGGCAAGGCGACGTTTCGAGCCCGCGCGGCTGCGGCGCTTCTTCGCCTCCTCCGGCGCTTCTTCCATGATCAGGACAAAATCGGCCCCGTCGCGCCCGGCTTCCGAGCGGAACTTGTAGCGCCCGATCTGCACCTCTTCGCCGCCGCCCATCTGGACCTGCGGCTGCGAGCGCTTGCCGACCCTGAGGCCACTGTCGCTGACGGCGACCATGGACAGACCGGCGCCGAGGTTCTGCAGCGAGGCATGGTGGAAGTCGACATCAATGTCGGGGAGATTGATCTCCATCGCGACACCGCGCCCGATGCGGATCTGATCGCCTTCCAGCATGGTTTCGCGGCGCGAGACATCCTCGGAACCGGCACGTTTGCGGAGCGTTACAAGCAGGACTTTCATGACGCGCTACCAGTAAAAGAAGACGACAATGACGTGAGCGATCAGCGCGAGGATCAGCGCCGAGGTGAGCGGCACATGGAACCAGAGCCATATCTGCAAGAGCGCGCGATAGCGCCCATCCCGGCGCAGCGCGGCAGCGATCTCACGTTTACGCGCGAGGTCCATGTTGACGTCGACCAGACGGCGGCGCTCCTCGTCCGAGAAATGGCCGCGATCGATCAGGTCGCGCACCTCAACCAGCGCCTTCGAGGTCGCGCAGCGTTTGGACGATCCGGAGAGAATGCTGAACAATCCTCCGCCGATCTTGGTCTTCTCCAGCGACGCCTGAACCGGCGGGCGGAAGACGTCCGGCAGGAAGCCCATCGCGCGTTCCAGACGCTGGTCGATGTCTTCCATATCCGTCTCGAGCTGCTCGAGGTTCGAGGCATCGAAGCGCTTTTTCTCGACGATCTGCTCTGAAAGGTTCCGCGAGATCGTGTCCGGCAGGCTGGCATACATCGAGATCCCGAAGATCCCCGAGCCGATCACCAAGAGCAGCAACACGTAGCCAAGCGTGTGCATCGACCAGGAGAACTCGAACCCAGTGTGCAGGGTCGCCGTAAAGATCAGCGCAAGGCCGAGATAGACGTGGGCAGACACCGCATTGCGGCGGAGCCCGGTGGACGAACGGAACCGCCGTTTCCGGATGCCCAGGATCGACAGATACAGCACCAGGAACGCCGAGACACCGCCAAGGCCATAGCCCACCGCGGTCGAGCCGTCGCGCCCGCCGATCGGGCTGTGCACCACATAGGCGACCAGCGCCAGAATGCTGATCAGAACCGCAATCAGGAACCAGCTGCGATTGTCCAGAAACCCCCTCTGCAGATTCATCAGACCGCCTCCTGGATCTTCTCAAGCAACCCTTCCGGCCCGATCCTAATGATCGCACCCGTGGGGCAGGCCCGCACACAGGCAGGTCCACCGCGCACGTCCTCGCAAAGGTCACATTTGCGCGCGACCTCCTTGTTGTCGGCGGTCTTCACGGCAGGGCGGCGTTCGCCCGGCGCATCGCCAAAGCCAAACAGCAGCCAGGTCAGCAGCAGGCCGCGCTTCTTCGGCTTGGCGCTGAGGCGGATCGCATCGTAGGGGCAGTTCCGCGCGCAGTTTCCGCAGCCGATGCAGGTATCGTTGACCATGACCGCACCGCCCGGCGAGCGATAGAGCGCGTTCGGCGGGCAATCGGCCATGCAGTGCGGATGCTCGCAATGGCGGCACGAGATCGGGATATGCAGCTCGGCATAGGTCGGCCCCGCTTCGCGGTCGAGCCGCGGGATGCCGTCATGCGTCTCCGCACAGGCTTTTTCGCAGTAATCACAGCGCACACAGAGCTTGGTATCGATGGCGATCGCATTCGTCGCCTCACCAATTCCGTTAGACATGAGGAAATCGACGATCCGGCTCTTCTGATCGTTGGCCGTGGTTCGGGCACCTGCGCCCGCGGCACGTTCCTCGGCGATCCTCTGGACCACCGCGCGCAGCTTCTGTTTCCGCTCGAGCAGTTGCTTGAAGAGGTTGGCGTCGATCTTGATCGCTTCGACCCCGATGGCCGCCCGCACCGTCGCGTTACGCGGCGCGTTGTTGATCAGCGCCATCTCGCCCAGCAGATTGCCTGCTGGCACATAGTTGATGACGACGTCGTTGCCTTCGATGTTCTTGGTGATCGCGCACGAGCCGGACTGGATCACGTAGACCGCATCAGCGTCGGCGCCTTCCTGCATCAGCACTTCGCCGCGCGAGAACTGGACGACCTCGTAAGTCTCCATGATCTCCTGCAGGTCGCGGACATCGAGATCCGGGCTGAGGAAGGTCTGCAGTTTGCGAAGAACGATCAGGTCGTTCATCATCTTGCGCGCAGTTGTCGAGGAGGCGAGCAGCTTCAGCGCCGCGGTGCGCGGCACTTCGATCACGACGCAGCCGCCCTCCTTGCTGGCCAGCGCGTCGGAGGAGCGCCGACGGCCCATGACAAGACCCATCTCCCCGAAGAACGAGCCCTGGTGGATCGTGAACGTCTTGTCGGGACCAACCGGGATATCGACCGAACCGCGAAGGACCAGGAACAGGCTGTCGCCCGCCTCGCCCTTTTTGATGATCATCTCGCCCGGGCTTTTCACACCGACATCCGCGTCGAGCAGGAACTCGCGCAGCTGAAGGATCGTCAGACCGCGGAAGATCGCGATGTTGTCGCGGATCTCGTTCAGGATATCGTAGACCGGGCGACCTTGGCTGATGCCCTGGAACTTCTCGGCCAGCAGCGGAATGTCCGAGCCGTCAACCGGCGATCCGGCGATGGTCTGGATGACCTCATAGCCCTGGTTGAGACAGTGCTTGATCAGCGGATAGCCGGCGAGCGCACCGATATAGTAGATGCCGGGACGGTCGGACTCGTATGTCTCCGAGACGCGCGGCAGATCAGCCCCTTCCTCGAACACACCGCCGATGGATTCGACGAACTTGCGCGGTGCGATGGCCCCGATCCGCGCGATCACGCGGTCGGCGCGTAGGATCCGCTCGCCATCCGGCGTCTTCAGCGAGATCGTTCCATCACCGACCTGAATTGGCGAGGCATTGTAGACGCACTCGATCATCTCGTCCTTGATGGCCGACATGATCTGCGAGACGTTGCCCGGCTTTGCACGGCTGAACTCGCGCTTGCGGTTCACGATCGTCACCCGGTTGTCGTTCTGCGCCAGAGCGACCGCGTTTTCGATCGCCGCATCCCCTGCGCCGATAACCACGATGTCCTTGTCCCAGTAATCCTTGGGGTCATCGAGCTGATAGTGCGTCAGGCCGTTGTCTTCGCCCGGAACGCCCATCTTGCGCAGATTGCCCTGCAGGCCAATGGCGACCACAACCGTCTCGGCTTCGACCGCTTCTCCGCCTGCCAGCATGACCCGAAAGGCGCCCTGCTCTCCTTCGATCCCCTCGACCTCGGCGTTGTAGCGGACATTGACGCCAAGCTGGTTCACTTTCGACGTCCACGTCTCCAGGATCTTTTCCCGACTGTCAGCTTCGAACGGCACCTCGGCACGCAGGGGCAGGCGATCCGGCGTCGCCATGATGTACTTGCCCTTCTGGTACTTGTTGATGGTGTTCGACAGCTGCGGCGCGCGCTCGATCAGGATGTGGCTCAGTCCCATCGAAGCGGCGCGGGTTGCTGCACTGATCCCGGCCGGGCCGGAGCCAATGATGGCTACCTTGTATTGGGTCACAGTCGGTCTCGCCTTCTTATGGTCTGTGTGCGGCCCGGAAGCCGCACGTCAAATAGGGCACGAAAGGTTACTGGATTGCGGCCTGGAATGATCGCATGGCACTCACAAATCGCGAGGCGTTATAACTGTCGTCGTCCTGGACGGTCGCGAAGACCCGGTCGAGCGCGGTGCTGAGCCGGTCATACGATGCGTCGTCAATGTGCCCGTTGTTGACCATGGCAGCGAGCGTCGAGTCGATCACAAGCGCCGACTGCTCCGCCGAAGCGTAGTCCGAATACCGTCCGTTCGAAGCACTGGAGGCCAGCGTGCGCAGCACGTCCTGCATGTCCTGCGCAGTATAGCCCTCAGAGGCCAGAACCTGCACCGCCTGAAGGGCCGTGTCCCGCATGCGCCGGGCAGCACCAACGAGTGCACCGCGGCTTTGCCCAGCGGCCCGATGCAGTGCTTTCAGATCGCCTTCGATCCGGCCCGCGAGACCCGGGTCTGCCGCCGCAACGAGGACCTTGAGCATCTGCATATGGGCGTCATCAAGCTTGGGCTGGCCACGCTTGTTCGCCGACGCCCGGCGCTTGACGGACATCGGCGCATGGCAGCCGTGGCAGTCAAAGAACACAAACTCTGGGAAGAAGCCGATCGTGCCGGTCTGATTGTCAGCCAACAGCTCCATCCGGCGGGCGATCGACATGGCCTGACCAATGGCCGCCGTGCGCATCCCGTCGATGTAGGTCTTCCGCTCGAGATAGTCGGCATCCACCGTGTGGTGCGCATTGATCTCGGTATAGCTGTCAAGCTCGAAGCTGATCCGCGGGTGCCCTGCACCCATCAGCTTGTGCCCGGCGAACTGATCCTTGGCCCCGAAATGGCAATCGAGGCACATCTCTGCACGACGGATCGGATCCTCGGTCGGGATCATGCCCTGAGCGCGCAGCGTTGCCCGATCGACCCCGCCAGCACTGTGGGTGTCGAACCATTGGCCGGAACCACCGTGGCAGGATTCGCACGTCACACCTTCGGTGATGTTGAACTGCACCCCCTGTTGCGACGGCGGCACGTTGGCTGCGTGACACTCGAGACAGAACGTTGCCTGGGTCGGATCACCGACGCGCATGTTGCGCGCGATGCGGTTCGCACGGTCGGTCAGAAGGACCTGATAAGCCTGGGCATGCGGGCCACGGGTCCACACATCATATTCATTTCTGTCGACACCAGCACCTGTTGCCGGCGATGTCAGCTCATGACATCCGGCCTGGGTGCAGCTCGCCGCGCCGTTGAAGGTGTTGGGATCATCGAATGACCATGCGGGCGTCGCCGCGCCGATCATGCTCCCCGTAAATGCTATCGCAAATAGCTTAGCATAAGAGCTCTGTCGCAATTTGGCCCCCTGTCGTCTCGCTCCGGTGCTCCCCCGCACCCGCTAGATCACTGAGACTATGATCAAATCATCGAGATGATACAACCTCAAGATTCATCTTCAAAGAGAGAATGCCGCATCTCCGCTTAATCTTTCGCAGGACGCTGGTTAAAAATTCCTTACCGTGGGATCCATTGCCACTCGTGCGCGAGTGGTGTGCGATGTACGTCCTGCTCGATGGCACTCCTTCGCCGAGACCTGGCCTAGAGCGCCGCAATCACGTCTTTGAGATTCGCTTCGGGTCGCGCCCCGACGTGGCTGATGACCTCGCCCGCCGCCGCACAGCCCATGGAAGCGCAGCGTGCATCATCGGCACCCTGAGCCAGTCCCGCCAAGAAGCCGCCAGCAAAAAGATCTCCTGCCCCGGTCGTGTCAACCACGTCGACCGGCAGCGCCGACACCGAGGTCCGCTGATCCCCGCGAACGACGACGGCCCCTTTCTCTGAAAGCGTGATCGCCGCCATGGCCACATCCTTGCCGACCTGCGTCAGCGCACTGTCGAGATCATCGGTTTCATAGAGCGACAGGACTTCCGCCTCGTTTGCGAAGACAAGATCCATCTCCTCGGCGATCAGTCGGCGGAAATCCGCACGATGCCGATCGACGCAGAAGGGATCCGAGACGGTGATCGAGCTTCTGCCGCCTCCTGCCTTGGTCGCCGCGATTGCCCGGGCATAGGCTTGCTTGGCCTCGGGCGTGTCGAAGAGATAGCCCTCGAGGTAGAGCCAGTCAGCCCGGCCCAGCAGCGCCTCGTCGATATCCTCTGGCACCAGATCAACGGACGCACCGAGAAACGTGTTCATCGACCGCTCGGCGTCCGGAGTAACAAGGATCAGCGACCGGGATGTCTCCCGCGCGCTGTCGGGCGCTGTGAATGGCCCGTGATACTCGACCCCCTGGGCCCGAAGATCATGCGCGAAGATCTGACCAAGCTGGTCGTCCCGCACCTTGCCGATGAAGCCGGCCTTGCCGCCAATCGCCGCGACCCCGGCCGCTGTGTTCGCTGCGGATCCGCCGGAGAGTTCTTTCGCAGGAGGCATATTGATATAGAGCGCCGCAGCCCGATCCTGATCGATCAGTTGCATGATGCCCTTGTCGACACCGTTCTCGGTCAGGAACGCGTCTTCCACCTGTCCGAAGACATCGACAATCGCGTTGCCGATGGCAACCACATCCAAACGTTCGGTCAAATCGTCTTCTCCTCGGAAGTGCAGAGGTCCTGTATCGGACATTTCGGACAGTCAGGCTTTCGGGCCTTGCAGATATAGCGCCCATGCAGGATCAGCCAGTGATGGGCGTGAAGCTGGTATTCGGCGGGGACGTTATCCTCGATCGCCCTTTCCACAGCGTTGACATCTTTTCCGGGACATATGCCGGTTCGGTTGCCAACGCGGAAGATGTGCGTGTCCACCGCCTGCGCAGGATGGCGCCACCACATGTTGAGGACGACGTTGGCGGTCTTGCGCCCGACACCGGGCAACGAGGACAGCGCCGCACGCGAGGATGGGACGACGCCGCCATACTCCTCGACCAGAATACGGCTCAGCTTGATGACGTTCTTGGCCTTGTTGCGGTAGAGCCCGATGGTCTTGATGTGCTCGATCACGCCTTCTTCGCCGAGCGCCAGCATCTTCTCCGGCGTGTCGGCCACCGCGAACAGCCCGCGGGTCGCCCGGTTCACGCCCTTGTCCGTCGCCTGTGCCGACAGCGCCACCGCGACGACCAGCGTGTAGACGTTCACATGCTCAAGCTCGCCCTCGGGCTCGGCGTCACGTTCCTGAAACCGGCGGAAGATCTCGGAGATCGCGTGGTAGTCGAGCTGCTTGGCCATGGCGGCGGCGGATAGCACCGGCGCGCGGGCTGGGCAAGCGTGGGTTCACTCCGTTGCGACAGGCGCGTCCGGCGTACGCACGGGCAAGGACCGTTTCAGCCAGCCCGGCCCGGCGGCCGAACCCATCATCCCCTCGACAACGTTGATCACCGACACGCCCTGCTTCTCCAAGGCATCGGTGGCAAAGCTCGACCGCCCGCCCGTCGCACAGATCATGGCAAGCGGCTTGCCCGGATTGTCCGCCATCAGCGCGCGCAGCCCTTCGATAAACCCCTTGTCGTGCAGGTTCAGCGGCACCGCCACATCCGGCACACCGGTCGCGGCCCATTCCTCGGGCGTGCGGATATCGACCAGCACGACCTCGCCTTCCAAGGCCGCCGCCCGCGCGACGTCGGCGCTCATCACATCGGCGGCCTGAGCGGCCATCGCTGACATCAGACCCCACAACAGCGTGATCACGGTTGCAACGCGCATCCGACACCTCCATCTTGCCGCCCCAAACATAGGGCCTTGGCGATGTCCGCCCAAGGCCTCACCTGATAACGCACATTCGTACCCAAGGAGCCCAGCATGGCCGACACCCGTTCAACCCGCGTTTTGATCATCGGCTCCGGCCCGGCGGGGTACACGGCGGCGGTCTATGCCTCGCGCGCTTTGCTGAACCCGGTGCTTCTGCAGGGTATTCAGCCGGGCGGACAGCTGACCATAACGACCGAGGTCGAGAACTGGCCATCCGTCATCGAGACCCAGGGCCCCGATCTGATGCTCCAGTTCGAGGCGCACGCCAAGGCTGTCGGCACCGAGATCATCGCCGACCATGTGCACAAGCTGGATCTGTCCCAGCGCCCCTTCGTGGCGGAATGTGACAGCGGCACGATCTGGCACGCTGACAGCGTGATCCTTGCGACAGGCGCTCAGGCCAAATGGCTGGGCCTGCCGTCGGAAGAGAAATTCAAGGGCTTCGGTGTCTCGGCCTGTGCCACCTGCGACGGGTTCTTCTATCGCGGCAAGGAGGTGATGGTGATCGGCGGCGGCAACACCGCGGTCGAGGAGGCTCTGTATCTCGCCAACCTCGCCTCCAAGGTCACGCTGGTGCATCGCCGCGACAGTCTCCGTGCCGAGCAGATCCTGCAAAAGCGCCTGCGGGAGCATGAAAAGATCGAGGTGATCTGGGATCATCAGCTGGAAGAGGTGCTGGGCACCGACACTGACGGCGTCACGGGCGCGCGGCTGGCCCACGCCAAGACCGGAGAGGCGCAGGAGGTCTCCGCCGCGGGCGTCTTCATCGCCATCGGCCATTCACCTGCATCGGAACTGGTGAAGGATCAGCTCGAGACCCATATGGGCGGCTATGTCGTCACCGCACCGGATTCCACCGCAACCTCGATCCCCGGCGTCTATGCTGCCGGAGACGTGACCGACCATATCTATCGCCAGGCCGTGACCTCGGCGGGCATGGGCTGCATGGCCGCGCTCGAGGCCGAACGCTTCCTCGCCGAGCACGGGACTACGACAGCGCAGGCTGCGGAGTAAGCCACCTGAGATCTTTCCTCATTGGGAACTGTCAAACAGGCGGCTTGTTAGAAGTCCGCTGTCGGGGACAAACCTGCCGTCTCGCAAAAACGCCTTAATTTAGCTCCGACTCCAAAAGCCGACGTTCGTCTATCCGCAAACTGCGCCAATGTTTGACGTTCGAAGCACCATTTGATTTGGGTATCTCTGAAAAGCTGACACTATCGACGAAGCGTCAGAGCCAAATGACAAAGACGCCTACGCGATCCAGCTCTCGATGAGAGATTGGTTGCGACTGATCCACGCTCTAGCAGCATCGCCTGGGGCGACTCCATTTCGACACATCGCGTGATCGATTTCCGAAACACCAGTATTGCCAACCGAAACGTTACGCAGAAACTGCAGGCCTGTCGCACTCAGCTTTGCTTTTGCGTCGCTCCGCAGGACCAGCGTAGCGTCATCCTGGCCGCCGAGAAGACCCCTCGGGTCTTGAAGCTCCCGCATCTCCACTTCGTTGTGCAGCCACTGCGGTCGCCACAAAGGCACAACGGCCAATTCTTCTGATTCTATGGTGTCCAGGAATGCGCCCGTGCAGTCGTCGAGCGACCCGTTTTCAAAATGAAAGCCCAGTGTTGCCAGACCATAGTCATCAACCATCTGGCGCGAAAACCGGCTGATCCCGGCGCCCGGATTGATGCCCTGGATCAGCTTGCGGAATTGGCTGGCGATGTCGGGGCGCGCGAGGTCCTCGACCGATGTCAGGTCTGCCGGTGCGTAGGTTGGGACACCCCAAATGCAGTAAGGTGTGTAGATGACACCCAGCTTTTCAATCTCTGCCTCGTAAGGGGCGATGTAGACCTGATGGGAATCTGGCAGCCAGGCCGAGCAGACCAGATCCACCTCGCCCGCCTGGTGCATTCGGAACATCTCCTCGTGCGGTGCTTCGCGGATCTCGACTGTATGACCGAGATCCTTCAACACTTCGGTCAGGACTGCTGTCGCCGCGGCATGGAACGACAGGCCGATTTGGCCGATGACAAAAGGGGTGGTCATTGCGTTTACTCCCGCGGTCTCATCAGGACTCAGTCGAGCGGCAACGGGGCGTTGGCCGACGTCTTGAACTCGACAGTTGTGAAGATCAGATCGGTGTCCCCGATGTTCTCGAGGCTGTGGCTCATTCGCTCGCCGGCGGCGAAGCTCATGTGCTTGGTGTCTCCGGGCGCATAGTCGACGTCAAAGAATGTGCCATCCGGCTGATGATTGCGTGCGCGCCCCGCTGTATGGATCGTCCAGAAGTAATCCAGCACATGGGTGTGCACTTTCAGACGATCGCCGGGCCGGGCATGAATGTGCCAGATCCGCATCGTCTCGGTCTCGGACACCAAGCGGTCTCCAACATGGCCATTGTCGCGCCGGTCGATAAATTCCTGCGAGAGGTCGAGGGTCATGGTTCGATCTCCGCCCAGAACACCACGAGCGTGGCACAATTGATCGGCATGGATGGGTTCGAATAGATCATCCGGGAATGCGCGCCGCGCTCACCGAAGACGACGTTGACCAAATGGGACGCGCCGTTCAGAGCCCGGGGCATGTCCGTGAAATCGGGCGTCGCGGCGCCAGTGCCCTCGAGGCGATGGATACGGACGACCTTCGAGAGGTCCCCGGTGATCGATTTCAAAAGCGACAGCCCGTTGAGGGCAGAAAGCTGAAAAGCCTCGTAGCCTTGCTCGACGGTCAAATCCGCGCCCATATGCCCGGTGAACTGAAGCTCTCCCCCGATCCACGGCAGCATACCGGACGTGTAGATCACGTTGCCAATCTGCGTGTGGGTGACATAGTCCGCGACGGCCTCCGGAACCGGAGGCAACTCTAGGCCCAGATCTGCCAACCGTTCTTCCGGTGTTTCTCCAACTGCTTGCCTGATCTGCATGATCGTCCTCCGGAATTTTGATTTCTCTCACGCCACAGCGTCGTCACAGTTGGCCCGCGTTTTCTGCGCTTTTGGCGCAGCCGTGCGGCGATCGGCCTAGAAGCCTTCAAGCACGATCTTGCCCTTGGCGGTTCCGGCCTCGATCATCGCATGGGCCTTGGTCATGTTGGCTGCGTTGATTGGGGTCAGAACCGTATCCAGCGTCGTTCGAATACGCCCGGCGTCGATCTCCCCGGCAACATAGCTCAGCAATTTGTGCTGTTCGATCATGTCCGGCGTCTGGTGCATGGCACGGGCGAACATGAACTCCCAATGCAGCGCCGCTGCTTTGGACTTCATGCCCTCCATTGGCATCGGCAGGTTCGTGTCATCAATCGTCACGATCCCGCCCTGCGGTCGGATCAACTCGACCGCCGTCGCCCAGTGGCGCATGTCGTTGAAGATGGCGATGTGGTCGACATGCTGCAGTCCGAACGCACGCACCTGAACGACCATGTCCTCACGGTGGTTCACCACGTGGTCCGCGCCCAACTCGGTGACCCATGCCGACGTTTCAGGTCGGGAGGCGGTTGCGATCACCGTCAGTCCCGCCGCCTTCGCCAGCTGAATGCCGATCGAGCCAACACCGCCCCCGGCCCCGATGATCAGAACGCTCTCGCCCCGATTCCCACCGTCCCTGCCGATGCCCAGACGATCGAAAAACGACTCGTATGCCGTAAGGGTTGTCAGCGGCAGGGCGGCGGCCTCGGCAAACGACAGTGTCGTCGGCTTAACGCCGACAATCCGCTCGTCGATCAGTTGAAACTCGGCGTTTGAGCCGGACCGGGTAATGTCGCCCGCGTAGTAGACCTCGTCGCCCGCTTTGAACAGCGTCACATCCGGCCCGACCGCTTGCACGATCCCCGAGGCATCCCAGCCCAGGATCCGCGCTGGGTCCTCGACTTTGTCCCCGCCATTGCGTCGGACCTTCGTGTCCACCGGATTGACCGACACCGCTTTGACCGCGACCAGAACATCACGCCCGGTCGGAGACGGTTTTGGAAGATCGACGTCCACGAACGCTCCATCCACGTCTATGGGCCGGTAGTGGGTTATGCCAACGGCTTTCATGGGCACCTCCTGCAACGTGTGGCTTCCGGTGCCGGGGCGGGCCCCGCACCGGGCTGGTCGGTTCACGCGATATGCGTCAGCTCGTGAAGCCAGAACTTCTCGACCATGCCGTCGGTGGCTTTCATGTACGCCTGCAAGTGGTCGTTCTGCATGTGGGTCTGCCAGAGCTCGCGGCTTTCCCAGTTCTCATAGAACATGAAGTACCGGGGATCTTCGTTGTCCTGATGCAGATCGTACTGAATGCACCCGGCCTCGGCGCGCGTGATCGGGATCAGCTTCTCCAGTTCGGCGCGCACGAAATCGATATGCCCCTCTTTCACGAGCACGTTTCCGGTGATGGTCAGTTTCGCCATAGGTGCCTCCTTGATTGCGTGGGATTAGGTTTACGTCTTTTGGATTGCCGGATAAACAGGCTTAGCCTGAGGTCTCTATCCGGAAAACCCGTCCAATGAACCTCGATCAGCTTCGCGTGTTTCGAACGATTGTCGAGCTTGGCAGCTTGGCCGCCGCCGCGCGGGAGCTGGGTGTGTCGTCCACTACGGTTTCTGAACGGCTTGCAGCGCTAGAGGCGCATCTTGGTGTGACCTTGTTGAACCGGACGACCCGGTCAATAAGCCTAACCGAAGCGGGGCGGACCCTTTGGGAGGGTGCCGATGCCTTGCTGGAAGACGCCTTGGCCCTAGAGTCACGGATCAGACATGGCGATCAAACGCTTTCGGGTCTGATCAGGCTAAGTGCGCCCCGCGACTTGGGCCGGATGGTCGTAGCGCCCGAGATCGACCGTTTCCAACATCAGTACCCAGAAGTTCGCTTTGATCTCGACTTGGCAGATGGCTATGCGGACATCGTCGGGGCAGGGATTGACATCGCGATCCGGTTTGGCCCCGTCGCAGACAGTTCGCTCCGCGTGATGCCATTGGGCGATCGTTCGCGCGTCGTTTGCGCGTCACCCTACTATATCGCCCGCTTCGGCCGACCAGAAACGCCCACTGACCTGGCCGTCCATGACTGCATCCTGATGCGGTTCGGTGATATGCTCGACAACCAGTGGGACTTTGCCGAAGGCAACAAGCGCCGGACGGTCATCGTTTCAGGATCGCGGATCTCAAATGACGGAGGGCTGGTTCGCAAGTGGTGCGTGCAGGGTGTTGGAATTGCGTTGAAATCCGAACTTGACATCGCCGAGGATCTGTCCACCGGCCGCTTGGTTCAGTTGCTCGAGCGCCACAAAGCCCCGCCGCGACCGTTGCAAATGCTGTTCCCACCAAGCCGCCGCCGCCCCGCCCGTGTCCAGGCCTTTGCAGACCACTTGGCTGCGGCAATTCGGCTACGGTAGCCATTCAGCCAATGCAGCCGCGTGATCTATGGTTGCGCGTGGCTTTGGGCCAGAAACCTGCTTCTCGCCGCACATTTGCAACTCACCCTTGGAGCAAACACGGTGAAGATGGAAAACGTCGCGCTCAAGAACCCACTCTTGCGTTGCTCAAAGATGATGTGAATATGTCACCTACTTTGGGGTTGAAAAGGCTCTACACGCTGCCAAAGGGATGGGATCTCTTCTGAGTTTGTTTCCCCCACCGCGATCCATTTTTGTGCAATTCTACTCTCAACCTACTCCCAGCGAATGTCTGGTCCTTCTGTTCCGGCTGCAATTCGTCGCGCTGCAGCATTGGGAAGATTGGGCTCAGTGCGGACATTTCTGTGAGCCAATCACTAAGCGGCGGGGGCATCTGTCAGTACCGCTTGTGCCGGCGATGCTTGCGGTGATGCCGCTTGAAGCGGCGGTGTTTGAACCGTTTGCGGTGGAAGAAGCTGTCGTGGAAGTAGAACCCGTTGAACAGCCCGATACCGATGCCAACGCCGACGCGTGTGCCGCCGGTGCCGACACCGATCCCGATGGACGGGCTGCGGGCGTAGGACGGGCGCTCCTTCTTGCCGCGCTCGAACCCTTGCAGGAAGTCCGCGGCCAGCGCGGGCGGGCAGACGTTCTCGTATCTCCGTCCTTCCAACCCGACCTGATAGCCGTTCTCGAGCGTGCAATAGGTCTTCAGCCCTTCCGACCGGCCCGCCTGATAGGCCGCCAGATCCGCGGGCTGACCGACCTCGGCGCAGTCCTCGAACTTCTCGGACCTGTCCGCGGTTGGCACCCCCAGCGTGCCGTCATTGACGCCGAACTTGGTCCAATCGGTCTGTGCACAGGCAGCGGCGCGCTCTTCGACAGGGATCGTGGTGCATCCGGCCAGCGCTGCCAGGCATCCGGCGGCCGCGAGCATCGCAAGGTGTTTCATAACAGGCTCCCCGCCGCGACAGGCGGCGAATCTACATCAGGCCCCTCGGTGCGACTATAGCCCGCTTCACCCACCGGGACCACTCCAAGCCTCGGCGAGAGATGACAAGCCGGATCCAAGCCGCCAAGATGCGTGCATGCGTCTGCGTGCCCCCCAAGCGATTCCCTCTGTCTCCACATCTCGATGACCGCCCTCGACAAATACGCCAAACTCGAGGCGATCGCCCGCTACCGCGACGGGCCGACGGACCAGATGCGCGAGGTTGTGCTCAGTTTCGGCGAACGGACGCTGATGATCGTGGGCCTCGATGACCGTCCGATCTCGCACTGGCCGCTGATCAACGTGCACCGGCTGCCGTCGGACACCAGATCCAAGGTGCTGCTGGCGCCGTTCGAGGGCAGCCTCGAGCGCATCGAACTGGCCGATGCCGAGATGATCGAGGCCATCGATACGATCGTGCCGCTGGATCGGCCTCAAAGGATGTCCGCACAGGCACCGCGGCGGCGCTGGGGGCGATGGATTGCACTGCTCTGCCTCGGCGGGGCCGTCGGCGCACTGATCTGGGCGATGCCGATGCTGATGGAGCGGGCCGTCGATCTCGTGCCCGAAGACCGCGCCGCCGTGATCGGGGCAGCCGTGCGCACCGACGCGCTGGCGATGATCGGGATCCCCGAGGATGGGGAGGGCGCCACCTGTACGGAGCCTGAGGGGCGCGCGGCCCTCGATGCCCTTGTCGCGCTGGCCATGGGCGAGACGGTCGGTGCGAACGGCGTTGCCCCACGCGCAGAGGTCAGCGTGCTAGATCATCCAGCACCATTCGCGCTTGCCCTGCCGGGGGGCGAGATCCTGCTCCTCAGCGGCATGATCGACGCCGCACCGACGCCCGAGGCGCTGACAGCCCTTCTGGCACATCAGATCGCCCATGCCCGTGCTCGCAACCCCATGCGCAAGATCCTGCGCAAGGCGACGGTTTCCGAAAAACTGGCCCATATCGCAGGAGACCTGCTGGACGAGCCGATCCCCGAGACCGCGGCGACGGTGCTGCTGACCCAAAGCTACACGCTGGCCGAGGAAACCGCCGCCGATCAGGCCGTGATCGCCGCTCTGACGGCGGCGGATCTGCCCAGTACGCCCTATGCGGCGCTCCTGTTGCAGCTCACGGTCAGCGCACGACCCGGCCCGCGCCATGGCGACATTCATCCCGGACTGAAGATCAGGGCGAGCCGCGCGGATGCGCTGGACCCGATCGGTGACAAGCCGTTCCGCCCTGCCCTCAGCGATCGCGACTGGCTGGTATTGCAAACGATTTGCGACGAGATCTGACGGCGGCGGCGCCGGACCCGCTCGGGCCACAGCAATCCCTCGAGACGCAGGCAGCGCCGCCCTCAGCGCCGACGCCGGCCATAGAGCTCCAGCTTGTGATGGACGATGTCATAGCCAAGCTCGCGCGCAATCTCGCGCTGCAAGGCCTCGATCTTGTCCGAGCGGAACTCGATCACGTTTCCCGTGTCGAGATCGATCAGATGATCATGATGGGCCGCATCCGCATGCTCGAACCGGGATGGCCCCCCCTCGAACGAATGGCGGTGGATCTCACCCTTCTCTTCGAGCAGCTTCATGGTCCGGTAGACGGTCGTCAGCGAGACCGAGGCATCCACCGCAGACGCACGCTGAAAGATCTCGGCGGCATCGGGATGGTCGTCGGCCTCCGAGAGAACCTGCAGGATCACCCGGCGCTGGCGCGTGATGCGCACGCCGGTGCCCTTCAGCACCTGTTCATAATCGCGGATCGGGCCATCGCTGGTCATGCCCGGCTTATCGCGCAGATGAAAAGCCTTTGCAACTGACCGACACGACAAAGGAAGTGACAAAGAACGAGGCACGGCACCTGCCGGGGCCGCGCGCGGGTGGGTGGGCTCGTGCCCGCAAATACACCTCTCTCGACGTCGACAGGGGCGTGCGGCCCCGGCAGAACCCGTCGCTGCGACATCCTGCGCATCCAGTTAATTGCAAATGATTTGCAGTTTCATTGACCTGGCTGCCACCACGCGCTACATCACAAATTAGAAACGTTCAAAAAGAGATCGGTGCGATGCGCATTGTCCTGACGGCAGCCCTGACATTGATGCTTGCCCTTCCGCTCCCGGCGAGCGCCAAGGACAGGATCAAGGTCGCAACCACCTTCACCGTGATCGCCGACATGGTGCGCAATGTGGCAGGCGATGGTGCAGACGTCGTCTCGATCACCAGACCGGGGGCCGAGATCCACAACTACACCCCCACTCCGCGCGATATCCTCAATGCCCGCGACGCGGACCTGATCCTCTGGAACGGCCTGAACCTCGAGCTTTGGTTCGAGAAGTTCTTCTCCCGCCTCGACGATGTGCCCTCCGCCGTGCTCAGCGACGGTGTGACCCCAATGGGGATCAGCGAAGGCCCCTACACCGGCAAGCCGAACCCGCATGCATGGATGTCGTTCTCGGACGCCGAGATCTACGTGGCCAACATTCGCGACGCACTGACCAAGGCAGACCCGGACAACGCCGATGGCTATGCCGCCAATGCCGAGGCGTACATACAGAAGATCCGCGCCGCCCGCGCACCGATCCAGGCCCTGATCGATGCGGTGCCCGCGGAGAAGCGCTGGCTCGTCTCTTCCGAAGGCGCGTTCTCCTATCTGGCCCGCGATCTCGGCCTGCGGGAGCTTTATCTCTGGCCGATCAACGCCGATGCGCAAGGCACACCGCAGCAGGTGCGCAAGGTGATCGACGGTGTACGCACCCATGCGATCCCTGCGGTCTTCTCCGAGAGCACCGTGTCGGACAAACCGGCACGGCAGATCGCGCGGGAGACCGGGGCACATTATGGCGGCGTGCTCTATGTCGATTCGCTCTCGGCAGCGGATGGCCCGGTGCCAACCTATCTCGATCTTCTTCGGGTCACCGCCCAGACCATCGCCGACGGGCTCAGCCGCGAAAGCGCGATACAGTGAGCCCCGCGACCGCACAGGCAAGCGGCATCCGCGCCCGCGCGCTGTCGGTCACCTATCGCAACGGCCATCGCGCCCTGAACGATGCAACATTCGATGTGCCCACCGGCTCGATCTGCGGCCTTGTCGGCGTGAACGGGTCGGGCAAGTCAACGCTCTTCAAGGCCATCATGGGATTTGCGCCCGGCCGGTCCGGTACGGTCGAGATCCTCGGCATGCCGTCGAAGGACGCCCTTCGCGCAAACCTTGTCGCCTATGTCCCGCAGAACGAGGAAGTCGACTGGAACTTCCCGGTGCTTGTCGAGGACGTGGTGATGATGGGCCGCTACGGCCATATGGGCTTCTTTCGGATCCCGCGTCAGGCCGATCACGACGCGGTCGAGGCAGCGCTGGCACGGGTCGGGATGGCGGAGCTTCGATCTCGCCAGATCGGCGAGCTCTCTGGAGGCCAGAAAAAACGCGTCTTCCTCGCCCGTGCTCTGGCACAGAACGCTCAGGTGATTCTGCTCGACGAGCCGTTTACCGGCGTCGATGTGCAAACCGAGGACCAGATCGTGGCTCTGATGCGCGCGCTTCGGGCCGAGGGCCGCGTCCTCCTGGTCTCGACACACAATCTCGGCTCGGTGCCGGAGTTCTGCGACCGGGTCGTACTGATCAACCGCACGGTTCTGGCGGCAGGTCCCACAGCAGAGGTGTTTACCCAGCACAACATCGAAGCTGCCTTCGGCGGCGTCCTGCGCCACTTTGTCCTCGGCGGGACGGATCTGCACGATGATGACGACACGCGCCAGCTCACCGTCATCACCGACGACGAGCGCCCCTTCGTGGTCTACGAGGATGCGGCGGAACAGAGCGAAACCGAAGAAGCCTCGGAAGCGCAGGAACCGAGACCCGTCTCCGTTCCCGCCGATCCTTGATCAAATGCTTCGGGATCGCCGCACGCCCCTGTCCAAGTTACGCACAGAGGTAATGGATCAAGAGCCCACCCACCCGCGCGCGGCGATCCCGACCGTCCCGCATGGCGACCGCCGGGGGGCTGCGCGCGGGTGGGTGGGCTTGTGCGACCTTAGCTGCAGGCGGAACGTCGTCAGGGGCGCGCGGCCCCCCGGCCGGGCCGGATGATGGCGTATTTGTTCGAGCCCTTCTCCTACGCCTACATGACCAATGCGATCTGGGTCAGCGCGCTGGTTGGCGGGGTCTGCGCGTTCCTGTCGGCCTATCTCATGCTCAAGGGCTGGTCGCTGATCGGGGACGCCCTGTCCCACTCGGTCGTCCCCGGCGTCGCAGGCGCCTACATGCTCGGGCTGCCTTTCGCGCTGGGCGCGTTTCTCTCCGGTGGTCTGGCCGCCCTTGCGATGCTCTTCATCTCGCAGCGCACGCGTCTCAAGGAAGATGCCGTGATCGGTCTCATCTTCACCGGGTTTTTCGGCTTCGGTCTCTTCCTGAACTCGCTCTCGCCGGTGCCCGTCGACATCAAGACCATCATCTTCGGCAACATCCTGGCCATCACGCCCGAGGATACCCTGCAGGTCGTGCTGATCGGCGGGCTCTCGCTGATGCTTCTGACCGCGAAGTGGAAAGATCTGATGGTCGCCTTTTTCGATGAGCCGCATGCGCGGTCCATCGGTCTCAATCCGGACCGCCTAAAGCTGATGTTCTTCACGCTGCTCAGCGCCTGCACGGTCGCAGCCCTGATGACGGTCGGCGCGTTTCTCGTGATCGCCATGGTCGTCACGCCGGGTGCGACGGCCTATCTGCTGACCGACCGGTTTCCCCGGCTGCTCCTGCTATCGGTCGCCATTGGCGCAGGCACGGCAGCGCTTGGCGCTTATCTCTCCTACTTTCTGGACGGCGCGACGGGCGGTGTGATCGTCTGCCTGCAGACCGCGCTGTTCCTCTTCGCCTTTGTCTTCGCACCGAAGCACGGCCTGATCGCAGCGCGCCGCGCCGCGCCGCCAAAGCGAGATCCCGCAGCATGACCTGGCTGACCGATCCCCTGTCCTTCGACTTCATCCAGCAAGCCATGCTGACGACGGCGATGATCGCGGCCGCCGCGGCGGTGCTCTCATGCTTTTTGGTGCTCAAGGGCTGGTCGCTGATGGGCGATGCGATCGCCCATGCCATCCTGCCCGGTGTCGTTCTGGCCTATATCGCAGGGCTTCCCCTGATCCTTGGCGCCTTTGCGGCGGGCATGACCTGTGCTGCGGCGACGGGCTTTCTGACCGAGAACAGCCGGATCAAGCAGGACACCGTCATGGGCGTTGTGTTTGCTGGCATGTTTGGCCTTGGGATCGTGCTCTACACAGGCATCGAGACGGAACTGCACCTCGATCACATTCTCTTTGGCGATATGCTCGGGCTGGGCTGGGCTGATGTCGCCGAGGCGGGGGCAATCGCGTCGGCGGCTCTGGCCGTCACGCTGGTCCTGCGCCGCGATCTGATGCTTTTTGCCTTCGACCCTGGCCATGCGCGGGCGGCGGGCCTGCCGACAGGATTTCTACATTATGGCCTGTTGGCGGTGATCGCGCTGGTCGTGGTCGGTGCTCTGAACGCGCTGGGGCTGATCCTGGCGATCGCGCTCCTGATCGGGCCGGGTGCAATCGCACATCTGCTGACGGAGCGGTTCGATCACATGCTGGCGGTCGCGGTCGGCGTTGCGGTACTGGCGACGGTCACGGGGATTCTGGCGAGCTTCTGGATCGACAGCGCGCCGGCTCCAACCATCGTGACGGTGATGACCGGGCTTTTCGTGCTGGTCTTCCTGTTTGCCCCGCGTCACGGCATCTTGCGCCGGAGGGTCGCCCCTGCAATGGAAGGGGACTGACCGCACGAGGACCAGATGACCGACGCCCCCACCGCAGAGATCACGCTCCAGACCATCGCCATGCCTGCGGATGCCAACGCCAACGGTGACATCTTTGGCGGCTGGCTGATGGCCCAGATGGATCTGGGCGCTTCGGTCTTGGCCCGGCGGCGCGCGCGCGGACGGGTGGCCACGGTGGCGGTCGATGCCATGCAGTTCCTGAAGCCGGTGAAGATCGGCGATGTCGTCTCGCTGCACTCGGAGATGGAGCGTGAGGGCCGCAGTTCGATGCGCATTGCGGTCGAGGTCTGGGTGACGCGCATGCCCGCAGCGGATCATCTGAAGGTGACCGAGGCGGTGTTCACCTTCGTGGCGATCGACGAGCAGGGGCAGTCGCGCCCCCTGCCGGAGTAACGCCCGCCCCGTGCTCCCTGTCAGCGCCGCGGCGGCCTTTGCGCCGTGCAAGCCCACCCACCCGCACGCGGCGGGCGGCTTGACTCGGACATCAATAAGAACAAATTAGGAACATTCGTGTTGCGTATGGGCCGGAGCCGCCATGCCCCGCCGGATCATTGCCATTGCCCTGCCCTGGCTGCTGGCCGAGCACAGGCTGCGGGCCGAAGGGCAGGTGGGTCTTGCAACCCCTTTCGCCGTGGTGTCACAGGCAGGCGGTGCGCTGCGCCTTGCGGGCGTGAACGCCGCCGCGGGCGCAGCGGGCCTGAGCCCGGGCATGGCTCTGCCAGATGCACGGGCGATCTGCCCCGATCTGCTGACCCGCACGGATGTGCCGGAGCGCCGCGCGGTGTTCCTGGCAGCGCTGACGCGGTGGGCCGAGCGGTTCTCGCCCCTGGTCGGGACAGACCGAGCCGACGCGCTGGTGCTGGACGCGACAGGGGCTGCGCATCTGTTCGGGGGCGAGAGCGCGATGCTGGCCGCTTTGACCGAAGCGCTGGCGGGACATGGGCTGACAGCCCGGGCCGCGATGGCGGACACCAAGGGGGCGGCCTGGGCGTTGGCGCATCATGGCACCGCCGGGACCGTGGCGCCGCCCGGGCGCACCCGGCAGGCCATCGGGGACCTGCCGGTGACGGCGTTGCGGCTGGAGGCGGACACGGCAGACGCCCTCGCCCGGGTTGGCCTGACCACGATCGAGCCGCTGACCCGGATGCCCCGCGGCGGGCTGGCTCGCCGGTTCGGACTGGACGCGATGCGGCGGCTCGATCAGGCGCTGGGGGCAGAACCAGAGCCGGTGGCGCCCGACCGCCCGCTGCCTGCCTTTGCAGCCCGGATGACCCTGCCCGAACCCATCGGCCTGGTCGATGACGTGATGGCCGGGCTGGACCGGCTGCTCGAGCGGCTCTGTGTCCGGCTGGCCGAACACCATATGGGTGCGCGCCGCCTGGTGCTGACCGTGCGCCGCGTCGACGGGGCCGCCCAGCGCGCCGAGATCGGCCTCGCTCAGCCCGGCCGCGATCCGATGCGCCTGCGTGCACTGTTTGAGCCCAAGGTCGCCGGGATCGAGGCGGGCTTCGGCATCGACGCCCTGCGCCTGGCCGCCCCTGATGTCGAGACCCTGCGCCCGGCGCAACTCACGCAAGCCCATCGGGAGACCGAGGCCGCGCGCCTCGCCGATCTCGTCTCCCGCCTCGGCAACCGCGTGGGGTTCGAGCGGGTCACCCGTCTCCTGCCCGCCGAGAGCCACATCCCCGAGCGTGCCCAGACCCATGCCACCGCAGCGCATTCGGATCCCGGTGACTGGCGTGGCATCACCGCCCTGCGCCCGCCGCGTCCGATCACGCTCTTCCGGCCCGAGCCTGTCACCGCCCCTCCGGGCCCGCCACCGCAGCAGTTCACATGGCGCGGGCAACGCCTGACCACCCGGACCGCCCTGGGTCCCGAGCGGCTCGCGCCGGAGTGGTGGTGGGACGATCCGGACTGGCGCGCAGGCCCGCGCGACTACTGGCGCATCGCGACCCGGGAAGGGCCCCGCCTCTGGCTCTTCCAGACACCGGCCGCACCGCGCCCGGCCTGGTATGCGCACGGGACCTTCGCCTGAGCCTCTCCCCCGGCGCCCGGGCCCGTGCTACGCTGCGCCGACACGCAACGAGACTGCCCATGCCGCGCCCGCACAAACTCACCCGCCGCACTCTGCCCGCGCGTCCGGAGGCACCGGACCCGAAGGCACAGCTCGCGCACATCGCCGAGTTGTCGCGCAATGCGCGCACCACCTGGTTCGGCCTACTCGGCCTCCTGGCCTTTGTCGGGATCACGCTGCTCGGCCACGCGGACGCGGCCTTCTTCGCCAAGGGGGCCGCCACCAGGCTGCCGCTGGTCGGCATCACCGTCCCCGTCGAGGCGTTCTTCGCCACGGCGCCCGTGCTGGTCGCCGCGGTGTACGCCTACCTGCACCTCTATCTCATGACGCTGTGGGACGCGCTGGCCGAGGCCGAACCGCGCGTCGACGGCAAACCGCTGACCGAGCGGGTCTATCCCTGGCTCCTCTCCTACGCCGCGCTCTGGTATCGCAATCTCCGGCGGCAGGACAGCTCCGCCGCCCCCCGCGCCCTCGGCTTGGTGGTGGTTGCCGTCTCCGTCTTCCTCGGTTGGGTGCTCGGGATCATCGTGATGGCCGGGCTCTGGATCCGGTCGATGCCCGCCCATGACGAGCTTCTCACCCTCTGGATCGGTGTCTGCCTCTGGTTCGCCGTCCAGGTCGGATGGACCGGCTTCATGACAGCCCGCGCCCGCATGGCCGGCGCGTGGCGCGAGACCGTCGCCGCCGCCCACTGGTCCCGCCGTGTGTTTGGTCTCGCCTTCGCCGCCCTCCTCGGGGTCCTCTCGTGGGAGACGACCGAGGGCGGGCTGATCCCCCATGAAAGCTGGCACCTCCAGCCGGTCTTCATCGCCCATGTCAACGATGGCTCGGGAGCGGACCTGCCGCCGCTCCTCGTTCCCGCCAATCTGCGCGAGGCAGAACTCACCCCGCGCCCGAAAGACTGGAAACCGTTCGAGCTCTGGCTGAGGGACCTGCGCCGGTCGCGCAGGATCAACGACCCCGAGCAGGATCCGCTGATCCCCACCCGCGAGGAGATGGACCGCTGGGCCCTCGTGATCGAGGCTCTCGATGCGCCGGACCTCCAGGGCCGCGACCTGCGCGGCGCGCAGGCTGCCTTCGCCTTCTGGCCGGGCGTCGATCTCAGGCGGGCACGCGCCGATGGGGCGGATCTGCGCTATGCCCATATGGAGGGCGCACGGCTTGGCACCGCCCTGCTGCGCGGGGCACACCTCATCAACGCGCATCTGCCCGGCGCAACACTCTGGAGCACCGAACTCTCAGGCGCAAACCTCAGCGGCGCGCACTTGCAAGGCGCCAATCTCGAGTTTGCCCGGCTGCGCGGCGCGGGCATGGGCGGCGTGCGCCTGCATGGTGCGTTCCTCAGCCAGGCCATCGCAAAAGGCGCCCATCTCGGAGCTGCCCAGATGCAGGGCGCCGACCTGATGGGCATGGATCTTGTCGGCGCGAACCTGCAGGATGCGACCCTGTCGATGGCCTCGTGCAAGCTCACGAGACTCGATGGCGCATTGGTGCCGGACACGGATCTCTCCTGCACCGGGCTCGAGGCCTACCAGGTTCAAATGGCGGTCGGCACGGCGAAAACCCGCCTGCCAGGCATCCTCAAGGTGCGGTCCTGTCTGCCACCAGACTCGACCTGGGTGCAAAAGGCCCGCGCCGAAATCGATGCCGCCATCGACTACCACCCGGCGCGAAACCCCCACTTCCGTCCGACCCGCGCCTCCATACGCAAGGCAGTCTTCTGTTTTGACGGCGAGGCCCCGCAATGGGTCGGGCGCCGCCCGGACCGGAACCCCGACTTCCGGAGCGGACGCTAAAGCATCGCCCCACCCCTTCATCTTGCCAGAAGTACCTGACCGGGGCCGCGGCCAACGCGCCGGTGTCCGGTTTCGCGTACATACACCTGCCATACGCGAGCCATACGCCTGCGGGACAGGAGCCATACAGGTGCCATACGCTTGCCATATGGTGGAAATCCCAGCCCCAATCCGGCCCTTGCCCGACTCGATGCACGAGAACATATATAGAACATTATGAGCGCGGTCGAACTTGGCACCACCACGAACTTCACCTTCCTCACCGGGGCCAGCCACCCGGAGGAGATGGTGGAGCGCGCCGCGGAACTCGGGCTCTCGGCGATCGCGATCACCGACCGGAACTCGCTGGCGGGCGTCGTGCGCGCCCATGTCCGCCTGCGCGAACTTCGCCGTGAGAAAACGCAGGTAAAGCCCCGGAATATCACGGGATCCGACGTACGCGAGCATGCCGCAAAGATCCGCTCCCAGCACCGCATCGACCCGTCTTCGCGCCTGCCGGAGGCCGAGGTGCAAAAGCGGTTTTCTCAGGCCGAGCCGGTCCCGCAGCAGGTCGAACCCGCCAGCTATCAGACACTCCCCAAGCTCATCATCGGCGCGCGCCTGACCCTCACCGACACCCCCGTCGAGTTCACCGCGCTGGTCCCCGACCGTACCGCCTATGGCCGGCTCTGCCACCTGCTCACAACAGGCAAACGCCGGGCCGAAAAAGGCGAGTGTCTTCTGACACTTGACGACCTTTCCACCGGGACGGACGGCCTCGTTCTCATCGCCCATCTCCCCGACCCGCTGACCACGCCGCCCCCCGCACACACATCGCCCTCCGGCGCGAGTGGGACGACGTCACTTGCGGCAACGTTAACGCGCCGCCTGGGCCAAAAAATCCACCTCGCGCTCAGTCCGGAATACGATGGGCGCGACAGTGAAAGATTCTCTCAACTCTCTGAAACATCGAGAGAAACAGGGCTTCCATTGACCGCGATCACCACGCCGCTGCTGCACCGGGGCAACCGGCGCCAACTCGCCGATATCCTCACCTGCATCCGCGAGGGTTGCACGGTCGAGACCCTTGGGACCCGCGCCCTGCCCAACGCCGAACGCCGCCTGCGCAGTCCGGAGGAACTCGCCCGGATCTACCGTGACCACCCAGGCGCGATCGAAAATTCCATCGCAATTTCAGAACGTTGCGCCTTTTCTCTCGATGAACTCCGATACGAGTACCCCGACGAAGGCCGCGGCGAGACCCCGCAGGACCGGCTCGCCCGCCTCGCCGCCGAAGGTCTCACCTGGCGCTACCCGGACGGGATTCCCCAGCGATCCCAGGATCTTGTGAACCGCGAGCTTGCCCTGATCGGCAAGCTGAACTATGCGCCCTATTTCCTGACCGTGCACGACATCGTCGCCTTCGCCCGATCCCAGGGCATCCTCTGCCAGGGCCGGGGAAGCGCCGCAAATTCAACGGTTTGCTATGCGCTAGGGATCACCGAGATCGCGCCCGACACGATCTCGATGGTGTTCGAGCGCTTCGTGTCCGAGGCCCGCGACGAGCCGCCCGACATCGATGTCGACTTCGAGCACGAACGCCGCGAGGAGGTCATTCAGCATATATATCAACGCTATGGCCGCGAACGCGCAGGTCTGACCGCAACGGTGATCCACTTCCGATCCCGCGCCGCCATCCGCGAGGTCGGCAAGGCCATGGGGCTGACGGCGGACGTGACCTCGGCGCTCGCGGGTCAGATCTGGGGCTGGTCGCGCGAGGCGATCCGCGACGAGCGCCTGCGCGAGATCGGCCTCGACCCGAATGACCGCCGCCTCGCGCAAACCCTTGCACTGGTGGAACAAATCATCGGCTTCCCGCGCCATCTCTCCCAGCATGTCGGCGGCTTTGTGATCACCGCGGGCCGCCTGGACGAGCTCTGCCCGATCGAGAACGCGGCGATGGAGGACCGCACCGTCATCGAGTGGGACAAGGACGATATCGACGCGCTGGGGATCCTGAAGGTCGACGTCCTCGCGCTTGGCATGTTGACCTGCGTGCGCAAGGCGTTCGACCTGATCGCCCAGCATATCGGCACGCGCTATACGCTCGCGACCCTGCCGCCGGAATGCCCCGAGGTCTACGACATGCTCTGCGCCGCCGACAGCGTCGGGGTCTTCCAGGTGGAAAGCCGCGCGCAAATGAACTTCCTGCCGCGCATGCGCCCGCGCAATTTCTATGACCTTGTGATCGAGGTCGCGATCATCCGCCCCGGCCCGATCCAGGGCGACATGGTCCACCCCTACATCCGGCGGCGCAACGGGGAGGAGCCGGTGAGCTTCCCCTCGGACGAGCTTGGCGAAGTGCTGGGCAAGACCCTCGGCGTGCCGCTCTTTCAGGAACAGGCCATGCGCATCGCCATCGTCGCGGCTGGCTTCACCCCAGACGAGGCGGACCGGTTGCGCCGCTCGCTCGCCACCTTCCGCAAGACCGGCACCATCAGTTCTTTCCGCGAGCGGTTCATCGGCGGGATGCTGGAACGCGGCTATGACCACGACTTCGCCGAGCGGTGTTTCTCTCAGATCGAGGGGTTTGGCGAGTACGGCTTCCCTGAAAGCCACGCGGCGTCATTTGCCCTGCTCGTCTACGCCTCAGCCTGGCTGAAATGCCACCACCCGGCGGTGTTTGCCTGTGCACTCCTGAACGCGCAGCCCATGGGGTTTTACGCGCCCGCCCAGATCGTCCGCGATGCGCGCGAGCACGGGGTCGTGGTGCGCCCGGTCTGCGTGAACGCAAGCTATTGGGACAACACGCTGGAGGCGGACGGGCGCGGCGGCCTCGCCCTGCGTCTCGGATTTCGCCAGATCAAGGGCCTGAAGGAGGAGGACGGCCAGTGGATCGCCGCGGCTCGTGGCAACGGCTATCCGGATATCGAGAGCCTGTGGCGCCGGGCCGGGATTACGCGCCGGGCGGTCGAAAAACTGGCCGAGGCGGATGCCTTCAGCGCCTCGGGCATCGCCCGGCGGTCGGCACTTTGGGAGACGCGGGCCTTGTCAGGCGATGCCCCCCTGCCCTTGTTCACCGATGGGGAGGGGCTCGATGAGGCCGAGCCTGCCCTGCCCGCGCCGACCCTGGGCGAGGAGGTGGTCGAGGATTATCGCGCGCTTCGCCTGTCGCTGAAGGCGCATCCGGTTGCGATCCTGCGATCTGCGCTTTAGTCGCGCCTGCCCGGTCCGGGACCCTGGGACAGTTCAGGCACAATCTCGGCCCTGCCGCCGCAGCCCATGCGATGTGCAGAGCACAGTTACCTGCCGTCAACCAGAATCGCAGCCAGGATGAAAAGAGGTTGGGAGGGGACTGCGCCGCTGCAAAAAAGCTGCAGGGCGCAGGGACAATCCTTGTGCCGTGCCGCCCCGTAAGCGCGATGTTAAGGCCGCGTCGGCACACTGCCCGGATGCTTAGCGTTCCGGCCATACTCGCCAGACAGTTCCCGCCGCGACCGATCGGTCTGCGGCCAAGCTGGGGGCTCGCCGCGCCCACAGGGCCCGTCGCTCTGACCATCACAGGACAGATCTGCTGGCCAAACACCGATGCGGGCCTTGCGCTTGATGCCACACTGCTCCGCAGCGTCCCGGCGGAGGAGATCACCACCACAACCGACTGGCCCAAACTGACGACACCGCAACACTACCGCGGTCCGGCGCTGATGCCGCTTCTGCGCGCAGCCGGGTGGCGCGGCACGGATATCTCGCTGCACGGCGTCGACGGATACAGCGCAGAGACGACCCTGCAGGCTCTGCGTGGCAGCAGCGCTATTGTCGCGACCGAGTTCAACGGCATGCCCCTGCCCTGCACCCGCTACGCACCGCTCTGGCTGATGTTCCCCTTTGACGAAGCGCCGGACCAGATGACCCGCTGGCGCAAACGGGCCTGCGCGGTCTGGGGTCTCACCCGGATCGAGGTGCATTGATCCACCCCGCCCCGGCTACGGGCGTTGACAAGCTGCACACCGCACGCGTTAGTGGTGTTGCAGTGCAACGAGGCGGGCGGGTCTATGAGTATCAACGCGGCAATCACTCATATCACCAGCTACGAGTATGACCGCCGGATCGGCCTCGGCCCGCAGGTCATCCGGCTGCGCCCGGCTCCACACTCCCGCACCAAGATCCTGTCGTTCAGCCAGAAGATCGAACCCGAGGGTCACTTCCTTAACTGGCAGCAGGACCCGTTCGGCAACTACCTCGCCCGGGCGGTTTTCCCCGATCCGGTCGACCATTTCCGCGTGACCATCGATCTGGTCGCCGATATGGCCACGATCAACCCGTTTGACTTCTTCCTCGAGGACAGTGCGCAGGAAGCGCCGTTCAAATACGCGCCCGAGCTTGCGAAGGATCTCGCGCCGTATCTCGAAACCCGGCGACAGGGCGCTCTCTTTGACGAGTTCGTCGAGATCGTCCCGAGCGAGCGACAGAGCACGAACGACTTTCTGGTCGAGGTCAACCGACTGGTCCAGGACGCCGTCGCCTACACGATCCGCATGGAGCCGGGCGTCCAGACGCCGGAGGAGACGCTCGACAAGGGTTCAGGCTCGTGCCGCGACAGCGCGTGGCTCCTGGTGCACATGCTGCGCAAGCTTGGCTATGCCGCGCGTTTCGTGTCGGGCTATCTGATCCAGCTGACCCCTGATGTGAAGGCGGTCGATGGACCATCGGGGCCGGATGCGGACTTCACGGATCTTCATGCCTGGTGCGAGGTCTATGCGCCCGGGGCGGGCTGGATCGGGCTTGACCCGACCTCCGGTCTCTTCGCGGGCGAGGGGCATATCCCGCTCGCGGCCACACCGGCCCCGACCTCGGCCGCGCCGATCACCGGCAGCCTCGAGAAATGCGAAGTCACATTTCACCACGATATGAAGATCGCCCGCGTGCGCGAGGAGCCGCGGGTCACCTATCCCTTCACCGACGAGCATTGGGCGCGCATCGACAAGGCCGGGAACCGGGTTGACCGGATCCTGAACGACGAAGATGTGCGCCTGACCATGGGGGGCGAGCCGACCTTTGTCTCCGCCGACAATCGCGATGCGGACGAGTGGAACACCGAAGCCGTCGGTGCCACCAAGCGCACCCATGCGGACCGGTTCATCCGTCGCTTGCGGGACCGGTTTGCGCCGGGCGGGCTGCTGCATTTCGGCCAAGGCAAATGGTATCCGGGCGAACAACTGCCCCGCTGGGCCTTTGGGCTCTATTGGCGCACAGATGGAGTCCCGCTCTGGGATGACGCCGATCTGATTGCAACCGAAGAGGCCAAAGGCGCGACCATGGCGGATGCCGAGAAGTTCGCTGCCGGTCTGGCCGAAGCCCTTGAGATCGCCTCGGATTTTGTCGAACCGGCCTACGAGGATCCGGCGACTTATGTGCTGCAGGAAGGCAAGCTGCCGGTCAATCTGGATCCTGCCACCAACCAGCTCGATGACCCGCTCGAGCGGCGTCAACTCGCCCAGGCCTTTGACCGGGGGCTGAACAAGCCCGTCTGCATGGTGCTCCCGGTGCAACTGGCCCAGGCGCAAAGTGCGGCCCGGCGCGGCCCCCGGCGGCGGTATCGCTGGACGACCGAGCGGTGGAAGACGCGCCGCGGCAAACTGATCCTGGCACCGGGAGATTCTGCGGCCGGGTACCGGCTGCCGCTCACCTCGCTGCCCTATCTTGCCGAGGCGGAGTATCCCTTCATCGTGCAGCGCGACCCGTTTGCAGATCGCGCGCCCTTGCCCAGACGCTCGGTCCGGCTGCAGACCCGGGCCATGGCCCGTCCCGCGGCGGCAAACAGCCCGCGCCCCGTCGGTGCAGGCTCTGCCAACCCGGGCGCTGCGGCCGGCAGCCCCGCTCAAGGGCTCACGGATGATGTGATCGAGATCGTCCATCATGAAACCGGCGAGATCCGCGACTGGCCTTGGAACGAACCAGTGCCGACCGGGTTCATCTGGGCGCCAACGGCGGCGGATATGCCGCTCGATCCGCTGCGCGCGATCCACACCGAGCATGTGCGTACCGCCGTGACCATCGAGCCGCGCGACGGTAAGCTCAGCGTCTTCCTGCCCCCGGTCCAGACCGCCGAGGCCTATATCGATCTCATCGCCGCGATCGAGGAGACGGCGACGGATCTCGGCCTGCCAATCCATATCGACGGCTATTCCCCACCGAATGACCCGCGTCTGAACGTGATCAAGGCGACCCCGGATCCGGGCGTGATCGAAGTCAACATCCATCCCACGGACAACTGGGCCGAGCAGGTCGAGGTGACCGAGGCGCTTTATGACGAGGCGCGAGCCTGTCATCTCGACACGATCAAGTTCATGCACGACGGTCGCCAGGTCGGCTCGGGCGGCGGCAACCACATCGTGGTGGGCGGGCGCTCGCCGGGCGAAAGCCCGTTCCTGCGCCGTCCTGACCTGCTGGCATCGCTGGTCCGGTACTGGCAGAACCACCCCTCTCTGTCCTACCTGTTCTCCGGTGTCTTTATCGGGCCGACATCGCAAGCGCCGCGGGTCGATGAGGCGCGGCAGGAAAGCCTTTACGAACTGGAGATCGCCCTTGGCGAAGTGGATCGTGCCGGGCCGAACCCGCCGTTCTGGGTGGTCGACCGGATCTTCCGCGACCTGCTAACCGACCTCACCGGCAACACGCACCGCTCCGAGATCTGCATCGACAAGCTCTATTCACCGGACGGGCCGACCGGGCGGCTGGGTCTGGTCGAGTTCCGAGCCTTCGAGATGCCGCCCCATCCGCGCATGGCGCTGGCGCAATCGCTGGTCCTGCGCGCTTTGATTGCCCGGTTTTGGCGCGAGCCCTACCGGGCGCCCCTCGTTGCGCATGGCACGGCTCTGCACGACCGCTGGATGTTGCCGCACTATGTCTGGGCCGATTTCTGCGACGTGCTGGCCGAGACGGGCGAGGCACTGAACATGGTCTTTGACCCCGAATGGTTCAAAGCGCAGTTCGAATTCCGCTTCCCGCTGCTCGGCGATGTGGATTATCGCGATGTCCGCCTTGAACTGCGCGCCGCGATCGAGCCCTGGCATGTGTTGGGCGAGACCGGCGCCATCGGCGGCACCGCGCGCTACGTGGATTCGTCTCTTGAACGCGTGCAGTTGCGCGTCGCCGGATCGCTTGGCGACCGTCTCAAGGTCGCTTGCAACGGGATCGAGGTGCCGCTGACCAAGACAGACCGCGCCGACGAACGCGTGGCCGGCATCCGCTTCCGCGCCTGGCAGCCGGCAGCGTGCCTGCATCCGACCATCGGCGTCCATGCGCCCCTGGTCTTTGATCTCTACGACAGCTATTCAGGCCGGGCGCTGGGGGGTTGCACCTATCACGTTGCCCATCCTGGCGGGCGCAGCTTTGACGATCAGCCGGTCAATGATCTCGAGGCCGAAGGCCGCCGTCTCGCCCGGTTCATCCCGCATGGGCACACAGCCGGCCCCTCCGCGCCCGGCTCCGCGTCCATGCACCCGGATTTCCCGCTGACGCTGGATATGCGCCGTCAGTAGGGCCTGCCCCCTGTGGCAGAAGGCACAGACAGCATCCGTGCTGCTTTGCTAAACTTGCGCATTGTTTCGCAGCTTTGGATAAGATCATGACCGCAACAAAGACATCGCCTGACGGGGCCGCCGCCGGCACACCCCAACGGCAGGGCCCGTCAGGCACCGGAAAAACCCTCGCTGCCGAGGTGATCGCAACCGATCTTGGGACACACGCGAGCGGCAACGCTGTCGCGATCGAAACCCTCACCCTTCAGCACGAGGGGATCGAGACAACGGCATCCCCGATCCAAACCTCTCGCCACGCAGACCAGGGCACCTGACAGCACCGCCCGTTACGACGTCCGGGTCGTGGCCGAGCGCGCCTCCTTCATCTTGCCGAAAATACCTGGATGCGCGGCGCTGCCGCCCGCGCTCAGGCCCGCCGATCTCTCAGAACTCTCTTGATACGCCCTGCCCGTCTCTAAGAGGTCTCACCCTTCACCGCAGCGGTCACATAGTTCACACTCAGATCCCGCGGCGAGATGTGCCATGACCAGCCCAGCGGATTGAACTGGAACCCCTTGCGGTCCACGGGCTCCAGCCCGGCCCGTGACAGTATGGTAAACAGCTCATCTGGCGTGATGAATTTCGACCATTCATGGGTGCCCTTCGGTAGCCAGCGCATGATGTGCTCGGCGCCGATGATCGCCATAACATAGCTTTTCGGATTGCGGTTGATGGTCGAGCAGATGTGGATCCCGCTCGGCCGAACCAACCGCGCACAGGCATCCAGAAACGCCTGCGGGTCGGGCACGTGTTCGACCACTTCCATGTTGAGGACCGCATCGAAGCTCTCACCTGCCTCGGCCAGCGCCTCCGCTGTCGTGATGCGGTAGTCAATGTCCAGACCCATCTTCTCCGAGTGCACCTTGGCCACCGGGATGTTGCGCGCGGCGGCATCGGCTCCCACCACCTCGGCGCCGAGCCGCGCCATCGGCTCACACAGCAGTCCCCCGCCGCAGCCGATATCGAGAATGCGCAACCCCTCGAACGCCCCGGGCGCCTTGGTGTCGCGCCCGAACTGCGCCCCGATCTGATCGGTGATATAGCCGAGCCGGCACGGGTTCAGCATGTGCAGTGGCTTGAACTTGCCGTTCGGATCCCACCACTCCTCGGCCATCGCCTCGAACTTGGCGATCTCGCCAGGATCGACGGTACTGGTCGGGTCCATGGTCGCGCTCTCGGCCATCTCAGGCTCTCCCATCTGCCGGGCAGCAGTGCCCTTTGCACAGGTGAGATAGTGCGCTATGTCGGGTGGGACCATGCCAGGATCGTCAGATTTGGCTCTCTTCCCCGCGGCGAAAGGACAGCATGACGGCTCCGCGCCTCTATCCGCAGATCGAACCGCACAAGCGGTTCAACCTGCCCGTCACGGGCGGGCACACGCTCTATTGTGAGGTCTGCGGCAACCCGGACGGGCGTCCGGTCGTGGTGCTCCATGGCGGTCCGGGGGCAGGATGCAGCCCGGTCATGCGCCGGTTCTTCGATCCAAAAATCTACCGGATCGTCCTGTTCGATCAACGCGGCGCCGGCAAATCCACACCATCTGGCGGTCTCGAGGAGAACACCAGCTGGGATCTTGTCGGTGACCTCGAGCGCATCCGCGAGCATCTCGAAATCGAGCGCTGGCAGGTCTTCGGCGGCTCCTGGGGCTCGACCCTTGCGCTGCTGTACGCCCAGGCGCATCCGGAGCGGGTCACCGCCCTTGTGCTCCGCGGCGTCTTTACGATGACCCAGGCCGAGTTGGACTGGTACTATGGCGGCGGCGCGGCGCGCTTCTTCCCCGACGCGTGGGAGGATTTCATCGCCCCCATCCCGTCGGAGGAACGCGGGGATCTCATCTCGGCCTATCACACGCGGCTGATCGACGGTGACGAGGGCACGCAGGTCTACTTCGCAAGGCCCTGGGTAAAGTGGGAGACCTCGACCGCCGTGCTGCGCCCCCCGCGCGGCACAGCGCCGGTCAACGGCACCTATGCACGCGCCTTTGCCCGGATCGAGGCGCATTACTTCATGCACAATGGCTGGCTCCGCGAGGATGGCCAGATCCTCGCCGACATGGATCGCATCGCCGATATCCCCGGCGTGATCGTCCAGGGGCGCTATGACGTCATCTGCCCGCCGCATACCGCCACGGCGATCGCCGCGGCGTGGCCACGCTCCGATCTCGTGATCGTCGATGATGCGGGGCACGCGCTGAGCGAGCCGGGGATCACCTCGGCCCTTGTGGAAGCGACCGATCGGTTCGCCCGCAACTGAAGAAGTCTCTCTCGGTCATCCCGGCCTTCGAGCGCGCTTCGCCTCGACTGGCCGGGCGCATCATCCGGTCCACCGCGCGCGGGGCGGGTGGGCAAAGACTGCCATCGCCCCGTTGCACGCCGCAGACTGGGAGCGCGCGGTGGATCGGGCGGGCCTCAAATCCGAGCAATTTTACGAAATTCTAACCAACCCGCCGTAGTCCTTGGCATCGAACCGGTTCGAACACTTCTCGTACTCTCCCGTGGCGGGTCGCGCTGCCATGGGGGCTTGGATACGCGGCAGGCCTGTCGCCCTTGCCAGTCTCGTCGGTGGTGACCGCCGACCAAAGTGCAGGATCACGCGCTGAACACGTCCCTCGCGTGTGGCGCACTTTCCAAACGAGCTTGTCTGAAACCGGGCCTGTGGGACGCTGGGCGCCCAGTGCCGTGCCCGGCGCGTCGGTCAGTCCTCAGGCTCGGCTGCCTCTCCGGCATCGAGGTCACGCTGCACACGCGCATCTCCCAGCATCGCCCGCGTGTGGTCCATCTGATCAAAAGTCTCGTCAGCCAGAAACCGCAGTTCCGGTGAGAACTTCAGCTTTACCGCCTTGTTCACCGCCCGGCGCAACTCGTAGGCCGAGCGTGCGAGCGCCTTGATCACCGTGCGCACCTCGCCCCCGCCAAGCGGCAGCACGTACACGGTCGCAATCCGCAGATCAGGCGACATCCGCACTTCGGAGACCGTGACCGAGACGCCCGCGAGATCCTCGTCATGGACATCGCCGCGCATCAGAACGTCCGACAGCGTCCGGCGCACGAGTTCCCCCACCCGCAACTGCCGTTGCGAGGGACCACGTCCCGTATCGAACCTGCTCTTGGCCATCGCTGCCGCCTGTCTCTGGAAAGACGCGCGCTCTACCATCCAGGCACAGGCCTGTCCAGCGGCTACCAGGGGATCGGGGTGCCATCCCAGGCAAAGAACCCCCCTGTATCGGTCGGGGTCAAGCCATCGATCACCGACAACAGGTTCGCCGCCGCTTGCTCCGGCGTCACCCGATCACGCCCGCCCGCGAAGGGGTCGGACAGGCGGGTCGCGACCGTTCCGGGGTGCAGCGCGATGCAGATCGCCTCTGGGTTCCAGCGGGCGATCTCGATGGATGCCGTGCGCACGATCTGGTTCAGCGCGGCCTTCGAGGCCCGGTACGAGATCCAGCCGCCAAGCCCGTTATCCCCGATCGATCCGACCCGGGCCGAGAGCGTCGCAATCACCGCCCGGCCCCGGCGCGGGATCAGGCTGCGGTAATGTTTGAAGACCAGCGCCGGACCAACCGCGTTCACGGCGAACTGCGCCGCCATGGCGGCGGGGTCGATATCGGCGAGCTTCTTCTCCGGCCCGGCACCATCGATGATCAGCGCCCCTGTTGCATCGAAGACCAGATCGAACGGCCCTCCCGCACCCAGCAAGGCCGTCTCCGCCACGTCGGGCCGGATCCAGTCCAGCCCAACTGCGCGCGACAGACCGACAACTTGGTCGCCAAGAGACCGGGCAACAGCACCGCCGATTGCGCCTGAAGATCCGAGGACGACGGCCCTCATTCGCTCAGCGGCGTAGACGCCCTCCCCGCTTCATCGCGCGAGGCCATTACAATTGACCTCTTGTGCCAACGCGTACCAAGCCAAACCGCAATCCCTGACGCGGCGCCGATCAGCACCGCATCAATGATCCGTGCAGACGCAGCCAAGATGAACGTTAGATTTTGCATGTCACCCCGGAAGATGGCCGTCACGTCATGCATGAAAAGCGGAAGTGCGACCTTGGTTGCAGGAAGCGACACGAGAAGCCCTGCACCCAGGACTGAGATCGCTATCGCCAGCCCAACGCGCCATCCAACCGCCAAGCCAAACGCCGGTACGAGGCCAAGCCACGCCAGTCCTGACACGGCCCCGACCGAAACGTCGAGCGCCGCCATGCCAATCGATCCAAGATCTCGCATGGCGCTCGACATCCACAGGATCATCACAAGATCTCGCAACGCGATTGCGACGAGGGCCGAGAGACACATGCAAAGCGCCAGTCCCCAAAGTGGAGGCCTCGAAAGTGGCGGTTTCACTGTACGCCACGCAGCGAGCGGCGCCGCGACAAAGAAAACCAAACTTGCGATCGAGTCGTATATAGCGCTGCGCCGGAGCGCATCGGGATCATCCGGTGTGACCACCAACAACCTTGTCAGAACCACCCACAGGGCAACCGACGCAAGCGCGCCGATCATCCAAAGGCTCACCCAGGAAAGAAGAAACCGGCCCATCGCGGTGCGAAAGCCAGCCCCTGCATCAGTCGAGCGTGCGCTCGACTTCCTCGCGTTCGAAGATCTCGATGACGTCGTCCTCGCGGATGTCCTCGTAGTTCTCGAAGGCCATGCCGCATTCCTGGCTGACCTGGACCTCTTTGACTTCATCCTTGAAGCGCTTCAGCGTCTTCAGCGTACCCTCGTGGATCACGACGTTGTCGCGCAGGAGGCGCACCCCGGCCGAGCGGCGGGCCACCCCTTCGGTGACGGTACAGCCCGCGACCTTGCCGACACCGGTGACCTTGAAGACCTGTAGGATCTTGGCGTAGCCGATAAAATTCTCGCGCACCTCCGCCGACAGGAGACCCGACGCCGCTGCTTTCACGTCATCGACCAGATCGTAGATGATCGAGTAGTAGCGGATCTCGATCCCCTTCTGGTTCGCGGATTCGCGTGCAGGCGCGTTGGCGCGGACGTTGAAGCCGATGATCGGGGCGCCAGAGGCCTCGGCCAGGGTCACATCCGATTCCGTGATCGCGCCAACACCCGAGTGCAGCACGCGCACGCGCACCTCGTCGTTGCCGATCTTCTCCAGCGCCTGGACGATCGCCTCGGACGAGCCCTGCACATCGGCCTTGATGACCACGGGCAGTTCCTTGACGTCCTCGTCGGCCTTGGCTTGCGCCAGAAGCTGATCGAGCGTCGCACGGGCGCCTTGGGCTGCCTGCTTCTCGCGGGCGGAACGCTGGCGGTAATCCGCGATCTCGCGGGCCTTGGCCTCGTCCTCGACCACGTTCAGGACATCGCCTGCTTCCGGCGTGCCGTTCAGACCCAGAACCTCGACCGGGACCGAAGGACCAGCGGACTTCACGCGTTCGCCCTGGTCGTTGACCAGTGCACGGACCTTGCCCCATTGCTCGCCGACCACGAAGATATCACCGGTGTTGAGCGTTCCGCGCTGAACCAGAACCGTCGCGACGGGGCCGCGTCCGGTGTCGAGCTTCGCCTCGATCACAGCGCCTTCTGCGGCGCGCTTCGGGTTCGCCTTGAGATCCAGAAGCTCGGATTGCAGGACGATGTTCTCGAGCAGCGTGTCGAGACCCTGGCCAGTGATTGCCGAGACCTCGACATCCAGCACCTCACCGGACATCGCCTCGACGATGACCTCGTGCTGGAGAAGTTCGGTGCGCACCTTGTTCGGATCGGCGCCCTCGCGGTCGATCTTGTTGATCGCCACGATCATCGGCACTTCGGCCGCCTTGGCGTGGCTGATCGCCTCGATGGTCTGCGGCATGACGCTGTCATCGGCGGCCACCACGAGGATGACGATGTCCGTTACGTTCGCTCCGCGCGCCCGCATCGATGTAAACGCGGCGTGGCCCGGCGTGTCGAGGAAGGTGACCTTCTGATCGTCCTCGGTGTTGATCTGATAGGCGCCGATGTGCTGGGTGATCCCACCCGCCTCGCCCGAGACGACATTGGTCTTGCGCAGCGCGTCCAGGATCGACGTCTTGCCGTGGTCGACATGGCCCATGATGGTCACAACCGGCGCCCGCGGCTCGAGTGCCTCCTCGGCGTCCTCGGTCGACTCGATCGCATCCTCGACATCGGCCTCGGACACACGTGTCACCTTGTGGCCGAATTCCTCGACCAGCAGTTCTGCAGTATCCTGATCGATCGACTGGTTCTGGGTCGCCATGACACCGTTTGCCATCAGCGCCTTGATCACGTCGGCAACGCGCTCGGCCATGCGGTTGGCAAGCTCCTGCACGGTGATCGCATCGGGGATGACCACGTCGCGCACGACTTTCTCGCGCTCGACCGGGCCCATCATCTTGCGCTTCTCACGCTCCTGACGGCGGCGCATGGCGGCAAGCGACCGTTGCCGCCCGCCATCGCCATCGTTGAGCGCCTGGCTGATCGTCAGCTTGCCCGAGCGACGACGGTCGTCGCCCTGACGCCCGCGCGACGGGGCCGGTTTCTTGGGCGCAGCACCGCGACGGCCTGGTGCATCATCACCGCGCGCACCCGGCGCAGGCCGCGAAGCGCCAGCATTGGCGGGTTGCGCTGCCGCTTCAGCCTCGGCACCGGGCGCGGCATTCGCTGCGGCTTCCTTGCGTGCTTTGACATCGGCGGCTGCCTTTGCGGCAGCGGCCTCGGCAGCCTTCGCTTCTTCGTCAGCCTTGCGCTTCGCTTCGGCAGCCTCGGCGGCAGCCTTTTGCTCGGCCTCCTGCGCCGCGGCCTCGGCGGCACGACGCTTGGCCTCCTCCTCCCGGCGCACCTCATCGGCGGCCTCGCGCTTCTTGCGGACTTCCTCGTCCTTCTGGTGCTGTTTGATCGCAACCAGACGGCGTGCTGCCTCATCTTCGGACAGCGTCTGAAGCATCTTGGGCCGTTCGCCTTTGGGCTTGCCAGAGTCGCGCCTCCGAGGGGCGTCACCGGACCCGGATGACCGCGATGGCTTTTTCGCACCCCCTCCATCGCTGACAGGTTTGGGCGCAGGAGCCTCGGCCTTGGGTTTCGGTGCCGCCGGTTGCGCTGACTTTCCGACCGCAGCCGCCGCTGCCGCGGCAGCGCCCGATGACGCGCCAGCAGCCCCGGCCGGGATGATCCGTTTGCGTTTCTTCTCGACGACAACCGCTTTCGAGCGGCCATGGCTGAAGCTTTGCCGCACCGAGCCCTTGCCCGGTCCGCCACGCCCGCGTCCGCCTACCTTGCTGTCGCCTTGATCTTGGTCGCTCATTTAATTTCCTACTTCGTGCCCGGCCATCCGGGCGTCTTCCCGTCTCGTGGTCCCTCGGGCGTGCCCGGCTGGGCGTGGCCCTTGGCTGGATCTGCAAAAACCGTCTCGGCATCCTCTGTCGTGCCGGGTCCGGGCGGTGTCCGCACCCCGGATAGCCGTTTCGCCTCGGCGCGAATGCGCCCGGCGAACCCACCTGAGTCGAGCGCGGCATGTATGGCAAAGTCCCGGCCAAATGCCAAACCCAATTCCGCAGCGGTCAGGCATTCGATGCACGTAATATCGCCGTTCCCGGCCGCTTCCGCAAGCCGGGCGAGTTTCATGCGCCCATCGGCAGCGCCGTCACTGGCCTGAAGCAGCACCGCCGCGGTCCCGCCGGTGATCCGGGCGCGGGTCTTCTCGGCCCCGGTGACAGCTTGCCCCGCTTTGCGCGCAAGGCTGATCAGATCGATCAGACGGCGGGCCAGCAACACCTCCACCTGATCCGGCAGCTCGGGCGCGGCCTGGACCGGCTGGCGAAAGGCCCGCGCGAACAGCCGCCGCTTTACCGCGCGGTTCAGAGCAGAGCGGGAGGCCGACACCCACGCCCCACGCCCGGGCAGGTTGCCCGAGAGATCGGGCGCGACGGCACCGTCCGGCGACAGAGCAAACCGGATCAGCCCGCGCGCCGGCTGGCTCTCGCCCGTGGCGATGCAGCGCCGTTCGGGCTCGGTCCGATCCTTTCGCCGTCCGCCGCGGGCCATTTCTGGCTCCCCTGTCTTCGCCACGCGTCTGTCCGCTGTCGTGATCACGCCGGTGTTGTCGCCTCCGCTGTTTCGCCTTCCGCGACCTCTTCCTCACCTTCGCCAGCTTCTGCTTCAGCCATGGCCAGGATCTCGTTCGGATCGACCATGCCAAGCTCGATGCGCGCCTTCATGACAAGGTACTGCGCTTCCTCGAGGCTGACATCGAAGGGCTCGAGCACCCCGTCATCCTTGACGCGCTTGCCATCGACCGTGGTGTAGCCGCCAGCCAGTTCCCAATCGGCACAGGTCGCAAAGGTCTCCAGATCCAGCACATCGTCCTTGGCCAGTGCCAGCACCATCTGCGGCGTCAGACCCTCGATGTTGATCAGGTCCTCTTTCACACCCAACGCCCGGGCTTCGTCCAGCGTCTTCTGGTTAAACTCCTCCAGGCTTTCACGGGCGCGGGCCTGAATCTCCTCCGCCGTTGCCTCGTCGAATCCGTCGATCACCAGAAGTTCGTCCATCTCGACAAAGGCGACTTCTTCGAGCGAAGTGAAACCCTCCGAGACGAGAAGCTGCGCGACCATCTCGTCGACGTTCATCGTCTCCTGGAACATGGAGGTGCGCTGGCGGAACTCGGCCTGACGGCGCTCCGATTCCTCGGCCTCCGTCATGATGTCGATGTCCCAGCCGGTCAGCTGCGAGGCGAGACGCACGTTCTGGCCGCGCCGCCCGATGGCCTGGGAGAGCTGCTCGTCGGGGACAACGACCTCGATGCGCTGAGCGTCCTCGTCCATGACGACCTTGGTCACCTCGGCAGGCTGAAGCGCGTTGACGATGAAGGTCGCCGCGTCGTCGTTCCAGGGGATGATGTCGATCTTCTCACCCTGAAGCTCGTTGACGACGGCCTGCACGCGGCTGCCGCGCATCCCGACACAGGCCCCGACCGGATCGATCGAGTTATCGTACGAGATCACGCCGATCTTTGCGCGCGAGCCTGGATCGCGGGCCACCGCCTTCACCTCGATGATGCCGTCGTAGATCTCCGGCACTTCCTGGGCGAACAGCTTGGCCATGAACTCGGGCGCCGTGCGGCTGAGGAAGATCTGCGGCCCGCGCGTCTCGGACCGGACATCGCGGATATAGCAGCGGATGCGATCGCCGTTGCGGTATGCCTCGCGCGGGATCAACTGGTCTCGGCGCACGATCGCTTCGGCCCGGCCGAGATCCACGATCACGTTGCCGTATTCGACGCGCTTGACGATGCCGTTGATGATCTCGCCGACACGGTCCTTGAACTCCTCGTACTGGCGTTCACGCTCGGCATCGCGGATCTGCTGGACGATGACCTGCTTGGCGGTCTGCGCCGCGATCCGGCCGAACTCCATCGGCGGCAGCGGATCGGTGACGAAATCGCCGATATCGGCCTCGGGGTTTTTCAGGCGGGCCTCTTCGACCGAGATCTCGGTGAAGTGATTCTCGACTTCCTCGACCACCTCCATCGCACGGGTCATGGCGACCTCGCCGCTCTGGCGGTCGATGAAGGCACGGATGTCATACTCGGCGCCGTATTTCGAGCGCGCGGCCTTGCCCATGGAATCTTCCATGGCCTCGATGACCAGTTCGCGGTCGATCAGCTTTTCGCGGGCGACCGCATCCGCGATCTGCAACAGTTCCAGACGGTTCGCACTGACCATCTCAGGCGTCCTCTCTCATACCGGATCCATCCTCTGTTTTGTTTGGGTCGGTCTCTTGTGTGTCGTCGATTTCTTCGACCTCGTCGTAATCCTTGGGATCGAAATCCTTCTTCGAGCGACGCAGACTCTCGGCGACCAGTTCATCGGTCAGCACGAGTTTCGCATCCGCCAGCCAGTCGAACTCTAGCCCGATTGTCCCTTCGTCGATCTCGATGAGCACTTCCGTGCCTTCGGTCCCGACCAGAATGCCCTTGAAGCGCTTGCGCCCCTCGATCAGCTCGGTCGTCTCCAGCTTCGCTTCATAGCCTTCCCAGCGGTCGAAATCCGTCAACCGCGTGAGCGGCCGGTCGATGCCGGGCGAGGACACCTCGAGCGTATACTCCCGCTCGATCGGGTCCTCGACATCCAGCACGGCCGAGATCTGTCGCGAGAGATTGGCGCAGTCCTCGACCTCCATCGTCCCGTCGGGCCGTTCGGCCATCACCTGCACCGTGATCTTCTTGCCGGACATCAGGCGCAGGCGCACCAGTTCAAACCCCAGTCCCTCGATCGTGGGACCAAGGATCTGGGCCAGGCGCTGGTCGATCGGAGCTTTGGCGACCATGTTGGTCACGGGGCGCACTCCCAGGCTTGAAACAAAAAAGCAGACTCCACGGCCCGCCTCGCTAAACCCGGTGGGGGTCCCGCTGGTGCCAGCGAGGCCGCCGCGATGTTGGCGACGATATACGCCTCAGATGCAGCAAGCGCAAGTCCCTTGCGCCCGGCCCACTTTGGCAACGCCCTCAGGTGTTCGGGAACAGTTGCTGCACCATCAGCGCCAGTGTCGTGTGCGGGCGGTTGAACTTCGCCTCGTCCTTGCCGGCATTGCGGGCGTTGTAGGACATGAAGCCGATCTGCTGGCTGCCTTCGAACACCGTCACCTCGAAGCGCCCGAGGAACCGGGACGGATTATAGCTGTTAAAAGAAAGATTGTACCAGGCGATATAGCGCAGAACGAGCGGGCAATCGTCCGGCGTAGGCCCCTGATATTGCCGCGGTGTGATGTCGTGCTCGGCCAGCGCCAGCGCGAGATCGTTGTGAAAATTAGCGTCGATGACCTTGGGATTTCGCTCGAGACACAGCTCCGAGACCTGTTGCTGCACCGGTTGGTACTCGCGCTTGAACGGCACCGGCGCTTCACAAGCGGCCAGCGCCGTAATAATGGCAATGACGGCAAGATGAAATGTCTTCATAACTTCTGCTCTTCAAACACTGCTCGGACACGTCTCTAGCTGGGCAGCATGGTGTTGACCAACTCGAATTCGGCGCACGCGCGGGATCACCCCTCCAGCGCAACGCCGTAGGTCTCGGCGATCCGCGCGGCGAGCGCGCGCGTCGCGGTGTTGGCGGCATCGCCCAGACGCAGGATCACACGGGCTGTGCCGAGCGGCGGGAAGCCATCGCGCGCGCCAATCTCGACAAGCCCGCTGGTCAGATAGCTTTTCGGCATCGGCGCAATCGCCAGATCCGCGTGAACGGCGGCCAGTTGCGCATGGTCGAAGTTCGATTCGTAGGCGATGCGCGTCTCGAGCGCGCTGCCCCTGAGCCCGTCGGTCGCGACCCGGCGCCACGCACACCCATCGTCGGCAACAGACAGCGGCACGGGGCGCTGCCGATGCGCACGTCCGCCGTCGCGTCCGATCCAGATCAACGGCTCTTCGTGAAGAACAACATCGCTGTCGCGAATCTCGACCGCACCGCCAGGCGTCAGCAACGCCAGATCAAACGCTCCGGAGTCGATGCCCGGCCCGAGCACCGACGACCAGCCCATGGTCGCGTTCACGTTCACCCTTGGATGCAGGCGCGCAAAGCTGGCCAAGACCTCGGTCAGGCGCGTGCCGCCAAAGCTGTCGATGATGCCGAGATGCACGGTGCCGGCGATCTCAGGCATCGAAAATTCCTGGATCGCCGCACGGTTCAATTCGATCATGCGCCGGGCGTAATCGAGCAACCGCTCGCCATCCGCGGTCGCGGCCATGCCCTGACGGGTCCGTTCGAACAGGGTCCGGCCCAGCGTGTCCTCGAGCTTCTTGACCTGCATCGAGATCGCGGCAGGCGTGCGCGCAACACGGGCTGAGGCCGCAGCGATCGAGCCGCCCTCGGCAATCGCTACGACCGAACGCATCACATCAATGTCGAGCGTTGTCGACGGCGACAGGGCGGGGGTGCGAAGCATCTGGTTCATAGCCATGACATAAGCATTCCTGAACGCAGTCGTCAATTCTTTTAGTTTTACTGAACAATCGTTCGTGGCCATCTTGTTCTCACAGACGGCGCTGGTGCCGGATTGCACAAAGGAGATTGACGATGCTGACCCTGATCCTGACCGCCCTGAAGGCCCGCTATGATCGCTGGCAGGACCGCCGTTCGCTGCGCGGCCTCATGGAAAAAGACGACCGCACGCTCAGCGATATCGGGCTGACCCGCCAGGACATTGCAGCGGCGCTGTCAAACCCGGATATCGATGACACGCGGGCCGAAGCGTTCCGCCTCTCGCGCCTCGCCCATCGCCCGTTCAACTCGTTCTGACAGCCGGGCGCGCCGGGTCTGCCCTGGCGCGCATCCTCCCTTGCCCGCATCCGACGGAGGCGTAGAGTGCGCGAAACACTCAACCGAAAGGACACGGGATGCCAGAGGTAGAATGGGCGCGTCTGAAGGCGCAGGATCTGCGGGCGCTCGCCAATGAAAACGCGGTCGTCATCCTGCCGATTGCCTCGATCGAGCAGCACGGACCCCACCTGCCCGTCATGACGGATACACGGCTCGGGCACGAGGTTGCAGTGCGCTCGGCGCGCAAGGCCTACGCGCAGCGGCCAACGGTGGTGACGCCGGTGGTCTGGTCCGGCCTGTCCGAGCATCACATGCCATTCGGGGGCACGCTGATCTTGTCCCATGCAACATTCCGGCTCGTAATCCGGGATCTGGTGGTCAGCCTGATCCGGCACGGGTTCCGCGACATCCTGATCTCGAATTCCCACGGCGGAAACATCATCGCGATGCAGCAGATCTGCGACGAGCTGTCGAGCGAGATCGAGGCGACCCTGGTGGCGACCACCTATGTGGCCGAGGCACGGGCCGAGATCGGCGCCTTGCTCGAGGATCAGGCAGGCATCCAACACGCCTGCGAAGGTGAGACCGCGATGATGATGGCAGTCGAGCCGGACTTGGTGGACACGTCGGACCTGGAGGCGTTGACCACACCGGACGGCACAGGGTTCCTGCTGGCAGGCAAAGGATCCTACCGCTGGCGTCCGTTCACACACAAGACAGGGAACGGTGTGTCAGGGGCACCGACAAAGGCAACGTCCGAGAAAGGCGAGGCAATCCTCGATGTCGCCTCGACGGCCCTTGCGGCGCTGATCACCGATCCCGAAACCTGGGCCCCGGCCGGGGATCAGCGCGGCGACGCGCTCGCCGGTGTGCCGTTTCGCCGCTGACCATCTTTTCCGAAACTTATCGGCGCGCATCAAGCTGCGCACGCCATACCCCCGGTCCGTCGCCCTCCGGGCTGGACCGGGGAGCGGGCGCTCAACACAAACCACGTTCACGTCGCGAACCACGGTGAATAGCCCGGCGCCGCGGGTGGGTGGGCAGGGAAAGACATCAGCCGCCAGCACGACGGCTGCAGGGGAGCGGTGCCGGGCTATTCGGCCGCCAGGACGCCCCGGTCGATCTGGTCTTGCTCGATCGACTCGAACAACGCCTTGAAGTTGCCCTCGCCGAAGCCGTCATCGCCCTTGCGCTGGATAAACTCGAAGAAGATCGGCCCGATCACGGTCTTGGAAAAGATCTGCAGCAGCACCCGCGTCTCGCCGCCATCGACCACGCCTTCGCCATCGATGAGGATACCGTGCTGTTTCATGCGATCGATTGGTTCCTCGTGCCCGATGACCCGGTCATGGCTCTTGGCGTAATAGGCGTCGGGCGGCGGCGGCATGAACGCCAACCCGTTCGTGGCCAATTGATCGACGCTGGCGTAGATATCCTCGGTCGCGACGGCAATGTGCTGGATACCTTCGCCATTGTACTCGCGCAGATACTCCTCGATCTGGGAGTTCTCATCTGCGCTTTCGTTGATCGGAATACGGATCTTGCCACAGGGCGATGTCAGCGCCCGGCTGAAGAGCCCGGTCATCTTGCCTTCAATGTCGAAGAAGCGGATCTCGCGAAAGCCGAAGATGTCGCGGTAGAACCCGTACCAGAGATCCATGTTACCCCGGTGCACGTTGTGCGTCAGATGATCGAGGTAGTAGAAACCCAGTCCCTCGGGCCGCGCATTGTCCCCGCCCAGCCAGTCATAGTCGGCATCATAGGCGGACCCCGCCGAGCCATAGCGATCGATGAAATAGATCAGCGAGCCACCGATGCCGATTATGGCTGGCGCATCGATCACCTTGTCGCTGCCGTCGTAGCCCTTGGCACCGTTCGCGATGGCATGGTCGTAGGCGTGCTGCGCATCGACCACACGCCACGCCATCGCGCTGGCACACGGCCCGTGCGCTTTGACGAAATCGGCTGCGAAATCCTGTGGCTCTGCGTTGACCAGATAGGTGATGTCGCCCTGGCGGTAGACCGTCACGTCCTTGCGCTTGTGCTTGGCAACCGCAGTGTAGCCCATCTGGCGAAACAGGGCGTGGAGCACCTCGGGGTCCGGGTGCGCGAACTCGACAAACTCGAAGCCGTCGGTACCCGCCGGATTGCTTGCCGTGATCTCGGGGGTCGGGGCGTCGTGCGGGAAGGGACCCATGGGTGTCTCCTGATGTGTGAATGAATACTCCCTGGAGACGGTTAAAATCTGAACTGCAATATGTCCGTGCATTTTGCGTGCCACTCCCGATTGAAACGCGAGAACTGTGCACTTATGCTCTCAGGCATGCACAACATCACATTGGACTTGATTGATATCCGCTTGCTCGATGCGTTGCAGCGGCAGGGACGGCTGACCAATGCCGAACTGGCCGAGGAGATCGGTCTCTCCCCATCGCAGTGCTCTCGGCGGCGCATGGCGCTGGAGGAGGCGGGGGTGATCGGCGGATATGCTGCGCTGCTGTCGGCCCCAGCGCTCGGCCTTGGCATGACCGTGTTTGTCGAGGTCACATTGCACGCCCATTCCGAGACGCGGGCCCGCGCCTTTTCCCGGCTGATCGAGCGACTGGACGCGGTGCAGGAGGCCTTCGCCTTGACCGGCGATGTCGATTATCTGCTGAAGCTGGCCGTGCCTGATCTCGCGGCGCTCAGTCACATTCTCAACAACGTTCTGCTCGCCCATGAAAGTGTCGCCCGCATCCGGTCGGCCATTGTACTCGAGCGGCTGAAGCAGACGACGCGATTGCCACTGGATCATCTGACCCCCTGACGGAGCCAAGCCCCATGACATCGGCCGAGGCCTATGACGCGCTGATGGCGCATATGAAAACCTCCGAAGCACTTGGTCAGGTCGCTGGCCTGCTCAACTGGGATCAGGAGGCCGTAATGCCCTCGGCTGGCGCCGAGGCACGGGCCGAACAAGCCGGTGCCATGCAGGCAGTGATGCATCAGCGGATGACCGATCCGCGCATGGCGGAGTGGCTCGCAACGATCGATGACACGGCGCTCGACCCGGTCGGGCAGGCCAATCTGCGCGCCATCCGGCGGCGCCATGCGAACACGACCCGAGTTCCGCAGGATCTGGCCGAGGAGATCGCCCGCACGACCATGCGCGCCCACGGCATCTGGGCCGAAGCACGGGCGGCGGGCGATGTCGCGGCGTTCCTGCCGACCCTGATCCGCGTGATCGAGCTTGTGCGGGAGAAGGCCGCATGCCTCGCCACTGATGGTCAGTCCGCCTACGATGCCTTGGTGGATCTGTTCGAGCCCGGCGCAACGGAAGCAGGCATTGCCGAGACGTTCGGACGCCTGCGCACCGGATTGTCCGATCTGCGCGCCCGCATCGCCGAGAAGCCCGATACGGCCCCGCGCCTGACAGGGCATTTCGCGAAGGAAGCCCAGATCGTGCTCGCGCGGCGGCTGGCGGAGGCATTCGGATATGACATGGACGCGGGCCGGGTAGATCTAGTGGTGCACCCGTTCTGCTCCGGCACGCGGCGCGATGTCAGGATCACGACCCGCGTCGACGAAGCCGATCCGCTGAACTGCCTCTACTCGACCGTGCACGAGACGGGCCATGCGCTCTATGAGCAGGGTCTGGACCCGGCGCTGGCCTGGCAACCGGCGGGCAACTACGTCTCGATGGGCGTGCACGAGTCGCAATCGCGCCTCTGCGAGAACCAGATCGGCCGGTCGGCGGCGTTCTCGGGCGTTCTATACCCGATGATGAAAGAAGCGTTCGGCGCGTTCGGCATCGGCTCGGCGGACGATCTCTACCGCGCCGTCAATCGGGTCAGCCCCGGCTTCATCCGGACCGAGGCGGACGAGATCCACTACAACCTTCACATCATGTTGCGGTTCGAGTTGGAGCGTGCGCTGATCTCGGGCGATCTGTCAGTCAACGATCTCGAGGCCGCCTGGAACGATGCCTTCGCGGCGGACTTTGGACATCAGGTCGACAGCCCGGCCAATGGCGTCCTTCAGGATGTGCACTGGTCGGCGGGCCTGTTCGGGTACTTCCCGACCTACACGCTTGGGAACATCTACGCGGCCGAGCTGTTCGCCGCCATAGGCGCGGCCATCCCGGATCGTGACACCAGGATTGCTTCGGGGGATCTGGCGCCGCTCATCACGTGGCTCCGAACTCACATCCACCGGCGCGGCAGCATCGATACGCCGGTCGAGATTGTCGCCAAGGCCTGTGGGCACGCCCCAACCGAGAGGCCATTGCTGGACTATCTCGAAGAAAAGTTCGGCGCGCTCTACGCGCTCTGACAGGGGCGGTTGAGATCCCCAAACCGGAAAACCCTCCCCGCGCAAGGCGAGGAGGGCTCCAAGGATCACCGGGAGGGGGACACCGGCTCACCTATTCTCAGAGACGGTCAGCGCTCGCGATCCCGGCGCAATTTCCGCTCGCGGTAATAGTCCGGGTCATGGCGCGCCTTGTAACGGTCTTCCGCATAGATGGCGCGCGCGCGGCGCTCCCGCTCACGATCTGCGCGCAGACGGCGGTCATAGCGGTCGCCATACGCCCGATCATAGCGTTTTGCCGCTCGGGCCTTGCGGATGCGCTTGTTGTTCTTCTTTTCGATATGGCGCAGCCGGGCCTGCAGCCGGTCGATGTGATACCGGTTGCGCTTCACCTGCTTGCCACGCTGCTTGTACGAACGTCTCTCAAGCTTCTTCAGACGTGACTGGAGACGATCAATCTCTTTGTCACGGCGAAAGGGGTCGCGGATCCCACGGAGATCTTCAACGCTGTAGTGAATGCGCTCGATCTTCTCGGCAACGCGGAACGGGTTGTCGTTCGATACGAACAAGGCTTTGCCCCCGGCCGCAGCGCTCCCCGGCGCGGCCACTGCCAGGCCGATCATCGCCCCCAGCGCGATCAGCGTTTTGCGAAACTTTGTCATTCTTGCCTCCACCTGAATGCCTCGTGTCTGACAAACGTGGGCATCTCGGTGTTCCGTTGAAATCGGGCCTGACAAATCTGTTATGAACCGTCTTTGAGCTGAAACAATTGATCGCGGCAAAATGCTGATTTTAATGGAAGATTCCGGTCAAGTCACTTCAGAGCCGCCGGGTTGTGAGCCTCAGCACCAAACCTACCGCCGCTGCGAGGCGACAGCCTTATTCCCAGCGATATCCCCTCGTCCGGTCGCGCCACCTGTCTGGTTGATGGCCACCGGACCGGAAGAAAAATCTGTCCGTCCCGATGAAGACGTCGCCGCGCCGAGAACGCGTGTCATAGGACCGGTGGGACCGATCCTCGTGGCGATAGGTCTTACGATGACGATTCTTGAATTTGTGCCCGCCATAGGCCCGGTGACGGGCGCGGTCGTAGATGTAATCACGCCTGTCGAGGCGTCGCTGCTTGTAGCGGTGCCAGCGTTCCTGATTGCGCCGCGAGCGCTCACGAAAGCGGTTGTGGTTGCGGATGACCTTTGAATGGCGACCGTACCCAAAGCGGTGTTTGAAACCACCAACCTCGATCACCGACGCCGCAGTGCTGTCCTCAGAGACAAGCATGCCCGCGTCACGCGCCTCGAAGGCTTCGGCCTGCACCGCCCCCACCATGACCGTCGCTATGCCCAGCGCGACCGTCCAGAGCAGTGTTCCGAGCTTCTGTCGAATGTCAGAGATCATGGCTGCCCCGCGCGCATCACATCAGGTTGACTGGATGTGGAACTGCGTGAGCGCCTGTTTCCGTCGCGAACGCTGTGGGCCAAGCAGCGGGCGTTACCGACCAAGCGCGTCGATCTGAGCGGCGAGCGCGTCGTCAATGGTAACGCCGTCCGCCCTTACGCGGGCCGCGATCTCTTGCCGTCGACGTCCCGGCAGACGTGCGGTTCCGTTCCCGTCAAACGCAGCGGCGAGCGCGCCGATCCGTGCCAGCGCGGAATCACCACCGAGTGCCATGGGATCGATGGCAAGCAACAGCTGTCCGGTCCCGGGCGGCGGCCCATCGGCCCCGAAGAAGTCAGAGGCATCTCCGGCCAGTGTTGCGCCCGTCAGTCCTGCCGCGAGCACCTCAACCATCAAAGCCAGCGCAGCCCCCTTGGCATCGCCGATGGGCTGCATCATGCCTTTGAGCGCAGCCTGCGGGTCAGTCGTCGGATTGCCATCGGCATCGGTCGCCCAGCCCTCGGGGATCGGCTCACCCTTCTGCGCCGCAGCCATGATCTTGCCGCGTGCAACGGTCGACAGCGAGAGATCCACCACCATCGGGGCAGCATCGGGAATGGGCGCCGAAAAGGCGATTGGGTTGGTGCCAAAGAGCGGACGGGTCCCGCCCGGCGGCGCCATTGCGCCCGGCGTGTTCGCAAACATCAACGCGGCGAGGCCATGCTCGGCCAACCGCTCGACGAACCAGCCGGCAACACCTGCATGGTGCGAGCGGGTGATCCCTGCGACAGCGATGCCTTGGGTCTCCGCCGCCCCGGGCAGCCAGTCCATTGCCAGAGCCAATGCCGGGTACGCAAAGCCATGCGCGGCGTCGACCATCAAGGCACCCGGACGGGAAACGCTGGCCTCTGGCATCGCCTGACCATCGACCTTCCCGCTCAACGCCTGCCCCGCATAGGACGGCACCCTTCGCAGGCCGTGTCCAACCTGCCCAGCCAGCTCTGCTGCAATTAGAGCGTCCGCAACATGGGCGGCATTGGCCTCCGCTGTCCTGCAGCGGATCAGCGTCTCGGCGACCAGCGCATGGACATCGGTCAAGCTCAGGTCCATGAGGTCGGCCCCCCGGCCAGATGTTGCGCCACGAGATCGGCGATCATCGCCGAGACGCGCACATTCGATTCTTCGGTCACCCCCGCGATATGCGGCGTCAGGATCAGGTTCGGCACATCCTTGAAGAGCGCGCCATCCTCGGCGCTCACGGGCTCACGCAGGAACGTGTCCAGTGCCGCACCGCCGAGATGCCCCGCCGTGAGCGCCTCGGCCAGCGCGACCTCGTCGACCACACCGCCGCGCGCCGCGTTCACCAGCACCGAGCCCTTGCGCATCATCGCCAGTTCCAGATGCCCGATCATGTCGCGTGTCTCGCCCGTCAGAGGCACATGCATGCTGACGGCATCGGCGCGGGCGAGCAGTTCTTCCAGCGTCACCTGATCGGCATCGGCCCAGGCTGGGTCGCCTGCCGGGACGAAAGGGTCGAAGGCAATCACGGTCATGCCGAGCGCGCGCGCACGAACCGCGACCTGCCGCGCAATGGCACCGAACCCAACAAGGCCGAGGGTCTTGCCCGACACCTCCCGCCCGATCAGGCGCTGGCGCGGCCACGACCCTGCCGCTACCTGGGCGCTCGCCCCATACGCCCCGCGCAGCAGCATCATGACCGTGGTGACCACGTACTCGGCAACGCTCTGATCATTGGCACCCGTGGCCGGATAGACCGCAATGTTCCTCCGCTCGCACTCGCGCCCATCGATATTGTCGAGCCCGACACCAAGCCGGCCAACGCATTCCAGATCCACGGCGGCATCCAGCAACGCGCCGCGCACCTCGGTGCGATTGCGCACGATCAGCGCCCGACACTTGCCAGCGAGATGCCGGGCCCGGTCCAGGTCATCGACAAGCGCTGGATCGTAGATGACCTCGTGGTCCGCCGAGAGCCGGGCCACCGCTGCATCGTCCATGAATTCAGTGATCAGGATCTCAGCCATTGCGGCAGATCCATGGGGCAGAGCCTTTGCAGAGGAATGGCACGCATACCGCGTACCATGGCTTTCGAAACGTCATGCGATCTGTCTTGCCGTGAGAGGGGACCCTGAGCAAGCCCCCTCGGATGCGTATCGCCCGGGTCACCCCCGGACGGAGGCTTAGGCCGAGCGATAAAGCTTGGTCATCGAGAACTCGACATGGCCAAGCGCCTCGGCTGCGGTATGGCGGCCGTTGGCAGTGCGAACGATCATGTCGATCAGCGCATCGCCCGCCTGGTCGATGGTCATCTCGCGGGTCAGAACGCCGGTCACATCCACGTCGATATGCTCGGACATGGTGCGCAGCGTCCGCGGGTTGCCCGAGATCTTGATGACCGGCACGATCGGGTTGCCGACCACATTTCCCTGCCCCGTCGGGAAGGTGTGGATGACATAGCCGCCCGCCGCCATCAGGGTCACACACTCGGCAGCCGCCGAGGACGTGTCCATGAAGTAGAGGCCGGGGCCTTTGGCGGGCGTCTCCGCCGGGCCCATCGCGTCGATATAGGTCGCCGACCGCCCGATCTTTTCGAGGTTGCCCATGGCCTTTTCCTCGATGGTCGTAAGCCCGCCCAGGATGTTGCCCTTGGTCGGCTGACTATCGGAAAGGTCATCGGTCTGGTGAGCGAAGATCACCTCGTCCTGATAGGCCTGGAAGATCTTCATGAACTTCTCACCCGCCTCAGGGGTGGCAGCGCGCTTGGCGCAGATATGCTCGGCACCTGTGATCTCCGAGGTCTCGCCGAAGCACCCGTAGAGGCCCTGCGGGATCAGCTTGTCGTACATGTTGCCAACGGTCGGGCAAGACGAGAGACCCGTGGTCGTGTCCGATTCGCCGCACTTGGTCGAGACCCACAGCTCGTTCAGCGGGCACGGCTCTTTCTGGAGTTCTGTTGCCCAGTGGACGAATTCCTTGGCCTTCCACGAGGCCTTGCGGATCGTCTCGAAATCGCCGTTCTGTTCGATCGAGAATTCGGCGACCGGCTTGCCCGTCTCGCGGATGCCGTCTGCGATTACCTTGGTCCACTCCGGCTCGATGCCGATGACCACCACCGCGGCGACGTTTGGGTTCGCGCCGGTGCCGATCATGGTACGGAAATGCAGCTCCAGATCCTCGCCGAACTGCAAACGTCCATAGGCGTGCGGGATCGCCATGGTGCCCTTGACGTTGTTCGCCACCGCCTCGCAGCAGGCGTTCGAGATATCGTCCACGGGCAGGATCAGGACATGGTTGCGCACGCCGACGCGGCCGTTTTCGCGGCGCCAGGCATTGACCATCACATTGGTTGCGTCCAAAGCCATCTCACCACCTCTTGGTTTTGCAGTTGTGCGTGTGGACGTGCTCGCCCGTCCCTGCGCCGCCAACCATTTTGCCGATATCCTCGCCGTACTTGAACACGGTGTCACCGGTCGCCAGGTCCTTCAGAGCGACCTTGTGGCCAATCGGGATGTCTGCCTTTGCGGTCAGACGGAAGTCCGAGTTGTCATGGGTGACGACGCACAGCATGTCGGTGCCAGCGGTCAGCCCCTCAACCACGACGACCCCGACATTGTCCTCGGGATGGTGGACCAGCAATTGGGGAATGTTGCTCATGGGCGCTCTCTTCGATTGCGGAAAGTCTTATATAAGACTATAAGACCAGAAGAGCGCTGTCGAGCCTCAAAACCACAATGTGACGAGATGACCCCTTATCTGCCGCTTTACGCCCAGGTGCGCGAGACGCTGATAAAACGGATCAGCGCGCGAGAGTGGGCGCCCGGCACGGCACTGCCGTCCGAGACCGCTTTGGCGGCCGAACTTGGGGTCAGCCAGGGCACTGTCCGCAAAGCGCTCGACAGCCTGTGTGCGGACGGAGCGCTGACCCGCGCGCAGGGTCGCGGCACCTTCGTCGCAGAACAGACGGTGGAACGTGCGAACTTCCGCTTTTTTCGGCTGACGGACGAGAGCGGCGCTCAGGTATTCCCCGAACTGCTGTCCCAGGATCTCTCGCGCGGCACGGCCACAGCCGAGGAGGCTGGTGCGCTTTCCCTTGCGGTTCAGGCTCCGGTTCACCGGATCGACCGGGTGCGCACGGTGGGTGGCATGCCGTTGATCCATGAGCACATTACCCTGCCGGTCCGCCTGTTTCCGCGTCTTGGTCAGGGCACGCTGCCGCCGAATGCGCTCTACCCGTTCTATCAGCAAAGCTTCGGCATCAGCGTTCTGCGCACCGAGGATCGCTTGACCGCTGATCCTGCGACGGACGTCCTGGCGCAGCGGCTTCATGTTGCGCGCGGTGCGCCGCTGCTCACGTCAACGCGGGTTGCCTACGACCTGACCGATCGCAGCGTCGAACTCAGGATCTCGGCATTTGTAACCGAGGGTCACGGGTTCTCCGTCAGCCTGCGGTGATGCGCGCCTCCGGCCCTAGCGCGCCCCGCCAAGCGCATCGATCAGACCCTCGATCACCGCAGCGCCATCGAGCGCCGGAGCACCATTCGTTGTACGCTCGGTTTCCCGCACAAGGATGACGACTGTCTCACGGTTCATGAAGCCCGTGTCCTCCAGCCCCCGGCTCGCCTGATAACCCTTGATCGCGGACCGGGCGCGCTTGTCGAGCTTGCCGTCCTGCGGGCCAGTTTCGAAGCCGAGAAGACGCAAGCGTTGTTCGATCGAGATCCGGTCCTGCTTGGTAAGCTTCAGTGCCTGCTCAATCTTGCGGTTCTTCAGCACCATGGCCCGGCGACGCTCAGCGCCCTCGATCGCGTCCAGCCGCGCCAGCGCACGGTCGCGGTAGATCCCCTCGGGATAAACCGCCAGATAGTCGCGATACGCCTCGGGCGTATCGGTTCCGCGCGCCGCCCGGAACACATCGCGCTCGCGCCGGGCTTTCACATCGGCTTCGGCTTCGGCGATCTTGGCCAGCGCCGCCCGGGCGATCTTCGCATGAATGCCGCCGGGATATTCTTTCAGATAGGCGCGATAGCCATCCGCCGTGCCCTTGTCCCCGGTTGCCGACCAGAACGCGTTGTCTTCGGCCTCGGCGATCCGGCGCCTCTCCGCAGCAATGCGCTCCTGCTCGGCAATCGCCGCGTTGCCTTCGGTCGAGAGGCGATTGATCTGAGCGCGGGTCAGATACCCCGTCACCTCGAACCCCGCCTTACGCTGCCACGCCGTGATCGCAGCGCGAGAGCCCGGCCCGAACAACCCATCGATCCCGCGCGGATCGTGTCCCAATGCCAGCAACCATTCCTGCACCCGCCGCTTGCGGATCCGGCTGAGATTGAGCGCCTGCTCCGCCGCGACAGCGGGATCGACCCGAGGCTCCTCGGGGACATCGGTATCCTTGGCGATACCAAGGCGTTGCCGGGCAAACTCGGCAAAGGTGCCCTCGGGGTACCGGGTGAGATAGGCTTGGTAGTCCACAGCATCGCCCGAGCGCTCCGCCGCACGCCAATAGGCTAGCTCGATCTCTGCCGCCAAAGCATCGCTCTCGACCATGGGCTCGGGTTCGGGCGCAAGGACAAAGCCCTCATCGACAGATCCTGTCACAAAGGTCGGCGCCCCGACGGCGCGGGCCACCGCATCCGCGCTGGCACCGGGCTCGAGGAATTGCTCGATCACCAGCCGGGCGAAGCGGCTGTCGCGCCAGCGCGAGCGGCGAATCGCCTTGCCGGGCTCGGCCGCCGAGACGATCAGAACGCCCTCCGGCCCTTCCAGTTGATCCAGCCCCGGCTCGGCGAATTCCGATGGCCGAAACCCCCGCAGTTGAGCGCCGTCTAGGAAGACGACCGACTGCCCGGCGGCATCCGAGGCGATCCGCAAGATCAGATCCAACGGCACCCCGTCGAACAGAACATCCGTCAAACTGTCGGCCTGCGCCGTGACAGGCGCGAGATAGGTCGTGCCGCCGGAACGGATCGCATGCCCGGAATAGTAAATCGCCTGTGCCTCGGCCTCGCCGGCCGCATCCGCAAACCGGCTCAGGACCCGGCGCATGGCAAACCGATCCAGATCGGTCGCGACAATCACCTGCCATCCCGCCTCGGAGAAGGCCTCCGAGACCGCGCGAGCGTCCCGAACTGCGGTCTCCGCGTCGTGGGTGTGGGCGTAGTCGCCGTTGCCGATCACCAGAGCAACACGGTCATTGGCCACGGCAGGCCCGCTGCAAAGCAGCCCAACGCCCAGCACAAAGGCGGCGAGATGTTTCATCTGTGTGTCTCCCCAAGGCAGACCCAAACCCCTCGTTCCCCATGATTCCGGCACCGGCTGCACTTGGCGAGCGTTTTCTGCGTAGGGTCGATCAATTCATCTCCGAAAGACAGCATCCCGCACCCGCCCTGCCCGGCCCCGCACCGGGGCTTGCCCCAGTGGTGGCGGGGGTGGGTGGGCGGGTTCTCTAAAAAACCGCGCGCCAGCGCGTCCTCCGCGGGCGACGAGCCCGCTATCCGGTTGCATCGTTCGAACTGCGCCAGGCTTTCAAAGCCTGCAGAACGAGACCCGACGCGCTTGGCCGATCAAGTTCGCAGAAGGGGAGCGGGCGGCAAACTTCGATTGCTGACACCCCGACGCGGGCCGTCAACGCTCCGTTGACCGCGCCTTCGCCAAAGCGGCGCGAGATCTTGCCGAGCACTCCGCCACCGACGAGCGGCCCAAGCATGTCATCCGCCGCGGCAACCGCACCGGTCGCCACCAGATGCGCTGCCACCGTCCGCATCAACCGCCACGAGCCGAGCCATCCTGCCCGGCCGCCGTAGATCTCCGAGATCTCGCGCACCATGCGGAGATTCCCGAACAGGGCGGCAAGGACATCGGCCAGGGCCAGCGGAATCAACGCGGTCGCCGCAGCAACGGTGCGCGCAGCCCGGGTCACCGCTGCCTCAGCCCGCCGGTCAAGCTCGGTCAAGTATTCCTGCTCTGCGATGGACAGGCGCGCGCCCGGATCCGGCGTGTCGGCGAGCGCTGTCTCGACCCGCTCGCGCGCCCATTCCAGATCTGGCCGCGCCCGGTAAAGCCGATCGAGCCCACGCATGACCCGCGCCAAGGCCTCCGCCGAACCGGTCTCGTGCACGTCATCCGCATCGCGTCGCACGGTTTCGATCCTGCCGAGGCGCGACAGGGCCGCAATTTCCCGCAGGATCAGGACAATCAGAACGATCACCAATCCAACCAGCAGTGCCGAGCCCACCCAACCCAGCCAGCTGTGCCGGGCGAAAAGCGCTGTTACGAAATCAGTCACGGCCACGCCCAGCCAGAGCATGACAAAGGCACCGGTCAACCAGACCACCATCCGACCGATTCCCCAGCGGGGTGGCCGTGCGGCTGACAGAATGGCCTGCTCCGTCGCCGACCCTTCAAGCCCCGATGCGATGTCCACGGGCGGCGGAGCCTCGGCCGGGCTCGGCGCTTCGGGCAGCGTCTCTGCGTCGAGTTCGATAACTAGCGGCCCCTGCGGCGCGGCGGATTTGCGATCTTCTGTCATGGGATCACTCCAACCTGTCGCCGATCAGGAACTCGACAGCCCGGTCGAGCCGAATGTGCGGCGGTCCATCATCGCCCGAGTCCGGCCATTTGGGCGGCGCAAACGCGGGGCGCGCAAAGGCTGCCCCTTCATCCCAGATCGCCGGCGCAGTTTCAGCGTCATGGCCGGTCACCAACGCCCCGATATTCGTCGGCAGTGTCCCGGGATGCAGGGCGATCTCCTTGCGGTCCTCTGCCCGCAGTCCGCGCACAAGCCCGATCTCGGCACCTTCTCGCGTAATCGTTTGCTCGGCGCTGGCCCGGATCGCGGCAATGGCCATGGCTGCGGTCTCCGCGCCGTGGTAGGATGCCGTGCGCGCCGCTTCCGCCAGCATGGCTTCGACCAATTGGGTCAGCTTGCCGTGCTGCGTGTGATGCAGATGATCCGCTTTCGAGGCAACAAACAGCAGCTTCTCGATCCGCCTGCCACCCAGGATCCGATCCAGCCAACTCGACTGACCATGGCGAAAGCAGGACAGCGTCTCACCCATAGCGCCGGTCAGATCGCCGAGCGCCCGAGGCCCCGCCGCCAAAGCACCGAGTGCATCGACCAAGACCACCTGCCGGTCAAGCCGTGCGAAATGGTTGCGAAAGAAAGGCTTCACTACGACGCGCTTGTAAGCATCAAAGCGGCGCTCCATCTCCCGGTAGAGCCCGCCTGACCGCCCGGCTGGCTTGGGCAGCGGCGCGAAGGTCAGTGCAGGTGAGCCGTCGAGGTCGCCAGGCATGAGAAACCGCCCGGGAGCCAGTGCAGACAATTGCGCAACGCGGCACGCTGCCAGATAGCTTCGATAGGCTTCGGCCAACCCGGTTGCGACCGTCTCGTCATGGCCAGCACCGGCGGCCACGCCCGCGAGGACGTCACGATACACCGCCCCGTGCGGCGCCCGTGCCGGAAAGTCCAGCGCGGCCAGCGCCTCCGCCGACCAATCCGCATAGGACTTCTCCAACAGCGGCAGATCAAGCACCCACTCGCCGGGATAGTCTACAATATCGATATGGACGGTCCGCGTCCCGGTCAGCGCCGAGAACAACCCCGCAGGGCGCACCTTCAAGGACAGGCGCAACTGGCTGATCTGGCGCGTTGACTCCGGCCAGTGCGCCTCTGCCCCGGTCAAGGCCGCCAGATGGCTTTCGAACGCAAACCGCGGCACCTCGGGATCCGGTTGCGGCCGCAGCATGGCTGCCTGAATGCGTCCTTCCGCCTCGGCCTTTAGCATCCGCATGCGCCCACGTTGCAGCAGACCCGCGACAAAGGCCGTGATGAACACCGTCTTGCCCGCGCCCGAGAGACCCGTCACACCCAACCGCAGCACCGGCTCGAACAACTCATCGACCCCGCGCCAGGCCTGCTCGGCCCCGTGCAATAGATCATCTGCCCAATCGCCGATGCCCAACCAATGCTCCTGTCATTCTTTTGCCGCGCCCCGGCGCGTCACTTAAGGCGTTCGAGGCGTCAGGAAAACCCACAGGCTTGCCTGTATGACGAGAATACCGCTAAAGCGCGCCATGCCCCGATACAAACTGACAATCGAGTATCATGGCGCCCCCTTCGTCGGCTGGCAAAGACAGGCGGATGGTCTTTCGGTGCAAGGCGTGCTGGAGCAGGCTGCAGCCCGGATTGATCCGGCAGCGCCTGCGATCGCGGGCGCCGGGCGCACGGATGCCGGCGTGCACGCCACCGGACAGGTTGCCCATGTAGACCTCTCAGCGACATGGGATCCGTTTCGTTTGTCAGAGGCGTTGAACTACCATCTCAAGCCTCATCCCGTGGCGGTCGTGGCCGTCGATCCGGTTCCCGAGGACTTTCACGCCCGGTTCAGCGCGACGGCCCGGCACTACCGGTATCGAATCATCTCGCGCCGTGCGCCCCTGACACTCGAGGCCGGGTTGGCATGGCGCGTTGCGTATGATCTGGATGCGGATGCGATGCAGGATGCCGCGCGCCACCTGATCGGCAATCATGACTTCACGACGTTCCGCTCGGCGCAGTGCCAGGCGGCCTCTCCGGTGAAGACGCTGGATGTGCTGGATGTACGGCGCGATGGCGCCGAGATCTCGTTGATCCTCAAAGCACGGAGTTTCCTTCACAATCAGGTGCGCAGCTTCGCCGGCACACTCGAACGGGTCGGCGCGGGCAAATGGCATCCGGACGATGTAAAGACAGCGCTGGAAGCCTGCGAGCGCGCTGCCTGCGGGCCGGTCGCTCCGCCGGATGGATTGTACCTGACACGGGTCGACTATGGTGCGACATCTTCCGAGCCCACCGCGCGATCAGACGCTTGACCCTGTCGCTGCGCGCGATATAAGGCGCGCCTCAGTGGGCCCGTAGCTCAGTTGGTAGAGCAACTGACTTTTAATCAGTGGGTCACAGGTTCGAATCCTGTCGGGCTCACCAATCCACCGACCACAGAGCAACCTATTCTCGCGCTAAGCTCTCCCGCACAGTCGATCTTCAACCATGGCGTTTGCCGGGCACGCGTGGCTTTTGTGCATTGGCGTGCCCACAAACGATCAAGTTGCATATTTTTTAGGCGACATCTGCAATTTGTTAAAATTTGGGCGTGAAGAGGCGATGTTTCCTAGCCTTCCTGCTTGCCTGATAGGCATCCTCCCGTACCGTTTGGTGCTGCAACAGGGCTGATAGCCGTCGCGCGTGCTTTGCGCAGACCGGCACGACCAGGGTCACGACAAGGAGGGACTGATGGAAGAACAGATCACATGGACAACAACGATAAACATGGAGGTGTACTATTGGTGGTGCACGGCCTTCATGTTCATCATTCACGCCGGGTTCCTCGGCTATGAGATGGGCGCGAGCCGGATGAAGAACGTGCTCGCCTCGGGTACCAAGAACATCCTGGCGTTCGCCTTCGTCATCCCGACATTCTTCTTCTTCGGCTGGTGGTTCTACCTCGCCTCGCCCGGCGGGCTTCCTGACTTCTCCGCCGAGACCGGCGGCGCGCCGTGGTCCCAGGCCATGGGGCCGAACCTCAGCGACAATGCTACGGGCGTCTTCTGGGCCGCGTTCGCCCTGTTCGCGGCGACAACGGCATCGATCTTCTCAGGCGCTGTGATCGAGCGGATCAAGGTTGCCGGGTTCATCATCCTGGCGATCCTGCTCGGCTCGGTCGTGTGGATCATCGGCGCAAGCTGGGCCTGGCATGGCGACGGCTGGCTGCTGACCGAGTTCGGCTGGCACGACTTTGGCGCAGCAGGGTGTGTGCACATGATCGCGGCGTTCTTCGCGTTCGGTGTGCTGCTCAACCTCGGCCCGCGGATCGGCAAGTTCAATCCGGACGGCACCGCGAACGAGATCAAGCCGCACAACGTGCCGCTGTCGGTCTTCGGCCTGATGGTGCTGTTCGTTGGTTTCTTCGGCTTCCTCGGCGGGTGCATCATCTACAACGGCACCGGTCAGTGGACGACGATCTTCGGCAACCCGACAACCCTGTCGGCCGTGGCCTTCAATACGGTCATGGCGTTCGGCGGCGGCATCATCGGCGGCTGGGCGGTCACCCGCGATCCGTTCTGGATGATGTCAGGTGCGCTGGCAGGCGTGTTTGCAACGGCCTCGGGGCTTGACCTCTACTGGCCGCCGCTGACCTTCTGCCTTGCCGTTGCGGGCGGTGCCATCGCACCGATCGGTGCTGCCTGGCTCGAGAAGACCTTCAAGATCGACGATGCGGTCGGCGCGGTGTCGGTGCATGGCATCTGCGGTCTGTTCGGTGTGCTGATCTTCGGCATCGTCGCGTCGGGCTACCCGAACGGCGACTACCCGGACACCAACTTCATGGGTCAGGCCATCGGCGCTGTCGCGATGCTGCTGCTCGGGTTCATTCCCGGCTACGTGGTCTCGTACGTGCTGAACATGTTCGGCCTGCTCCGGATCCCGGAAGAGGTCGAGATCCTGGGCATGGACGCGGTCAAGGTTCCGGCCATCGCCTACCCCGAGGGCATGCAGAGCCCGATGCCGATGCCGGCCGAGTAATCCCTAGACAGAAAAGGAGAACATCATGGGCTCACCCATTGAAACCTTCGAAGGCGCCGCTGCGATCTACACCGGCGCAGGTGGTGCAACCCCGGGGATCTTCCTGATCCTCTCAGTCGTCCTCTGCTTCGGGCTGATCGTGCACGGGTGCATCGACGAGGAGAAGAAGTACAAGAAGCACAAGTGACGCTTCTGGATTGACGTTCGAGGCCGCCTCCGGGCGGCCTCATGCTTTTCGCGGCCTTGCCCGCACACAGCGCTGCGCCTAGCGTTGCCGGACCACTAAAAGAAGACCACGACGGGGGACATCATGACCAAACCCAGCGATCTCAAGAAGCGGCTGAAGGCCGCCGGCGTCACGACCTGCATTGCATCTTACGTAGACATGCACGGTGTCTCGAAGTCCAAGTTCGTGCCGATGAGCCATTTCGACCAGATGATGAAAGGGTCCGAGATGTTCACCGGCGCCGCACTGGATGGCGTGCCGCAGGAGATCCATGACGAGGAGGTCGCCTGCATGCCAGATCCGGGAGCGGCGATGATCCTGCCCTGGCAGCCGGATGTGGCGTTGATCCCGTCGGATCTCTGGTGCGAGGGCGCGCCGTTCGAGGCATGCTCGCGCAACATCCTCGGACGCCAGGTCGAGCGGGCGGCCAAGATGGGCTATACCATGAACCTCGGGATGGAAGCCGAGTTCTTCGTCTTCCGCGACGAGGGGGAAGGCCGCGGCGAGGAAGCGGGGCGTGATCCTGTCTCGCCGCAGCAGCATCTGGAAAAGCCCGCCTACGACACGTCGCGGTTGCTCGACAATCTGCCGTGGCTGGCCGAACTGGTCGATGCGATGAACATGCTCGGCTGGGATGTCTACAGCTTCGACCACGAGGACGGGATCGGCCAAGTCGAGATCGACTTTGCCTATGCGGACGTCAAAACGATGGCGGACAGGTATGTCTTCCTGCGTCTGATGGCGAACAAGATCGCGAACAAGCACGGGGCCTATGCTTCGTTCATGCCAAAGCCCTTTGTCGAGCGCACGGGCTCGGGCGCGCATTTCAACATGTCGCTGGCCGATGCCAAGACCGGCAAGAACCTGTTCGACGACAAGAAGGATCCACGTGGCTGTGGCCTCTCCAAGCTGGGCTATCAGTTCCTGGCCGGGATCCTGCGCCACCTGCCTGCGATCATGGCGACAGTGGCCCCGCAGGTGAACAGCTACAAGCGGCTGGTCAAACAGGGCTCGATGTCCGGGTTCACCTGGGCGCCGATCTTTGCCTGCTACGGCAACAACAATCGCACCAATGCGATGCGCATCCCCAAGGGCGGCGGACGGGTCGAGTTGCGCGCGGCGGACAGCGCGTGCAACCCCTATCTCGGCGCTGCGATGTGTCTGGCCGCGGGGCTGGAGGGGATCGAGGAAGGGCTCGACCCCGGCGATCCCAACACCGACAACATGTATCTGGTGTCCGAACGCGAGTTGAAGCGGCGCAAGATCTCGGTCCTGCCGCGGACGCTGGACGAGGCGGTGACGGCTTTCGAGAAGGACAAGCTGTCCAAGGCCGTTTTTGGCGAGGCAATGTTCGAGATCTGGGTTGCCTATCAACGCGATGAGTGGCTGAGTTATCTCAACCACGTCTCCGATTGGGAGCGCGAGCGCTACCTGCGGTTCTTCTGAGAGGCCGGATTTGCATGGTTGTCGATGACTTCATCACTGATCTGCCGCTCGCCTCGGGCGGGGTTCTGCCCGGGGCACGGTGCCGCTATGCGGTCTGGGGTGAATTGAACGCGGCGCGGGATAATCTGATCCTCTACCCCACGCGGTTCGGTGGCACCCATGTGCAGAACGCGTTCCTGATCGGACCGGGCCTGGCGCTGGATCCCCAAAAATACTGCATCGTGGTACCCAACATGCTGGGGAACGGCGAGAGCGCCTCACCGTCGAACACACCCGGCTTTCCGCGTGTCACCCATGCCGACAACATCGAGTTGCAGCGCCGCCTGCTGGCCGAGCGTTTCGGAAGTGCACCCATCGCCTTGGCCGTTGGCTGGTCCATGGGTGCGCAGCAGTCGTATCGCTGGGCGGTCGAGGAACCCGATCGAATCGCCCGCCTTCTGACAATTTGCGGCACCGCGCGAACGACGGCACACAACAAGGTGTTCCTTGAGGGTGTTCTCGCAGCCCTGTCCGCCGACCCGCGCTATGACACAGGTCAGAGCCCAGTGGCGGGCCTACGAGCCGCCGGGCGGCTGTATGCAGGCTGGGCATACTCTCAACCCTGGATCAACCGTGCGGGGTGGCAGGCCGAGACAATCCGCTCGGCCTTTCGCGCGTTTGCCGATGTCGATGACTGGCTGACCGGATACTGGGACCACCTGTTCATGGCCCGCCATGCAGGGGATCTGACCGCCTGTGCGCAGACCTGGATTGCCAATGATGTCGCGGATGGCGGAGACCTAGCGGCAGCGCTCGGCCGGATCTCAGCGAAGACCCATGTGATGACAGCGACGACGGATCTCTACTTCACACCGGCCGATTGCGCCGCCGAGGCCGCGATGATCCCCGGCGCCGCCTACAGCGATATCGAGACCGACTGGGGCCACATGTGTGGCTCGGGCCAGTCGGTCGATGACACTACTGTCATCGATGCTGCTATTCGGAATATCCTGGCTTAGCCGCACCGAAGGCATGGACCGATCAACCCGGCGACGTGGCGACCGGTGGCTACTTCGAGTATTTGCTCAGAACGGTGGAAAGCTGCGGTAGTGTCACAGGTTTCGCGATGACACCGGTGAACCCATTCTCGATGCAGCGGCGCACGTCCTTCCAGTTGTCATCTGCTGTCACGGCAATGACGGGGAGCGTCTTGAGCGGTTCGACTTCGGACGCGCGCATGGTGGCCACAACCTCTGTGCCCGAGAGCCGCGGCATGTGAATGTCGAGGAGCACCACGTCGATCTCGCTGTGAGCTTCGGTCACCTTGTCAAGACAGCCCTGCCCATCATCGACCGAGACACAGGCATACCCCAGTTGCTCGCACATCCGATTGATCACGAAGCGCGTGACAAAATCGTCTTCAACAACGAGGACTGTCATGACAGGTCGGCGCTGTTCTCGTGCCGCGCCCCGATGCTGACGACCGTTGAGTTGATCGTCGAGCTTGGACAAATGCACCTTGCAGGTACGGTCAAGAAATGGACCTCCTGAAATTTCGCTGGGAGTGATCGACTTGGCTTAGCGATTTCCTGCTCAATGCCAAGTTGTTTTTACCGAGAGGCCACCGCGGCGTCTCAGCTCCTTGGTCTGCCGCCAAGTTGGTCTGCCACCAAACCCATGAAGGTTGGGGGGCTGCTGACCCGCCAGGTGACGAGGCCATCTCTGTGATGATCATCTGCCGATCACGGTGGACAGGAATGAAACCACCGATATTCTGGCAAGACATAACACGATTACAAATTCGATCTGGGAGGATCACATGACACAACTCGCACGGCGGTTGCTGCCCGGCATCGCAGCGCTGGCTCTGGCTTCCGCGCCGGTTCACGCAGACACATTCGTTCGCATGGTCTCGGGACCATCCGGTGGGTCATGGTATCCGCTCGGCGCCAAGATCATGCAGGTCTTTGACGAGAACGTTGAAGGCATCTCGACTTCGAACACGTCGGGCGGCGGGATCTCGAACGTTCTGTCGGTCAATGGCGGTGATGCCGAGATCGGCTTCTCCTACGCCCACACCACCGCAAACGGGTTCAATGGCGTCGGCAAGTTCTCGAAACCGCAGCCCGATGTCCGTCATTTCGCAACGCTCTACGGCTCGATGTTCCAGGTCGCGGTGCGCGCCGACAGCGACATCAAGACCTTCGCCGACATGAAGGACAAGAATATCAGCCCCGGCAAAGCCAAGTGGACGGGAACCGCCTTCGCGGAGTCGATCCTGAACCACTACGGGATCTCGTTTGACGACATCAAGGCGAACGGTGGCACGGTGCACCATGTGAACTACACCGAGTCGGTCGCCCTGATGAAAGACGGCCATATCGACGTCTTCATGGCGGCGACCAACATGCCTCAGGCCAGCTTCATCGAACTGGAGCAATCCCCCGGCATCCGCTTCATCGGCCTGCCCAAGGAAGACCAGCAGGCGATCATTGCAGCCAACCCCGGCTTCATCGAAGGCACGATGCCCAAGGGCGTCTACGATTCGCTGGACGAAGAACTGAACTCGCTCGGCATCGTCGTGAACATGGTCGTGCACAAGGATCTGCCGGACGAGATGGTCTACAACATGTGCAAGGTGTTCTGGGAGAACCACGGCACGTTTGCCGAGGTCAAGTCGGTCTGGAACCGGGTGAAGCAGGAAGACGCGCTGAACGGCGTGGCCATCCCGGTCCATCCCGGTGCGCAGAAGTGTTATGACGAACTGGGCGTGACCGGCTGAGCCAAGACCGCCATTTGTGCTGGCGTACCCTCCCCCCTCGGGGGAGGGCTAGGGAGGGGGCGCGCTGATGACCGACACGGCAACGCCCGACAAGGGTTCAATCACCTATCAGGAACCGCAGGAGCTGGGCTTCCTCGAGCGCCTTCTGGTGCACAGGGGCATAACAGCCGCGAACGCGCTGTTGTTCTTCTGCGCGACGATCTCGATCGGCCTTGCGATCTTTCACCTGTACACGGCGGTTTTTGGCACGCCCGAGGGGCGGTCCTTTCGGTCTGTGCACCTGACGGTGATGCTGACGCTCGCCATCCTGATGTACCCGCTCTTCCGCAAGTCGATGCGCGACCCGGTGCTGATCGACGGCGATCCGCGCAATGCGCTGCGCCTGACGGGTCTGGTGATCGATCTGATCCTCGTCGGCCTCGTTCTATTCGTCCAGCTCTGGACGATCTGGGACATCACCGATTTTCACATGCGCTATGGCGAGAAAGACCCGCCGGATCTGATCGTCGGCGGCATCCTGATCGCGCTGGTGTTCGAGGCAACCCGCCGCGCCGTTGGCTGGGCCATGGTGATCATCACCGGCTTTTTCATGTTCCACGCGCTGAACGCGGACAAGTTCATCGGGTTCTTCTACGGCCCGCCCGTGCGCTGGGGCAAATTCGTTGACACGCTGTTCATGTCGTCGGACGGGATCTTCGGGATCCCACTGCATGTCTGCGCAACCTATATCGTGCTTTTCATCATCTTCGGCGCGGTGCTGATCCGCTCGGGCGCGGGCAAGTTCTTCATCGACCTCGCGGTCAGCCTGACCGGGCACAAGATCGGCGGCCCGGCCAAGGCCGCTGCCGTTGCCTCCGGGTTTATGGGCACGGTGTCCGGGTCGGCTGTCGCCAACGTCGTGACCACCGGGTCGTTCACCATCCCGCTCATGAAACGCGTCGGCTACCGGGCCAAGTTCGCCGCCGCGGTCGAGGCGTGTGCGTCGTCCGGGGGCCAGATCACCCCGCCGATCATGGGGGCTGCGGCCTTCATCATGGCCGAGTTCCTCGGCACCTCGTATATCAACATCATCATCGCAGCGATCATCCCGGCCCTGCTCTATTTCGCGACGATCTACTTCATGGTGCATCTCGAGGCCGAGAAGCACGGCATCGGCTCCATCCCGAAATCCGAGCTGCCGCAGACCTGGGATGTGCTGCGCCGTGGCTGGCACCTGCTGATCGCGCTGTTCGTGCTGATCGCGTTCCTGCTCTATGGCTACACGCCGATGAAGTCGGCCTTCTTCGGGTTGGCCTCGCTGGTCGCGCTCAGCTTCATCAACCCGGCGACCCGGATGAGCCCGGTCGATTTGCTCGCCGCGCTGGAGTCGGGCGTGCGCAACACGGTCCCTGTGTCGGTCGCCTGTGCCTGCGCGGGACTGATCATCGGATCAGTCTTCGTCTCAGGTCTCGGGCTGAAGTTCACCCAGTCGGTGATCGACCTTGCCGACGGGAACCTCCTGATCCTGCTGGCGTTGACCGGCGTTGCCTCGATCATCCTCGGCATGGGGATCACGACGACCGCGGTCTACATCACGGTCGCAGCCCTGATCGTGCCAGCGCTGGTCAAGATCGGGATCGAGCCCATCGCCGCCCACATGTTCGCCTTCTACTTCGGTGTGGTGTCCACGATCACGCCGCCCGTCGCCCTTGCGGCCTTTGCAGGGGCCGCCATCGCAAAGACGCCGCCCATGGCGACAGCGGTCGAGGCGACACGGGTCGGCATCGCGAAATACCTCGCGCCTCTGATCTTCGTCTACAATCCGTCACTGCTGTTCGTCGGGCCGCTCTGGATGACGGCGGTGTCCTCCGCGCTTGCGCTGGCTGGGCTCTGGGTCCTCTCCATGGCGCTCGAAGGCTGGTATCGCGGCGCGCTCGGTGCTTTGCATCGCGCGGGTCTGCTGATTGCTGCGATCCTGCTCCTCTACCCGCCAACGCACGAGTTGTTCGGCCTCGGAGGCTGGGTCGTCTCCGGCATCGGCGTCGCCCTCGCCGCGGCCGTGATCATGGTCCGCATATCCGAGACCCGGCCCACACCGACGGAGGCCGCAGAATGAAGCGCATCTTCCTCGGCCCACTGATCCATTGGCTGATCATCACGGTGATCATCGGTCTTGGCTGGTATAGCGGCCTCGGCCGCACCCATGTCTCGCAGTTCAACATCTTCCTGATCCTGCTGATCGTGCTCACCATCGCCGTGCTGGTGATCGTGCTGAAGACCTCACCGCCAGGAAAACAGGTTACACGCGAGCCGTTGGACGACGACACCCGCCACTGACCGCACACCCGGTCACCCATGCATCCAGATGCCCCGACGTCACGACTGGTGTCGGGGCGCACATGGGCCTACCTGATCTGCCGGGGTGAAAGACACAGCGAAACGAGGAGTTCATGCGATGCACTGGCGCGATCGCATCTTCAATCTTGACGCCTGGTTGGAAGCGAATTTCCCGCCTGCGGGCGATCTGATCTCCGTCGATGATCAAACGATCCACGCGATTGCGGCCGGACCTGAAGGCGAAACCGAATGTGGTGTGCCGCTCATCCTCCTGCACGGCGCCAGCGGGAATGCACTGGACTGGCAGGTTTCTGTCCTGCCTGAGCTTGCGCGGCGGTACCGCGTTGTCGCTCTCGACCGGCCCGGGTTCGGTCATTCCAGCCCGCCACCGCGCGACGATACGTCTCTGGCTGGGCAGGTTCGTATCTTGCGCGCGGCGCTGCACAAGATGGGGCACCGGCGCTACATTCTTGTCGGGCACAGCTACTCCGGCGCACTGATACTGCGCTGGGCGCTCGACTTCCCAGAGGAGGTCGCCGGTCTGGTTCCCATATCGGGGGCGACCTGCGATTGGGGTGGCGGGCTTGGCCCGGGCAATCACCTCAAGGGCGCGCCCGTGATCGGGCGGGCAATCGCCGCGTTGGCCCGTGTCCTTGCAACGCGCAGCTATCTGAAGGGCGCACTGGCTGAAATCTTTGCGCCTCAACCGGTACCGCCGGAGTATCTTGCCACCGCGGGGGTCGAGTTCGTCCTTCGCCCCGGCACCTTTAGCCTCAACGCTGCGATGATGCGTGATCTTGGCGGCCTTGTGACAGCACAGACACCGGACTACAGCCGGATCATGTGTCCCGTGACAGCGATCCACGGTACCGCGGATATCATTGTCCCCATCGATCTCCACGCGGATGTGCTGGCACGGACTCTGCCGGACGCGCATATTGTCAGCCTGGATGGTATCGGCCACATGCCACACCACGTTGCTTCAGGCGATGTGATCGCTGCGATTGATGCGCTGACAGATCGAGTGAACCGCAAGAGGCAGCCGGAGGATGCCGCTACCGGGTCGTAAGTCAGGTCGGCTCTATGGACGCGCTCTGCACGATCTCCACGCCGTGGTCGCGCATCTCCTCCATTGCCGCAGCCAACGAGCCGTCGAGATCAATGGCGCGGCAGGCATCCTCGACAACCCGAACCTTGTGGCCCAGCTTGGCCGCATCGACCGCGGAAAACCGAACGCAGAAGTCCGTGGCGAGGCCAACCATGGTCAACCGCTCGATACAGCGCTCGTGCAGGTATCCGGCAAGACCTGTAACGGTGGCATGATCGTTCTCGAAAAACGCGGAATAGCTGTCGATTTCCGGCCGAAAGCCCTTGCGGATGATGAGATCAGCCGTGTTCGTTTCAAGATCGGCATGTAGCCGCGCGCCATCCGTCCCTTGCACACAGTGCACGGGCCAGAGTACCTGTGGCCCGTAGGGCATCTGCGTCACCGAGAACGGCTCAGCACCCTCATGGTTCGCCGCGAACGAGCGGTGATCTGCGGGGTGCCAATCCTGCGTCAGAACGATGGTCTCAAAGCGTTGCTGCAAGCGGTTGATGACCGGGACAACCGCATCGCCATCGGTCACCGCCAAGGCACCGCCCGGACAAAAGTCGTTCTGCACATCGATGATCAGCAGCGCGTCCAGCATCGGCCCCTCACGCGATTTTCTCCAACAGCGAGAGAAGGGACCGGCGCTCCTCCGCTGTCAAGGGCGCCAGCGTGTCCTCGCTGATCGAAAAGGCCGCGGTCGCGAGACGGGCAAAAAGAGCGCGCCCCTCCGCCGTCAGATCGACGATCACGCGACGGCGGTCTTTCAGGCTCGGCGCCATGGCGACGAGGCCCCGCGCCTGAAGGCGATCCACGACGCCTTTCAGCGTGGCAGCATCCATCGCTGTTGCACGCCCGAGATCGGCCTGACTGAGCGGCCCCCTTTCGTAGACGCGTGCCATCGCCGCGAACTGGGTCGATGTCAGATCGCCGATCCGTTCCGCGAAGATCGCAAGATGGCGCTGCGAGGCACGCCGCAGCAGATACCCGATCTGCGCGTCCAGCCGATAGGCCTCCGCAGCATCGGTATCTGCGGGACGCGATGCAGCGGCGACCCGTATCGCCGTGTCGGCAAGATCGGCAGTGTCATCAGGCATAGCTCACCGAAGCTTGCGGCGGAAAATCCGTTTGACAGGTATTCCAGCGCCCTTCAAATTCATTTGAATACAAACAATCTCGTTGCGGTTCTGTCAATGGACCGCGGGCCGACGGGAGCGCCGATTTGGGCTATGTAAGACCCACCGATCTGACCACAGCGCTCGCTCATCTGGCTGAGCGGGAGTGGACCGTTCTGGCAGGCGGTACCGATCTCTACCCCGCCACGGTGGCGCAACATCTTGGCGGAGACGTTCTCGACATCAACGGTCTGGACGACCTGCGCGGTATCAGCGAGGCGGACGATGGCTGGCGCATCGGCGCTCGGACAACGTGGACCGATGTGGTGCGCGCGGATCTGCCGCCCGCCTTTCAAGCACTGCAGCAGGCCGCGCGGGAAGTCGGCTCGGTCCAGATCCAGAATTCCGGCACGCTGGCGGGCAACATCTGCAACGCCTCTCCCGCCGCTGACGGTGTTCCGGCGCTGCTGGTACTGGATGCGGAGGTCGAGCTTTCGGCGCAGACGGGTCGGCGCACGCTGCCGCTTGGTGACTTTCTGACAGGACCGAGATCCACGGCTCTCGCGCCCGTTGAGTTGGTGACAGCAGTGATTGTGCCCAGGCGGTCAGCACAGGGAGTTTCCACGTTCGCGAAGCTGGGTGCACGGAAGTATCTTGTCATCTCGATCGCGATGGCCGCGGTCCGGATGGTAATGGATGGCGGGCGCATTGCGGATGCGGCCGTCAGCATTGGGGCATGCTCGGCCGTTGCGGTACGGCTGACCAAAGTCGAGCGTGTGCTGGTTGGTGCTGTGGCAGATGCAACGACGTCTGATCTCATCCAGAACACCCATGTCGCAGCCGACCTCTCACCCATCGACGATGTCCGGGGTACGGCAGCCTATCGTGTTCAAGCCGCGACCGAATTGGTGCGCCGCGCCGTTGCTCAGGTCCTTGCGCCATGAGCTTCGACGATCCGGCCCCGCGCCTGACCGTTAACGGCCAGGAGGCCGCGATCTCCGGCGATCCGACCCGGCGACTGAGCGATGTGTTGCGCATGGACCTCGGGCTGACCGGAACGAAATCCGGATGCGATGCGGGCGACTGCGGGGCCTGTACGGTGCTGCTGGATGGCGCACCGGTCTGCGCGTGTCTGGTCCCCACGGCACAGGCAATCGGTCGCGACGTGACCACGATCGAGGGGCTGACGGACGCAGCAGCGGAGCGCCTGAAGGCCGCGTTCCTCCGCCATGGCGCAGCCCAGTGCGGGATCTGTACGCCCGGCATGCTGATGGCGGCACGGGCTTTGTTGGCCGAATCCCCCGCGCCGACGCGCACCGAGGTCGAGGACGCGTTGAGCGGTGTCCTCTGCAGGTGCACCGGCTACGCGAAGATCCTCGATGCCGTTTGCGATGTCGGACGTTCCGTCCAAGTCCGTGCGCCGATGGCGCAACATACGCCGGGTGGCGCCGTGGGACAGCGGATCGAACGGCTCGACGGACGGCGCAAAGTGGACGGCACCGATGTGTTCGGCGCTGATCTGCTGCCGGAAGGCGCGCTGGAGGTGCATGCCATCCGCTCGCCATACCATGCTGCGGCGTTCAGATTCGGCGATCTTGAAGATTGGCAAAGGTCACAGCCCGGTGTGGCTGCCCTCTTCACCGCCGCTGATATACCAGGGCGCAACTGCTTCGGTGTCATCCCGCCCTTTGCCGATCAGCCCGCTTTGGCGGAGGGCCGCGTCCGGTTCCGAGGCGAGGCTGTCGCATTGGTCGCGGTCGAGCCCGGCGCCGAAATCGATCTTGGCGACTTTCCTGTGATCTGGTCACCGGAAGCTGACGCTCTCGACACCGCCACGGCGCAAGCAGATGGCGCGCGGCAAATTCACCAAGGCCGAGCGGACAACCTGCTGACGCGTGGGTTTGTTCGTCAGGGAAATGCGACATCAGGCCTTGCCCAGGCAGCGCATACGGCCGAGACGGCGATTGAAACCGCCTATGTCGAGCACGCCTATATCGAGCCCGAGGCCGGTGCCGCGTGGATGGACGGCGACACGATCGTCATCCATGTCTGCACCCAGGCCCCTGTCATGGACCGTGACGAAACCGCGGCGGTCCTTGGTCTGCCGCCGGACCGCGTGCGGATCCTGCCCGCGGCAACCGGCGGAGGTTTCGGCTCAAAGCTCGACGTCTCGCTGCATCCGCTGATTGGACTGGTCACGCTGAAGACGAGGCGTCCGTCAAGGATGATCTATTCCCGACGTGAATCCATGGCCTCGACCACGAAGCGCCACCCGGCCGATATGCGCGCCCGCGCTGGCTGTGACGCCCAGGGCCGCATGCTTGCAATGGATTTCACCGGCGATTTCAACACAGGCGCGTACGCATCCTGGGGGCCGACTGTCGCGAACCGGGTGCCGGTCCACGCCTCGGGCCCCTACCGGATCCCGCACTACCGGGCCGAGGGACGGGCCGTGCACACCAACGGGCCCGTCTCCGGCGCATTCCGAGGGTTCGGCGTTCCCCAGGCCGCCATCGTTCAGGAAGCTCTGTTCGATGATCTGGCAAGTGCCGCAGGGATTGATCGGCTCGAGTTCCGTCTGATCAACGCGTTTCGAGACGGTTACAGGACCGCCACCGGGCAGACGCTGATCGGCGGTGTCGGGATCGGCGACTGCTTCGAGGCACTGCGTCCGCACTGGACCCGTGCGGTCGCCGAGGCGGCGGACATGCCTCATCGGGGCGTTGGTATTGCCGGGTGTTGGTACGGCTGTGGCAACACCTCACTGCCGAACCCCTCGACAATCCGCGTCGGGATCGCGCCAACAGGCCGCGTGGTGCTGCATCAAGGTGCTGCGGATATCGGCCAGGGCTCGAACACCGTCATCACCCAGATCTGTGCCGAGGCAGCAGGTCTACCCATCAGCGCTTTCGATCTGATCGGCGGCGATACCGCGGTGACACCCGATTGCGGCAAAACCTCCGCCTCGCGTCAGACCTATGTCACGGGCAAGGCGGCGGAACTGGCCGGACGGGCGCTTAGGGCAGCGATCCTGCGTCATGCGAATGCGGGCGATGATGCACAGATCGAGCCCGAAGAGGGCGCGCTGATCGTCCGGGACACGCGGGATCACCGGATCGACCTTGGCACTCTGCCTCTGGATACGCATGGCTATGCCTTCGCGGCGGAGGAGACCCACGACCCGCCGACCACAGCACTCGATGAAGACGGCCAGGGCATACCCTATGCCGTGTACGGTTGGGGCGCACAAATGGTCGAGTTGTCGGTCGACCCCGTGCTCGGCACCGTCACCCTCCACAAGATTACCGCCGCGCATGACCTCGGGTGTGTGATCAACCCGACGCTCGCCGAGGGGCAGATCGAGGGCGGTATCGCGCAAGGCATCGGCATGGCGCTGATGGAGGAATACATTCCCGGCCGAACCGAGAACCTGCACGACTATTTGATCCCAACCATCGGCGACGTCCCGACGATCGAGACCGTTCTGATCGAGAAGCCGGATCCCGAAGGCCCGTTCGGCGCAAAGGGTTTGGGTGAGCACGCGCTGATCCCGACAGCGCCGGCCATCCTAAATGCGATCTGCGATGCGACCGGCGCGCGGATCACCCGTCTTCCTGCCCTGCCCCATAGGGTCCTGGAGGCGATCGCGCAAAGAGGCACGTCATGACACGTTCAGATCATGAGGCAGACGGTATTATTCTGTTTTCGGTCAGAAACGAGACCAAAGACCCATTGAAACTTTGGATCGAGCCGGGGTGCGAGTTCAGTGATCTTGCCCCCGATACCATGATCGACTTTCGTGCCAGTATCATGGGGGACACGCGCGCCGAAGCAAGTCAATTGGCTGAGGCATTTGAGAACATCGCGAAGAAGCTTCGGGGCGGAGAAGAGCGCGGCGCGCAACTGGAGATCATCTTAAACGAGTTAAATGACGGGACGCGGTGCCTTACACTCTGGCTCGATAATGCTGACGAGCTTGGGTACGGAGACGTCCCAACACGATCATCGCGATGACACGACCCGAAAAGATCCGCTGCGATGCCTGTCCGGTCATGTGTTACGTGGCCGAGGGGCTGACCGGGGCCTGTGACCGCTATGCGAACGAGGGCGGAAAGATCGTGCGCTGTGACCCGCTGGTGATCCTCGACCGGACGCTGGATCAGGGGGGCGAGGTCGTGCCATTCCTCGAAGGCCCGTGGGACGGCAATCCGGTCACGGGACAGGAAAAATTCGTCACCGCCATCGGCGCGGGCACCACGTATCCCGACTACAAACCCGCGCCGTTTCTGGTGTCCTCGCAGATCGAGGGCACCGACGTCGTGACCTGCGTGACCGAGGGGATCTTCTCCTACTGCGGGGTCAAGGTGAAGATCGACACAGACCGCCATCTCGGCCCGGAGCAGGCGACGGTGCGTGTGGATGGCGAGGCGGTCGGCCATGTCACGACTGCCGAATATGGCTCTCAAATGCTCTCCCTCGGGGGCGTGCGCCACCTGACCGGCGGTGAGAAGGCCGAAGGCCGGGTCACCTGCGCCGCGCTCCTCTCGCTCTGCAACCGCGACCCCGTCGAGATACAGATCGACGGCGGGCATACCGTCACCGTGCAGGCGGGTCAGCCGCCGATCGTTGATGGCGTGGCCGAGAGCCGGATGCGGGTCGGCTGCGGGTCGGCCACGATCGGTATGTTCGCCACGCAATGGCACGGGCTGGTCGACGAAGTCGTTGTGGTCGATGATCACATAACCGGGGTCGTGTCGGAGCATCAGGCGGGCAAGGTGCTGGGCTGGCCGGATACCGGGATCAGGATCAAGGGGCGGCGTTCAACCCCCGGGCGCTACTTCCGCGTGGCCGAACCTGGCCAGGGCTGGGGCGGCGCGGATATCGACGACCCGTTGGCGATCCTTGGTCCCTGGAACGCGAAGAAGGGCGCAAGGCCCGGGCTGACCATGCTGATGGTGTCCACGACGGGCGAGCAATACGCCTACTACGTGCTCGACGAGGATCTGGTGCCGCAGCCGGCGCCACTGCCCGACACACTGCGCAAATCTGTCGATCTGATCGATCAGAACTGTGAACCGGCGCTCTGCACGGTCCTGTTCATGGGCGGCGCGGGCGGATCGCTGCGTGCCGGGATCACGGAGAACCCGGTCGAGTTGACACGCTCGGTACAAGGGCTGAAGGCGCATGTCACCTGCGGCGGCGCACCGGTCTACGTTTGGCCCGGTGGCGGGATCACCCTTATGGTGGACGTGACCCGCCTGCCCGAGAATGCCTTTGGCTATGTCCCGACGCCGGCGCTGGTGGCCCCGATCGAGTTCACCATGACCCGAGACACCTATCGCGCGCTCGGGGGATATGACGGTGCCGTACGCAGTCTCGAAGACATCCGCGTGAGAGGTGGGGAATACGGGACCGCCAGCCGCGTGGTCGGCAGGCCATGACCGGGCCGGTCGGAGCGCTGCTGGACGATGGTCGGCGCCTGCACCTTCAGCACGGGCCGATCGACCTGGTCATCGAGGCGTGGGGGGGCTCTGCAGAGGTAGAGCGTGCCTATGGCCAGGCCGCCACTGCGTTCGATGGCCTGCTTCAGGATCTTGTCGCGGATTTGGACGTCCTGCGCCGTCCTGTTGCCACGAGGGTGCGTCACGGACGCACCCTACGCAGCGTCGCGGCGACCCGGATGATCCGCGCAGCCCGCAGACATGCACCGGCATACGTCACCCCCATGGCCGCCGTTGCAGGTGCCGTGGCGGACTGGGTGCTGGTGGAGATGTCCCGCGGTCGAAAGCTCGACCGTGCCTATGTCAACAACGGGGGCGACATCGCGGTCTACCTTGCGCCCGGCACACACGTGATCGCCGCGGCTGGGCCAAACCTTTCGGATCGGGTCCGGATCGCCGCGGATGACCAGGCGCGCGGGATTGCAACCTCCGGCTGGCGAGGGCGCAGCCACTCGCTGGGTATTGCCGATGCGGTGACGGTGTTGGCGCGCAGCGCAGCGGAGGCCGATATCGCCGCAACGCTGATCGCAAATGCCGTGGACCTGCCGGGGCATGCCGCGGTCGCACGGCGCCCGGCACAGGATCTCGCTCCTGACAGCGATCTCGGAGAGACACCCGTGACGACGGGTGTCGACCCTCTTACGGACACCGAAATCGACATCGCTCTCCAAAATGGCAAAACCTGTGCCGATGAGATGCTGGCCCGCGGTCTGATCGATGCCGCCACGCTCTGGCTCCAGAACCATGTCACAACTGTCGGTGCTGCGTCGCCCGCCAAGAAGGATCTCCTCGATGCCTGACTTCAAACTGCGCAAGACCTGCCTGTTCCTCGAGGAGATCCATCACGAAAGTGGCCCGCCGCCTGAGACACCGCGTCGCCGCGCCGCAATCGTCGCCGTGGTCCGCAATCCCTTCGCCGGGGCGTACACCGAAGACCTGCAATCGGCGATGGACGATCTGAAGCCGCTTGGGCTGATGATGACGGACCGGCTGATCGACGCCCTCGGCGGGGTGGCGGGGATCGACGGCTACGGCAAGGCGGCTCTCACGGGCGAGGGCGGCGAGCTCGAGCATACCGCGCTCTGGCACGTTCCCGGCGGCTATGCCATGCGTGACCGCCTCGGGGCTGCGGGCACCGCGTCCAAAGCCATCGTGCCGAGCGCGATGAAAGTCGGCGGGCCCGGGTGCCGGATCGACATCCCCCTCGGGCATATCAACGCCGCCTATGTCCGCAGTCATTTCGACGCGATGGAGGTCGGCCTGCCCGATGCCCCGCGAGCAGGTGAGCTCCTGTTTGCCCTCGCGATGACCATCGGGCCGCGCATTCACCACCGCATGGGCGGGCTGCAACTTGAAGACATCGTCGGCGAGGATGGCCTTCGCTGACACAAGGCGCCATCGCTGCGGTGCGCCGCCGCGGGTGGGTGGGCACGCACAGCATCCGCCACACGTGCCGGATCAGCCGGGGAGCGGTGGCGCACCGCAGCGCTACCCTGTCACCCCGCGGCCAGCCGCGCCTCGAACCAGTCCACCGCGCGGTCGAGCCAGCCCGCAGGGATGGCATGACCGCCGGGATGAAGCTCAAAGTCGATCTGCCCACTCGTGCAATCCGACCAGATGCGCCGCCACAAACCCTTCTCTTCATCGACAGGAGCCGCCTCCGGCTGACGGTTTGCGCACCCGTTGGTCGCGCGCAGGATGTAGAGGCTCTGGAACACATCGCCCTGGAGCATGGTTCCTTCGGCCAGCGGACGTCCCTCCAGCGGCACCACGCGGTCTGTCCAGCCGTGGACGTGGTAGAGATCGACCGGTGCCGCGCAATCCTCGTGTATCGGCTCCCAGAACGCGCCGGCCACCGACGCATAGGCTCGCGCTAGATCCGGTGTCCGACAGGCGACATCCCAGACCATCGACCCACCACGAGAAAAACCGCCAAGCAGGATCCGATCCCGGTCGATCCCGAACCGGGCCACCGCATCGTCCACAACCTGCGCCAGAAACACCAGATCGTCGCGCTCATACGTGCGACCGTCGTTCACGGCCCAGTTCTTGTTGTTGTACCGCGTCGAGGTGATCTTGCCATCCGGTGCGATCAGCGCATACCCGCGTGCGCCGAGCCGTTCGATCCAGCCCGTGTTTTTCATCACACCGTTGGCCGAGCCGCCCCAACCGTGCAGCCAGAGCAGCGCAGGCGGGGCATCCACACCCTCTGGCACTGCGATCCGGTAGCCACCGGTCTCGACGGGGCAAAGCACCGCCTCGTCCGGGCCACAGGCCTGCGCCGATCCCGGCATCAGGACGCCACATCCAAGCGCGGCCAGTATCGAACAAACCAATCCAATCTTTCGGGACATGGAGACCTCTGCTGGTGGGAAATTCCGAAGCAGCAATCTACACAACCCTGGCGGGCATCGAGATCACGGAGCCTTGATCTCTGTGACAACGCTTGTCAGCCGGCGCCCACTGCTGTCAGAGCCTTCGGCACGCACGACCCAACCGGGATCAGGCGCCCACCATGCCCGGACCGATGCCTGATAGGCAGGCCCTGTCAGCGCGTTGATCTGACCGTCCAGACGATAGGTCCGGTACGTCCCGGCCTCTGTTCGGATCGTCTCGATCCCCGCAACACGGATCACGGCTCGGGCCTTTGTCCCGTCGAGCGCGGTACGCAGGAACGTCACCTGTTTACCGGTCTCCAGCGGCCAAAGTGCGCCATAAAGCGCCTCTTCGATCTGCACCGAGCCGCCACATCCCCAACAGCCGGGATACACTGCGCCAACGGTGCCATCGGGTCGGGCGAAGGCCCCGCGAAGCCCGGCGGGCTTGGACACGGTGATCCGCGTCTGCGTGGTCTGGCCGTCGACGATGTTCTGGAGGGCAATCTCGGTCCCAGCCGCGGCATAGACCAGGGGCGCCGGCGCTCCCCGGCCCGAGGTATCGAGGCCATCGGGCGTGCCCGCACCCGGGACGTTGATCGCGACACAGCCCGCCAGGAGCGGCACAAGGATCAGAGAAATCTTCCACATATCGCAACCTTAGGGGATTTCTCGCACGCGGTCAGCAGGTCTCTCGGGATCAGCGGCAAGATCAGCGCCCTTTCCAGACCGGATCGCGCTTCTCCGCAAAAGCGCGTGCCCCTTCAAGTTGGTCTTCCGAGGAATACAGCCGATCGACCGTGCGCAGCTGCCGGGTCGTGATCCGGCTGAGCATATCCTGGAAGCGCATATCCTCGGCCTCGCGCACAACCTCCTTGATCGCGGCATAGACCAGCGGCGGGCCGGAGGCGAGCAACCGGGCCAGCTCCCACGTCTTGTCCATCAGATCCGCCGCCGGAACGATCTCCTTCACCAGCCCCCAGCGGTGCGCTTCCTCGGCATCGAACCACCGCCCGGTCAAAAGCAGATCCATCGCCACATGATAGGGGATACGTTTCGGCAGCTTGATCGATGCGGCATCGGCAACCGTGCCAGACCGGATCTCGGGCAAGGCAAAGCTCGCGTGCTCTGCGGCCATGATCAGATCGCAGCTCAGTGCGAGTTCCAGCCCGCCGCCGCAGCAGATCCCGTTCACGGCGCAGATCACAGGCTTGTCGAGGAAGCCCAGTTCCTGCAATCCGCCGAACCCGCCAATGCCATAGTCGCCATCGACCGCATCACCGTCCGCCGCCGCCTTGAGATCCCAGCCGGGGCAAAAGAACTTCTCGCCTGTGCCGGTCAGGATCGCAACGCGCAGATCGGGATCGTCGCGAAAGGACTGGAACACCTCGCCCATCACCCGACTGGTCACCAGATCGATGGCATTGGCCTTGGGTCGGTTCAGGGTCACCTCGAGGATGTGGCCCTCGCGGCGTGTATGGATCGGCGTTTCGGTCATCTCAGCACTCCCCGGCGGTCTCTTGGTCAGCCATCGCACTCCGCCTAGCGCCGGTCTGGTCCGAAAGCGACACAAAAAAAAACCCCGCCGAGGCGGGGTCGAAGGTGTTGGACGCAGGCAAACGTCCGGGCAGAAAACTCAGATGTCAGCCATCGCGCATCTCGGCGCGGATTTGCTGACGCAGCACGTCGATGGGCACGGGCTGCCCGTCGCGCTTGAAATGCCAATAGGTCCAGCCGTTGCAGGACGGCGCCCCTTCTAGCGTGGCGCCCACCTTGTGGATCGAACCTGTGGTGTCGGCGGAGACCAGCGTGCCATCGGCGCGAACCTTGGCGCTGTGGCGCCCGTTGGCCGAGGTCAGGACATCGCCAGGCTGAAGCAACTGGCGTTCAACCAACTGACCAAAGGGCACGCGCGGCTCGGCGCGCTTGGATTGGGTCACTTTCAGGGCTGACGCATCAAGGCGTTTGACCTTCGCGATACGGCGGCGGGCGACGTCGATATACGCCTCGTCCCGCTCGATCCCGATAAAGCGCCGGCCGAGGCGTTTGGCCACTGCACCCGACGTGCCTGAGCCGAAGAACGGATCGAGCACCACGTCGCCCGGATTGGTCGTGCCAACGATCACGCGATGCAGCAGCGCCTCGGGTTTTTGCGTCGGGTGCGCCTTGTCGCCGTTGGCGTCCTTCAGACGCTCGCCCCCCGAGCAGATCGGCAGAAGCCAGTCCGAGCGCATCTGGAGCCCCTCGTTCAGTTCCTTCAGCGCATCGTAGTTGAAGGTGGGTTTCGAGGCTTCGGTCGGCGCGGCCCAGATCAGCGTCTCGTGCGCATTGGTCAGGCGCTTGCCACGAAAATTCGGCATCGGATTGGTCTTGCGCCAGACCACATCGTTCAGCATCCAGAAGCCGAGATCCTGCAGCGCGGTGCCGAGCCGGAAGATGTTGTGATAGGTGCCGATCACCCAGATCGCGCCATCGGGTTTCAGGACGCGTTTGGCCTCACCAAGCCAGGCGCGGGTGAACGCGTCATAGGCGGCGAAGCTGTCGAACTGATCCCACGCATTATCAACCGCATCCACCAAGCTGTTGTTCGGACGATGCAAATCGCCTTTCAGCTGCAGATTGTACGGCGGATCGGCGAACACCAGATCGACCGAGGCATCCGGCATTGACCGCATCGCTTGGATGCAATCGCCCGCAATAATGCTGTCCAGACTGAGATCGCTCATCGGTGCCCCTCTTTACGCGAGGCAGAATACGCGGAATGCGAATCACGTCAATAGTGTTTTGAATCAGTGTGTTAGAAATTTTTCCTAAACCAATATCTTGTGTATGGGTCTGAAGCTACGTCTATGGTGCGGCGTAACCCCCAGTTCTGACAGGGCCTTTTGATGTTCGGGTGTGCCATAGCCTGCGTTGCGCTCCCACCCGTAACCGGGATGCTCCAGCGCGAGTTCAGCCATGATCCTGTCGCGGGTCACCTTGGCGATGATCGACGCGGCCGCGATCGACAGCGAGAGGCTGTCCCCCTTGACGATGGCGCGGGCGGGATGCATCAGGTTGCGCGGCACGGCCCGGCCGTCGATCAGCAGAAAGGCTGGAGACCGCGGCAATGCCTCGACCGCGCGCTGCATCGCCAGGTCATTGGCACGGGCGATGTTCAGCCGGTCGATTTCCTCGACCGAGCCGACGCCGATACCGACCTCCGCCGACTCGAGGATCAGGTCGAACGCGACCTGACGGCGCTTGGCGGTCACCTGTTTCGAGTCGTTCAGCCCGGGCGGAACGTTGGCCGGGTTCAGGATAACGGCAGCAGCAACAACGGGTCCGGCCCAGGGACCGCGCCCGGCCTCGTCGACCCCTGCGACAGGCGCGGGGTACTGATCCTCAAAGGTGAAATCCGGCGGCATTCGGCGCGCTTAATCAGCGCGCTTCACCATCGGGCCGACGACCCGTCCGCCCAGCACATGAACATGCAGATGCGGCACCTCCTGCACGCCGTCCTCGCCGCAGTTCGAGATCAGACGAAACCCGTTCCCGCCCGCGGCCTCGGCCACGCCCGTCTCGCGGCATACGGCACCGATGGCGCGGGTGTAATCAGCGATCTCCGCCTCCGACGCTTCGGCGGCGAAGTGGTCGAAGTTCACGTACGGCCCCTTCGGGATAACCAGCACATGCACCGGCGTCTTGGGCGCGATGTCATGGAAGGCCAGCGAATGCTCGGTCTCGAGCACTGTCTTGTTCGGGATCTCGCCGCGCAGGATCTTGGCGAAGATGTTCTGGTCGTCATAGGCGTAGCTCATGTCAGGCCCCCGTCGGTGCAATGCGATCTAGTCGACATAGGTTTCGGCGCCGCGCGCGACCGTCTCCGCCACTTCGCGCGGCATGCGCAGAAATCGGGCCATGTCTCGGATGTTGGCCTCGGATGAGCGGTCGAGCTGGTTCACAAAGACACGGCCCGAGAAGTGGTTGCGCAACTCGCCGCCAGCCGAGTTGAATTCATGCTGGAGCGTCTTGATTGCCTCGCGCCGCTCGAAGTCGCCGCTGGACGCACCGATCAACCCGGCGCGTTCGGCCCGCTCGACGATCTGATCCTCGGGCACCGGGCGCTCGACGAGCAGGATCCGCACATCGCCGTTTCGGGCCACGATATCCGACATGATGTCGGTGCGGGAGGTGTCGACACACAGGATCATACGGTCATCCTCGATCCGGTCGAAAATCACATTCATCAGCGCATGGCGATGGGTGGCGCGTTTGGCGATACCGTGCTCGAGATTGCCCAGCGAGATCCCGATCGGCTTGTCCTCGTCAAAGACATATCCCAGCCCATGCATCCCTGTGGCTTTGGCAACCTCACCCTGAATACCGACACCGATATGCCAGACCTTCGCGGCGATGATCAGGACCTCGGTCGCACTGCGCGAGCGGATCGCCTGATCCCAGAACCGCGGGGCATAGCGGCTGCCGGACCGGCCTCGCCGGGCGAGATAGGGGTAGAGCGCGTTGCCGGACTGCACGGGCGCGATGTACTCGGTCTCTGGCGCCACGAACCCTTCGAGCAAGGCCTCACGCAATTCCGGCGCGTGACCGGTGACCTTGCGGGCAAAGAGGGTCTCTCGCCCTTTCAGATAAGAAAGATGGTCGCGCTGGAACACGACCGGGATGCCGTAGTCGGTGAAGATGAAATGCGTTGGCGGGGCCGAGCGGATCTCCTCCCGCGGGACGAGGTGATACACCAGCGTCTGAAAGAAGGTCTCGTCCGGGATCCACGTCGTGCGAAAGAACCGGCAGACATCGCGCCGCTTGGCCAGGAAGGCCAGAACCTTGTTGATCGTGTCCGCACGCAGCACCCACCACTGCGAGCCGATCCGCACGCGCAAGCCCTCGGGCAGCGGTCGGCTCAGTTTCAGGCGCCGCTGCAGGTTCAGCGACGCGTAGAAGAGCCACTTGTACTTCCGCTCGTTGAGCCAATGGCGGTAGACCAGCCTGTCCTCCTTCATCCCGGTACGGATCCAGTCGCTGGTCAGAAAGTCCGCGATCTCGATATGATCGCACCCGTCTTCGAGAAACCGGTCCATGTAGTCGCGCGACTTCGTCGGCAGGCAATCGCCGGAAATCAGGTAGTAATGCGTAATATCCTTGAACGTGCGGCGCGCAGCCCGGATCAGATTCAGCGTGGCCTGAACCAGCGAGTACTCGCCCCAGCCGCATTTCACCCGGCGGGCAAAGGTCACGCTGGGATTGGCGCCCAGCGCCTTGGTGATCGCACCATAGCTCTCGGGTGACGCACGCTTGTCGAAATGGATCGCAACATAGTCCCCGCGCGCAATCAGGGCCTCGGCCTGACTGATCACAGAGGCCGCATCCTTGTGCGCCATAAGCAGAAAGGCAATCCGCGCCATCGAGATCAGCTCACCCAGAACTCATGCGCCCCACGGCAGCCTGATGCCGCAGCTTGATCGAAGTGGCAAGAGAACAAATCGCTCCATAGCCGCGCGATCTCTTGACAATTTATCCATGAAACCGTTGTTAACGTAAGGCGCGGTGTCCGCTGAGGCGGAGAGGGTTAGTAGCATGGAATTCCCGGGAACCTGGGTCAATACCAGCCAGACGCTTGTGTACAGGGTGGTCCCAAAGTGTGCCTGCTCGACGATCGGGCAGATCCTTTATTTCGGCGACCATGGTGAGTTTTACCAGGGCGACATCCATGACGCCAAGGATGGCGTCTGGAAGTGGAACGGCAATACGGACCGCGAACATGCTCGCGACGTGATCGTCGATACCGTCAATCGCGACGGCGCCGTGACGTTCACCTGCGTGCGCAATCCCTACACCCGGATCCTCTCGTGCTTTCTGGACAAGATCTGCGGCATCCAGCGTTCGGGCAATCGGTACCGCGGCGACATGGTGCCGATGATCGCCAAACAGTACCAGATGGAGGTGCCGGAGGATCCGGATGATGCCTTCGACCAGATCAAGGCCTTCCGGAAGTTCCTTCTGTTCGTGCGGGATACGGTAAAATTCCGCCACCCCATGCATCCCGACATCCACTGGGCCCCGATGGCGGGGCACGCATCGACCCTGGTGAACAATGGCGGGCGCTATGACATCGTCTTCGCGACGGAGGAGTTCGGTCCCGGCATGTCATCTGTCCTTGACCGGGTCGTTCTGCAACACCAGCCGATGCTGGACAGCCTGCCCAGGTTCAACGAATCCGAGGGTCACGGGCCGAAGCGCGCGCACCCGGTGGCGGACTATTTCGACGACCTCGCGGTGCACATCATGACCGACATCTACCGCAAGGATTTCGCGGCGTTCGGCTACTCGACGGAACCCGGGAACGGCGCACCGGACCAGCCATTGGATGTCGAGCACATCAACAGCGTCTTGACGCGCTAGCCGCTTGGCCCTTTAAACGGCGCGTGTTGCCCGCCCGCTCCGGCGTGGCCCTGATCCAAGAGACGCCAGCCCGATGCGCATCGTTCATTTTCTGCTGCACGTCCCAAAATGTGCCGGCACGACGGTCGAGGCGCATTTTCGCAAACATCTCGGCGCGCGCTTCATGATCGCACCGCGCTGGGAAAGCCCTATGCGCAACTTCATCGGCAACCGCTACCCGGGCCTGAGCCCACAAGCGATGGCCGATATCGCCGTCGTCTCGGGCCATTCCGTCTCGGCGAACATGGAAGCACTGTTTCCCGGGGCCGAGATCCGGGCATCGGTACTCCTGCGCGACCCGCTCGGACACCTGCTCAGCTTCTACAACTACCGCTGGACGCGATATGCGGACGGACAAGGCCCCGAGCCACCCAGTTTCGATGACTGGTATGACGCCCAGCGCCGCAACCAGATCAGCCGCTTTCTGCTGAATCGCTATTTCGGCCAGGCCGTGCCGGCGCTCTACCGGCTGTCCTCGCAGGGGCGTCTGCGGTTTCTCGAGGCACGGCTCGCTCAGTTTTTCTATGTCGGCTCGTACAAACATGTCGGCGAGATGTGCGCCGAGATCAGCCGCGAGCTTGGCATCCCGGACACGGTTGAGAGCGAGAACGTGACGCAATCGCGCAAGGTCTCGAAGGAGGATCTGCCGTCCTCCCTGCGTGAGCAGATTGCGCACGAGAACGCACTCGATCAGTGCCTCTATGACCGCTGGAAGGACCGGAAGTGGAGCGGCGCACCGTCGGGCGAGGCCCCGCCGCTCGCAGCCCTGGACCAGTTGGGCTATGTGCTGGGCGACATCGCAACCGGGCTGCGCAAGAAGATCATTCAGGGCTGACGCACCGGACTTCCAGCCCGGTCCAGCCCAACTTCGACCAGCCCAGCCAACGAGATCACAAGCGCATCGCTGCGCCCAACGCGTCCGCGGTCAAGACATCCGGCTTAAACATTTCCCCGCCTTTACAGACTGTTAACCAGAATCGTCACCAAGATGAAGGGAGGTTGGGGGGGACTGCGCGTCATCGCAAACCTGCGGTGACTGGCCCCGAAGGTGTGCGCTACGGCCTGGTCTGAACGTCACTGGTCAAGGCCAGAAACACCTCTTCCAGGTGCGGCTCTTCGGTCGAGATGTCAGCGATCCCCAGACCCCGGTCCTGCACCATCGCGATCAGATCCGGTGCCGCGATCGCCGATCTGGAATAGGTCAGTGCCAGGGTCTGGGGATCCCGCAGCGTCGATGTGACACCGCCCGGGATCTCCGGCGCAGCGTCCAGCGGCGCTGTCATCCGCAGCACCAGCGTTTTCGCATCGAGATGGCCGAGCAAGACCGGGGTCTCGTCACAGGCCACGACCTCGCCATGGTTGATGATCGCGATCCGGTCGCACATCTCCTCGGCTTCTTCCAGATAGTGCGTGGTCAGGATCACCGTCGTCCCGGCTTCGTTCAAGGCGCGCACATAGCTCCAAAGCATCTGGCGCAGCTCGATGTCGACGCCGGCCGTCGGCTCGTCCAGCACAAGCACAGGCGGCTCATGCACCAGCGCCTTGGCGACCAGCAGCCGCCGCCGCATACCACCCGAGAGCGATCGCGAATAGGCGTGTGCCTTGTCCGCCAACCCGACGCGCTCGAGGATTTCCATGGTCCGCCGCTCGGCCTTTGGCACGCCATAAAGCCCTGCCTGCACATCCAGAGCGCCCGCAGGCGTGAAAAACGCATCGAGGTTCAGTTCCTGTGGCACGACCCCGATCGCTGCCCGTGACTGGCGCGGGTTCACATCCTGATCAAAGCCCCAGATACGCACCGCGCCCGAGGACTTGGTCACCAGCCCGGCCAGAATGTTGATAAAGGTCGATTTGCCCGCGCCGTTTGGCCCCAGCAGGCCAAAGATCGATCCCGCCGGGATATCCAGATCGATCCCTCTCAGCGCCTGTTTCGGCGCCGCCCCTGCGGAACTCGCATAGGTCTTGGTGAGGCCACGGACCTCGATCGCATTCTCCGGCATGAACGGCCTTATCCCCAGATGTTTGCCGTTACATCGCGCCCCAGGCCGCGCGCGTCAACCGGCGGCAGTTTGCCCTCTTGCCCAGCGCGGCGGTCTTGGTAGGTTGACGTATCCACAAGGCAGCCAGACGGAGCGCTCCCATGTCCGCAGCCGCACCCTTCGCCGCAAACGCCGCCCCCGAGGTCGAGGTCGTCACCGCCCGGCGCATCTCTTGCGATGGCGGTGGCGGAGCGCTCGGGCACCCAAGGGTCTGGCTGACCATCGGTGACGATGGCTGGGTTGATTGCGGCTACTGCGACAAGCGTTTCGTGCTTGCTGGCGGACCGGCCGACGCATGACTGATCAGGGCGCCGCCGAGCCCGGCGCGCGCCACCTCTATCGCTGGGCAGTGCTGTTCGGCCTCTGGCTGATGTACTGCTCGTTTGGTCTGTCGATTGCCTCGCTGGCCCCGTTGGTTGGGCGTATCAGCACCGATCTCTCAATAACCTACGGCTCCATGGGCGCCATTCTGGGGGCGTGGCAACTGATCTATATCGGTGCCGCCCTGCCCCTCGGTGCGCTGCTGGACCGGATCGGCGTCGGCATCGGCCTGACTGTATCCGCCGGGATCATGGCCCTGTCGCTGGCCGCCCGCGGATCTGCTGTGGACGAAACAACGCTCTTCCTCGCCGTCGCCATGTTCGGCCTTGGCGGGCCAATGATCTCGATCGGCGCGCCAAAACTGATCGCACTCTGGTTCGAGGGTGCGGACCGGGGCATGGCCATGGGGATCTACATCACAGGGCCCAGCCTTGGCGGGATTGCCGCCTATGCCATGACCAATGGCGTTCTGATGCCCCTTCTCGATCAGGACTGGCGTGCCGTTCTCTGGTGCTATGCCGCGTTTGTTTGCTCGGCCGGCTTCGTCTGGCTCCTGATCTCGCGCCATCCGGAAGCCCGCAAACGCGATGGCCGCGCCCAGGGCATGTCCAAGTCGGGGGCGCTAAGGGCTTTTGCCGAGATCGCACGCCTGCGCACCGTGCAGGTCGTGCTCCTGATGAGCATCGGCATCTTCATGATCAACCACGGTCTTTCGAACTGGCTGCCCGAGATCCTGACCGCCAAGGGGATGACACCCGCCATCGCAGGCCTCTGGGCCGCAGTGCCTACCGCCGTCGGCGTGCTGGGCTCGCTCACGATCCCGCGTTTCGCAACGCCCGAACGGCGCGTTGCCATCATGGCGGGCCTTTTCGTGGCGGCAGGGTTGGCAACGCTGCTCCTTCACCTGTCGCCCGGCATCGGCCTCGGAGCAGGATTGACCCTGCTCGGCATCGCACGCTCCTCGATGATGACCGTCGCGATCCTGCTGCTGATGGAGGCCCCCGGTGTTCCGCCCGAGCGTGCGGGCATGGCGGGCGGCATGTTCTTCACGGTGGCGGAGGTTGGCGGCGTCCTCGGCCCGCTTTCCATCGGCCTCGTCTCGGACGCATCGGGCGGGTTTACAGCCCCGCTTATCATGCTCAGCGGCATCACGGCGTTGCTCCTCCTCCTCCTCGGCTGGCTCCGCGGCATCGAACGGGGCTTGGCATCCAGCCCCGCAGCCCGCTAGAACGCAGCCCCACGGGGAGGTTGCGGCCATGGAGATTTCAAAGGCGATGAAACGGGACTGGCTGGCAACGGCGCGCACGCTATCCGAGGCGCTGCCGTATCTGCAACGCTATGACGGCAAGACGGTCGTGGTGAAATTTGGCGGTCATGCCATGGGCGATGCTGACTCGATGGCGAATTTCGCCCGGGACATCGTGCTGATGAAGCAATGCGGGCTGCACCCCGTGGTCGTCCACGGCGGCGGGCCGCAGATCAACCAGATGCTGGATCGGCTCGGCGTCGAGAGCGAGTTCAAGGACGGCCTGCGTGTCACCACGGCAGAGACGGTCGAGGTTGTCGAGATGGTCCTCTCCGGGCGCATCAACAAGCGCATCGTCGCCGCGATCAACGCGCAGGGCGGTCAGGCCGTGGGCCTTTCAGGCCGCGACGCCAACCTGATCGTCTGCGAGAAGGCTCTGAAAAAGAAGAAAGACCCCGACAGCCATATCGAACAGGTGCTCGACCTCGGTTTTGTCGGCGCGCCCGTCGAGGTGAACCCCCGCGTCCTGCAAACCTTCATCGACAGCGACTTCATCCCCGTTGTGGCGCCTGTCGGCGCGGGCCACGCGCCGGAGGAGACTTTCAACATCAACGGTGATACCGCCGCAGGCGCCGTTGCCGCAGCCATGGGGGCCGAGCGCCTGATGCTGCTGACCGATGTGCAAGGCGTGAAGAACAAGAACGGCGAGGTGCTGACCCGCCTGACGCCCGAGGACGCCACGGGCCTGATCGCCGATGGCACCATCGCGGGCGGCATGATCCCGAAGGTCGAGACGGCTCTGGCCGCCATCGAAGGCGGCTGCGGCGCGTCTGTCATCATGGACGGCACGATCCCGCACGGGGTGCTGCTCGAGCTCTTCACCGAACACGGCGCGGGCACGCTGATCACGCGTTAGGCGGAACCGGAACCCCTGTCGCTGTTGCCATCTGGATCGCGATCCACTCGAACAGGTCGAGCAGCGCATAGCCGACCGGCCCGGAATGCTCGACCGCGAAGACGAACAGCGACAGCGGCACCATGACCGAGGCGGTGATGGCGCCGCACAAGGCCCAAACCGCCAAGCGCCCGCGCCAGTCATGCCCTGCGCCGCCCGCTGCCAGTCCGCTCACGATGAACGCCCGTAGCGGTGTGAACCACTGCAGGCAGACGCTGAACAGCGCGACCACCCCGTGCAGAAAGGTCGGCACCAAGGTCGATAAAAACGTGATGTAGAGCCACCAGTAGTCACCCGGATTGGACTGGATATCCGCGAGAGTCGCGAAAAGATCGATCAGGGGCAGTCCGTTCGGCAGATCGGGGCTTGGCGGCCAGCGTACCCACAGCGCGATCGCGATGATGGCCACGACGACCAGCACAAACGCCGCAACGGCACCGACAACGTCCCAGACCCAGGCAAGCCGTATCCGCCCCTCGATCCCGCCACGCAGGCAGTAGCGGGTCAATCCGGACGAGGCGAAATCCGCGACTGCGTTCAGCAACGGCAGAAATTCGACCAGCAGGACCGATGGCGCGCCAAACGGCTCGCCAACAAAGGCCGGATTGCCGAACAGCACCGAAGCGGAGGTGAGCAGGATCAAAAGCCCAACATAGCCGCACAGCACTGTCGCGGGTCTCATCATCAGCTTGCCAAGCCAGCGCTGCAGAAACAACAGACCCACAGAGATGAGGCCGATCAGCAGGTAAACGGTCTGCTCCGGTGAGTAGGAGGCCGCCAGCACGCTGAACGCGCTGCTCGTCGCGACAACATCCGCCAGAACCGGCATGACCGCGGCCACCGTCACCAGCGCTATTGAAATCGCAATCGCCAGCACACCAAAGATCTCGGCCTTCAGGGCGCTCGACAGTGCGATGGCAATCAGAAAGATCATGGAAAGCGCCGCGGGCAGCACGGTCGAGGCGACGGACTCGTCAAGCGCGAAGCACATGGCCCAGATACACGCTGTCGCCAGAACCAGCAACGCGCCGCGCAGGGCGGTGTTTCTCTCACCGCTCCGCCACAGCGCTGCCAGGACATAGGCGACAATCGCCAAAGCCAGGAACACACCCGGCAGCGCTCGATCAGCCAGGCCCGCAGACGCAGGCATAAGAATCGCCGGACCCAAGCGTCCGTCTATCCCGAGCGCCACCCACAGGGTCATGACGCTGAGCACGGGATAGATGACAGCCAGCGCCAGGCACCAGTTCAGAAGTCCATAGGACCAGGCGCTCCGCACCTCCTCCGGACGCCAGCCCTCGCGCCCGATCTGGGGTGTCAGTGCTTGGTCAATCCGGTCGAGAGCGCTGCGCAAAATGGCCTTGTAGCGCCTGCCGATTGTGTTCTGGATCAGGTGACCGTTCAGGCCTTTCCACGCGACCTCGGATTTCGGGACATCCTTGAACAGAGCCAAAGCGATCCCGTAGACCGCGACCGCCACGGTCAGCTGCCATGGCTGACCGAACAAGAGTTCAAGAAGTGTGTCCACACGTTCCCCCAGCGGCGACAGGCAGGACCCCAACTCGCAAAAGCGCGCATATGATAACCGAACCCGCAGCGCGTTAGATAAATTTTAGTGAAATCCGAGCAATCTCCGTCTCGTCTGCAGACATGATTCGAAGACCAGCGGAATTCCGCGGGCATCGGGGATGGCATCCCGGCGCTTCGGGGTTTCGCGGGAACGGGAGTATCGCCCCGTTCTCGCGACCCTTTCTCGCCGGCGCATCCGGGCGCCAAAGACCGGAGCTTTCCGAGAGTTCAATCCGATCCGGCGCGGGTGCCACCAACCCCGGCGTCAGGGCTCTGCTGTCTTGCTGACACGCTCGGACCAAAGCACTTCGATGAAAACGGCGCCGAGAATACAGGCGGCACCGCCCATCTCGAACACACCGAACCGCTCACCCAAAATCAATGTGGACGAGAGCACGCCCGAGACAATCTCGATCGACAAGAGGTAACTCATCACCGCAGGCGGCAGCACGAACGCGCCCCAGACAGTGCCGGAGAGCAGGATGCCGACATAGGCCGCCGCGAACAGATAGACGAGCGGGGCGCCTGCTATGGCGGACCCGAACTGGGGCAGCGAGAGCATCGCCTGACCCATGGCCGCGCTGATCCCCAGCGAGACGGCAATTCCCCCCAGCGCCGTGACCACCAGGACACCGGCGACGCCCGCACGGCGGCTGGAGAAGATCAGCGCCGTGCCCGCCGACCAAGTCGCGCCCGAGACCAGCGCCATCCAGTCGCCGATCGCGCCAAGCCCGTCAAACGAGATCTCGCCACGGCTGATCAAGGCGATGCCGAGGAAGCCAAGGCCAATCGCAAAGACGCTTTTCACCGACCAGCGCCGCCCGAAGAACACGCACTCGATGATCGTGCTCCAGGCCGGCGCGAGGTAGAACAGCAGCACCGCCCGGAGGAAATCCGTGTAGGTGACCGAGATCGCGTAGAGCGACACCGCGGCACCCACCAGAACCGCGCCCACCAGCGCGCGGGCCGACATGGCACCGGGGCGTAGCAGCAGCCAGAGGATCGCAACCGGCAGCACGGCGAGGTTCATGGCAATGCCGACGCGCGGACCGGAGACGCCCGTGCCCTCGATCAACTCGACCGGCAGCCACCACAGCCCCCACATCGCGGCGCAGAACACCACGGTGGAGACAGCCAATCCTGAGCGGGTTGCGGTCATCGGGAATCCTGAACAGGCCAAGCACGCTCCCTCCTTCATGGAGCGGCGCTGTGCCGGGCGCTACCAAAATCGACAGGTCGTGAAATGCAAAACGCGCAGCCCTTGCGGGCTACGCGTCCGTCCGATCATGCAGACCGGCGGTGGATATGGGGGCACCGCCGCCGGTGCTGCCGGATCTGTCCGAGGTGGATCAGCCAAACATGTCGGTGGTGATGCCGTTGTACCAGCCGATGCTTTCCTCGTAGGTCTGCTTACGGGTTGCCGCGTCCTCGTTGTTCTTCGAGACGAACCCGTCGATCTTGGCGATCTTCTCTGCGGTCGCCTCGTAGGTCGCACCAACCTTGACCCCGTCATCGGTGCCGATCAGCGACCAGCAGGTGTTCGAGAACTTGGCCGGGAAGATCTTCGATCCGGTCAGCGCACCGCGCACGGCGTTGGCGCAGACTTTGGCCTGAGAGTTGGCCGAGAAGCCCGATTTCGGCATGTCGCCCTGCTGCGCGGCATCGCCGAGCACGTGGATGTTCGCATCGCGCGTGCTGGAGAGGTCGGCGGCGTTAACAGGCACCCAACCCTTCTGGGTGGTCAGATTGGCCGACTCGGCGATCCAGCCGCCCTTCATCCCCGGAATGACGTTGCAGACATCGGCTTTCACGACCTCGCCGTCGATATCGACGGTCATCTCAGCGGGGTTGACGGTCACGTTCTCGCCACCGAAATCCGGGCCGATCCAGTCGATCATGCCGGGATAGTGGCTTTCCCATCCAGCCTGGAACAGACCCTGTTTCGAGAACTTCGGCTTCGGGTCCGCGATGATGATCTTTGCGGTCGGGTTCTCCTGCTTGAGGACATGCGCGATCATCGAGACCCGCTCGTACGGCCCCGGCGGGCAGCGATAAGGGTTCGGCGGTGCGACCATGACGAAGGTACCGCCCTCGGGCATCCGCTTGATCTGCGTTTTCAGAAGCGCCGCCTGGGTGCCGCCCTTGTAGGCGTGCGGCATGGCGGTCTGATCGGCCAGCGACCATCCCGGCACCGACCCGTCGACAAAGTCGATCCCCGGGCTGAGGATCAGCCGGTCGTAGGGCAACTTTTCGCCCGCTGCCAGCGTGACGCTCTTGGCGTCCCGGTCGATGCCGATGGCCATGTCATGGATGACGTTGATGCCGTACCGGGCGCCCAGTTTGGCGTAGGTATGGCCGGTCTGCTCGAACTTCCAGAACCCGCCGATGGCAAGGTTCGAGAAAAAGCAGGTGTAGTAGCGCCGCTGCGGCTCGATCAGGGTGACGTTGATCTCACCCTTCGAATCCTTGGCGAGGTAGCGGGCCGCCGTCGCGCCCCCTGCGCCGCCGCCGATCACCACCACGTTGGGTTTGCCAGCGCCCAGAACCGATGGCGCTGCGAGCAAGGTGGCCGTCGCGGCCCCCGTGCCGATAAATCCGCGTCTGTTCAGTTTCATCATTTCCTCCCCTTTCTGATTGTTCCGATCTTGATCAGAAGCCGAGTTTGTCTTCTATGGCTGCGATCCCGGCCTCGGCGCAGTCGTCATCGAGATCAGGCCCCGGAGCGCCCGATACGCCGACCGCACCCACCATCGTTCCACCACTTTCGACCAGAATGCCACCGCCAAGCGGCAGAGCCTTGCTGATAAAGCGGATCCCATAGGCATCGCCCTCAGGCCGGGTGACGGGATCGAGATCGGTCGTGTTGGTCCGGAAACTGACCGCCGTCCAGGCCTTGCGCGTCGCGGTCTCGACCGTGTGAGCCCCGGCGTACCGGTCGCGCAGAAAGACCTGCAGCGTGCCCGAACGATCCACGACGGAGACGCCGATCTGATATCCCTCGTCGCGGCAATAGGCCATGGCGGCGGCGGCCAGTTCCATCGCGACATCCGGCTTCAGCGCCTGGTAGGTCACCAAAGCCTCGTCCTCCTCAGCCAGCGCAGGGGCGGCGATCACCGCCGCCAAAAGGCTCAAGCCCAACAGTCGCATCAATCCACTCCTCGGAAAAAGACGGCGAGCGAGGCGATCTCCTCGTCCGACAGGCGCGCGGCCATCATCTGCATCACCGGATGCGGGCGCGCCTTGCTCTTGTAGGCGTGCATAACCACGACGAAATCCTCGACCGGCCAGCCGGTGATCGAGGGCATGCCCTCATCCGCCCCGTCCGCCTGGTGGCAGGTCGTGCAATCCGACGAGAGATACTCGCCATAGTCACGATCCCCGGCAATCGCCAGGATCGCCGGGTCGATATCCGGATCGCTGGCCTCGGCGGTCGGCTCGCTTTCAGGGATGTCGCGCGGGCTGAGCGAGAACTGGCGCAGATAGGCCAGCAGATCCTGGCGCTCACCGCGATCCTTGATGCCGCGGAACGACATGCGCGTCCCGGTCACCAGCGCTTTGGGGTTCTCGATGTAGACATGCAGCTTGTCCGTGGTCCAGACAAGGCCATCGGCCGCGGCCCGCTTCATGTCCTTCGAGTACCGGTAGTCATCCAGCGCCGCCGCTTTGCGGCCGAACAGCTCGTTCAGATGCGGGCCGATGCGGTTGCGCGCCTCCACCCCGACCATGTGGCAGTTCTTGCACTTGGCGAACAGCTTCGCCCCCCGGTCCGGGTCGCCAAGATCCGCTGCGCCCGCCGCGCCAGCCACGAATGTGGCCAGCGCGACGGTCAGGGAGGAAGCGAGCGATCTGAGGTCTTTCATGTGAGCTTACTGCGACTGGCTTTTGAGATATTCGATCAGCGCGGCGCGGTCGGTCTCCTTCTTGAGCCCGGCAAAGGCCATCTTCGTGCCCTTGAGCCAGGCTTTCGGTTTGGTGAGGAACGCGTCCAGAGCAGCCTCGTCCCAAACCGCACCCTCGCCCGCACGGGCGGTCAGAGCCTTGGAGTATCTGAACCCGTCCCGCGCGCCCAGCGCCGCGCCGACAATGCCGTTGAGGTGCGGGCCGACCTTGTTCTTGGCGCCCTCGCCGACCTGATGGCAGGCCTTGCACTTCTTGAAGACCTTCTCGCCTGCGCCCGCAAGTTCCGCATCGAAGGCAGGGGCGGCGGCAACTTCGACCACCTCGTCAGCCAGATCGGCCCCTTCCGTCTCGGGCGTCACATCCAGAACCATCGCCCGCGCCGTGATCTTCACCTCGGGTTTGCAGTCGCTCATGCAGGGCTCACGCGCGATGAAAACCGGACTCTCGGCACGGTCATCCGGGAAGAAGTTCGTCTCGTTCGGCAGGCGTGTCTCGGCGAAGTTCTCGTGGCTGAGCTCGAAATCGTCATCCACCAGATCGTTGGCATAGAGTAGGTAGGCCGTAATCGCGTAGACCTCATCGTCCGAGAGCGACTGCGCATTGCCGAACGGCATCGCCCGGTGCACGTAGTCCCAGACGGTCGAGAGATAGGGCCAGTAGGACCCAATGGTCTTGACCGGGCGCTCCGCCGTCAGCGTGCCCTGCCCGCCCGCAAGCACAGGCCAGCGGTCGACCCCTTCCCCGAAATCGCCATGGCAGTAGGCGCATTGTTCGGCGAAGATCTCCTCGCCCGTCTCGACATCGCCGCGTCCTTGCGGCAGCCCGGCGCCATCGGGCCGGATATCGATATCCCAGGCGGCGATCTCTGCTGGCGTTGCCGCGCGCCCAAGGCCCAGCGTGTCGGCAGCGGCCGGTCCGGCGATCAGGGCGATGACGGCGGTCGCTTTAAGAAACTTCGACATTCTCTGCCACTCCCTGCTCGTTCACATACCAGGTCTGGATGCCGTTGTTGTGGTAGATCGAGTTCTCGCCCCGCACCGCGCGCAACGCGTCCTTGGTCGGCTGCACGTAGCCTGTCGAATCGTGCGCCCGGCTCTGCAGCAGCATCGGTTTCCCGTCCCAGACGAAATCGTGGTAGAACCGGTGCATCGACTTATCGAGGCTGGGGCCATCCATCCGGGCCTCGACCCAGTTCGCGCCGCCATCGATGGAAACATCGACCCGCGGGATCGTGCCCCGCCCCGACCAGGCCACGCCGGTCAGGACCATCGGCCCCGGCCCATGCGTGATCGGCGCTTGCGGGCTCGGGTTCGTGATGACGGATTTGGCATCCATCTCCCACGTGAACCGGCGCGCTTTGCCATCGCCCAGCAGGTCCGTGTATTTCGACGTCTCCTCGCGGTGATGCCAGGGCTGGTCACCGACCTCGATCCGGCGCAGCCACTTGACCCACATGTTGCCTTCCCAACCCGGCACGACCAGCCGCACCGGGTACCCCTGCTCGGGCCGCAATGCCTCGCCGTTCATCTTGAACGCGACCATGCAGTCGTCGAGCGCCTTTTCCATCGGGATCGAACGGGTCATGGCCGAGGCATCCGCGCCCTCGGGCAGCAGCCATGTGCCACTGGTCTTCACCCCCGCTTCGGCCAGGATGTCGCGCAGCATCACGCCGGTGTACATGACGTTGTGGATCATGCCGTGGGTGAACTGGCAGCCGTTCAGCTGCGCCCCGCGCCACTCCATGCCAGAGTTCGCCGCACATTCCAGAAAGTGCACCTTGTTGACCCGCGGGAACCGCAGAAGATCCTGCATCGTGAACACGAGAGGCCGGTCAACCAGCCCGTTGATCATCAGGCGATATTCGGCCGGATCCAACTCGGCGATCCCGGCATGGTGCCGCTCAAAGCAAAGACCGTTCGGGGTGATGATCCCGTCCAGCTCGTGCAGCGGGGTGAAGTTGACCGAGCTCACAGGGTCTGCGGTCAGCCACGGCACGTTGCGCCGGACGACATGGGCCTCGTGCTCCGACGGGCTGCCATAGGGCCGCGCGTCGACCCCTTCGCCCAGCTCCTGCGCCCAGGGTTTGACCTCCAGGATCGCCGGATCACCGGCCGCTTGCGCCGCTGAAACCGCTCCGGCACCGCCGGCAGCCAGCCCTGCTGCGAGGAACCCCCGCCGGGTCGTCAGGCCGGATTTCGGACTATCGGGCATCTGTTTCCTCCGATTCTTTCATTCACGTTATTGAATGTTACGCGCGATTTCCACAGCTTTTTCGCGTGAAATCTGCCTTGCTCTCGTGGCGCACCCGCCCCTTCATCTTGCCAAAAATACCTCAAGCGTTTCGGGCAATGCCTGAGCGATGTGTCATCGAGATCGCCGCGGCGGTCCAAAGCATGGCCACGCCTTGACGATCCGTGTTTTACTTGAAACGCCGCACTCAAGCCCCCGTCACCTTGACGGACTGGTTCGGGTCAATCGTGACGCGTCCCTGCCGTTTGATATGCGCTTCCACGACCTCCCAGATCGGCGGGCCTTCGGTCTCCTCGTTGACCGACGCCCAGCCCGAGACGACATAGGTCTTCGCCGGGTCGATCGCCTCGCCGGTCTTCAGCAGGGTCATGTTGGTGATCCGGCTGCCCTGCGGTTTCGAGACGTCGATGTGGTACCCCATGCCGCCGACCCGCACCATGTCGCCGCCCTGCTGGTAGTAGGGATCCGGGTTGAACAGGTTGTCGGCCACATCCTCCAGCACCTCGTGCAGGAATGCGCCCGTCATCTCAGTGCGGTACGCCGCCGGATAGGACATCGCGGTCGCGTTGTGCAGATCCTCGCGCGTGATCGGATCGCCGGGCAGCAGCGACGGCCCCCAGCGGAACCCCGGGCTCAGCGCGATATCCGCCTCCCGCTCGGAAATCAGCGCGTTGCAGATCAGATCGTCCCAGGTGCCGTTGAAGTTGCCCCGCCGATACAGCAGGCTATCGGTATGGCCCAGCACCTCGGTCAGCTGATCCAGATAGGGCGCCCGCTCGGCATCGATCAACGCCGTCATCGCCGGGTCCGGTGTGATCACGTCCGAGAAGATCGGGATCAGCTTGTGCCGGATCCCCTGCACCCCGCCATCGCGGACGTCGAGATCGACGCGGGAGAGAAACTTGCCGTTCGACCCCGAGGCGATCAGCGCCGTCTTGCCCACCATCACCGGTTCGGGCAGCGCATCGTGGGTGTGTCCGCAGAGGATCACATCGATCCCCTCGACCCGGCCCGCCAGCTTTCGGTCGACATCGAACCCGTTATGGGACAGCAGCACGACCACCTCGGCGCCCTCGTCTCGGACCTCCGCCACGACCTCCTTCATCCGTTCCTCGCGGATCCCGAACGACAATCCCGGGAACATCCAGGACGGGTTGGCGATCGGCATGTAGGGGAAGGCCTGACCGATCACCGCGATCTTGGTGCCCGAGCGCTCGAACATCTCGTAGGGCTCATAGGCCGGCTCGTCCCATTCGTTGTCGAAGATGTTCGCGCCCAGAAACGGGAAATCGAGGCCATCGACAATCTCGGTCACCCGGTCGATGCCCAGCGTGAACTCCCAGTGCGAGGTCATCGCGTCAGGCTTCAGCGCGTTCATCACGTTGACGACGTCCTGGCCTTTCGTGGCCTCCGCCACCAGCGAGCCATGCCAGGTATCCCCGCCATCCAGCAGCAGCGCTTCGGGCCGCTCGGCCCGGATCGCACCCACCACGGTGGCGACCCGGTCCATGCCGCCCATGCGGCCGTAGCCGCGTCCCAGCGCCGCGAAGTCCTGATAGGTCAGCGCATAGGCCTCCGGTGTGCCCGTCGCGATGTCGAACAGCTTCAAAAAATCAGCGCCCGTCACGTGCGGTGGCAAACCGCTCACCTCACCCATACCGAGATTGATCTCCGGCTCGCGAAACCAGATCGGTTTCATCTGCGCGTGAATGTCGGTGATGTGGATCAGCGTGACACTCCCCAGCGGATCGAACTGCAAAAGCTGATCCTGCGTCAGCCGCTGTTGTGCCGCCAGCCGCCCCCACTGGCCGACACCGGAAGCGCCAACAATGGCCGAGGCCGCCACGGTCGCTTGCAGAAAGTCACGGCGCGAGATCATGTCCGTCTCCGTTCATCAGGCAAGCCGATCCCAGCCACGCGCGCGGGCGTGCTCTTCATCTTGCCGAAAATACCTTGGGGGTGTGGGGGCGGAGCCCCCACTCACCATGTCAGCGGATCAGTTCCGCACGGCCGGGGTTTCGATCCCCAGACCTGCCCCGCGCGACGCGAGGTAGGCTTCCAGCGCCACGAACTCGTCCGAGCCGCGCTTGTACGGGGTCGCCCGGATGTTCTTCATGCAGCCCGAAAACCGCCGGTGCAGCGAGCCGAGGCCCGACCACTTGAAGCGATAGGTCGGGAAGCCGTTGATGTTGCCCTGGCTGAGATGGTCGGCCCGGATCATCTGGCCGTAATTGTCCTCGTGACACTGGTTGCAGGACATATCGAGTTGACCGACGCGAGTGTAGTACAAATCCTTACCCTTCTCGATCCACGCGGCCATCGGCCCGTCGGTTTGCACACCCATCGGCTCGCCGCGCGACTGCATGCCGATGTAGGCCGTCATCGCCAGCATCTCGGGGCTTTCCCATTTCCACGGGTCGGCGCCCTGATGTTCCTTGATCGAGGCGTTGATGATGTGCTCGAGGCTTTCGGGCTTGCCCTTGGCCTCGTTCCATCGGGGCATGTTGGCGCGCAGGCCCTTCATGCTCTCGATCTCGCCATGGCAGTCGGCGCAGGACTTGCCCGACGATCCCGCCGCGGTCTCCCACAGCTCGATCCCGTATTCGACCGCGACCATGGCCGGGTTCTCGAAATCATCCATCTCCAGCGCCTGGGTCTCGTCCGTGCGGAACCGCCAGCCCGAGTAGATCACGTCCAGCGGATGTCCCTCGGGTGCCTTGACCTCGGTGACGATTTCTACCCCTTCGATGACCAGTTGATCATTGTCAGGCCCGGGTCCCGCCAGCGCGTACCCGGAGATGGCGACGGCTCCGGCCAGAGCGGCGCCGATCAGTGGCTGTCTCATGGTGTTCCCTCCCGAACTCCCCGATCACCGCTCTCAGGCGGCTTTGATCGTCTTTTCCATGTCATAGACCGTGCCGTCATCGTCGGTCCATTCGAAGCGCATCACACCCGGTCCCGGCACCTTCATCTCGAACTGGAAGTACGGGTTGGCCGAGACCGCCGGATCGATATCGACATCGACAACGCTCTCGCCCTCGTAGGTGACAACGAACTTGTTGATGATCTTGCGCGGGATCAGCTCGCCGGTCTTGCGGTCCTTGCGCTGACCCGACTCCATCGGGTGGCTGATCAGCGTCTTGATCGTGATCACATCACCTGCGGCGGCCTTCTTGGGCACCTTCACGCGGGGTTTGACTTTGGCCATGTCTCTGTTCTCCCTATCCGCTCAGCCGCCGCAGCCGCCGATGGTGACTTTCACGGCGCGGCTTGCCTTGGCAAAGCTGCCATCTGCGAGTTTCGCAACCGCAACCAGATCCTGCGACTTGGCGAGCCGGATCCGCGTCGACGCCGCCGACGAGGCCGACAGCTTGCCGAAGTGGAAGGTCGCAACGCCCGGGTTCGGGTTGCCCGCGGCCAACAGCAGGATGTCGGTGGCGCCATCGGCTGACACTTCGACCGGCACCGTATTGCCGTTCTCGGCGATCTCGGGCGCGCCGATTTCGACACCGCCATCGGCCACATCCGCGCCGCCGGTGAACTTCGCGATCGCCTCGTCGGTGGTCATCCCCTCGGTCCAGGCGAGCCCCGGGAAGGTCGCGGCAACCGCCGTGGCGGTGCCCAGGAACAGGGTCTGACGTCTGTTCAGGTTCATCTTGGTCTCCTCTCTCCGGCGCGGCCGGATCACTCCTTGAGGGTCATCAGGTAGGCGACGATGTCCTCGACCTGCTGGGCCGAAAGGATCGTCTTGCCCTCGAACGTGTCGAGCGGACGGGTGTAGCCCGCGTCCTTGTAGAAGGCCGGCATGATCGTCCCGTCGAACATCATCTTGGCGTTCGTGACGATGCCGCGAAGCTCGGCCTCGGACCAGCGGTCGGCCACACCGTCGAGCGCGGGCCCGACCTCGCCATGGAACGACTGATCTTTGGCATCCGAGTTCTGGTGGCAGGCCAGGCAATTGCCGAGCTTGCGCCCGACGAACCAGTCCCTGCCCTTGGCAGGATCGCCCGGAGCACCGGTCAACGAGGCACCGACCGAGCCTTCTTCGAACTTCACATCTGCCGGAGCGACGGTGTCGGCCCAGGACAGCGATGGTGGTGCCGTGGCTATGGCGACCGCCGATACGACCGCCAACGCTGCGAGTATGCGCATTCGTTTCCTCTCCCCTCGATACGGTTTTCCGCACTTTTCTTGTGTGAAACTAAACACAGGCACCAGATGATTCCAAGCCATAAATTCAAAGGATTGAATTTTTTGATGGGACAGACTTCGGCGCGCCTGTCCCGGTGGCCTCAGGGATTCTTGTGCCACTCATCCAGCGTCAGTTTGGCAACCGAGCCGTTCTGCACCTGGTAGGCAAACTTGTGGTCATTGCGATAGGAGTTCTGGAGCAAGTTTGTGTTCGGATCGACTTGGTCGTTGTACGAGACGCTGTAGTACTGGCCGCCGCCAACGAACGCGACCGACTTGCGGCCAACATAGGAGGTCACTGGCGGATTTTTGTTTTTGTCTTTTGTTTTCTGTTTGTCCGAGATCTGCCAATCCTCTGTCATCACGTCGATCGGACCGGTCCAACCCGCAACTTTCGGCGTATGGCCCTCGGACGACAGTTTGGCGCAGAGATCCTGCACGAATGATCCCGCACATGCCGATACCTGAACCGGGCAATTTTGCTCACCACTTGCCAGATCGCAGCCAACCAGGCTGACCTTCTGCAAAACGGGCGTCTGAAATGCCTTCAGAACACCACAGATCAGCGTTGAGACACCTTCGTGTGTGAATTCGAAGAAACTCTTGCGCTTGGAGAGCCAAGATCCCCCGGCTTCGCCAACCACGTAGACCCCGATCTTGGCATTCGCGCCAATGGTCTGTGGCGGGTTCAGATTGACTGCGGCACTCGAGTTGGCCGCGCCAAAAGCGATGACCCATGAGGCACGCCCAGCGCATTTGCTCGCAAGCGCTTCGGCCTGCGCCTTCACACTCTTGGCCTCCTCGCCCGTGCTGTAGATAATGATGATCGCATCCAGATTTCGCATCTTTGATCTCCTTTGAGTAAGGACATCAGTGTGCGCGATGAGCACCCGCCTCCCCATTCGACAAAAATGAATAGGGGCATTCAGAAATGAAGAGGCCGGCCCTCTGAGACGGGTCGAAAACGCCTATTGCTTCTGAGCGGCCTCGAACTTGCGGGCGTGGTATTTCTGGAAGTGCTCGCCGCTGGCATAGCCTTTCTCGTAGACCCACTGGAACATATGCAGCGTAGTATACTTGCCGAACGCCCCCGGCATTGTGCTGACCGAGGCCTCGGCCGCCGTCCCGCCCTCCGGCACCTCCTCGGGCATGAACAGGATCGTCGGCGTGAACAGGACCCCCCAGCGCTTGGCCATGTCTTTTTCAGACAGGGCCTCGCCGTCGAAATCAGTCACTTCCTCATCGCCAAAGAGATTCATCTGCACAACCATGAAGTTGGCCTTGATGAAGTCGGCGACCTCCGGATCGGTGAACACTTCCTCATGCAGCTTTGTGCAGTAGATGCAGCCGCGCTGCTCGAAGATGATGGCAAGCCGTTTGCCCTCGTCCGCCGCGGTTTCCACGTCCTCGGCCATGTCCTTGAAGGTCACCGGCATCCACGGCTGCTTGTGCAGACCGTCATCGCCAAGCTCGGCCGCTGCTGGAACCTGAACCACCGTCAGCGCCGCCACCGCGGCAAGAGTTGCGAAGAGCTTCATGGCCGTGTCCTCCGTTGTTGTTACGTTATTGCAGCGTTCCGATATCGGGCGCGATTTGCAGCATCCAGTAGGCGATCTCGTTCATCATGTTGGTCGCGATCAGCACCCCGAACAGCACCAGGGCCGCGCCCATCACCTTCTCGACCTTGCCGAGATGGCGGCGGAAGTTCTTTGCCAACGCCAGGAACGGGCCGATGAAAATGGCGGCGAGCACGAAGGGCAGCGCCATCCCCAGCCCATAGGCGAGCAACAGCAACGCCCCCTGATCCGCCGTCTCCGCCGCGCCGGCAGTGAGCAGGATCGCCGCCAGAACCGGGCCGACGCAGGGCGTCCATCCGAACGCAAAAGCCATCCCGATGAAGAACGCGCCGATCAGCCCCCAGCGCCGCTGGCCGAGGTCGACCCGTGCCTCGCGATTCAGCAGTGCGATCCGGAATACCCCGAGGAAATGCAGCCCCAGTACGATCAGCAACCCCGCCGCGATATAGCGGATCACGTCGAACCATTCGCGCAGTTGCTGGCCGAAGACTGTCGCCGTCGCGCCGAGACCGACGAAGATCAGGATGATCCCGGCAGCAAAGGCGATCGAGGTCAGGATGACATAACCGTGGGTGCCGGGGGCGGCGCCTTCGTCGGTCAACTCCTCGAACGAGAGGCCTGCAATGTAGCAGAGATAGAACGGCACGATCGGCAGGATACAGGGCGATAGGAACGACAACAGCCCCGCAAGGCCCGCCGCGCCGTATCCGATCTCAAAGCCCATGCCGCAACCGCGCGTTCCTGCGAATCCACTGGATATTCATATCTAGTTTTGTATATGTGTTTAGAGCGCCTCGTCAATTCACAGCGAAATTTCGGTATTTGGAACATGCGGTATCTGATTGTCGCTCTGCTGCTGACCATCACAACCGTCCTGCCCGTTCGGGCAGCGGAGCTTCTCATGTTCGAGGAGGAGTGGTGTCACTGGTGCGAGCGGTGGAATGACGAGATCGGCGTGATCTATCACAAGACCGACGAGGGCAAGCGCGCACCGCTGACCCGCGTTGACATCCACGGGACCTTCCCGGACGTGGACCTCGCCCTACGTCCGCAATACACGCCCACCTTCGTTCTGATCGAAAACGGACGCGAGATCGGGCGAATCGAAGGGTATCCGGGCGAGGATTTCTTCTGGGGGCTGCTCGGGCGGCTGCTGGAGAAACTCCCCGCGCCGAAACAAAAGACAGGCACCTGAGGCGAGCGATGGCACTTCCGGTATTCGATGACGGTCTCGACGACGCGGCAATGGACGAGATGATGGACAACGCCCGCCGGGCGACGAATTTCCTCAAGGCCCTGTCGCATGAGGGGCGGTTGATGATCCTTTGTCATCTGGCCTCGGGCGAAAAATCCGTGACCGAACTCGAAGATCTTCTGTCGGCCCGGCAGGCCGCCGTGTCCCAGCAGTTGGCGCGGCTTCGGCTCGAAGGGCTGGTCAGCTACCGCCGGGACGGCAAGGCGATCTACTACAGCCTCGGCGACGAGCGCGCCAAACGGATGCTGGAACTGGTCTACGAGATGTTCTGCAGCCCTGACGCCAAGGCAAGCTGACCCGCCGGGCTTGACCTGCGCCGCCCACGTGCGGAAGGTAGGCAACAGACCCGCACCCAAAAACAAACGCGGGCGCATGGCTCAGGGGAGGCATGGACTGGCTTGACGGCATATTCGACGACGCGCGCGCGGCGGCTCTGATCGGCCTTGCGACCGGAGTGATTCTGGGGCTCGCGGCGCGGCGCGGACGTTTCTGCACACTCGGCGCGATCGAAGACGGGCTCTATGGCGGCGACTGGACGCGCGTACGCATGTGGGCGCTGGCGCTTGGGGTCGCGATCCTGGGCACCCATGGCGCGGCGTGGGCCGGAATGATCGATCTCGGCGAAACGCTCTATGCCCGCAGCGCCTGGAACCCGGTCGGCTCTGTCGTCGGCGGGACCCTCTTCGGCTATGGCATGGCAATCGCCGGGAACTGCGGCTACGGCGCTTTGGCACGTCTCGGCGGCGGCGACCTCAGATCGCTGGTGATCGTCGTTGTGATGGGCATCGCGGCCTATATGACCATCGCCGGTCCACTCGCGGGACTGCGCGTCGCACTGTTCCCGCCAGAGGATGCAGGCCCCGGCACCATCACCTCCTATCCCGCCCTGCTGGAGAGGGTCATCTCCCTGCCCCAAGCCATGACGGTTGTGGCAATCGCCATGGCCCTGCTGGCATGGGCCCTGTCGGACACAGGGTTTCGCCGGTCCCGCCCCCATGTGATCTGGGGCGCCGCCGTCGGGATCGCCGTGGTGCTGGCCTGGCTCGGCACTGGGCTTGTCGCCGAACAGAGCTTTGACGCCGTTCGAATCGAGGGGCCATCCTTCACGCGCCCAGCGGGTGAGACGCTGCTGTTCCTGATGACCTCGAGCGGTTCTGGCCTCTCGTTCGGCATCGGGTCCGTTGGCGGCGTGATCCTGGGCGCGCTCATCGGTTCCATGTCGCGCGGACACTTCCGCTGGGAGGCTTGCGACGACCCGGGCGAGCTTGGCCGCCAGATCCTCGGCGGTGCATTGATGGGCGTCGGCGGCGTGTTGGCGCTGGGCTGCTCCATCGGACAGGGGCTGACCGCGTTCTCGACCCTTGCGCTCAGCGCGCCCGTGGTGCTGGCGGCGATTTTCGCAGGCACGGCGCTGGGTCTGCGCCATCTGATCCGGGGCTTCGCCCTTTCGACCTGAGACCGGGCTGGCCCGACCGGAAGAACCCGGCGCACGCCATGGTTGCGGTTCGGCGTTGCAATAATTCGTTAACGATGTTTCATTTTACTCCGAGCACAACAGCGCATAAACCCGGTCGCACATCGCCGAGGGCAGACGATGCAACTGATCGCGCACAGAGTTTTCGCGGACAACCGGCCGATAGAGCTGCCGCAATTTGACGGACCAGTCGCTCCGCACGGGGTCGAGCTGGATATCCGCGCCGACTCTGAAGGGCGGCCGCAGGTCTACCACGCGCCAGTCTTCAACGTGCGCCGGTCGCGCCGGGTGCGCATTCCGAAAAGCCTGCAGGCCGCCGAACATTTCCTGACCAGCGAAGCGCCGGATCTGGAATGTCTGATGCTGGACATCAAGTCAGCGGCAGCGGCCGAGGCGGTTGGCCGCTATGTGGCCGAGAACGGCATGGCCTTGCCGCTGGTCTTCAACTGCTGGCACGAGGATGATGTCGCGACCCTGCGCCGGTACGTGCCAGACGCGGTGATCTACTACGTGATCGTGCCCATCGTCTCGCGCCGTGTGCCGCGCGGGCGGTTCCGTGATCTCTTTGTCTGCAATTCCTATCCCTTCGTCAGTTCGCGCAGTGCATTCACGCCCCGGCACGACAAGGCAAACCAGCACAATGTGAACGTCAAACTGCTGTCTCGAAAGCGCAGCCTGCGCATGACCCTGCCATACGGCATTTCGGGCATCTGCGTGCACAAGCTGTTCTATTCGGACGATCTGGTCGAGATGGCGGGCGCGCGTGGCATCGGGGTTGCGGTCTACGGGCTGAGCCAGCGCAATTTGCGACGGCTGCGACGGCTCGAGGGCAAGGCCGACTATGCCATCGTCGGCTGGACCTGAGGTCGCCGTCGCATCGCGCTAACGCGCAATCGGACCGATCTCGATCGACCAGCAATACCCCCGATAGCGTGGCGTGAACGTGACCGCACGGTCTCCGTGCCGGGCGGCGATCTCGCGCGCCCCATCCACCAGATCGGCCTGCGGATCGACATGGAAGAGCGAGAGCCACCAGCGCAGCACGGACCGCGTCCAGCCCGGCAGCCCCTCCTGTTGACCGAAATCCGCGATCAGCAGCCGCCCCTCGGGCGCGGTCACGCGCAGCGCCTGATCCAGCGCAGCACGCCAGTCCGGGATCATCGACAACGTGTACGAAAAATAGACCCGCGCGAAGCTTTCCTGATCGAACAGGGCGACGGGTGAGAAATCGGTCGCATCGGCCTCAGCGATTCGGGCGCGATCATCGAGACCATGGCGGTCGATCTTTTGTGCCGCGGTATCCAGCATCTCACGCGAAATATCGATGCCGTAAAGAGGCGTGTTCGGATAGCGCTGCGCCGCCTTGATCAGGTTGCGCCCCGTGCCGACGCCGATCTCGAGCACCGCATCGCCCGGGCCTGGTGCGAGGTCAGCGATCAGCCGGTCCCGCCCCAGAAGGTAGTACTTGCGCGTAACATCGTAGATGTGCCGCTGGCGGCGGTACACCTGATCCATCAGCGCGCCATGGGACGTGGCCGACATCCCGGTTACGCGGCGCGGTGATAGAGATGCACACCGCCATAGATCGCCGAACGGTCTGCGGCGGTCAGCTCCCGTGAGCGCTCGGGCTGGTAGGTCCACTGCTCCAACAGATCCGGTGCGAGGCGCCCCGGCAGCAGCGATTCGAGGTCTGCTGTCCGGAACAGCACCCGCGCGTCGGGCTTGGCAGCGCGGCCGATTTCGGACCAGAGCGCATTGAGCTGCGCGTCGGTCATCCAGTCCTGCGCATCAAGCAGCACCACCGCATCGATGCTGCCGGGGTCCTCAGTCTTGAGCCGGTCGGTGACCGAGCAGTTGGCGACATCCAGCCGGTCGGCGCGCGCGCGCAGCGTATCGAAATGCCGCGATTGCAGATAGAGCGGCAGCGGCCCGCCATCACCGCCCGGGTACTTTCGGCCAAAGGCCTGTTGCGCGAAGTAGTTGTCGGCAATTGGAAAATCGCAACAAAGCTTGCGCAGGCGTTCTTTCAGCACAACCGCCATATCGCCGCCACCGGCTTCCGCGAGGCTGTCATATTGCGCCGGGGGGATGCCGAGTCCGAACAGCGAGGCTTTCATCTTGGTCACCCGCTGCAGCAGCCAGTGATCGAACAGCGGCGCAAGCTCGGTCTCGAAATAGGCCTTCTGCTCAGCGAGATCACGCATCTCGAGGAGCGGTTCGAGCCGCGCGCCCAGGATGCGCGCACCGAGATGCGAGAGCCAGATGAACCGGCCAAGCAATCCCTGCCGGTAAAGGTCTCGCCCGAATATCGAGATGCGACGGCGCAGGAAAACATCACGGCTGTCCCAGTAGGCGCGTGTCTCCTCGGGCAGCGTGTTGCGCAGATGACGGCGGTAGATCCCAGCGTTGCGGCGATCCCGTGCCTCGCCGAAAAAGCGGAAATACGTCTGATAGTTCGGCAAATCACGCAGGCCAGCGCGTTTCAATCGCGCGAGATGCACATGGTGACGGTTGAGATCAACGGCGATCACCTCGCCCGGATCGGCAGTCAGATAGGAGAGCGCGTTGCACCCGCCGGAACTGATGGTCACGACCCGCGCGCCGGGCTGAAGCGCGAGACCGGCGAGATCGGCCTCGGGATCCTCCCAGATCTGCGGATAAACCAGCCCGGAGAACAGCGCCGTGAAAAGACGCTCCTGCATTCCGTCCCAACTGAACGCGCCGTAGCGATGAACGGCGCGGGACAGGCGCGCACGGTTGGTCTCGGGGATGGCCGGGGTGATCTCTGCCATTGCGGCACCTCCATCGTCTGGCGTCCCAGGTCAAACAGCCATGGGTTGCAAGGAGGCATAGGCGATAACGGCCCCACAGGCCAGTGCGGTCGCAGACGGCGCGACAATTTCTCGACGTCAGGTAAGGTGTCAGCGCGAGGGCGGCGGTGACGCCGGAAACGCGGCTGGACCCTCGGTCAGAACAGTTCCGGCTCGCCGCTGATATCGTCGACGCTGAAACGCTGTCCAGAATACAGCCGGTTCGCGACAGAACCAAGCGGGACAGCGCCAAGAACCGCGTCCTCGGGCACCGTGTGCACCTTCGGGTCGGTTGCGGCCATTGCATCGAGGCAATTGGCCAGGCATTCCAGCGTTTGCATGCTGCGATCGATTTCCTGGAGCGACTGGCGCGACACACCGGCCGACACCACCTCTCCAACCGAGTCGAGGATTGTCGACTCGACGTCGCTCATACCCGCTCTGAGATCCCTGAGTTCTGTCGCGATCCGCGCAAGAAGCACCGATTTTTCGATCATATTCTCACGCCCCCAGCGCTGAACTGGCGTCAGAGGCGGCCGAACACGCCTTCGATCGCCCCTTTCAGTTTCATCGTGCTGAAGGGTTTGCGGATATAGTTGTTCATGCCCAGCGCCTGCCCGGCCTTGATGACCTCGGCGTTGGCCGTGCCGGTCAGCAGGATGAAGCCGGTCTGCTTGGAGATCCCGTATTTGTTCATGGCATCAAGCAGTTGCAGCCCGTCCATCTCCGGCATGTTGTAATCCGAGACAACGAGGTGGACCGGGCTTTTCGCGATCGCGTTCAGAGCATCGCGCCCGTTCGCCTCATAGACGATGTTCGTAATGCCGAGTTCCTCGAGCGATTGAATGACGAGCCCACGGCTGACGGAAGTATCGTCGACGACCATCACCCGCAGCGATTCCTTGACACCCATACGGAGGTTCCTTCCTGACCGGATCAAGCATTGGTTCCGCCACAGGCTTTAAAGCGCCCGCACCTAATGTCTGATTAACAGCGGGCGGAAATGCCGCGCCCGGAGTGCTCCGGGAGCCGCGTGGTGAGCCAGGACGACTTTGTGGTCTGGGTTAATCCGATTTTCATCTCGAGAGCGCTAAGCAAGCGCCGTGAGACCGTCTCGGCATGCGCAGAGAATGCGCTGAGGCTGCATCGCGACACCAGCGGGGCAGCCATGTCGGACGGCCGAGGTCTACGCTTGAGGGGTTCGTCGTGATGAGCGTGAAACTTATGCCGTCGTTGATGCGCATGAATATTGCCAAGAAACTTCCCGTGTTGTTCGTGCTGCTCGCCTTGCTGGCGACGGTCAGCATGTCGACTGTCAGCTACCTGACCGCACGGGACGCTCTGCTCGAGCGCGCGTCGATCAAGCTGGAGACCGATGTCGCCGGACGGGCCGAGGTGCTCGCCTTGGCGCTCGAAGCGGTGCAGGCGGACGTATTCACGATGAGCCGCAGCCCCGCGGTGGTCGACGCGATGCAGGACTTCACCACGTCCTGGAACGCGCTGGTCGGCGACCCGCGAACGGTGCTGCAGACCGCCTATGTCACGCGCAATCCCAATCCCGTGGGCGAAAAGCACCGCTTGGACGATGCCGGGGATGGTACCTCTTATGACGCGGCGCATGCGCGGTATCACGGCTATTTCCGCGATGTCATGGAGACCAACGGCTACTATGACATCTTCCTGGTGAATGCCGAGGGGGAACTCGTCTATTCGGTCTTCAAGGAAGCCGACTTCGCGACAAACCTGCTCTCCGGACAGTGGGCGAATACGGATCTGGCCGAGGCACACCGCGCGGCCATGCGCTCGGGGCCGGACGCGCGGGCGCATTTCTTCGACTACAAGCCCTACGCGCCAAGTGCAGATGCTCCGGCCAGCTTCATGTCCATGGCCGTTGCTGACAGCGCAGGTAATACGGTCGGCTCGTTGATCGTGCAAATGCCCCCAGAACGCTTGTCCGCCGCCCTGCGCCAGGCCGAAGGGCTGGGCCAGAGCGAGGAAATCACGCTTGTTGGCAGCGATGGATTGATGCGCAGCGATTCGCGCTTCACCGACGTGAACGACATGCTGCGGACCCGCGTCGATACGGACGGCGTCAAAGCCGCCCTGGCCGGTGAAAGCGGCGTGAAGATCGAGGAAAGCTGGCATGGCGGTGAGGTTCTGAAGGCCTATCGCCCTTTCGAATTCAACGGCACCACATGGGCCGTTGTGACAGAAGAATCGTTGTCCGACGTCTTTGCCGAATCGAACGCGATTCTGACGGACACCTTGATAAACACCCTCATTGCGATGGTCGTCATCGGCGTCATCGGTTTCTTCCTGGCGCGCTCCATCACTCAACCGCTGACCGGCATCGCCGACGCCGTGAAGGACCTTGCGGACAACAAGTTCGATGAGACGCCGCCCGGGCTAACCCGTTCGGATGAGATCGGCGCAATCGCAGGCAATCTTGATCAGTTGCGGGTCAGCCTGGCCGACAACGCTGCCAAGCAGTCGGAAATCCTGTTCAAAAGCACGGCCTTCGATGCCTCATCGGCGCAACTGATGATGATCGACCGCGACTTTGTGGTCACAGAGATCAGCGGAGCGATGCACGAGCTTCTGAAGGAGCAGACGGCCCTCTTCCGCACGATCTGGCCAACATTTTCCCCGGACAGCATCGTCGGCACCTGCATTGATACCTTCCACAAGAACCCTGCGCATCAGCGGCAGATGCTCTCGAACCCTGACACCATGCCGATGACCACCGAGATCAATGTCGGCGAGATGCAGTTCGAGCTGAACATTGCCGCCATCCGTGATGCCGATGGCACCTATCTCGGCAACGTTCTGGAATGGGTCGATGTGACGGAGGTCCGCAAGAACTCCGGCATCCTCAACGCCATCAGCACGCACCAGTGCCTCGGTGAGTTTGACGTGCAAGGCACCTTCACCAGCGTGAACGACCGATTTGCCGACGTGATGGGCATGGGCGTTGCGGACATGGTCGGTCGTCGGTTCAGCGACTTCGCCGGCCAATCCAAGACAACCGGTCAGACGCAGGCCGAGATGTGGCGCACCCTGGCCTCGGGCGAGTTCGTCACACGCAAGATCGAGTTGCAGGCCAGCGACGGCTCCAGCCGCGTCGTCAACGCGTCGTTCAACGGGATCCCGAACGCCAAGGGCGAGATCCATAAAGTGGTGATGATCGGCACGGACGTGACCGATCTGGAGCGGGTCGCCGCCGAGCGGCGCCAGACGCTCGACGCCCTTAGTGAGGTGCAGGCGACCATCGAGTTCGAACCCGATGGCACGATCCTGACGGCCAATGACAATTTCTGCACTGCGATGGGATACGGGCTCGAGGAAATCCAGGGCCAGCACCATGCGATGTTCATCGACAAGGAGGAGCGCGACAGCGCGGACTATCCGACCTTCTGGAGCAGGCTCGCCAGCGGCGAATCGCGGATCGGGATTTTCAAGCGCATTCGCAAGGACGGGGCGCCCATCTACATCCAGGCGACCTACAATCCCGTCAAGGGTCGCGACGGCACGGTGATCCGGATCGTCAAGCTGGCCTGCGATGTCACCGAGAGCGAGGTCAAGCGCCTGCACGATGCGCAGGTCCTGGCCGATCAGGAAGCCGCACAATCCAGCGTTGTCGAAGCGGTCAGTTCGGGTCTGAGTGCGCTGGCGGCGGGCGAGCTGACGGTCGAGTTGAACGAGTCCTTCGCCGAGGAATACGAGCAACTGCGTCATGACTTCAACGCGGCCAGCCGGAAACTGCACACTGCCATGCAGGACGTGGTGCAGAAGGCCCACGGGATCAGTGGCGGCGCCAAACAGATCAGCCAGGGGGCGGACGATCTGGCGACCCGGACGGAACGCCAGGCCGGTTCGCTGGAGGAGACCGCCGCCGCGATCGAGGAGATGACCGCGAGCGTCGAATCCGCGACCGAACGGGCGGAAACCGCCGAGAACGTCACCAAGGGTGCACGCAAAACCGCGGAAGCCGGCGAGGTCGTCGTCTCGGACACGATCGAGGCCATGGGAGAGATCGACCGGTCCGCCGAGAAGATCTCGGAGATCATCGGTGTCATCGATGATATCGCCTTCCAGACCAACCTGCTCGCACTGAACGCGGGGGTCGAGGCCGCCCGCGCAGGCGAGGCCGGGCGCGGCTTTGCTGTCGTCGCCTCGGAAGTCCGGGCGCTGGCGCAGCGCTGTTCGGATGCTGCCAAGGAAATCAAGACCCTGATCTCCGAATCGGGCGACCACGTCAAACGCGGGGTCGATCTGGTCGGTCGGACCGGCTCAGAGCTGAAGAAAATCAATCAAGCGGTGGTCGAGATCAGCGATCTTGTCTCGGCGATCTTCACCTCGTCGAAGGAGCAATCGCTGGGTCTTGCGGACATCAACGCGGCCGTCGCGCAGCTTGACCAGGTCACGCAACAGAACGCCGCCATGGTCGAAGAATCGACCGCGGCAAGCCATGAGCTGACCACAGAGGCTCTGGAACTGGCCGCGCTGGTCGGCAAGTTCCATCTCGAAACCGATGCGCTCGAGACCGCAATGACCCAACGCGACACCGGCCCCGCAGCGACACTGCCGGTCGAGCCCGCGAAACCCGCGGCACGGGCCTTGCCAACAGCCGGCGCGACCGCGCTGCAACCGAGCGAGGACGACTGGGAAGACTTCTAGGACGCGGACGGGACCTGTGCCGATTGGACCAGGTCCCTCCTGCCATCGATTTGACACCTGGAGATCCCCGTGCCCCCTCAATCAGCCACTGTTCCCAGCAAGGCGCGTCCCACGCGCGCGCTGATCGTCGACGACAGCCCCGTGATGCAGCGCCTGATCGCAGCAACGCTTGGCAAGGACCCGCGAATCGAGGTTGTTGCCATGGCGTCCAACGCCTCGGAAGCGCGCGAACTGATCAAGCAGACCGAACCCGATGTCCTGACCCTTGATGTCGAAATGCCCGGCATGAGTGGGCTTGAGTTTCTGCGCCGTCTTCAGAAACTGCGACCGATGCCGGTGATCATGGTCTCCACGCTCACAGGCCGCGGGACAGCGACAGCGATGGAGGCCATGGCACTTGGGGCCATAGACTGCGTCTGCAAACCGACGGGAAAGCCTAGCGATCCGGGATTTTCCGGGTTGGCCGACAAGGTCGTGGCGGCGGCTGGCAGCCGGCGCAGTCTGCAAATGCATGCAGCCATGACCGGCACGCCCCCTGCCGCCGCCGCGCCGGCAGCCTCGTTCAAGCCGAGCGATCGTGTTCTTCTGATCGGCGCGTCAACCGGCGGCGTCCCTGCGCTGACCGCCTTGCTCGCGCGTTTCCCTGAGAATTGTCCACCCACGTTGATCGTCCAGCATATGCCGCAAGGGTTTACACGCAGCTTTGCGACGCGTCTCGATGCCCATTGCGCACCTGAAGTGCGTGAGGCGGCCCATGGTGACGTCGTCAAAGTGGGCCGGGTTCTGATCGCCCCGGGCGGCGGGCGACACCTGACGATTGTCGGGCGGCGTCACTTCACCTGCGCCCTGACCGAAGGCGAGCCTGTCTCGGGTCACCGGCCCTCGGTTGATGTGCTCCTGGACTCGGCCCTGCCCATTGCCGACCGGACGCTCGGTCTCATCATGACGGGCATGGGCGAAGACGGTGCCGCGGGTCTCGCAGCCCTGCGCAAGGCTGGCGCGCGAACCATGGTCCAGGACGAAGCCTCCTCTGCCGTCTACGGCATGCCGCGGGCCGCGTTCGAGATGGGGGCGGCGGAGCGCGTTCTGCCGCTTGACCGCATCGCTCCCGCAATTCTTGAGGTCTGTGCCCATGCCGGCTGATACCCCGAGCCAGGTCGTCTATGTTGCGCAATCGGATCTTCATGCGACCGACGACCCGTCCGTTGTGATTTCAGCCGTGCTCGGCTCGTGCATCGCGACATGCCTGATCGATGAGCGCAACAAGATCGGCGGGATGAACCACCTCCTGCTGCCGGAACGCGGGGCGAATGACAAATCGATCGACCGGTTTGGCGTCAATCTGATGGAGCTTCTGGTCAACGAGATGCTGAAGAAAGGGGCAAATCGGAAATACTTTGTCGCCAAGGTCTTCGGTGGTGCCAACATCTCGCTGGGCGGCTCGACCATCGGTGCGCGCAATGCCGCCTTCGTGAAGGATTTTCTCGCGCAGGAGAACATTCCCTGTGTCGCTGAATCCCTGGGTGGCACCCGGGCGCGACGTATCCGGTTCACGCCGACAACGGGCCGAATTTCGCAGTTGCTTCTCGATCCGACCGACACCCGCATCGAACTTGCGACATTGCCGGCTTCGACGCCACCGGCAGACCCGTCGCCCGAACCGGAGGTATGGGGATGAGCCTGACCGTGGCATCGCGAAGCCGCGCATTGCGGCAACCTCATCTTAAAGAACGCGCGGCTAAGTTCGCGTCCTGAACTGTGAAGCCAGGGCAATCCGGCAGCCACATGCCGCCGGAGATTGCAGGAGAGCCTTGATGGAAGAGACCAAAGACACGACCGAGTTCAAGCTACCGCCGGCGGTCGATATGTCGTCTGCAAAAATGATCGCGGCGGATCTGTGCGAAAAGCGCGGCGCACCGCTGACAATCGATGCGAGCGACGTGACCCGAATCGGCGGTCTCGGTCTCCAGGTCCTGATCGCCGCCAAAGCCTCCTGGGACGCGGACGGCGTGCCCCTGACATTTGCCAACGGCTCCGAAGCATTCCAGCGAGACATCGCTCTGCTCGGCGCTCCCATAGACCTCTCGCCCGAAGGATAGGTGATCATGACACTGACGGTTCTTGCGGTGGATGACTCCAGAACAATGCGTGACATGCTGAATGCCACGCTTTCTGAGGCTGGCTTCGACGTGCACCTTGCCGAGGATGGGCAGCACGGTCTTGAGGTTCTGGGCGGGATCGAGCCCGATGTCATCGTGACCGATCTCAACATGCCCCGGCTCGATGGGTTCGGGTTCGTCGATGCTGTCCGACAAAAGGACGACATGCTGGGCGTGCCCATCCTGATCCTCACAACGGAAAGCGGGGCCGAGCTGAAGCAGCGCGCCCGCGCCGCGGGGGCGACCGGCTGGATCGTGAAACCCTATGACGAGGAAAAGCTCGTCGCCACGATCAAGCGCATCTCGGCCTGATCAAAACGGGGAGGAGTCATGTCACGCGACGAACTGCTGGTCACATTCTTCCAGGAATGTGAAGACCAGATGGAGGTGGTCGAGACCGGGTTGACGGACCTGGACTCGGGCGATGCCGACGATGAAACCATCAATGCAATCTTCCGCGCCGTACACTCGGTCAAGGGCGGCGCGGGGGCGTTTGCGCTCGACGATCTTGTCGAGTTCGCGCACAAGTTCGAGACCAAGCTGGATCTGGTCCGCGGCGGCAAGCTCGAGCTTGATCCGGCACTGACCAATCTGTTCCTGCGCTGCTCGGACATGCTGGCGGATCTGATCTCCGCCGCGAGCAGCGGCGAGGAAGCCGATCACGCGGCAGTCGCTGCGTTGGTCGAGGAACTTGCGGTCGACGAGGACGAGGAGGAAGACGTCCCGGACTTCACCCCGACAGTGATGAACCTCGATATCGGGTTGGCACCAATCGATTTGTCGCCGAAGATGAAGTCCTTCAACATCACCTTCTGTCCCAAGGCGGAGTTTTATCCGCGCGGGAACGAGGCGACGCTTTTGCTTCGCGCGCTTGCAGAGCTGGGTCCGTGTGAGACCGTGTGCGACGCCTCGCAGGTCCCGGATCTGAAGGATCTCGACTGGGAGGAATGCCATCTGATCTGGAAGGTGACGGTCGAGACCGAAGCCCATCAGGATGAGATTGCTGAGATCTTCGAATTCGCCGAAGCGGACTGTGATCTCGAAATCACCGAGATACAAACGGATACGGCGGAAGCAGGGCCGGGGGATCTCCCGGCGCTTTCTCTTCCGGCCGGTGCTGACAGCGGTGATGCACCGGCGGGACTAGACATACCGCTCCCCAAGGCCTCCGACGCCGATCCCGATGATACGGCGGTCGCCGCTGACCTTCCCAATCCCGGCGGGGATCTGCCGGCCGACACCGATGCGGCCGCGAAGGAGACCGCTGTGCCCCCCGACGCCGACAAACCCGCGGCGCCTGCGCCGCCTGCCGCAGCAAAGCCGAAGGCGGCCCCTGCGACGGGTCGCGAGGCAGGCGGTGGCAAGTCCGCTGAAAGTGCGACCATCCGGGTCGGGCTAGACCGGGTCGAACGGCTGGTGAACCTTGTTGGCGAACTCGTGGTGAACCAGGCCATGCTGTCGCAAAGCGTAAGCCTGTCATCGATGATGAATTCCGACGTCAGCGATGGGCTGGATGAATTTCGCCGCCTGACCCGCGACATCCAGGAAAGCGTGATGGCGATCCGCGCGCAGCCGGTCAAGCCGCTGTTTCAGCGGATGTCCCGCATCGTGCGTGAAGCCGCCCAGGCAACCGGCAAGGATGTCAAACTGGTGACCGAAGGCTCGGAAACCGAGATTGACAAAACCGTGCTTGAACGCTTGGCGGACCCGCTGACCCACATGATCCGGAACGCTGTCGATCACGGTCTGGAGACGCAGGAGAAACGCGAAGCCGCCGGAAAGCCACCCGAAGGGGTTGTTCGGCTGATCGCCGCACACCGGTCGGGCCGCGTGGTGATCGAGATCCAGGACGACGGTGCGGGAATCAACCGCCCGCGCGTGCGCAAGATCGCCGAGGAAAAGGGCCTGATCTCACCGGACGAAGTGCTGTCCGAGTCAGACGTCGACAACTTGCTCTTCCTGCCCGGCTTCTCCACGGTGAAGGAGGTCTCGAACCTCTCGGGCCGCGGTGTGGGCATGGATGTTGTCCGCAAATCGATCCAGTCCATTGGTGGGCGTATCACGCTCACATCGGTCCCCGGTCAGGGCACGACCCTGACCATCAGCCTGCCGCTGACGCTTGCGGTCGTGGACGGTATCGTCGTCGAGGTGGCGGACGAGACGCTGATCGTACCGATCACCTCGGTGGTGGAAACACTCAAGGTCCAGCCCGATGAAGCGCATGCAATTGACGAGACGTCCTGGACGCTGCAATCGCGGGGCGAGATCATCCCGCTGATCGATGTCGGGTACGAGCTTGGCATGCACGATGACCGCAAACCACCTCATGATCGTGTCGCGATTGTCGCCGGCAACGAAGACGGTGCCCAGAGTGCGATCGTCGTCGACCGGGTCGAAGATCAGCGCCAGGTCGTGATCAAAAGCCTCGAGACAAACTATGGCGATGTTCCGGGCATTGCCGCGGCGACGATCCTGGGCGACGGGCGCATTGCGCTGATCTTGGATGTCGAGCGGATCGTCGAAGGCGCGACCGGGCCAACAGCGAGCGGGCGGGCACGAACCAAACTGGAGGCAGCGGAATGAGTGACGGAGGCACGACGGCACGCGAATTCATCACCTGCCGGATCGGCAAGGATGAGTACGGCGTGGAGATCACGGCGGTGCGCGAGATCCGCGGGTGGACATCAACGACCCGATTGCCGCACACGCCGGCTTATGTTTGTGGCGTGATCAATCTTCGCGGCAACGTTCTGCCAGTGATCGACCTGTCGGCGCGGCTTGGAAAAGGCGCGATCACCGCGAAGGAGCGCAACGTCATCATCGTGATCGAGACTGATGGCCAGACCGTCGGACTGCTGGTCGATGCCGTCTCTGACATCCTCTGCGTCTCGGACGAGGAGACCCATGTCACACCCTCCGTCGCGTCGGAAACCGCGCGCGAATACGTGCATGGGCTGATCACGATTGAGAACCGGATGATCCGCATCCTCAACCTGCAGCGCCTGATGCCGCACGAGCTTTCGGAGACTGCGTGAACCGCACGCGGACACGACAGAGAGGTCGTTGATGAAGGCCGTCCTGCATACGGTCGACCTCGATCGCATCGCCGCACTGGTGCACGAGGCTGCCGGGATCGTCATCACGGAAGAAAAGTCGGCGATGGTCCAGGCCCGTCTGTCGCCGCGCTTGCGGGCGACCGGTACGAAGGCGTTCGGCGAGTATATCGACTTTGTGACCAGCGACGCCGGTCGCGATGAGCGGGGTCCGTTCATCCGAGCTCTGACGACGAACCTGACCCGGTTCTATCGCGAACCGCATCATTTCACCGATTTTCGCGAGAAGCTGCTGCCCTCGCTCCTCCCGCGCCTGAAAAAGGGTGGCAAGGTGCGGATCTGGTCATCGGCCTGTTCGACGGGCGAGGAACCCTACTCGATCGCGTTCGATATCCTCAGGACGATCCCGGATGCCGCAAAATACGATATCCGCGTGCTTGCCACGGACATCGACTCGGATGTGGTCGCCCAGGCGAAGCAGGGCCGCTACGCCGAGCGGATCGTCAAGAATGTGCCCGATGACCTGCGCAACAGTTTTTTCACCGCTGCGGGCGCGGGCGCGGCGCGCGAGCATTGTGTCGTGCAGGCCGCAAAAGATCTGATCACATTTCGCGAGTTGAACCTGCTGCATCCCTGGCCGGTCAAAGGTCCGTTCGACGCCATCTTCTGTCGGAATGTGATGATCTACTTCAATCGCGATACGCAGGAGATGCTGCTGGAGCGCTTCGCCGCTTTGGTCAACGACCATGCCCGTCTCTATCTCGGTCACTCTGAGCGCGTCACCGGCAAGGCGCAGGCGCGGTTCGAGAACACGGGTATGACCACGTATATCGCCCGCGCCTAGACACCCGGTCCCCGGATTAACCCGGACTTGACGAAACTCGGCGAGGCTGAGCGCTGTGTGATGATCGGCGCCGAAAGCCTTCCGGTCCTGGGGACGTCCTACGATGCGCCTGCCAATTCGCGTGGTCCTTGCGTTCTGCTTCCTCTTCGCCTCCGCGTTGCCGCTGGCGGTGTTCTGGCTGTGGCCGCATTCCTCGGCGTTGGACAACAAGGTGGCAGAGGTTCACGAACGCCACTTGCTCCTCGCGCGGAACCTTGGCGCCGCGATGCAGACATACCACCAGAACCTGCTGGCCACGTTCGATGCATTTGCCGGTGAGATCGCAGCCGGCCGGGGCGGTGTGGCGCGCGGGCTGTTCGAAAACCTGCACTTTCGCCATGTCTGCGTCGCCGACCGCGCAACCGGGGCCGTGCTCAACAGCTTTCTGACAGACACCGCCCCCTGCCCACTAAAGGTGCCGGAGACATTGCGCGACATGTTCTATTTCATGTCGGCCGCCGACGGCGTGCAAATGTCGGGCGTGATGACACCCGGCGGCGGCGCACCGCGAATCTATCTCGTCAAACGCTTGGATGATCAGATCGTCATCGGCGCGATCCGAACCGATTTCTTCCTGAAAATTCAACGCGCAATCAGCTTCGGTCGTCTCGGTCATGCCGCGATTGTGGACCAGCACGGCCGCGTTCTCGCACACCCGCTCGAGAGTTGGGAGAAGGAGGCGAAAGACATCACCGTGGTCTCTGCCGTGCAGCGCATGCTGGCGGGCGAAAGCGGCGTCGAGACCTTTTTCTCTCCCGCGCTGAAGGGCGACATGATCGCGGGCTTCACGGCGGTCGACGGTCCGGGCTGGGGCGTGATGGTCCCGCAGCCGGTGGTCGAACTGGAGGAAGCCGCCGATCAGATCACCCGAGATGCGATCATTGTCTTCGCGATCGGGCTTGCCCTGTCGGCGGCAATCGCTCTCGCCATGTCCGGGCGGATCGCAAATCGTCTGAAACAGGTCGAAGCCGCGAGCGGGCGCATGGCAAAAGGCGAGCAGAACGTGAGGATCGACGGGACGGACAGCGCCTTGTCGATCCGTGAGCTGTCCAATCTTCGGAAGGGTTTCAACGCGATGTCCGAGCAGCTTGAGACAGCACGCGCAGAGCTGATTGCACAGTCCTACAAATCGGGTCATGCGGATATGGCCGCAAGCACGCTGCACAATCTGCGCAACGCCATGAACCCGCTGATCAATCGTGTGGTCGATGCCCAGACGCTGCTTGCCCACGCGCCAGGCACAAAGATGCCGGTTGCTTTGGACGAGCTGTCCGACGTACAAACCGCGCCCGACCGACGCGAAAAACTGATGCGCTATTGCGTGATGAGCGCGGCCGAGATCGAGACGTGGCGCGCGCGCGTCGCCCAAACCCTGCAGGTCACGAACGATCAGTTCGCCCGGATCAAGGAGATGCTGATCGCGGAGGAGCAATACGCCAACGCGCCGCCGGTGATCGCTGACATCCCCCTGAAGACCCTGGTGGAAGAAGCGCTCAACCTTGTCCCGATCGACCGGCGCGCGGCTGTCACCGTCACGCTGGATCCCAGCCTTGATCGCTGCCCTATGGTTCAGGCTTCGCGACTGCTGTTGCTCCAAGTCCTGCAAAACCTGATCACCAATGCAGCCGAGGCAATAGACGCGGCGCCGGACACCTCGCGGCGCGAGATCGTCATTGCTGCGGAAGTCGAAGACCAAGACGATGACGCCAGCGCAGCCGCTCACACGCCCCGATGCGTTCGTGTCACGGTCTCGGACAGTGGGGTCGGCATCGAAGCAGACAAGATCGAGGCGATCTTCCGGGCCGGCTTTACGACCAAGTCAGATGGCCCGGGCGGTCTCGGCCTCCACTGGTGCGCGAACACGATGAAGCGCATGCATGGGCACGTCTTCGCCGAGAGCGAGGGGCCAGGCAACGGCGCTCGCCTTACCCTGATCCTCCCCGTGGCCGCATAAGGATCAGCGCCATGATGCCGAACCTCCATCGCGACATTCGTATCCTGATCGCTGAAGATGACGATGCCATCGTCGATGAATACGTGCGAACTTTTCAGGCCCCGGATCCGGGAACCTGTCGGGGTGCGCTCGATGATCTGGAGGATGATCTTTTCGGAGACGAGACCGAAGGCGATCAACCGGTGCCCGACAATGCCGCATTCACCGTCGTCACCTGCGCACAGGGCGAGAAGGCGATCGCGCTGCATGCGGAGTCGCTGGCGGCGGAACACCCCTTCGACCTCGCATTGATTGATGTGCGCATGCCCCCAGGCATCGACGGGGTTGAGACTGCCGTGCGCATCCGCGATCGCGATCCGGGTCTGTTGATCGGGATCGTGACCGGTCAGGCGGATTTGGACTTTGCTGATATAGCGGCCATGGTTCTGCCTGCCGAGCGGCTGTTCTTCGTCCGCAAACCCTTCATCCGCCACGAGATACGTGCGACCATCCTGGACGAAATCGCGCGAACCCGTAACGATCCGCAGTGCGAAACCACCGTTCAGCACTCGCACACACTCGCTTCCTGAGCGCCGTCAGAACCAATGAACCAGCGTATTGATGCAGTTCCAGATCTCGCGCTCTACCGGGTGCTGTTGGCCGATGACGATCCGGAAATCCGCGCGGCCTATCGGCAGTGCCTTGCCCCTGACATCCCGACCCTCTTGCACGAGGACCTCAAGACGCTCGAAACCGACCTTTTCGGCGCCGCCGCGCGGCCGCCGGCAGCGCTTCAGGCTTCGCAGTTCGATCTCACGTTCCGTGCGACGAGCGAAGACGCGATCACGGCGGTCGAGAACGCGCTGGCGATGCAGATGCCCTATGATGCGGTGGTCTTGGACAAGCGGATGCCGCCCGGGATCGACGGGATCGAAGCGGCGCAGCACATCCGCAGGCTCGACAACAACGCGATGATCGTGCTTGTCACGGGCGACCACAACGACGAGACGCTGATCCGTCTGCGGCGCTTCGCGGAAGACACACGGTTCTTTATCTTCTTCAAGCCCTTCCAGGCGGCCGAACTGCGCCAGTTTCTGCGGGCTATATGCGACAATGCCCGCATGGCGGCCGATCTCGCGCAATTGAACCACTCGCTGGAGGAGAAAGTTCGCGCCCGCACCACGGAACTGGAGGAAGCGCGCGATCGCGCGGAGGCGGCCTCGCGAACCAAATCAAAGTTTCTGGCCAATATGAGCCACGAGTTGCGCACCCCTCTCAACGGTATCCTGGGGATGGCGCAGCTCCTGAAGCTGCAGGAGAAAGATGCGGAGCAGGCGAAGCGGATCCAGACGATCTCGACCGCGGGGGAATGTTTGCTCGACTTGATCGAGGATCTGCTGGATCTGTCCGCGATCGAGGCGCGCAAGCTGGAGATCAAGCAAGAACCCCTGACCGTTGACGCGCTGATCAACCGTGCGATCGCCGCCACATCGGGCCTTGCGCTGAGGAAGCGGCTTCGTGTGACAGTGCAGATCGCACCGGGTCTCGACGCACCGTTCCTCGGCGATCAGCAACGGCTGTCGCAGGTCTTGATCAACCTGATCGGCAATGCTGTCAAATTCTCCGATTTCGGCGAGATCATCGTCTCGGCAGCACCCGTTGGTCCGGACACGGTTCGCTTCGCCGTACGCGACCAGGGTGCCGGCATCCCCGAAGAAAACCTCAGGGCAATCTTCGAGCGGTTTCGGCAGGGGCACGCGGCCTCTGAGGCACCGATCCAGGGCACCGGCCTGGGCTTGGCCATCTGCCGGGAGTTGGTTGAACTGATGGATGGCGAGATCGGCGTCGAAAGCATATATCGCGTCGGCTCGGAGTTCTGGTTCCAGGTCCCGGTCGACTGGTGCGAGTACAAACTGATCAGCGCATCAGAAGTGCCATAGGCGCGGCACAGTTGCCAAGCGCCAGCGGCATCCGTTCAGAAGAACACAAGCCACTGCCGCATAACCCATGCCTCCAGCGCACAGGCAATGACCACGCCAAACCGCACCGACCAGCGGTCCCAGCGTCGCCAGAGGACAATCCCTGCGATCAGCGCAACGGCAAAGGCAATCGGCGCGACCACCGCCGCGTGATGGGCCGAGTCCCAATAACTTAAAGGGCTTTCAAAAATCCACGTGCTGACCGGCCAGAAATGGCGGCGCGCATCATCGTTGTGCAGCAGGAAATCTGCCGCAAGATGCAGAAGCCCGGCGGCTGAAAACGCGACCGCCGCAGCGCTGCGCCATGCAGCCCCGACCAACAGGATCAGACCCCAGACCAGAAAGCTGTTGTCGACGGCAAAGACGGCCTGCCACGCTGGCGAAAAGTAGAGCTCTGCGAACACTGTCTCGGGCGGGATCCGCAACACGAACAATGATATGCCCGCCAGAAAACAGAGCGACAGATCCGGGATCAGACTGCCCAGCGCCGCCATCGTCCCGGTGCGCGGCAAATCTCGGCGGGCGCAGACGGCAACCCCAAGCAACAGATGCGCAGGTGTGTTCATCACCCTCTTTCCCTGACGCGGCAGCGCCCGCCAGTCTGGAGCGCGCGGCGCCTCGAGCAGATGCTTCCACACGATCCCCACGCCCACTCGGCACGTTAGGGAGCCTGTCCGACACGACGCGGATTGAAAACAGCAAACTTTTTTGAGAACCCTCAAGAACGGGATTGCTGGACAGCGAACGGCGGTGGAGGATCAGTGGGACGGCTGGCCGCGCACCGGATGCCCCGACAAAACCGCGCCAAACCAAAGCGCGAGCGGACATCGGCAGACAGCAGATCGGCCGGGCCAAAAACGGGAGGACCACAATGACACATCTCAACAGACGGCAGACCCTCGCCTTGATCGGAAGCGCCAGCGCGGCTGCCTTGGCGGCGCCATCTCGTGCCGCGACGAAAAAGATCACGGTCGGCGCGCTGCGGTTCACCAGTCACTCGGGCAGTTTTGTCGCGTTCGAACGTGGTTACTTCCGCGATGCAGGCCTGGAGGTCGAGTTCAAGTTCTTTCAGGCAGCGCAGCCGATGGCCGTGGCGATCGCATCCGGTGACATCGACTACGCGGTCACCGCGATCTCCGGCGGCCTGATCAGTCTTGCGCAAAAGGGCGCCATCAAGGTGATCGGCGGAGCCCTGTCGGAAGAAAAGGGCATCGATGGCCAGAAGATCCTGGCGTCGAACGATGCCCACGCCGCGGGGCTCACCGCTCCGGCAGCGCTGGATGGCAAGACATGGGCGGTGACGCAGGCAGGATCGTCATTCCACTACATGGGCTCGAAGATCGCGGCGGCAGAAGGAGTGTCACTGAAATACAGGCCCTTGCAGAAGGTTGGCGCAATCATCGGCGCGCTCAAGTCCAGCCAGGTCGATGCCTGGTCCATCGTCCCGCACATCGCCAAAGGTCTCGGCGGCGCCGGAGCCGTGCAGATCATCGGCAACGTTGCGGATTACATTCCCAACTATCAGGTCACGACCGTCTTCACGTCGGCCGACACAGCGGCGAACGACCGTGCGACCACCGAGGCTTTCCTTTCCGCCTTCGGCGCCGGTGTCGACGATTTCAATGCGGCTCTGGTCGACAAGACCGCGGGCGACGGCGAGGACATGGTCAGATTGATCCACAAATACGTCTACGCGGACCGGCCCTTTGAGAAGGCTTCAAAATCGATCCGTGCGGGCGCCATGCGGATCAATGCCAAGTCGGTTCTGAACGTGGCCTCGGTCGAAGATCAGCTCAACTGGTTCAAGTCCGAGGGTCTGGTGGACCAGTCGATCACGCTGGAGACGATCCTCGACACCTCCTATGTCGAGACGGCCTGATCGCCGCTGGGCCGCGCACGGCATCGACCGGTCATGGACATTCGCCTGACTGCCATCAGCCACAGCTATGGGGCGACCGAGGTTCTGCGCGACATCTCGCTGGACATTCCGTCCGGGCAGATCGTGTGCCTGGTCGGCCCGTCGGGCTGCGGCAAATCCACCCTGTTGCGTTTCATCGGCGGGCTTGAGCGTCCCTCTCGCGGCGAAGTTCTGCAGATGGGCGCTCCGCCGGATGGGTGTCTGAACCCGTTGACGTATGTCTTTCAGGATTTCGCATTGCTGCCCTGGCGCACAGTGCACGGCAACATCAGCCTGGTTCTCGAGGATCACGCCCTCTCGCGCCGTGAAATCGAGGAGATCATCGCCGACGTTCTGGCACGGACCAAGTTGACCGATTTTGCCCGGGCGCTGCCGAAGCAGCTGTCGGGGGGGATGAAGCAACGTGTCGCCATCGCCCGCGCTCTCGCTGTCAATCCGGCGGTGATGCTGATGGATGAGCCGCTCTCGGCGCTCGATAGTCAGACCCGCGAGCTTCTTATGGACGATCTTGTTGGTCTGTGGACGCGCCAACCCTTCACGGCCGTCTATGTCACGCACAACCTGGCAGAGGCCGTGCGCCTCGGGCACTCGGTCGCGGTCCTGTCACGACGGCCCGGTCAGGTCCGCGAGGTGCTGACCATCGACAAACCGCTGGAAAGCCGTGGCTTCAACGATCCGGATCTGGATGCGCCACAGCGGCATCTCTGGGCGATGATGCGGGATGAGGCGCGCGCTGCAGATGCCGAGTTGATCCATGACTGAGCCGCGTCCGGTCACCTTTCGCGGCGGCGGTTTCGCCCCTGTGCCGCGGCGCTGGGTCGGACTGGCGGTGTTTGTCGCGCTGATCGGCCTCGCCGAGATCGGGACCCGGATGGGCTGGATCAGCGCCTTGACGCTGCCGAGGCCTTCGGACGTGTTGGTCACGTTCGGTGAACTCTATCAGTCCGGCCTCTTTTGGCAGCATCTGACCCCGTCGTTAACCCGCCTTGTCGTGGGTGCCCATATTGGCGTCCTGACCGGAGTGTCTGTGGGTGTGTTGATCGGGCTTTTCTCCTACATCCGATCCGGTCTCATCCCACTGGTTGCCGCGATCTTCCCGATCCCCAAGATCGCGCTGCTGCCGCTCTTCGTGATCTGGTTCGGCATCGACGAGGGTTCGAAATATGCGCTGATCGCGTTCGGCACCTTTACACCGACAGTCGTGGCGACCTATGGCGCCGTGGACAATGTCGACCGGACGCTGATCCGCATGGGCCAGAGTTTCGGACTGTCCTGGCGGTCGATCGTCTTGAAGATCGTTCTGCCCGGTGCCCTGCCCGGGATCCTGTCAGGGCTGCGCATCTCGCTTGCAATCGCAATTATCCTTCTGGTGGCAGCCGAGATGCTGGGCGCCGAATACGGGATCGGGGCCTACATCCTCGAGGCGGGATCGCTTTACGATCTCGAACGACTGTTCGTTGGTGTCGCGATCCTGTCGATCCTCGGCGTCACCGTCAGCGCACTTATTGGTCTGCTCGAGCGGCGCGTGCTGAATTGGCGCGTGTGAAAGGTCGACATGATGTTCCGGGACCTCTGCCAGTCCCGGACCTGCTGCCGATGCCTGGAATGCAGGGTGGGCTGAGTGTCTGTGGACACTCAGCGGCCAAGGCCACCGCGGAAATGCCACGGCCCGGGGTCAGACGGAGACGACGACCTTGCCCATCGCCTTGCCGCTGCTGAGCCGGTCATGGGCAGCGCCGATCTCCTCAACCGAAAGATCCGTCTCGTCGAGGATCGGGCGGAGCGCTCCGGCATCTGCGATCTCGGCCAGTTTGGTCAGGATCGCGCCGTGGTCCTCGCGTTTGTGGTCATGCAGCATGGGGATGAGCATGAACACCACGTGCAGCGACAACCCTTTGAAGTGCGCGAGCGTCAGGTCAAGTTCCAACAGCGAAACCGTCGTGACGACATGGCCGTTCAGTGCCGCTGCTTCGAAGGACGCCGTCATGTTCGCACCGCCAACCGAGTCGTAGACAACATCGAACCCGGCCCCACCGGTATGCTCGGCCACATAGTCGGCAATTGTCTGAGCGCGATAGTCGACTGCGGTCGCACCAAGGTCCTTGATAAGATCCAGCTTCGCGGGACCCGAACCGGTGGCGAACACCTCAGCGCCCATATGCTTGGCAAGTTGCAGGGCGACGTGCCCGACGCCGCCGGCGCCGCCATGGACCAGAACCTTGTCGCCCGCGCCAACGCCTGCGCGCACCAGACCTTCATAAGCGGTGATTCCGACCAATGGCAGGGCCGCCGCTTCGCGCATCGTCAGGTTTTTCGGTTTGTGCGCGATCAGGCGGGCATCGGCTGCGATCCGCTCGGCCAGGGTTCCCGGCAGGTTGGCGAGACCACCGGCGCAGCCATAAACCTCGTCACCGGGCGCGAACCCTGACACCCCGTCGCCAACGACCTCGACCGTGCCCGCGAAATCCATGCCGATGATGGCTGGCAGATCAGGCGAAAGCGGCAGATCCTTGCCCATCTGTCTGATCATCGTGTCGACCGTGTTCACACTGGTCGCAGCGATACGCACCAGCACTTGGCCTGCCGAGGGTGCGGGGTCGGGCACCTCTGCCGCTTCGAAGACAGAGTCAGCGCCGTAGGTGTTCAATATCATCGCTTTCATTGGAAGCTCCTAGTGAGACGTCTGGCCAAGCGCGGCGAGTGCGGTTTCGATGCCCTGCATCACACTGCGGACATGATCGGGGTTCTGAGCGGCGGGGTGCGGCGGGGCAAAGCGCCCGGCGTCATTGTCGAAATACGCGCCCGATGCGGCGGCAAAACTGTCGCCCAGCGCGGCGTCGCACAGAACCTTCGCACCGATGCTGAGATCGCTTCCGGCAACGCCGAAGCCTTCCTTCACCATCTTCGACGCCAGCAGCGAACCGGGGTTCACAGCGATCACCGCCGGACCGTTGGGCAGCTCTTTCGCGAGTTCCTGCGTCCAGATCGTGATCGCAAGCTTGCTCTGCGCATAGGCGCCCATGTCATCCAACGCGACCTGTCCCGCCATCGCCGCCGGATCGATCGGGGCTTGCGCGGCAGAGGAGAGGTTGACCACCCGGCCATCGGTAGGGAGGATCGACAGAAGCCGCCGGGTCAGCACCAACGGTGCGAAGGTGTTCACGACAAACCGGATGTCGTACCCGTCCGGCGTCATCGGCGAGGGCGATTTCAGGATGCCTGCATTGTTGATCAGAACATCAACGCGGTTGTTCTTGGCGGTGACGGCCTCCGCCAGGGTCTGAACCTCTGCAAGCGAGGACAGGTCCGCCAGAAAACCCTCGGACCCCGCACCAACGTCTGCCAGCGCCGCGTCCAGTTTGGGACGGCTGCGTCCGTGCAGAAGAACCTTGTGGCCCTGTCCCGCCAGCATCTTGGCGGTCACCAGACCGATGCCATCGGTCGAGCCGGTTATCAGAATCGTTTTGCTCATTGCGGTCTCTCAGTTCGTGAAATGAATGGGCAGCCCGGTCGCCAGACGTTCCAGCGTGGGTGCAAGTTCGGCGGTGTTAAAGCGCAGGTTCAGCGCGACATGGTTCACTCCCAGAGCCTGAAGGTCCTGCAGATAGGTCGCGAGGAACGAGATCCCGGACTGGAACCCCAGATGGATAGGACGCGGCGGGGCGGTGTCGTCTGGCAGGAGATCGATGTAGAGGGACTGCATCACGGGCTTGTCCCTCTCTCCCGCCTCGGCGATCCGCTGTCGATAGTCTGCAATCACGCGGCCCTGCGCGGCGGCATCGCGCGGATAGGTCATCCAGCCATCGCCATGCGCCGCGACCCACTCGGGTGACTGCTGGCTTCCGCCAGTGATCAAAAGCGGCACCCGGTTGCCAGCCGGTTTCGGAAAGAGGTCTATGTCACCTGCCAGGGCGCCGTGACTGTTCCGAATCTGAGGAGACGCCCCACCGACGGCACGGATGTAGTCGACGCTCTCGCGGAACCGCTCGCCCCGATCCGGAAAGGTCTTGCCCATTGCCGGGTATTCCTCGGGCCGGTCGCCGGACGCGACGCCGAGCAACAGCCGACCGCCCGAAAGCACGTCAGCCGATGCCGCAGCCTTGGCCACATGGGCGGGGTGGCGAAGTGGCAGAATGATGCTGGCGACACCAAGTCCGATCTTCTCAGTCTGACCGGCGAGCAGGCCAAGATAGACAAACGGATCGAAGACCTGACCGACATCGCCGAACGACGGCACATCGAACGGAACGTCCCGCAGCCAGACCGCGGCAAAGCCGAGTTCCTCGGCCAGTTTCACCTTGTCGACGTGATCGGTCATGTCGGGGTGCGCGCCAACCCTGTAGCTGTCGAGCGGCAACACCAACCCGAGACTGAGCCGGTTCGGACGGAACACCGCGTTGTAGGCGCGATTGATGGTCTCGAAGCTGTCCTGATCGGTTCGGGTCAACATGATTGGGTCCATCGAAGGGGCGGCGAGATCGTGCCGAGCCGGTCCGCTCTGATATGCCGCTTTTCACCACCAGATAAACTTGCCAGAACTGGCTTCAGAATTCGGGATTTGGATATAATCAAATGGACACAGAAAGCCTCCGGCTGTTCGTTCTCGCGGCGGAGCGGCTGAACATCAGCGCTGCAGGGCGGGATCTTGGCATGGCGCCAGCCGTTGCGAGCGCGCGATTGGCCAAGCTGGAGCACGAGCTTGGCGCTGACTTGCTGCATCGATCGACCCGCAAGGTTGCGCTATCGCAGGACGGGGCGGATTTCCTGCCCTTCGCACGCGAGATGCTGGCTCAACAAGATGCCGGGCTGGCAGCGCTGGGCAAAGGCAGTCCGACGGCGACCGGAACGTTGCGCTTCACCGCGCCAAGCAGTTTCGCGCAGCTCTACATCGCACCTATCCTTCCGGCGTTTCTGTCGCTGCACCCGGGCATTACGCTCGATCTGCGGCTCTCGGATACGCAGTTTGATCTGATCGAGGGCAGTTTCGATCTGGCGCTGCGCAACTCGCCGCTCGAAGACACGGCGATGATGGGACGCAAACTGGCGGATGACCGGCGGATCCTGTGCGCTGCACCAGATTACCTCGCCACCATGGGCACACCGGAGCAGCCGGCCGATCTCACCCGGCACAATCTCATAGCGTTTCGCGACCAGTCGCCGCGGCCCCTTCATGACGCCAAAGGCACCGTTGGCACCCTGGACCCGCGCGCGGCCGAGTGCCGCCTGATCGTCAATGACGGAATGACGCTTAAGCACGCGACCATCGCCGGGGCCGGCATCTCGCTGAACTCGCTTTGGAGCGTCCATCAGGAACTGCGGGATGGGGCGCTCGTGCGGGTTCTTCCGGAGTTCGACGTAATCGACCAATCCGTCCTTTGGCTTCACTATCCCAAGTCGAACGTCTTGTCGGCGAAGGTGCGTGTGCTGATGGACTTTCTGCTCGACCGCATCGGCAAAGCGCCGGCCTGGCTCGCCAGCGACGGATCCAAGTAGACTGTCCTGACCGAGGTGCCGGCGGCGTCAAAGTCTCGGAAGGGTGATCTGACTGGTGAATCCGTCTTCGGTGTTCCTGAAACTCAGCGACCCGCCATGCCGCAGGGCAATCTCGTTCGCGATCGCCAACCCCAGCCCGTGCCCGTCACTGGTCAACGTCCGGGCCGCATTGGCGCGAAAGAACGGCCGGTGAAGGCTGTCCAGATCATCCTGCGACACACCAGGACCATTGTCGGCGACTGACAGAGTCACTGCGTCATCCGACGTGTCGAGATCGATCCGACAGGCCGTTCCATATTTCAACGCATTGTCGATCAGATTGGAGAGCAGCCGCCGCAGCATCCCTTCCGAAATGGCTATCCCAGCGGATTGCCCGGGCCTCTCGACGCAGATCCGAATGTCCGCGCCATTCGCGATGTACTCATCCGTCATGGTGCGGAGCAGACACGCCGCATCGGTTCTCGCATCGTCAGGCTCTTCGATCCCCAGACGTGCGAGGGTCAGACTGTCGTCAACAAGTTGGGACATCAGTGTGAGGTCGCGCTCCATCGCAGCGCTTAGCTTGGCATCTGCAAGGGCAGCGACCCTGAGCTGCATCCGGGTCAAGTACGTCCTGAGGTCATGCCCCAGTGCCCCCAACATCAGTGCCCGCGCGCTGAGCAAATCGGCAATCCGCGCCTGCATGTCGTTAAAGTCAGCGATCAGACGACGAAGCTCCGGCGCGCCCTGCTCCGGCACCATGCGTTGCTCACCGGTTTCAGCGAAACGCACCGCAGCCGCGCTGAGCTTGCGCAGGGGGCGGGTCTCGCGCCCCACAGCCCAAAGCACCAGCAACGCGACGAAAACCGAAATCACGCCCGAGAACAAACCCAGTGGCCAGGAAAACACCTTCTCGGCCAGTTTGCCCCCGCGGCTTTCTGCAATCAGCAGCTCCCCGGTCTTCAACTCGATCACCATCCGGAGCGGATGGCTGGTCCATATGTCGCCGTCCCGCCAATTCATGATCGGGTCAAGGTCACCCGCCAGCGCAATAAACGCGACGAGACGGCGACCGCCGACGCTCTCATGGTACTGGTTAAGAACTTTCTCGACCCGGGGCACACGGATCGGCTCTTCGGTCATCGCATCAAAGTCGCCGCGCTGGATCACGACCGAGAACTCTGCGCTGTTCAAGGCACGCAGCATCAATGCCCGGTCGCTCGAGGTTTCTGCCAATTTGACCATAGCCACGATCTGATCAGGCAGCGGATAGCGGAACCCACCACCGGTATCGCTGCGGCGATCGGCGAAAATGGCCGCGACCATCAGCAGTTGGATGACAAAAACTCCGAGCGCGAGCAGCGCGCCGATCCTGACCAGAAGGGACCAGCGGCCCATCAGCGCCGCTGGACTTTTGCGGCAAAGATGTAGCCACCATTGCGTACGGTCTTGATCAGATGAGGCGATCGAGGATTGTCGCCCAACTTTCGGCGCAGGCGGCTGATCTGAACATCGATCGAACGGTCGAAGGGATCGGCCGTGCGCCCTTGTGTTCGGTCCAGCAACCAATCACGGCTCAGCACGCGGTTCGCATGGGTGACCAGCACCTCGAGCAGTTCGTACTCCCCAGAGGTCAGCACACACTCCTCACCATCACGCCGAACGGTCCGCGTTGTCGGATCGACCTGCCAGATGTCAAATGCGAGGATCTCGCGATGTGGCTCTGCGCTGCCGGATGTGCGGCGCAGGATCGCCCGGATGCGCGCCGTCAACTCCCGCGGATTGAAGGGCTTGCCAAGATAGTCATCGGCGCCGAGTTCCAGACCGATGATCCGGTCGATTTCCTCCTTCCGCGCTGTCAGCATGAGGATCGGGATTGCGCTTCGGGCCCGGATCCGGCGGCAAATCGACAGGCCATCTTCACCCGGCAGCATCAGATCCAGCACCAGCAGATCAAACGAGGTCGCGGTGAGCGCCCTGTCCATGGCTGTACCATCGGCCACGGCTTCGACCTCAAAGCCCTCCCGCGAGAGAAAATCGGCGGTCAGCGGGCGGAGTTCCGGGTCATCCTCGACAAGCAGGATCTGAGCAGACGACGTCATGCCCGCACGCTAGCCCATGGCAGGCGGCGTCGAAAAGGGATGCGCGGCGTCCGTTACAACTCGTTACAAAACGCAACAAGTTGGACATATCCCGGCAAAGGAGAGGCGCGAGAGTGACATTATCGCTTGATCTCAGACCCACAGTGGAGCGCACGATGACGATCACCACCTGGACCCGGGGCATGTCTGTCGCCCTCGTTTTGCAGGCCGCCCTCGCCTTTCCCGCGATGTCGCAAACAACCGTGGAAGGCGGCGCGACGATCGTTGGGCCGAATGGTCTGACGACCGAAATCCAACGCTCAGCGACCGGTCAGAACGGCAACGCTTCGGGAACCGTGTCCGTGCAGCGCGACGACGGTAAAGGCTGGAAGAAGAGTTGGAACAAGACACGAGACAATGGGGTCGTAAGCCGCGACGGCACGATAAGCACGAACAACGGACGAGTGTGGTCACAGAGTGGCGAACGCCGCTGCGATGGCGGTGTATGCTCTGGAAACTCGGTCGTGACCGGGCCGAAAGGGCGCACCTACTCCCGCGACGCGGAGTGGAGACGCACAGGGCGCGGTCAGTGGGAAGGTTCGGTCACGCGCACCGGTCCGGACGGGCGTAGCAAGACGTCGCGCCGTTGGTTCCAGATCCGGAGGCAATGAGTGTGACCCGGTTCCTGACCATCGCGGCTCTCGTTGCGTCCGTCGTCATGATGTCGCCGGGAGACGCCCTTGCGGCGGACGACTGGCGGGCCGAGCAGGCGCGGCAGATCGCAATTGTTCACCGTGCGGTCGAGCGCTATCGCGATGTCGAGGTTGCAAAGGCCGACGGTTGGACGTTCCGCGGCGCGGTAGCACCGCTTATGGGCGAACACTGGTCCCGCGCGGACCAGCCGGTCCCGGTCGCGGGCGAGCCGATCGATTTTTCGAGGCCGGCCAATCTGATGTACACGGATATCGGCGGGCGGATGGAGTTGGTCGGCGTGGCCTTTCTGGTTCGGTTGGGCGATTTCGACCCCCTGCCCGAAGGTTTCGCCGGGCCGGAAGATGTCTGGCATGTCCACAATCTCGATCAGATCCTAGGCGCTGTTAAGGAATCCCATCCGCTCGTCGCCTGGTTCGGCCGCCGCTGGATTGACAACAGCTTTGCGCCAGACGGCCGGCGTCGGCTGGCGATGGTGCATCTCTGGCTGGATGGTCGGTCAGCGGACAGCCCGTTCGCCGATCGTGATCGCGCATTGGCATACCGCCGGGCCGGACTGCCCAACGGGTCATGGTATGGTCACAGCATGGACGCGGCCTTCGGCATCGCGATCGCTCACCCCGATGGCTGCGATGAGGAACTCGACGGCAAGCTCTGGCTCTCGGGCGCGAACTGGATCAAGCGGCGCAAAACCCGCAGGGCCTGCAAGGCCGCTGCCGAGATGGTCCGCGCGCACCTGACCGCTTCGTCAGATCAGCTTGCGAGGCAGGCGGAGATCGCATGGGCGGGTTTTCAGACAGACATGTCCCAGATCCTTTCGGCGGAAGAACAGCAACGCATCGCCAGTCTGGTCGAAGCAGGCTGCGGCGGAAACTAAGCCGCAGAACCATGCGCCGCTTGTAGACGGCCCTCACCCGGTGCATTGCGAAAACTTGCCCTGAACCGCCTTTTGCAGGCGATCCTCGGCATCCAGACGGTAGAAAATCGTCTTCTGGGTCACGCAGAAATCCCGGATAACCCGGTGTTGCGTAAGCCACCACGTACGGTCCGCCTCCACCGAATAGACCAGTGGCTCGCCCGGTTGGCGACGCAACTCCGCCTCGGATTGGCGCACGCGCGGGCCAGGCCCGTAGCCACGTTTATGAAACCATGCGTCCAGTTCCGCCACGGGCGTTCCAACAGGAGGCACCGGCTCAGGAAACGCTGTGAAGTTCGCGTATTCATGAGGGTACGGCACACGGCAGGCGCCCAGTGCCAGTACGAAGATGACCGCCAAAGCGATGCGCATTCGGGTTTCTCCCGCAAATGAAAGCCGCGAGAGGATGGCATTGGTCGGTTGAGAACTTCCTAATCCGGCTCGGCGCGGAATTCCGGGTCCACCGGCACCTGCAACGCCGTCGCCAAAGCGTTCGTCGAGGATGCCAGCGTCACGATCTCGATCAGTTCGGCATATTGCTTGTCCGTCATACCCTTGGCCCGCGCGAACGCGGTGTGCGAATGGACGCAATACTCGCAGGAATTGGCAATGGAGACCGCGACATAGATCATCTCACGGGTCAGCGGATCAAGCACACCAGGTGACGCCATCACCTCCTTCGCATGGTCCCAAGTTCGCTTCAGAAGCGGCGGATCCCACGCCAGCGCGCGCCAGACATTGTTGATGAAGTCAGATCCTCGGGTTGCGCGAATATCGTCAAACACCGCTTTGGCCTCGGGCGAAAGCTCTTCGTCGGACATGAGTTTGGTCGTGGCCATGTCTGAAATCTCCGATAGTGCAGGGCTCAGTAGTGATACTCGAAGCGCGACAGATCTTCTGCGAATGCAAACTCCAGGATCTCGCGGCTCTCGGGCGTCAACACGTCGCGATAGGCGGGCCTCTTGTTGATGTTGAGCGTCGGCAGGGGCAGGTCGATGCCGAGGCGCTGGGAAATTCGGCGCCACTCCGCATCGATGTCCTCGAGACGCGCGACGTGATCGACCAAGACAGTTCCATCGGCGTCTGTCAGCCAATCGATGCAAGGTCCGTTCAGCAGCGGCACATCATTATAGTGCTCGGACCCATCCTGCCAGATCGCGCGGATCCACTGGTTCACGTTGAGATGCCGGTCCGCCAGTCCGTGATGATTGCTGCGCACGCGGTAGTAATAGAGCGAGGTGATGCGTTCAAACGGGTTTCGCACGATCGCGAACGTGAACCGGTCGGCCCACGCCGCCCTGCCCATCTCACGCTGCATCGCCCCGGCGGTGGCATGGCGCTTTTGCAGACCGAGGGCAACTTCCACGCTCGTCCCGCCGCATTTGTTGATGTGCACAAAACTGAACGGCACAGCCGTCGCCACCGGCAGGGGTGTCGGACGCCGACGGATATCGACGCGCGGGCCCGGCATGTGGCTCAGAGACGCATCGGTCACCCCGAAACCTCGTGGCGCCGCGCCGTGGTCATGTCGCGCTTCGTACCGAAACCCGGTGTTTTGGTGACGCAGAACCCCGCGGCAGCCAATGCCCTGCGGACCGCTCCGGCCGCCGAGTACGTCGCAGCCGTTCCACCCGGGGCTGTGCGGTCGAACACCGCCTGCAGCAAGGCTGGCTCCCAGAGTTCCGGGTTTCGGGCCGGTGCAAATCCATCCAGGAACCACGCATCTGCGCATCCCTGCCAAGCCGCCAAAGTTTCACGGGCATCGCCGACGATGATCCTGAGCCGCGCCTGGTCGAATACAATTTCCCGGGACGGCCATTGCAGGAGCAGCGCTTGGGTATCAGCAGCCAGTTCCGTCCACGGTGCAAGCGCCCGGGCCATCTCGTCCGTCGTCATCGGATACAGTTCAAAGGACGTGGCGTGCAGCATCGCTCCGGCAGGCGCGATCGCACGCCATAGGTGCAGTGCGGCCAGGAAATTCAGCCCCGTCCCGAAACCAAGTTCCGCGAGACGGAAGCTATCGGCCCCCATGAACCGCTCGGGCAGCGCATTGCCGCCGAGAAAGACGTGGCGCGTCTCGGCCAGACCATCGCTGCGCGCGTAATACGGGTCATCGAATGCCACAGATACCGGAACGCCGTCCTCCCATCGGAGGGAGGGCCGGTTCAAATTGTCCCTTGCTGCGTCAGCATCCATCAGGTTGATGTGCGCGAAACCGGACGAAAGGGCAAGCGGTGGCGGATGTTGTGGTGATCGGCGCAGGGATCTTCGGCCTCTCCGTCGCCTATGCCTTGCAAAGAGTTGGTGCCACGGTCGAGGTCGTCGATGCTGGCCCGGTCGGTGGCGGTGCCAGCGGCGGGGTGGTCGGCGCCCTCTGCCCGCATGCCCCGACGCGCTGGCGTCCCTTCAAGCAGTTCCAGTTCGACGCCCTTTGCGCACTGCCCGCGCGGATCGCGGAGATCGAAGAGACGAGTGGGCTCTCGACAGGGTACGTGCGGTCGGGCCGCCTCACGCCCTTGACGACGGCGCGTGCGCGGATCCGGGCTGAAGCTGAGGCAGATGCGGCGCGAGAGATCTGGGGCGGTGCGGCAACGTTCAAGGTGCTCGATGAGATCCCGGATGCGTGGGCGGGTTGGATTTCTCCCGAAGCGGCTGCGTCCGGGTTGGTGCATGAAACCCTGTCAGCCCATGTCGATCCGCGCCGATATGTGACAGCATTGGCAAGATGCGTGGGTTCGGTTCACAGCGGCATCGAAGTGACTGGCCTGCTTGCACCCGGCGAGGGCGTTGAGACCAGTCAGGGACCCATACGAACAGACCGAATCGTTGTCGCCGCGGGGTGGCAGAGCTGGGATCTTATTCAGCACCTGGCACCAGACCTCCGGGGCCAGCCAGTCAAGGGTCAAGCCGCGGTGCTCGGTTGCGAGGTGGAGGCTCGGCCACTGATCTACACCGATGGCTTCTACGCAATTCCTCATGGCGCCGGCCGGGTCGCCATCGGCTCGACCAGCGAAAAGACCTTCGAGGGAGCCAGCACAGACGCGCAACTGGATGATCTGATTGCAACGGCGCGCCGCGCCGTGCCGATCCTTGCCAAGGCGCCTGTGATGGAGCGCTGGGCGGGTCTGAGGCCCAAACCACCTGGCCGAGAGCCGGTGGTTGGCCCACTGCCCGGGCGGGCCGACATCTGGCTGGCGACGGGCGGGTTCAAGATCAGCTTCGGCATCGCTCACGCCGTTGCAGACGCCGTCGCAGCCAAGCTAACGGGTGGCACGCTGTCTCTGTCCCTGCCCGAGACGTTCGACCCGGCACATGTGCTGAAGACGGCCCGTTAGCTCAGCGTCCAGGTCTCGACCGCCTTGTCCTGCACCCAGGGTCCGACTTCGGCGTCGAAGGCCTTGAAATGCGTGCTGGCAAGATGGACGTCGAACGCCGCACGGTCGGTATAGATCTCGAACAGAAAGATCCGCGCCGGTTCGGCCGGATCTGTCCAGACATCGAAGCGATGACATCCTTCCTCGGTCAGGCTGTCGGTAGCCTGTTGCGCAACACGCGCGGTAAAGGCGGCAGCGTGCGCCGGGTCAACATCGAAGGTAACGGCGACGAGATACATGGCATCCTCCCAAGTTTGGCAAACGCTACCGCCCGATCCACCTGACGCATAGCTGGTTTTCGCGCTGCCCGCTTGCGTTTGACATGGCCTGCGTCTCTAGTGTGCCAAACAGTGCCATCCGGGGAGTGGGATGACCAATCAGTCCGAGTTTCATATTGCGGTTTTCCCTGGCGACGGGATCGGTGAGGAGATCACGACGCCCTGTCTGGACCTGTTGAACGCGGCAGCAGCCCGGGTTGGCGGCGTGGCCTTCCGGTTCGATCCGCAACAGGGCGGCGCCGGGCTTTACCGAGACACGGGCGTATCCTTGCCGAAGGACGCTTTGGCGACTGCTGGGAAGGCGGATGCGATCCTCCTGGCGGCCATGGGTCTGCCCGATGTGCGGTACCCCGATGGCCGCGAGATTGCTCCGCAGTTGGAGTTGCGGTTCGAGTACGGTCTTTTCGCCGGTGTCCGGCCGGTGCGGCCAATCCCCGGCGTCCAGTCGGTTCTGGCGGATCCGCGGGCACATAATGTCGACTATGTGGTCGTACGCGAGTCGACCGAGGGGCTGTTCTCGCCAAAAGCGCCGGGCGAGATCATCGACGACCGCGAAGCTCGCGAGACGATGGTTCTGACGCGCGAGACCTCGGAGAAACTCTACGATTTCTGTTTCGATCTGGCGCGGCAACGCGGCGGTCAGGTCAAGGTCACCCATGTCGACAAGGCCAATGTGTTCCGTGCGTTTCACTGGCAGCGGGGCGTCTTCTACGAGCGCGCTGCGGCCAATGCCGATGTGACGGCCGACCATGCGTATGTCGATGCCTTCGCCATGCACATGGTGCAAAAGCCATGGACCATCGATGTTGCGGTGACCGAGAACATGTTCGGCGACATCCTGTCGGATCTTGGAGCAGCCTTGATGGGGGGGCTGGGATATGCGCCGTCTGCCGATATCGGCGAGGAGCATGCGGTGTTCCAACCCTGTCATGGGACTGCGCCGGATATCGCCGGAAAAGGGCTGGCCAATCCGACGGCCATGATCCTGTCTGCTGCGATGATGCTGGAATGGTTGGGGGCCAGGCATGGCGCGCGCGAAGCGATCGAGACGGCGGATTTGATCCGGCGCGGGGTCGAGGCGGCCTTTGCTGATGGCGGTTTAATCACCTGCGAATTGGGCGGCGAGGCCGGAACGCGTGCAGTCTACGATGCTGTTGGCACCGCCATGGCGCAACTCGATCTGTGACGGGTGCCGTGACGCGCGTCGCTGTCGTTGGAGCGGGCTATTTCGGTCAGTTCCACTATGATGCCTGGACGCGAATGGACGGCTGTGCGCTGGTTGGCCTTTGTGCGCTGTCGGGCGGCGAGGAGACGGCAACGCGGTTCGGCGTGCCACGCGTCTTCGACAACATCGCGGACATGGTATCGGAGACCGGTCCCGATCTCGTCGATATCGTGTCGCCCCCTGAGACCCACATGAACGCAATTGCGACCCTCGTGCCAACCGTGAAGTGGATCATCTGCCAGAAACCGTTCTGCCGCGACCGGATCGAGGCGCAGGCTGCCGTCGAACTCGCATCCGAACACGGCGCCCGGGTGATCGTGCACGAGAATTTCCGCTTTCAGCCCTGGTACCGCGAGATCAAGCGGCTGATCGATGGCGGACTTATCGGCCAGCCGTTTCAGGCGACGTTCAGACTGAGGCCCGGGGATGGGCAAGGTGCGACCGCCTATCTGGATCGCCAGCCATATTTTCAGAAGATGGAGCGTTTCCTCGTGCACGAGACGGCGATCCATTGGATCGACACGTTCCGGTATCTGTTGGGGGAGGTCACGTCGGTCTCGGCGGATCTGGTTCGGTTGAACCCGGTGATTGCGGGTGAGGATGCAGGGATCCTCCAGTTCCGCTTTGCCTCGGGCGCCCGGGCGCTCTTTGACGGGAACAGACTGGCGGATCATGCAGCGGAGAACACGCGGCTGACGATGGGAGAGATGGAGGTCGAAGGACCGAAGGGTGCAATTCGCTTGATTGGCGATGGGTCGTTGATGGTCCGCGCTCGTGCCGAGACGTCCTGGCGCATGCACACATACGACTGGATGGATCGGCATTTCGGCGGCGATTGCGTCTTTCTGACCAACCGCGCCGCGTTGTCTTCGTTTCACGCCGGAACACCGGCAGAGACAGAGGCCGCGGCATATCTCAGAAATCTGGACATCGAGGCAGCCGCTTACGAAAGCCACGAGACACGGCGCTGGGTCGATGTATAGAGGGGGGCGGGGTTTCGCCCGCTCCGGCAGCGCGCTGACGCGCGCACCCGTCGGGATGCGACCAGGCCCCGCCACCGCCCCCTGCACCGCCGCGCGCGCGGACGCGCGCGACCGGTGCGGACGGGGAGAGTGAGGAGAGACAGACGATGCCACTGCTTGGTGCAATTGCTGACGACTTTACCGGCGCAACGGATCTGGCAAACACGCTGGCCCGCTCCGGTATGCGCACTGTTCTTGTGTTGGAACGGCCCTCACCCGATGACCCCGTACCTGACGCAGAGGCCGTGGTCGTAGCCTTGAAGTCCCGCACGGCCCCGGTTGCGGAGGCTGTTGGCGACAGTGTCGCCTCGTGGCAGTGGCTGGCCGGGGCAGGCGCCGAGCAATGCTACTTCAAGTATTGCTCGACCTTCGATTCAACACCCCAAGGAAACATCGGGCCGGTGTCCGAAGCGCTGATGGCGCAGACCGGTGCACCCTTCACCGTCTACTGTCCGGCGTTCCCGGAAGCAGGACGCACGATCTACATGGGCAAGCTGTTCGTCATGAGCGATCTGCTGCACGAGACCGGTATGAAAGATCATCCGCTGACACCGATGACCGATGCAGACCTGCGTCGCTGGCTAAGCCCACAGATCGGCGACGCCGATGTTGGCCTCGTGCCCTATAACATCGTCGAGCGCGGGCCTGAGGCGGTTCGCCAGGGCATCGAATTGCTGGCTCAGTCCGGAATTCGTCACAGCATTGTCGATGCGCTCTGCGACGATCACCTGCGCATTCTTGGGCGGGCGTGCGCCGGAATGCCTCTGGTCACAGCAGGCTCAGGGCTGGGTCTCGGGCTTGCCGAGAATTTTGCCGAGGCAGGGCGTCTGGCTGGCGGTGCCGCAGACCGCCTGCCCAGTGTCGGCGGGGCCTCGCTGATGCTGTCAGGCTCCTGCTCCGAGGCAACGAACGCACAGGTCGCCGCCTGGGAGGCATCGGGCGGGGCGCTTCTGAGGCTGGATCCCCTTGCGTTAGCTGATGGCAAACAGGACAGCGCCGAAGCCTGGGCCTGGGCCTGGGCCGAGAGCCAACTGCGCTCTGGCCCCGCACTGATTGCCGCAACCGCACCACCCGAGAGTGTCCGCGCCGCGCAGGAGGCACTTGGCGTTGCGCGGGCTGCAGAACTTGTTGAAGAAACGCTGTCCTCGATCGCAGCACTTGCCCATCGCGATGGTGTGCGCCGCTTCATTATAGCGGGCGGTGAGACCTCGGGGGCTGTCGCCACAGCGCTCGGTGTGCACCGGCTTGCGGTTGGTCCTCAGATCGCACCCGGCGTGCCATGGTGTGCGACCCTCGGCGAGGACCCGACCGCGCTGACGCTGAAATCCGGAAACTTTGGTAGCGAGACGTTCTTTGCCGACGCGGTGGAGCGGGCGCCATGACCGAGAACGCGCTGCGCGATCAGATCGCGGTCCTTGCGAAATCGCTCTTTGACCGCGGATACGGGTGCGGCTCATCCGGAAACATCTCGGTTAAGCTGGACGATGGTTTTCTCATCACGCCGACCAACTCGTCCATGGGGCGGCTCGATCCCGCCCGCATCGCCAAGGTCGATTTCGACGGCACACATCTGGCGGGCGACAAACCCTCGAAGGAGGAGTTTCTGCACCTGGCGATGTACGAGGAACGCCCCGAGATGACGGCGGTCGTGCACCTGCATGCGACACATTCGGTCGCCGTGTCCTGCCTGGCGGAGATCGACCCGGAGGACGTGCTGCCACCGATCACCGCCTATCACGTGATGCGCGTCGGCAAGTGCCCTCTCGTTCCCTATTTCGCGCCAGGCGACAAGGCGCTCGCCGATGCGGTGCGCAAGACCGCGCGCCATGCTCACGCGATGCTGCTCGCCAATCACGGCCCGGTCGTTGCCGGAAAATCGCTGGAGGCTGCGGTGTATGCGGCCGAGGAGTTGGAGGAGACGGCAAAGCTGTTCCTCATGCTCCGCGGCGAAAAAACGCGGTTCCTGTCGCAGGCGCAGGTCGCAGACCTGATGGTTCGGTTCCCGTCATAGACCACATTTCTGCCGCCCGGAGCCGCGAGAGAACCCGCGGGAGCAACCAGAAGGTTTTTGGTAGGTCTTCAGACCTAAGGTGCTTTACAATCTGGCAATCCGGCCGATCCATGCCAGAAGGGTGAGGGTTCTTGCGTTTCGTTTTGACCATACCGGTGGTGCTCATCGCACTCGGCGTCATGGCAGCAGCCATGGTGATCGAAGCGCCAAAGATCGAGGCACGGATCGCGGATCAGGCCGCGACAGCTCTGGATGAGCTCGGGTTTACCGCTCAGATCGATGGCCGTGATGCGACACTGATCGGTATCGCCCGGGACGAGGATCATCGTGATACCGGGCTGATCCGCCTCGCCGCGATCGATGAGGTTGATATCCTGCGCGACCACACCGTGATGATTTCAAATGACGGGCCGCACGCTTTCTCCGCAGCGCGCATGGCGTCGGGCGAGATGTTCCTGCATGGCGTTCTGCCCGATCAGGAGACACGCGATGTGCTGATCTCCGGACTCGAGACCGCAGGGTTGGGACCTGTCCGGGATTTCACGCGTGTCGTTGCTGGCGAGCCAGACGGGTGGAGCGACAGCGTCGTTGCCGCAACGCTTGCGCTGGAGGCATTGGAGCAGGGGCAGGCGTTCATCGTCGACGATGAGGTCACGATCAACGGGCTATACTCTGAAAGCAAATCGCAAACCGCGTTCTCGCGCCTCAGCACGCCGGGATGGCGGGTCTTTCTCTCCATAGACCAGCGCGATGTCGTGGAGGCTCTGCGCGCTCAGGCAGAGGCGTTGCGCGCCGATCTGCTCGATATGTCGGACGCGCTGGACACACAGACGACCGAGGCGGCGATACACGCGGAAGAGATGGCCTCGGAAATCGACATTGCACGTGAGCGGATCGCCACGCTCGAGGCGTTGCTCGGCGAAGAAGCACGGGATGCCGAAGATACCGTGTCATCTCCCGAGCCAGAGCAGACACCTGCACAATCTGATACTGAAACAGAGGCGCCTGAGTCGGAGGCAGCCACAGAACAGACGACGGACCTCGATCAATGACGTCACTGCTGCTTCAGATCGCCTTCTATCTCGGGATCATGTTCGTCCTCGGCATCCTCTTTGGCTGGCTGCTGTGGGGTCGCGACCGGGCCGCGGCTATGGCACGCGTCCGCGCGATCGAGGAAGCCGCGCAGAACATGCGCCACAGCCACGGGGATGCACAGGTCTTGGCCGACGCGTTGGCCCGGGTGAATGCCGAGAAGACGGCATTGGAGCAACAACTCGCTGAGCGCAGCGGCGCATAGCGCTATAAACGCTCGATCTTGTGGCTAGAGGTCGCCCATCGACAAGACAATCTTTGGCGGCGCCTGCCCCGTGTGGATGTCAACAAAGGACTGAGCGCCAGCGGACAGATCCCGCGTCTCGGACCAACCCGCGCCGGTAACACGCCCCTCGGCCAACAGGCGCAGGGCTTCTGCGAAGTCATCCAGGCGATAGCAATAGGTGCCGACGAACCGGATCTCCTGGAGTGTGATCCGGCGGGTATCCAACCCCTCGGCACCGTCCTGCAGACCGATATGGACAATCGTGCCGCCCGGCGTGACCTGTGCCGACGCCGCGCGGCGCGTCGCCCCCATGCCGACTGCATCAAGGATCATCTCGGCCTCCGGCGGCGTGTCGGTCAACGGATTGTAGATCTCGGCCTCCAGCACCGCACGCAGTGTCTCGGCCCGCAGCGGGTTGGTTTCGGCAATGGCGATGTCGGTGACGCCGTACTCGCGGAAGACCATCGCGGACAGCAAGCCGATGGCTCCCCCGCCAAGCACGACCGCGCGGCGGGGCTTTTCAGACGCGACCTGCAATCCCAGGCGCACCGCGTGCACGGCACAGGCCAGCGGTTCCGCCAGCACGGCATCGGAATCCGCCAATGTGTCCGGCATTGCGGACAGGTTCTCATGCTTGATCGCAACCTGCTCAGCAAAGGCACCGGGCAGGCGCATTCCGATCAGTTCGCGATGGGGACAGAGGTGCACCTCACCCGACAGGCAGGCCGGGCACTTTCCACAGGTCATCAAGGGATTGAGCGCCACGCGTTGCCCGGCCATCGGACCGTCGCGGGCAACACCGACCGCCTCGTGTCCCAGCACCAACGGTGGCACCCGCCGCGCATCGTGCCCGTGCCAGGCATGCATATCCGAGCCGCAGATGCCGCAAAGCGTGACATCGACGATCGACATGCCCGCGCTCGGGTCCGGCGCGGGTACATCGCGAAGCTCGGACGCCTCTGTCCCTGTATAGACCAGCGCACGCATCATTCGGCAGACAGATCAAAGTTCTCGCCCGGGAAATACTTGGCGAGACGTACATCAGCAGCGCGGGCGTGCCCCTCCATCCCCTCGAGACGGGAGATCCGCGCCGTCGCCTCGGCCACGCGCTTCGAGCCTTCGCGGGTCATGCGCTGCCACGTCACCAACTTCATGTATTTGTGCACGCTCAGCCCGCCGGTATACTTAGCCGCGCCAGAAGTCGGCAGCACGTGGTTGGTGCCCGACGCCTTGTCGCCATAGCTGACGGTGGTCTCCTCGCCCAGGAACAGCGACCCGTAGCATTCCAGCCGCCCGAGCCACCAGTCGAGATCCTTCGCCATCACCGTCAGATGCTCCGGCGCGATCTTGTCGGAGACTGTCGCGACTTCCTCCCGATCCGCACAGACGATCAGCTCGGCATAGTCACGCCACGCCGCTTCGGCGTTCTTGCCGTTCAACTCGGGAAGTTCGGCAATCAGTTTGGGAACACGAGTCATCACCGTCTCGGCCAGATCGCGCGATGTCGTGGCCAGCCAGACCGGCGAGTTGTAGCCGTGCTCGGCCTGAGACACGAGATCGACCGCAACGATTTCGGCATCCGCCGTCTCATCCGCGAGAATCAGCGAGTCGGTCGGCCCAGCGAACATGTCGATCCCGACACGGCCAAAGAGGATACGCTTCGCCTCTGCCACGAACTGATTTCCAGGGCCGACCAGAATGTCTGCCTTTGGCAGACCGAACAGGCCGAACGCCATGGCGGCAATCCCCTGTACGCCGCCCAGCGCGAGGATCTGATCGGCGCCGCAAAGATCCGCCGTGTATATGATCGCGGGATGGATCCCCTGCCCCGGACGCGGCGGTGAGCAGGCGGCGATGTGCCCGCACCCCGCGACCTTTGCCGTTGTCACCGTCATCATGGCCGACGCGATATGGGCATAACGACCGCCCGGCGCATAGCAGCCCGCGGCCTGACAGGGGATTGCCTTCTGCCCAGCCACCAGTCCCGGCGCGATCTCGTACTCGAAATCCTGGATCGTCTGCTTCTGCGCCTCGGCGAACCGGCGCACATTGTCATGGGCGTACCGGATGTCGTCCTTCAGCTTCTGAGGCACCTGCTCCGACGCGGCGGCGATCTCATCCGGCGTCAGGACGACGTTGCCTTCGTACTTGTCGAACCTGGCCGCATATTCCATGGCCTTGGCGTCTCCGCCCGCCTCGATCTCGTCGAGGATCGCCTGAACGGTGTCCCGTACATCACCGGCATCATCGGTCGAAGTGCGGGCAGCTTTCTTGAGGAATTCGGGCATCGTTATTGTCCATCGAGATAGGCAGGAAGCCAGAGGGCGATCTCAGGGAACCAGTAGACCAGCGCAAGGCCGAGCAACTGGATGACCATGAATTGCATCATGCCGAAGTAGATATCCTTGAGATCCCACTCGGGCACAACGCCTTTGAGGAAGTAGGCCGACAGCGCTACCGGCGGACTGAGCCACGCCGTTTGCAGACAGACCGCGACCAGAATCGCAAACCAGACCAGCAAGTCATTCCGCTCCAACCCGAAGTCGAGACTTTCGACCACTGGCAGCAGGATCGGCACGATGATCAGCACGATCGGCACCCATTCGAGCGGCCAGCCGAGTAGGAAGATCAGTGCCAGGATAAACACCATGGTCCAGAGCGGCGACATCTCGAACGAGAGCAGCACCTCCGTGAGCATCTTCGGCGTGCCAAGGTTCGAGAAGACAGCGCCGAAGAAGTTCGAAGCGGCAACGAGGAACATGATGAGCACGGTGATCTCGAGCGTCTTGATCATCGCGTCATAGCCGCCCGGGATGGTGAACTTTCGATAGGCTAGCGACAGAAGGATCGAGCCAAACGCCCCGCAGGCCGAGGCTTCGACCGGGGTTGCCCAACCCGCAAGGATCGAGCCCAAGGCAAAGGCGATCAGCACGGTCGGCGGGACAAGGCCCATGAAGAACTCGTACCACAGCTCGGAGAAGTAGAAGCCCCCCGGTTTGGCGCTGCGGGTCCACTTGTACACGCCGTACATGACGCCGAGCCAGGCAATCGGGATGATCAGGCCACTGAGGGGGAACAATGACAGCCCACCGGACGCACCCTCGACACAGAGCCAGATGAATACGAAGAGCGAGATAAGGACCGACAGGACCTCGAGCGCATAGTATGCCGACGTCTCGGGCTGTTCCTCAGGCGGCAGGATCGGGCCGAGAGTGGGGTTCACCCAGCAGCGGCCGATCGCGTAGATGAGATACAGCGTCGCCAGCATGACACCGGGGATGATCGCGGCCCGGAAGAGGTCGGTAACCGGAACCTCCAACACCGGGCCCATGACGATCAACATGATCGATGGCGGAATGAGGATGCCCAGCGTTCCGCCCGCTGTGATCGTCCCGGCGGCCAGTTTCACGTCATACCCGGATCGGTTCATCGTACGCGCCGCCATGATCCCGAGGATCGTGACAGAGGCGCCGACAATCCCGGTTGCCGCGGCGAAGATGGTCGACACGAACAGCACCGCGATGAACAGCGCTCCACGCACCCGGCTCATCATCAGCTGGATTGCGTTGAACAGCCGCTCCATCAGGCCGGCCTTCTCCATCATGATGCCCATGAAGATGAACAACGGCACCGCGACCAACTGGTCATCCAGCATGGTCTCGTTGGTCTTCGCCGTGAGCAGAAAGAACGTGACCTTTGTGTTGAAGCCCCAGGTGTTGAAGATGAACCCGAGAAAGATCAGCGTGAACGAGATCGGGAACCCGACGAAGATCGAGAACAGCATCACGCCCAGCATGATGAGGCCGATGGTCGTGCGGTCGGGCGTCAGCGCGCCGTTGCGACCCCAGAGCCCCGACCAGAACTCGGCCACGGCATCCGGCATGATCACGCCGAGGGTTTCAGGGAAGAACACCCCGACAAACGCAAAGATCAGAACGATGAAGTACAGCGGCAGCCACCGGGTGAACTGGCGCTCACGCTCCTTGCCCATCTGGTGGAAGGCACGGAAGAGTTCGGGAAAGCCTTGCAGGAACAGCAGGAGCGCGCCAAGCGGCATCGCGGCACGGGCAGGTCCCAGAACCGGTGCCCAGGTGCTGTCCGACAGGCGCTCCCATCCCGTGTAGGCAAATCCATTGTTCGGGTTGAACGTGCCCCATGTGTAGTCCAACGCGCTCCAGAAGAAGAACAGCATGGCCGGGAAATAGAAGCCGAGATAGAGGATCGCATCGACGGTCGCCTGCGCCCGCGGCGACCAATTGCGGTAGAGGAAATCGGCCCGTATGTGCACACCGCGGAGCAGCGCATACCCGGCGGCGCCCATGAACAGGACCCCGCCCAGCATGCGGCTGACATCATAAACCCAAAGCGTTGGGCCAAGCCCCCAGGCGCGCGCGGTATCTGCCATATCCCACGAGACAAGCATGCCAAAGCCTGTGCGCGAGACGACCTCGTAGACCGCCGCGAAAATTAACGGGATCAGGAGCAGACAGAACAACCGTCCGGCCCAAAGGTTCATCACATCGATGAACGCCGTGATCGGTCGCTGCCAGGGCGTCATGTCTACAGGGGTCTGGCCCGGTTGCTCGGCCCGGCGCTCGGCGATCAACTCATCGGTGACTTCAAGCTCTTGCGGCTCGGTCGACATCTCTTCCCCCAGTCAGCGACGTCAGGCCGCCGTAATCTCGTGCCCTTCGGTACGCCAGAGATCGACGGCGGCGGCGGCATCTTTTTGTTTCACGAGAACATAGTCCGTGTCGAAGGTCGCAACGGTGAAGATCCCGATCCGGGCTTCGGCCAGAGGAGCCGAGATCGTGTGAATGATCCCGGTCTCATCGAAGGCGAACGGCCCCTGCAGTTTGAAACACGTCCACCCGCCATCGACGGTGTCCATTCCTGAGATCTCGGACTGAGGCGCGACAACCGACAACTCTTCATCGGTACGGGCGACGGTCCGGAAACCCGGACCATCAAGGATGTTTGCAGGCACCGGTGCTGCGGGGCCCGCACGGGCCACCGCATAGATCCCCGGCAACTCCGTAAGCTGCACTTACTTCAGCGAGTCGGCGAAAGCCTTGCCGAGCGATGCGTTAGACGCCTGAGCCCCGGCCCAGAACGGCACCGCGATCTCGGCAAAGTCCTTCTGGGATTGCCACACCTTGGCGAAGAACGGGTTCTCGGCGGCGTTCTTCTCCAGCGACGCACGGGCTGCGTTCATGTAGGCCGGGAAGTAGTCAGCCGGGGTGTCGTGCAGGATCACGCCGTGGTTCTCGGTCAGGTCCTTCAGTGCCTTGCCGTTCTCGTAGATCCGGTAGGACATGGCTTTCGACAGCGACGCGTTCGCTGCGACTTCCAGCGCTTTCTTCTCGAGATCCGTCAGATCGTTGTAAACATCGGCGTTGATGTACATATCCGCGTTCACGACGACCTGGTGCAGGCCTTGAAGGTAGTAGTGCTTCAGGACCTTCTGGAAGCCGAACACCGAGTCAGGCTTTGGGCAGCACCACTCGGCTGCATCGATCGTGCCTTTTTCAAGCGCCGGCAGGATGTCACCGCCGCCCATCGCGACCGAGGCAACACCAATGTCCTTGTAGGTCTGGCCAGGAATGCCCGGAGGCGTCCGGAAGCGGTACTTGCGGAAGTCATCCATCGAGGTGATCGGCTCGGAGAACCAGCCCAATGCCTCGGGACCGACCGGCTGGAGCATGAAGCCTTTGACGTTCACGCCCATCTCTTTCCAGAGCTCATCGTAAAGCTCCTTGCCGCCACCGTACTGGAACCAGCTGAGGAAGGCGATGTTATCGATACCAACGCCTGCACCGGCAACCGGCGAGCCGAACAGCATCGCCGCCGGGTGCTTGCCCGACCAGTAGTGCGTCCATGCGAAGCCACCTTCGATCAGGCCGCTGTCGACCGCGTCGAGCGTCTCTTTCACGCCAACCACCGCACCGGCGGGCAGAACTTCGATCTTGAGCGATCCGTTGGTGAGCGCTTCGACGTCCGCGGCAAATTCGTTGAGCATGTGGACTTCGTCGGCCTTGGCCGGGATCACCGACTGGACCCGGATGACTGTCTCGGCGCTGGCAACAGTTGCCATGCCCATCAGCCCCACCGCCGCCATCGCGGCGCCTTTGACTGCGCTGTCTAGCGTAAACATCTCTTCCTCCCGTTACGCGTTGATGCCGCTCCGGTCCGGACCTTGCCTGTACGTTTTTTGCTCTTTTGGCGTGGGCGCTGGGCGGATCGGCGTTGCGCCTACATCCAAGCGCGATATGCCTCGAAAATTCCAGTGAAAATCTTCGTTGGAGCCAATTGTTTTTGATAAACTGGTCCTACGGAGTCCCATTACCGGACCGGATGTATTCTGGAGCCGCGATATTCGCGTTTCTGCGACCTGCGACGCTAGCGCTTTGGTTGCGTCGCTGTGCGATCAGCCTACTCGCCCGCCAGTACGTAGACCTGCCGCAGCGGCAGCAGACTCTGGTCCGGCTTGCTCAGACGATCATAGTTCGCTGTCCAAAGATCGATCAGCGCGTCCCGGTCAACCAGTTGCAAATGCACCTTGCTTTCATCCGTCGCCGACGTCGCGGTGTTCGAGAACCCAGCCAGAGAGACAAGCGCGCCGAACTCGTTCATGTCACCCAGCATGGTCTGAACGGCCACCACGTCTTCCGCGGTCGCAGGTCCCTCTGCCCTGTCGCGAACGACAAACCGCATCGGTTGAAGCTTGTCGCGATCTTCGAGGCCGGGGAATGCACGGATATGCGGGAGCGTGCCGGATGCACTGTCCTGATACTCGGTCGCATACCCCATCCCGCGCAGAGCAGCAGACACCAGTTGCAGCACCTGATTGCTGTCCATCCGGGCCACGTGATTGACGAGTTCCGAGCGAGCACTCTCCTCCTGCGACCCACCATAGACGGGCTCAGGCGCGGCCGCGCGGAGACGGCTTGCTGCCGATTTGGGCTTGAGGCCAAAGAGGGACAGAAGGGTCGGTTTGCCCGCGGTGAGATCGAGCGCCGCCGCTGCGTCCGATGATACGACAATCGCATCCGAGGGGCCCGAGTGATCGGTCTTGTAGAGCATACCATCCGTCTCGACACCAAGGAGCGTGTTCACAATCCGGACGCGGCGGGACGCCGTTGCGTCTGGATGCGTCACCCAGACGCCGCCGACGGTTTTCCCGCCATTCCACTGCGCGGTGCCCGAGACACGGAAGACCTCAGGGGCGCGTTCGAACGTATCGTCGATCTGATTGGGCTCTGCAAACAGCGTCCGGAACGGATCCGGTGTTGTCTTGGTCGAACTGAACTGCCCGGGTGCGTGCAGCTCGGCGCAGGCGGACAATGCAAAGATGGCGCAGATCGCGGCGGACCTGATCAGGCCCGCCTGAAAACAGGCTTTCTTAACGAACATCTTATTGTCACCACGCGTTTTGCCTCGCTACTCATCATGGCAAATCCGCGCAAGTGACTCAATAATCAAGGAAAATTGGCTGTTTTCCATTGAAATCAGAGTGTTGCTCGGCGACTCTGAAGTGCTGCATGCGATTGGCCTGAAAATGGCGTTGCCACGCAAAAGTTAACGCACGCAAGTTTCATCGCGATCCGCGATGGATTGCTGCAATTCGCCTACTTTGACGTCGCCACATAGACACCATCCCAATCGGGCGGTGGCGGGTCCGAGCGATACTGCGCAATGCGTTCAAGAAAGATCGCGGCACACGGTCCCGGATCGAACGCACCAACCGGAGGCATCCCGGCAACCTCGCGGTAGGCGGCCTCGGCCGTATCCCAATCCTGCTCAAGATAGGCAAATCGAGCGGCCCCAAAACTGGCGGCGACCAAGTCGTAGGCCGGGTCCGCTGCAACAGTCTCGTCCCCTGCAACGGTGTAGATCGTCTCGGGTTGCGTTCGCCCCTTCACGGCCACGCTGTCGATTTCGATTGCGGCAAAGCAGGGCAGCCCTGCCGCAGTGGCAGAGCCGATCAGATTGCGCACGCCGTAAGCCTTCGTCTGCCCCTCGAGCCGCGCGGCGAGGTTCACACTATCGCCGACACAGGAGTACGCGAGCCGTTTCAGCGAACCCATATTGCCGACCGAGCATTCGCCCGTGTTCACGCCAACGCCGATATCGATATCCGGCAGACCCATTTCGGTGAACTCGCGGTTCAACGCCTCCATGATCGGGTCGAACGCCAGGATCGCCCGCACCGCCTTTGCCTCATGTCCTTGGGTGAAGCGCGGCGCATTCCAAAAGGCCATGACCGCATCCCCCATATATTTGTCGATGGTCCCTTCGTTCTCGATGATCACATCTGTCAGCGGTGTGAGCAGTTTGTTGATGAAGGCAATCACCTCCTGCGGTTCCATCTTCTCTGTGATGGTCGAGAACCGCCGCACATCGAGAAACATGATCGACAGCACGCGCTGATCGCCGCCCGGGGTCAGGTAGCGCTCGGGGTCTTCGATAATGTCCTCGATCACCTCCGGGGCAACGAAATGCTCGAACTGGCGCGTCACTTCCCGCCTGCTCGCTTCGGCCGTGAAGAACTTGTAGCCCGAGACAGTGAAGTGCGGAATGATCAAGCCGAGCATGGGCATGAGCGGACTGTAGAGCTGCGCCTCCTCTGCAAAGGCGAACCAGCTCCCGGCTGCCACCGCTCCCGATGCTACGATCATGAACAGGAACGCTGTCAGCGGCAGGTTCAGCGCAAGGAACGCGGCGACCACGATCCCGAGGACAATGGCTCCCAGACGCTCGAGACCAATGAACTCGTCGCTCCGCGTGATCCACGTCTGATCGATGATCTGCTCGACGATCTCCGCATGGATGTGCACGCCCGAGATCCGATCGTGCAGCGGTGTCGCCTTGATATCAAACAGAGACTCAGCGCTGGACCCGACGAAGATGATGCGCCCAGCCACCTCTTCCGCGATCTCAGGCGGGGTATCGTCTCCCACCAGAAGGTCGATCGCTGAGACCACGCGTTCGTCCCGCGCCGGGGAGTAGTGCACCCTGAGCTGGCCGTCACGATCAAGCGGCACAATAGCGCCGCCCACGCGCATGCTGGCAATCTGCACATCGCCGCCCAGGTCGACCTCGCCCGAGCCCCGTGTGGTCTTGACCAGGAAGGATTGAGCACCTTGCGCTACGCGAAGCGCCTCGATCGAAAGCGAGGGATAAAGGAATTCGTTGTCCCCAATCGCAACGATCAGCGGCACGCGGCGAATGATCGTTCCTTCGTCTTTCGCCAAAGCGATGGTGCCCACACCAGAGGCGCTTCGCGAGAGCACCTCCAGATTTGGCGTTGCGCCTTCGAACCACTGCACGACCGGTCGAATGTCGCCGCCGTCGCCTGACACGCCGATACCTTTGGGCTGCGGCGGCATGCGGTCTGTCAGCGGGTTGTCCGTGGCGATGGTTCCGACGATGGTCGGCGTTTGCGAGATCATCCAGGAGAGATCTGCATCATGATCGGGGAGCGCGTTCTGTTCACGCCGCCGCTCCATCTCGACGAACAACCCGTCATAGTCGCCACCAAACCGCCCAAGCGTATCGAGCAATGTCTCTGGCGAGGTGCGATCGGACTCAACGAAGGTGATATCGAGAGCAATCGCAGCGACACCGGCATTGGTCAGGCGCCGCAGCATCTCGGCCATATAGGTCCGCGGCCAGGGCCACTGACCGAACTCGGCCAGCGAGCGGTCGTCGATATCGATGACCCGGACAGGACTGTCGGGATTGTATTCGCGCGGTTTCCAGTTCTGGAACTGATCGAACACCGTCTCATTGACGGTCTGAACTTCATCGGACCAGATGACCTCGGCCGTTATGATCAGACCGAGAACAACCAAGCCGAGCAAACCGGCTGGCCAGTCAACCTTCACCCGCATCCGCGTGCCCCTACTGGCGTCCACCGACGATCTGGGCAGCGCTCCCCATTCCGACCATCGCTTCGCCCAAACTTCGTGGTGTTTACCACTCTATAGCAAATTTGATGCTACCAAAAAATTAAGAGCGTTGGTAAATTCGGGCTGGGAGTGTGAGGGGTTCATCCATGACAGGCCATAGCTGGCGAGCAGCAACTGCTGCTTGTATCGCGTTGTTTTTGCTTGCTCTGCCGGGCCTGTCGTCCGCGCAGTCAACCGGCGGCGCCTTGACCACGCCGTCGGCGATTTCCGACCTCCGAGCCAAGCAGAGCGCGTTGTTCGCCGAACTGCTTCAACGCCCGGACGATCTGGATCTGATGTTCGAATACGCGACGCTGTCGATCCAGCTTGAAGACTACGAAGCAGCGATTTCGACACTCGAGCGGATGCTGATCTATCGCCAGGACCTCAGCCGCGTGCGGCTCGAACTTGCGGTGGCGTACTTCAGTCTCGGATCATATGAGGCGTCCGAGCTTTACTTTGATCAGGTGCTCGCCGACCCGGAGACGCCTGAGACCGTTCGTGGCCGCGTCAACCGCTACAAGGAGGCGATTGCCGCCCGAACGAAAACGAGCGCGTTCACAGGGATCGCCAGCGTCGGGATCACCTATGCGACGAATGCGACACTTGGACCAAAAGATGACCAGCTTGTTTTCCTGTCCGAGATTTTCGACGTCGTCGAGGGAGCCGAGGAAGACGATTTCGGCCTGCGCGTCCTCGTCTCGGCGAGCCATCTCTACGATCTACAGCAGGAAGACTCGGACTTCTGGCGCACCGATGTCAGCGCCTTCGCACTCCGATATTTCGATACAGACCAAGGAAACGTCGCGTTCGGGCGCCTTAGAACCGGGCCACGCCTTTCGCTGAATTCCGAACAATTCGGCCCGAAACTGCGGCCTTATCTCGAGGGCCAGTATCTCAATTCGCAGGATCGCGGGCTCTTCGCATCCTACGGTGTCGGTGCGGAGTACTCGAATACGCTGACGCCGATCCTGTCGAGCTTTGGCGATGTCGGGATCCGGTATCGGAACTTCTTCCGGTCGGAGTTCACCGACGAAGACACGTTCAACTTCTATACTGCGCTGGGGCTCGCCTACATCCCGTCGCAGGATCTCGTTTTCCGTGGAACAACCTTCTTCGAGCTTGACGCGGCGGATGCCGACGAGAACTCGAACGTCGAGATCGGGCTGCGTCTTTCCGGCGAGTACCAGTACGACAGCGGGATCGAATGGGTTGATCGAAAATGGTCGGTGTCGTTGTTTGGTGAGGTGCGAACGCGCTTCTTTCAGCGGAACGATCCGCTCATCGGCGTAGATGAAAAACGTCGGGACCTCGATCTGCGCGGCGGTCTCAGCCATACTTTCGCGCTGAGAAACGGCTTCGGCATTCAGATCGACGTGGATGGGTTGTTGCGCGATTCGAACATCGTCAACTTCGATCTCGACAACATCTCATCGACCGTTTCATTGCAGTATCGGTTCTGACGGCAGGCCGTCATTCGCATACCCCTCTCGGGCTTATTCGCCTCGAATTAACCTTCTTCAGGCATTTGAGGCGTGGGTTCGATGCGAGGTGTTTCAAGTGCCGAAACGGGGACGCGCCGCACAGTTTGCGGGTCTTATTCTTATTGTCGCAGGCGCCACTGATGCTTCTCAGAGTACCGAGATTGGATCGGTAGCGGCGGTCAACCGCGACATGCTTGGCATTCCGCCTGGCGCAACGCAGCGCGATCTTCTGGTCGGCCAGTCAGTGGTCCGCGACGAGCGGATCACGACCTCGAGCGACGGCACGGGCCAATTGATGTTCCTCGACCAGACCACACTCACGGTCGCTCCACGCTCGGACATCGTTCTCGACAGCTATGCCTTCAACCCGGAAACCGACAGCGGCGAGATGGCGATCACGCTGACTCGCGGCGCTCTTCGCTTCATTGGCGGTCGCATTTCGAAGTCAAACGATGTCATCGTGAAAACACCAACGGCGACCATCGGGATCCGGGGCGGTCTCACGCTGATCTCCGTCAGCAGTGGTGGCTTTACTCGGGTTGTCCAGTTGGCAGGGGAGTACACGCGCGTCAGCGGACCGGGAGGCGGCACCATCACACTCAGCCGCCCGAACGCCAGTGCTCAGGTCGGAGAATCCGGTGAGGTTCAGTTCACCGGCCTTGTCGACTCCGAAGAGATCGCCGAACAGTTCGGCGCGATGGAGGGCGGCGGCGATGGTGGTACCGCTGCAGGAGACGACAAAGCGTCGGTCGAGGGTCGAACCAGCACTGTCGCGCGCCAAAACTCAGGTGTGCTGGGCGGTGCCGAGCGACCGCCGGTCTCCACGAGCGGCGAGCAGGAACCGCCTCGTCCGCCGCAATCCGAGGAAACTGCCACGGACGGATCTCGCCGCGCGGCGATCGACCCGGTCAGCGAACCGGCAGAGACCCCGGCGCAAACCCTTGTGCCTCCTGTTCCTCCCCCGGTTGCTGCTCCCGAGCAGAGTGAAAACCCGCTGCCGCCAGGCGGTGCAATGTTCATACCGTCGAGCGGTTATCTGCCCTTTGAAGATGTCGCTCGTGGCTCGCTGATCGGCATCGGGCCGGAAGGGGAGCGGGCGGTCCTGCCGATTCCGGAGACGCCTGCCGAGTTGACGCGCGATCTGCCTGGCGTCCAGACGACTGATTTCTTCGCGCTCAGCCAATCCCCCAACGCCGGGTTTGCGCGATTCTCGTCAGAGGATGGCGCATTGATTGACGGCGTTGGCCCTGTGTTTGGGATCGGTTTCTCGGATTTCGACAATGGGTTTCACTTCTACCAAGTAAGCCCGGAGAATAGCGCGCAGACCGCAGCGCCAGACCCGGAACTGACCCAGACCATCGCAAACTTCCCGATCGATGAAACCGGACTGGTCGTCTTCGGCACGCCGAGCCCCGGTCAGGCCGCAGTTTTCAGGGGGGACACCGGGCAGATCGCGGCCACGGCGAACACGATCAGCACCTATCGGATCGAGCCCGATACTGCGTCTTTTGGTCTGGACGTCGGAGACTTCAGCGGCCGTCCACCGGCGATGATGATGATTGGCAACGGTGGCGAGGCTCGATTTGATACAAATGCCGCCGCATTGCCGTCGGGACGCGGCGGCCGTGTGCTCGTCGCCGAGATGCGCATCGAAACTGCTCCGAACGGTGAGCAGTTTTCAGATTTCTCTGTGTTCGCCGCACCGATCAAAAACAACGGAAGCGACAGCCCAAGCGTCGGTGCTGCTGTGTTCTCGTCATCCTCCAGCGATTTTGAAAAGTCGTTCGGCACCTCGAACATCGGTACGTTCGAGGATGCGGACGGCAACACGGTTTTCGGGCCAGAAGACAACTACTTCGTTGTCAGTTCGCTCTTCCGCCCCGGAGGCACAGGGCTTTTGATCTTCGACCCGGGGGTCGAAACCCTCCTTGGCGGCCCGAGAATTCCGATCTCGCCTTTCTCGTCGCTCCTGACCCACGATCCCGATGCAGGGGAGGTGATTGCAGACCCATTGTCTTTGGCCGCAGATCTCGGCAGCCGCATATCACCGCCGGGCACCTTCGATGCCGTCTTCGCGACGGGGATTGCCACTTGCTCGACCGGGACATGCGGGTTCGATCCAATCGAGGATCGCGCAAGTGGCGTCTATCCCGTCATGTCCGTTCCTTTTGAATTTGGCGGCACGAGCGGGATCACGTTTCAAGGCGCGAACGGCGGTGTCGACACCAACTCCTTTGCTGCGACATTCGATCTCGAGGACCGGGACGCGTCGAGCGGCCTTTTCGGTGCACCATTCCCAGGGCCCACACAACTCCCCGGGCCCACACAACCGCCACCGCCGGACGGGCCACTGCCGCCGGGCGGCGACCCTGGCGTGTTGGACCCCGGCGCGATTGCTGCGTCCACTGGAAATCTCACGTTCACGTTCGACACCGCGGCAAACGATTTCAGCGCCTATGCAAGTGACGACGCGTTCGCGGCATTCTTTGGCACAGAGGTGATCCTGGAGAACAGCCCGGCACCGGCCAGTTTCTCGATTGCCTCCGCCGGACTCGCTGGCGATGGCGGGCTCATCCCGGCAGGCGTGGACAAAACGCCTGAATTCCTGCGCTGGGGCTGGTGGTCGGCTGCGCTCACGTCGGTCGATCAACGCAATGGCAGCCTGCGCGACGATCTCGTTCATCTCGGAACATGGGTGGCCGGCGTCCAACCCGACCCAGCGGATATCCCACTGACCGGCGTCGTGTCCTATGCGGGCCTCGCGGCAGGCACCGATGTCAATCTGAGCACCGGCATCACCCGGTCAGTCGGTGGAGGTTTCTCTCTGACCTACGATTTCGGCACCAATCGAGGCGACTTCAATCTGAACATCGCAGGTCTGGATTTCCGAGACGTCGCTGTTAACGGAGGCTCTCCGGGGCTGAGTGCAACCTATGGCGGATTTGCAAACGCTGGTCCGCGTAACCTGAGTGTCGATGGTGCCTTCGTCTCAGGCGCTGGAAACCCTGTGGCCGGCACTGTTGGTCAATTCAAAATCGACGATGTCGAAGCAAGTCGGCAAGTCGTCGGTGTTTTTGGAGGCGATGCACAATAGTCTCCCGCGTCCCTAATTTGGACACATTGTACCGAATTCGAAACCGAATTTCTCAACGATGTAATGCACTTACCCGTGACCTGACGCTTAACTTCGTGTAAAGAACTTCTCGGGGTTCGAGAGCACGGGGTGGGGTGATGATTCGTCGACCTGCGCCCGACGGGCTGGGGGGCGATGTTCCTGCTTCACAGATCCACTCGACAATTCGATGATGTCTGGGAGTGATCTATGCGTTCGCACATTTCGGGTTTCTTGGCGACAACAGCGCTCAGCGCACCTTTGTTTTTTCTGCCTGTCATGGCGGGCGCACAGAGCAAGATCGGGACCGTGGCAGCGGTCAATCCTGCCATGGCTGGTACGCCGCCGAACGAAGCCACGCGCACCTATTCGCTCGGCCTAGAGGTTGTGCAGAACGAACGGGTGGAAACGCGCGGGCGTGGCTCGGGCCAGTTGCTGTTTCTGGATCAGACAACCTTGACTGTCGCGCCGAACAGCGACATCGTCCTCGACAAGTACGTCTACGACGCGAACCAGGAATCCGGCGAGATCGCCCTGACCATGACGAAGGGCGTCCTGCGCCTGATCGGTGGTCGGATCACCAAGAAAAACGCGGGCAAAATCAAGGTGCCCACGGCAACCATCGGCGTGCGCGGCGGTATGGCGCTGCTGATCGTTGGTGCAGGCGGGACGAGCCGCATCTGCAACATTGCGGGCGAGTCGGTGGAGGTCGTTCCGGACAAGGGCAGCAAGATCACCCTGTCTCGGCCCAACGCCTGCGTTGTCGCCGACGCCAACGGCGCCCGTTTCGACGGCCTGATCAAGTCGACACAGCTTGCCGAATACTATGACGATCTGGAAGGCGACGGATCAGGCGGCGCCGACGACATCTTTGCCAGCGTCACCAGCGTCGAGGCCAACGCCGCCAGGATCGCGCGGCGCAACTCGGGCGTGAAGGGCGGCGAGAACCGCGAGCCTGTCTCGACCAGCGGCCACAGCGCTCCGCCCGATGAGTCTGCTCGCGATGAGAACCAGATCACGACGGATGCACGGGTGAACGAGATCTCCAGCTCCGATCCTGATGAAGAGATCGATGAGAACAATGAGAACGACATTCTTGGTGATGATGATATCGTCGACAATAACGTCGTGATTGATGACGATATCATCGATGATGGGCCGATCGTGACCGGGCTGACCGGTGCAAGTCTTCAGGCGGAGGACGGTAACGGCATCATCGTCTCGACCTTCGACGAGGTGCTCGAAGGCTCACTCATCGGCACAAGTGCAAACGGCGATTTGACGATACCAGTGCCCGGAACCGGGGAGAACGCGAGTGTCTTCGACACAGGCGGGGTGCTTTCGCTCATCGGCAACCCCTTTGTTAGCGCCGCTGTGCAGGAGACGGGTGGTGCGTTGTTCTCCTTTGATGGCGGATTTCCTGACACGGCGACCGGCATCCTCGACGGCGGCGGTTTCAGCGACCTGCTCGGTCCCATCTCGGGGATCGGCTTCTCGGACCCCAGCGAAGACTTTACCTATGTCGAGTTCAGCGCAGACTTCGCGGACGATGGCGATATCGCGGGCGTCGCTGTGTTCGGCAACGCGACCGAGGACAGCGGCTTGTTCTACCAGGGAACCTTTGCAGGCGCGGAGTTCAACGATGCGGACTTCGACCCCGTAACGAACATCGCGACGATCAATCCAATCCTGCTCGATCCGGCTCGGAACATTACAAGCGGTGTCGCGAACACCGTCGAGGCGTACCGCATCGTACCCAACTTCCTGGAGGGCGGCGAATTCGAGGCTCCGGGTCAGCCGCTCTTCATTGTCGGGAATGAGGGCATGGCGCGGTTCGACAGCGATGTCACGATCGACACCGGAAATTCGGGCATCAACGGCGATGACCTGGTCGGCGGCGGTAAGGTTCTCTTCGCCGCCTTTGGCGTGGATACGTTCGTAGACGAAACCGGGACACCGCTGCAGGATTCGCGGTTCGAAGTTGTCGCGGACGACATCAAGAGCCTGAAACAACAGGGCGGATCCTCTGGCCCGATCCTGTCAACGACGTCGCTTGGGACCGAACAGTTCAATATCGGCATTGATTTCGGCGACGGCTCTATCGTTGCCGCACAAGGCGTGGATGTAATCAAGTCGAGCATCGGCAATCTCGAAGACGGCGATGGAGACACGCAGTTTGGCGAAGACAATCGGTACATGGTCGTGTCATCGGTGGTGCGAGCGGACAATGGGGGCACTCTTGGTGAACCCGCTCTCAATCCCGGATCAGGCTTCGGCCTGATTGCGGACTTCAATGGCAGAGGGTTTGGCATTGATCTCGTCCTGGAGGAGGTTGAAAGCACGCCGTTCGTTGCACTGACATCGCGGGTCTCGAACCTCTCGGAGCGGATCAACGATCCGCTTTCCCTCGCCCGCGCGGGCGCAATCGACAATGCCCAGACGAGCGGGGCGTTTACACGCGGGTTCATGACTGGTGTGGCGCGCTGCGAGACTGGCCTCTGCGGAGATGCGGGTTTCCAGTTCGACAACTTCTTGCAACCCACGGGCAGCTATCAGATCACGACGACGAATCCGGACGACATCAGCTTTGTCTTCGATGATCTCTCAAACGAGGTGGTAGCGAGCGTTGACCTACAATTGAACAATCCCGGAGACATCGTCGGGGATGAGGTTCAGACGCTGGAGTTCGTGGCAGGGGGTGACACGTCTGCGTTCATTGATGATGAGCGTTTCGCGCTGCTCACGCTGGACGGCGGAGCAACGATCGCAGGCGAACAGACGATAATCGACGCCTCATTCGCGACCCAAGGTCTTGCGGGCACAGAGGGCCTGGATTTCCCGAACAACGCCCAAGCCAATCATGAGTTTCTGCGCTGGGGTTACTGGTCAGCGACCTACGAAGCCGAGCAGAATGTCGGGGATCTTGGCACCCAGACGCGCCGGGACGTTGTCCATGCCGGAAACTTCGTGACGGGCCTGCGCCCGGATGCAGTGTTGGACGATATCCCGACGGATGTGACCATCGCCTATTCGGGCTTCGCGATCGGGACGACATCGCTGCTGTTCTCGCCAGACACAGCGATCGTAACCGGGTCGTTCGACATGACCTACGATTTTGGCCTGGACCGTGGCGATGTGAACATCAACATTCCGAACGCAGCGCCGCAACTGCCCTTCGCGGCTGTCGACATCAATGCCAACGTGCAGGTCACAGGGCAGGACCTTGCCCGCTTCAGCGGAGCCGCCCAGAGCGACTTTGACGGATCGCTGACCCGTGTGAATGGCGGCTTCTTCGCCAACCCGGATCGCACGGTGGCAAACAACGGCGTCGCGGCAGTGGGGGGTGAGTTCGTCCACACCAACGCGGAGTTCGGATTCGAAACCGTCGGCATCTTCGGCGGGAGCGCGACTCAGACCACGCCGTCTTTCTCACAGCCGCAACCGCGGAACGGAAACGGAGGCTTCACCGAGCGATGAGCCATCTCTGCATCGCGATTGTGCGGTGCAGAGAACCCGCTCCGGGCTGAGCGGCCGGGTCGCGTGCCTTGATCAGGTGCGCGCGGCGGCAAGATCCCGTGTCGTCATCTCAAGCCGGTGCGCCATGACCTTGATCAGCTCAAGCGCGATATCCGGAAACTCGCGAAGCAGGTTCATGAAGGTATCGCGGCTCAACCGCAGCACGGTCAGGTCGCACTTCGCGGCGATGGCCGTAGTCCTTGGCTGATCACAAAGCACCGCCATCTCGCCAAAAATCTCCCGAGAGGACAGAGACGCGACCGAGGCTTCGCCCCCGCCGTCGACCGGCACCAGAACATCCACGGCACCGTCAATCACGATATACGCGGCATCGCCATCATCACCCTTCTCGAACAGCCGCTCGCCTGCGCGAAAGGTCAGTGTTTCTCCCATCAACGCAAACATTTTCAGGCGTTTGTGGTCGACATTCCGAAACATCGGAATCTCCGTCATCACGGCAACTGCGGCTTTCAGGCTCACGAGATTACTCCGTCAATTGGTCGTCATGGGAGGATGGTTTCGAAGCAGGCGCATCTTCGAGTCGGACGACGCCATCCTCTGCAATGGCAGCAACGCCATCCACACCTGCGATCGCGGTATCCTCAAGCGCGGCATAGAGGATTGTCGTATCAGGCAATTCGGCCTTGATTGCGGCGCGCAGTTCGGCATCGGCCGGGGTATCCGATCCGGCGATACCATCCAGAACCATCAGACGCGGACGTTTGATCAGACCGCGCACCAGGGCAACGCGCCGACGCGAGCTGTTCGACAAACCGCCGCTCGAGCTCAGCTTTGCATCAAGACCGAGACGAATCAGATCCTCCCTCAGCCCCGCCTCGTCGATGGCATCCTCCATCATCGCTTCCAGCTTCTTCCAGGCGGATTTCCGATCAAAGCGCCGTTTTGCGTGGAGAATGTTCTCTGCCACTGTTTGCGCCGGGCTGAAGCGGTCATCGACGAACGAGATGAAGTCATCGCGATTGGCCAGCAGCTCGCGCGCCTTGGTACGACAGTCCATCAGCTTCGCGATCCGAGCGTCATCCAGCACGTCCAACCGATCCCTCACAGGGACGAAGCTCATTCCAAGGGTGGTCACCAGATCGCGCTGCGCCTTGTCGAGACCCGAGACCTCCTGTCCCGCCGTGGCAACAACCAGTTCATGTGCCGCCATGATCTCGGATTTGGTGTACCCGGCGAAGCCGTCGAGAACAGCGCTGTCCTCATCGAGCGCGTCGACGAGCTCGCTGAACTCCCGCGCAATATCCAGACCCACGGCCGCGAGTTCGTCCAGACCTCCGGAGTCGCTCAGGATCTGACGGATCGCGGGGTTCGTCAGACACTCCGCCAAAGTCGACGGGGCGTCGACGGGCAGAGCGAAAAGCGCGTTCTCCAGAAGCGTCCCGTTGGTGTTGAACACACCCTCCTCCCAATCCTCGACCAGATCGGATAGATCCTGTCCCGCATCATGGAGCAATTTGCGCGCCCGCATGATCCGGTCGGTCCACGCATCCGCGGAGCAGGTATCCAGCCGGGCGTCGAGGGCGCTGGAGTAAAGTTCCCCCGACAAGCCGACAAGCTCGATCAACTCCAGAAGCCGCGCGTCCAGCGCGTCGGGTCCGTCGACACCTGCCGCTGAATAGTCGACCCAGTCACCCTCGGGATGCGCCGTCGAGTTGCCGGTCAGACGCGCCTCCCGCAGCATGTCCACCAGTGCAGCGTCGGTCTGATCCGCAAGCTCGGGCGCTCCACGCAGCAACCCGTAGAGCAGATTGTCCCGCATCGAGCGCGCGACAATACCGGGCTCAGAGCCAACATAGGCAACGGTCGCTCCGACCTGCGGCAATGTGCAGTCGACCAGTGCCTTTCCGCCGAAGATCACCCGCCCGGCAATCGGTTGCTGCAGGCCCGCGGCGAGTTTCAACAGCGCCTCGCGGCCACCACCCGACCCGCCTGTCACGGCTACCATCTGTCCAGACGCGATCACCAGATCGGGCGCCGTCAGTCCGCCTGTGCCGGGTCCGCCCTCGACATCTCGGAACTCAAGCGCGCCCGAAAGCGGTTCAGCATCGGTGCCGTCGGCATAGATCCGCTCGGGCGTCAGCACATCATCACCCGAGAAGTTTTCGACGACAAACACGTAACGCGAGTTGAAATCCGTCCAGCGCTGCATGTAGTTCAGCACCGCTTTCCAAGGCGCGGCGACTTCCTTGTAGGCGACCAGAACCGCAATCAACGACCCAAGATCAAGCTGCCCCTTGATCACGAGATATCCGCCAACCGAGTAGAAGAAGAATGGCGTCAGCTGGTTGATGAAGTTGTTGAGGGCCTTGATCGTGAATTTACGCTCGAACAATTGCAGGCGGATGATCGTGTTCTCGTAGAGCCGCCCGGCGACCTGCGCCATGTGCCAGCGCGCGGTATCGTTGGTGTGCACCTCGGAGATGACATTGACCGACTCGCCGATCGTGTCGGCCAGCTTGCGCGTGTTGCGGGCGCGCTCCTTGTTCAGGCGAACGATCTTGGCCTGCAGCTTGGGGATGATGTAGGCTTGGATGGGCAACAGGGCGATCGCTGCCGCGCCCAGAACCGCGTCCTGCATGAAGATAAATGTCGTATAGACGATCAGCAGCCCGCCCTGGAAGGCAGGGGTCGCGATCACCTCGCCGATAAAGCCGCCGAGCGGTTCGATCTCACCGAGAATCGACTGGATGATCTCGCCAGACTTTGTTTGGCGGAACCGGGTCATCCGGAAGAGCATGACACGCTCGAACAGCAGATAGCGCAAGCGGCGCAGCATCCGCTCGCCAGTCATCCCGACCCGGACATTCATCAGCCATTTCAGTGCGTTGATGGCAACGACCATCATCAGGAACAAGATGCTCAGCGCCATCAGATAGGGGATCTGATCGACTTCGAACCCTTGAATGTCCTTGGGAAAGTCGGTGCCCGAGATCGCATCGTTGATGATGATCTTCGGCAGTTCCAGCGAGATGTAGACCAGCGGAAAGGAGATGATGGTCAGACAAAGGATGATCAACTGGTCGCGCTTGGAGTGCCGCCAGACAAACGAGAAAAACTTGGAGTCCATCCATTCCCCCAGAGACGGGACGTGGCGCGCATGTTCACGTATCCGTGTTCGCCGATCAAGGGCGCTGATCTGGCGTCCCAACATCAGACAGTGTCGCAATATCAGACAGTAGGATACGGATATCAGTCGGACCTGCCACGCATCCCATGGTATAGGTTTATCAGGGAGCTACGACGGAGACGTGCATGGTGACGGGGTTCATGCGCCTTGCCGCATCGGGTGTGTTGAGTTTGTGCGCGGCCTCTGCAACCGCCGAGACCGTGACGATCCTGCACACCAACGACTTTCACAGCAGAATCGAGCCGATCAACGCTTTCGACAGCACGTGTAGCGTGCAGGCGAACGCTGAAGGCACCTGTTTTGGCGGTTCAGCCCGGTTGCTGACCGCAATCCGTGCGGCCCGCGCAGCAGCGCCCAACAGCCTGCTTGTCGATGGCGGCGACCAATTCCAGGGCACATTGTTCTACACCTATTACAAGGGCGTCGCCGCAGCAGAGATGATGAACGCCCTCGGCTATGACGCCATGACCGTGGGCAATCACGAGTTCGATGACGGCCCAGAGGTTCTGCGCGGTTTCATGGACGCGGTCGATTTCCCTGTGTTGATGGCAAACGCGGATGTGTCAGAGGAGCCTGCACTGGCAGGTGCCCTGAAACCCTCGGTCATCCTGGAACGCGGCGGCGAAAAGATCGGTCTGATCGGGCTGACCCCGCGCGATACGCCGGATATCGCCTCGCCGGGGCCACGCATCCAGTTCATCGATCCCGTCCCCGCAGTCCAGGCAGAGGTTGCGCGTCTGACGGATGCGGGCGTGCGGCGGATCATAGCGCTGAGCCATTCTGGCTATGTGACGGATCTGAGGGTCGCGGCCTCGGTCGATGGGATCGACGTGATTGTTGGCGGACACTCCAACACGTATCTCTCAAACACCTCGGCGATGGCGGACGGTCCCTATCCGACATGGGTTACAACCCCAAGCGGCGGGCGGACAGCGGTCGTCCAAGCCTATGCCTATGGCAAGTATCTCGGCAAGTTGGACGTGACCTTCGACAGGGCGGGCATCGTGGCCCGCGCGACAGGTGAACCGATCCTGATCGACAACGAGATTGCCGAGGACAGCTCGCTCAAGGATCGGATTGCCGTTCTGGCCAAACCCCTGGAGGAGGTGCGCACGAAGGTGGTTGGTGAGGCCGCAACCCCCATCGGCACCGCACGGGAGACATGCCGGTCACAGGAATGTGCCATTGGCAATCTGATCGCCGATGCGATGCTGGACCGTGTCTATGATCAGGGGATCGATATCGCGATCCAGAATGGTGGCGGGATCCGCGCCTCGATCGACGCGGGGCCGATCACCATGGGCGAGGTGCTGACCGTTCTGCCATTCCAGAACCTGATCTCGACATTCCGCCTGTCCGGCGCGGATGTGGTCGCCTCGCTCGAGGCTGCGGTCAGTCAGGTCGAGGATGGCCGGGGCCGGTTTCCCCAGGTGGCAGGGCTTCGCTACACATACACGATGAACGAGGCGCCGAACGATGGCCGGATCCTGAATGTCGAAGTCATGCAGGACGGGTTCTGGGTCCCGATTGACCCGGGTGAAAGCTATGGTGTCGTCTCGAACGATTTCATGCGCCGCGGCGGCGATGGCTATGAGCTGTTTGCCGAGAACGCGATGGACGCATACGATTTCGGTCCTGATCTCGCCGACGTCGTGGCCGACTACCTGTCAAAAAAGACGCCTTACACGCCCTATCTCGATGGTCGCATCAAAGTGGACTAGGTCGACCGGAGCCGCGCGTCGATCAGACCAGTTTTCCGTGGCAATGCTTGTACTTCTTGCCTGATCCACAGGGACAGGGTGCGTTCCGCCCAACCTTGCCCCAGGTCGAGGGATCGTTCGGGTCGATCTCTGCCACCGCCTGATCGCCACCCCGCATCTCGACCCTGGTCTCGACCGCAGGCTCCGCCGCGCCTGCGAGGGCCTCGGCTCCGATCGCTGCCGCCTGAGCCTGGGCCGCGGCCTGAAGCTCCATCTGCTTGCGCATTTGATCTTCAAGCTCGCGCATCTGGGCTTCACGCGCTGCCTGTTCCTCGGGCGTCATCACGCGCATATGACCGAGCTGCTGTGTCACATCGTGCCGAAGCTGCGAGAGTAGCCCTTCGAACAGCTGAAATGCCTCGGATTTGTACTCGTTCAGCGGATCGCGCTGCGCATACCCGCGCAAGCCGATGACCGAGCGCAGATGCTCCAGCATTACAAGATGTTCGCGCCAATGGTGATCGAGCACCTGAAGCAGAAGCTGCTTCTCGATCATGCGCATATCGCCTGCGCCAACTTGCTCTTCCTTGCCCGCGGCCATGGCATCGGTCTGCTCGTAGAGCCGCTCGCGGATCGCCTCGTCGTCGACGCCCTCTTCTGCTGCCCATTCCTGCAGCGGGAAGGGATGGCCGAGCTGCGTTGCCGCCTTCTCCTCCATCTCTTCGGTCGTCCACTGATCGGCATAGGCCTTTTTCGGCATGTGCTGGTCAACCAGATCGTCGATGACCTGGTGGCGCATGTCGCGAATGGACTCCGACAGGTCCTCGGCTTCCATGAACTCGCGGCGTTGCTCGAAGATCGCCTTGCGCTGGTCGTTCATCACATCGTCGAACTTGAGCAAGTTCTTGCGGATATCGAAGTTGCGCGCTTCGACCTTGCCCTGCGCTTTCTCGATCGCCTTGTTGACCCAGGGGTGAATGATCGCCTCCCCCTCCTCAAGGCCGAGCCGCTGCAACATGCCCTCGATCCGCTCGGACCCGAAGATCCGCATCAGGTCATCTTCCAGACTGAGCATGAAAGACGAGCGCCCGGGATCCCCCTGACGGCCCGAGCGACCGCGGAGTTGGTTGTCGATCCGGCGGCTTTCGTGGCGTTCGGTCGACAGAACCCAGAGACCGCCTGCATCCAGCGCCTTCTGCCGTCCGGCCTCGACCTCAGCATTGATCTTTGCGGAGATCCTCTCGACCTCAGCCGGATCGTCGATCCCGGCAGTCTGTTCAGCGATGCGAAATTCGGCATTCCCGCCGAGTTTGATGTCCGTGCCGCGCCCAGCCATGTTGGTCGCGATGGTCACCGTTCCGGGCACCCCGGCCTGAGCGATGATCCCGGCCTCGCGTTCGTGCTGGCGGGCGTTCAGGACCTGATGCTCGACGCCTTTTCCTTCGCTGGACAGCTTGCGGAGATACGCAGCCGTCTCCGAAAGCTCGGCGATCATGTCGTCTTCCTTGCCGGGCTTGTAGAACTTCTTCTGCGCCTCGACCTTTTCCGCGACCGTGGTCAGCACTGCCGGATCCGACAGGAACCCGGAAAGCTGTTCTGACTTTTCGATCGATGTCGTGCCGACCAGAATCGGCTGTCCACGGTGCTGCCCCCCGGCGATCGCACCGACAATCGCAGCGATCTTCTCGTCAGTGGTGCGGAAGACCTTGTCGTCATCGTCGATCCGGGCAATCGGCACATTGGTCGGGATCTCGACAACGTCGAGCCCGTAGATATCCATGAACTCCGCGGCCTCGGTCAGCGCAGTGCCGGTCATGCCCGCCAGCTTGTCATAGAGCCGGAAGTAGTTCTGGAAGGTCACCGATGCCATCGTGACGTTCTCGGGCTGGATATCCGCGCCTTCCTTGGCTTCCAGCGCCTGGTGCAGACCGTCGCCGTAGCGGCGGCCCTCCATCATCCGGCCGGTGAACTCATCGATGATGATCACCTTGCCCTGTTTGACGATGTAGTCCTTGTCACGCTGGAACAGCTTATGCGCGCGCAGCGCCTGGTTCACGTGGTGAACAAAGCTGACATGCTGCGGATCATAGATCGAGGCATCCTCTTCGATCAGCCCGGCCGCCTGCAGGCGCCGCTCGACTTCCTCGTTCCCCTCATCGGTCAGAACGACTGTCCGCTGCTTCTCGTCAAGCTCGTAGTGCTCGTCTTCAAGGCCCGGGATCACCTTGTCGACAGCAATGTACATCTCCTGCTGGTCCTGAGCAGGACCCGAGATGATCAGCGGCGTCCGCGCCTCATCGATCAGGATACTGTCCACCTCATCGACGATCGCATACCGGTGTCGACGCTGAACCATATCCTCCAGCTTGAACTTCATGTTGTCGCGCAGATAGTCGAAGCCCAACTCGTTGTTGGTGCCGTAGGTCACATCGCACGCATAGGCCGCACGGCGCGCGTCGTCATCCATACCCGGCACGATCACGCCAACAGACAGGCCAAGGAAGTTGTAGACTGCGCCCATCCACTCGGCATCGCGCTTTGCAAGATAGTCGTTCACAGTGACGACGTGGACGCCCTCGCCTTCCAGCGCATTGAGATAAACCGGAAGGGTTCCGACAAGCGTCTTACCCTCACCCGTTTTCATCTCTGAAATCGAGCCCTGGTGCAGCACCATGCCACCGATGATCTGCACATCGAACGGACGCAGTCCCAGTGTCCGCTTTGCCGCTTCGCGCACATTCGCAAAGGCCTCGGGCAGCAACTCTTCCAGCGTCTCGCCCTCGGCCAGCCGCTTCTTGAGTTCATCCGTCTTGGCCCGGACCTCATCGTCGCTCAGGGCCTCGAACTCGGCCTCCAGTGCGTTGACGGCGTCCACCACCTTCTTGGCCGCCTTGACTTTGCGGTCGTTCGTCGATCCGAAAACTTTCTTGGCAAGCGTGCCCAGTCCCAGCATCTGGCGAAATCTCCTGTAGCCGCACGGTCCTCGCCCGAAGCAACCGACGGCACATGGCACGAAATTTACGCTCGGCGCTTGTCGCCCGCACAGGCAACACGTAAACGTGGCGCAAGCGCCGAGTTTGATCCGGCGTGACATGTATTGGCGGCGGCGATAGGTGTCAATGTCAACGCCCCTGCCGTCTGTGCCGCATCCTCAGGAGACATTCTGTGACGCCCAACGCATTTTCCCGCGCGCTCGCCACTTTTGCCGCCGCCTTCGCACTGATCCTGGCGGCTCCGGTCTGGGCCCAGACAACCGAAGGCACGACTGATGCGGAGGCTGCGACAGAGGCGCAAACAGAAGCCTCGGGACCTGAAAACGCGGACAGTGCCTCTGGCGATGCAGCAACCGCGACACCGGCCCCGCTACCGGATCCCGACACGGTTCTGGCGACCGTCGGGGCCGAGAAGATCGTTCTCGCAGATGTGATCGCGGTACGGCAGGCTTTGCCCGATCAGTACCAGCAACTGCCGGACGAGGTGCTGATGACCGGCATCGTCGAGCAGATCGTCGAGCAGATCCTGCTCGAGACAGCCGCAAAGAACTCCGGGCTTGCAGACACCCCGCTGGTCCGGAAGGCGATCCGCACACAGACCCGGGCCGTTCTGGCGGACGCCTATATGTCCAACGCCCTGCAATCCGCAATCACCGAGGAGCGGATTGCTGAGGCCTACCAGACCCGGTTTATCGACGCCGATCCGATTGTCGAGATCCGCGCTGCTCACATTCTGGTGCCCGACGAAGCAAAAGCCGCCGAGGTCAAAGTGAAGATCGACGGAGGCGCCGATTTTGCAACCATGGCCGCCGAGCACGGCACGGACGGGACAGCCGCGCGGGGTGGTGATCTCGGCTGGTTTGTTCGCGCCCAGATGGTGCCCGAGTTTGCCGATGCTGCGTTTGCACTCGAGCCGGGTCAAATCTCGGATCCGGTCGAAACCCCGTTCGGCTGGCACCTGATCAAGGTGGAAGAGCGCCGCGACCAACCCGCACCACAGCTCGAGGAAGTCCAGGGCTCGATCATCGAGGAACTGTCGCAGGAAGTCTCGGGTGACGTGGTCGAAGGGCTGAAGGCGTCAGCCACGATCACGCGGTTCCTCGACGGCGTTGATGCCGCTGCCATCCGCGCCGATGACCTGATCGCCGAGTAGGTCCGGGCACATGGCAAAGACTGACGGAAAGACGGGCGGCAAGACGGGCGGCGCAAAGACATTGAAGACCAAAACCGGGGCCAGGAAAGGCACCAAGGCGAAGGCGTCTGCAGCCGCCGACAAGAAGGCAAAATCCAAGCGCAAGGCTGTTGAAAAGGCGATCGCGAAAAAACAGGATCGCATCGCGGCACTCGAGGCGAAGATTGCCGAGCACGTGGCCGAGTTGGGCGACGAACCGGCAGCCAAGGAGGACGCGGTCTCACCTTTTGCGCCCGCCGTCTTCCCCGACCTTCCTGTCGTGGACGGCGTTCGCTTCAGCGCAGTCAACGCAGGCGTTCGCTACACGACAGGGCGGCTCGATGTGATGCTGGCCGAACTTTCCCCGGGCACGGTGATGGCAGGCACGTTCACCCGTTCGGCAACCCGTGCCGCTCCGGTCCTCTGGTGTCAGGAGCGCCTTGCCGCGCTGGCCGCCAAGCCCTCGCCCCGCAAGCTTGGCATCGTCGTGAACGCGGGCAATGCCAACGCGTTCACCGGGTCGAATGGCAAATCGTCGGTCGAGACCGTGATGGCGTCGGCGGGTAAATCCCTCGGTGCGCCGAAAGGCAACATGTTCATGGCCTCGACCGGTGTGATCGGCGAGCCACTGCAGCCGGAGAGGATCACGGCCAGGCTGGACGATCTGAAAGCGGCCCTGTCCCCGGACGGCATCGCAGACGCGGCGCACGCGATCATGACAACCGACACCTATCCCAAGGGCGCTGGCACGTTGGTCGATCTCGACGGCACGCCGGTCACGATCACCGGCATTGCCAAGGGATCGGGGATGATCGCGCCGGACATGGCGACCATGCTGGTGTTCGTTTTCACAGACGCTGCAATCAGCCAGCGCTTGCTGCAACAGACGGTCTCGGACCTGACCGACGAGACATTCAACGCGATCACGGTCGACAGCGACACCTCGACCTCGGACACGCTCTTGGTCGCGGCAACGGGCAAGGCGCCCATGCGTCCGCTGGCCCGGCGCAATGACCGGCGCTTCGCCGCGTTCCGTGAGGCGCTGCGCGAGGTCATGCAAGATCTCGCCCTTCAGGTCGTCAAGGATGGCGAAGGCGCTTCCAAGATCGCCGCCATCACCGTCACGGGCGCTGCCAGCAACGGGGCGGCACGCCGGATCGGGCTTGCGGTGGCGAATTCGCCCCTCGTGAAGACCGCTCTGGCCGGAGAGGACCCGAACTGGGGCCGTATCGTCATGGCAGTCGGCAAGTCGGGTGAAGAGGCCGACCGGGACGCGCTCTCGATCCGGTTCGGCGAGATCGAGGTCGCGACCGCAGGATGGGTGTCGCCCACCTACAGCGAGGCGGCCGGTGCTGCCTATATGAAACAGTCAGAGCTGGAGATTGGTCTGGATGTCGGGATCGGCGATGGTCGCGCCACGGTCTGGACCTGCGATTTGACACATGGCTACATCACGATCAATGCCGACTACCGGTCCTGAGGCGGCGCAGGCGTGAAGGTCATCCTCGTCTCCGCCGTCGCGCTGATCGATCCGGACGGGCGTGTCCTGCTGACCCAGCGACCGGAGGGCAAGTCGATGGCTGGGCTGTGGGAGTTTCCCGGCGGCAAGGTCGAACCCGGCGAGACGCCCGAGGCCTGCCTGATCCGCGAACTGCGCGAAGAGATCGGCATCGACACCTGGGAAAGCTGCCTCGCGCCCCTGACCTTCGCAAGCCACACCTATGATGACTTTCATCTGCTGATGCCGCTCTTTGCCTGTCGCAAGTGGGATGGCATCGCTTCTGGACGCGAGGGGCAAGCGCTTGCGTGGGTCAAGCCAAATGCGCTGCGCGACTATCCAATGCCCACTGCGGACATCCCGCTGATCCCGATCCTGCGCGATTGGCTGTGACCACAGATGCGTCAAGCACGCATCCGGCCACGTGATGTGCAACGCCATGTAGGGTGCGTCCGTGACGCACCCTTCTGTCAGGAAGAGATGTCAGGCGGCTGAAGCGCTGCGTCGCCGGGCCTGACGCGCCCGCGCAGCATCGCCAAACTCGCCGAACAGAACCTGGCTCACGGGGTCATGCTCTGCATTGTACTCCGCATGCCACTGTACCCCGATTGCGAAACTGCGCGATCCGGCAATCGAGATCGCCTCGATCGTGTCGTCCGAAGCCCAGCCTTCGACCATAACGCGGTCGCCCGGCGTCAGGACCGCCTGCCCATGCAGCGAGTTGGTCATGATCTCCTCGGTCCCCAGCATCCGGGCCATGGTCCCGCCCGGACGCAGACGCACATGTTCGCGCAGCTCGAAGATGATCTCGGGATCCTTGCATCCCTTCGGCATACGATGGCGGTGCTTGCCGGGCAGATCCCCGATTTCCGGATGGAGCGTGCCGCCAAGTGCGACATTCATCTCCTGGATGCCCTTGCAAAGACCGATGATCGGAATGCCAAGATCAATGGCGGCGCGGACCAGCGGCAACATCACGTCATCGCGGCCCTCATCCATAACGCCGTGCGCCTCGGTCAACTCCTCGCCATAGTACCGGGGGTGCACGTTCGCCCGCGCCCCTGTCAGGACGATGCCGTCCAAGGTCGCGCAGAGATCCGCGATATCCATCGCGTCCGGCACACCCGGAATGAGCATTGGCATGCCATCCGCAACCGCTGCCACCGCTTCGATCGAGCGCCGGCCGGTCATCTGCACCTCATAGGTGTCCTCGGCCAAGTGGTGGCTGGCGGCAATGCCGATCAGCGGGCGCGTCATGGTGGGCGATCTCCTGACTTGTCTCATTCGCGTGTGGATGTGGCTCTTTATTGTGCACCGCACCCAAGTGCAGCTTCTACCAAATCCTTGTTAATGTCACCTTCGATTTCCGCTGCAACAAGGGCGCCGCCCTCCATCCGCACCGACATCAGCCGGTTCCAGCCAAAATCCGGCACGATCATCTCGGCGCCCGAGCCGCAATCGCGCACCCCGCCCGTGATGAAATCCTCGCCGATCTTGTGATTCGAATAGCCGCCCTGGCTTGCAATCTCGACCAGCTTGCCGTCGCGCAATGTCCAGACCCGCAGCGTGCCACCAATATGCGGGGTCTCAACATAGGCGACATCGTTCTGGCCATCGCCGTCGAAATCACCGATCCCGACCGGCGCCAGCCAGCGATAGCCCTGCCCGATCGGCGGGGTCTGGTCGATCGGTCCGGCCTTCTTGGAATAAACCGCAAGGCGCGCGCCAACCTTGGCGTCGGAGATCACGGCGACGACTTCATCCTCGCCATCACCATCGAGATCCCCGCAGCGCGGCGCGATATCCTCATAGACCTGACCCTCCGGCAGATCCAGCACCGCGGGCAACACCCCGACCGTGGTATGCACCAGCATCATCAGGCCCTTGTACTCGATGTCGTCGCCAAGGACACCGTGCTTGTACTCGGTTGTCGGTTCGACATATCCGACGTCGTCGCACCCCCAGACCACATCATCGGCGTCCAGCGCCATGGCCGGTTCGGACATCCCAGCAGCGGTCAGAAAGACCGCAAGTGCTCCCAAGGCTTTCAGTCTGTCGTTCATTCTGTCTTGCACTCCAAGGCTCGCACCAATCGGTAGAAATCTGGATTCTGCGCGAGTGTAGCACGCTCCAGACCCTCGGCTGTAGCACGGACCACGTCGAGCGTTTTCCAACCAGCCGAGGGCAGGACGATCTCGCGTCCCTGCCCGCAATCGCGCACGAACTCGATGATGCGCGGATCACGACCGACCGGCGTCGCAAAACCGCCGGCGGTATACACCGTCACGGGCGCACCATCTTCAAAACCGATGACGGTCAGGCTTGTCTGCGGATCGGAACGGATCACGGCGATCGCCAGATCTGTCACGCCCGAGATATCGACGATACCGATCGGAGTGATCATCGCCCCGCCAATGCCAGCCTCCATGAGAGGGGCGCCAGCCTCTCCCTTTACGTATGCCACCAGGTCCGACGTGTCGTCGCCGCGGATAACAACCAGCGGGTCCGGCGCGCCATCCCGGTTGACATCTGCACAGAACGGTTGATCGCCCACGAAGACCATGCCTGCGGGCGGGTGGACAACGGTCTCGGCAATCTCGCTTTCGGGCCCGTCGACGTAGAAACTTGTGTAGAGCGCCCGGAAAGCCGGAGCATCCAGCCCCTTAACCGTGACCGGGTCGAAAAATGCAGCGGCAGAGCATCCCCACGCCGCGCCATCAGGCGGCATATCGCCGGCGGCAAAAGCCGGAAGCGCCAGAAGGGCGGCCGTGATCAGACCTGCCGCCCGCATGCGCTTAGATCTGCTTTTCGGGCATCTGCACGACCAGACCTTCCAGATCCGATGTGACCTTGAGCTGGCAGGTCAGCCGCGACCGGGTCTCGTCCGGCTCGAACGCGAAATCGAGCATGTCGATTTCCATGTCTTCCTTGGCGGGCAGCTTCTCGACCCATGCCGGGTCGACATAGACATGACAGGTCGAGCACGCGCAGGCGCCGCCGCAATCGGCGTCGATGCCGGGAATATTGTTCGACACGGCCCCTTCCATCACGGTCAGGCCCTCGGCGACCTCGACCTCATGCTTGGTTCCGCTGTGCTCGATATAGGTGATCTTCGGCATTGCTCGATCCTCGGGTGTTCAGGCGATCATTTTCGTGTCCGCCGGGCTATCTAGCGATTCTCGCCCGATCTTACCAGAGGCTCCGGAGACGCGGCCTCGCTGGCAAGGCCTGTGGCCGCCCGTCCAGAGGAAAATGCCGGCGTTGTGATCGTCGCGGCGCCCTCGGCTGTGCCCGGATCGACGGCAGTCTCGCCCACTGTGCGCCAGCCGACGATGGTCGCACAGGTGCCGACGATGATCCCTGCAACCGCCTGGATCCAGACAGCGCCGACAGCCCCGAGTGAGCCGGCGAACGCGAAGACCAGGAGCGGGATCACCAGCGCATCGCGCGACCAGTTGAACATGGTCGACCAGAGCGGACGGCCAAGGTTGTTGAAGGCAGAGTTTGCAACGAACAGCGCGCCCGTGAAGGCGAACGCGCCTGCGGCGTAGTAGGCGAAGGTCGTCAGGACCGTACTGCCCACGCCGGTCAACCCGAAGCCCGTTGCGATGTGCGGAGCGAGGATGATCAGCGCGATCCAGGACACGAGAACGTACCCAACGACGAAGATCAGCGCATCCCGATAGGTGCTGCGTATGCGGTCGAACAAGCCCGCGCCAAAGTTCTGCCCAACGATCGGTCCGACCGCGCCCGCCAGAGCATAGAGCCCCCCGAATGCGAGGGCCGAGACGCGTCCGATCACGGCCCAACCTGCCACAGCCTCGTCGCCATAGGCCGCGACGGTATTGGTCAGATAGGCATTGCCAAACGGGGTTGAGAGCTGCGTTGCGATGGCGGGTCCGGCGATCTTCAGGATCGGCGGCAGGTCGGCCAGCCAGACCGGCAGCGACGGGCGCGCCAACATGTCGTGTTTGACTATGACCAGCCACAAACCAATCCCGGCGATCACGATCCGTGTCAGAACCATGGCAAGCGCCGCACCGGTCAGGCCCAGATCGAACACAAAGATCAGGATTGGGTCGAGCACGGCGGCCACCGCCCCGCCGCCTAGGGTGACATACATGGCCCGGTTCGCCTCGCCGATCGCGCGCAAGGTGCCGGAACAGCTCATGCCGATGCCGATCAGCGGGACCGACGGCAGCGCGATGGCGAGGAAATGGCTCGCCTCTACCAGCGCCTCTCCCCGGGCGCCGATCAGATAGAGCGCCTCCTCTCGCCAGATCCAGACCAGCGCCGCGATCACGCTCATGGCCAGAAACGCCGTCAACGTGGCAGAGCTCGCGAGATGTCGGGCACGCTCGGTGTCTCCGGCACCGATGGCCCGGCTCACATTGGCAGACCCCGCGATCAGCAGACCGATCGAGATCGAGATCATGAAGAACTGCAATGTGCCCGCGAACCCGATCGCTGCGGCAAGTTCGGTCACACCTAGCATCGAGATGTAGAAAAGGTTGATCGCATCGACGAAGAACAGCGCGAGCAACCCGAAGGACGATGTCGCCGTCATCACCGCGACATGGCGCATGGTCGAGCCAGAGGTGAATTTCGCTGCGGTCATGCAGATCGGATCATCGCGATGGGATCACTCCGCAGGCTGGACCAACCCTGTCCGCGTAAAAACCGTCTCATGCCCATCGGCCGGATGGCGCGGCACAAGGAATGCCAATCCAAGCGAGATCAGTGACATGATCACCGCAAGCGAGAACACCGCAGGCGGCGAGACAAGCCAGAGATATCCCAGCATCGCGGGCAAGAAGACCGCCGCGATATGGTTGATGGTGAACGCAACAGCGGCGGTTGGCGCCTGATCCGCGGGATCGGCGATCTTTTGGAAATAGGTCTTCTGGGCGAAGGCCATGGCGAACAGCAGGTGGTCGACCACGTAGAGAACAGCCGCAACCTCCCAGCTCCAGTTGAAATAGTACACCCCGACATAGAGCGAGAAGACCCCGAACAGGCCGACATACTCGATGATCAGCGCAAGGCGCTCGCCATAGCCCTGGATGAACCGGCCGATCAGCGGCGCGAAGATCATGTTCGCAATGTAGTTGACGATGAAGATCGCGGCGAGCCCTTCGACATCAAGGCCAAACTTCTCGACCATCATGAAAGGGGCGAAGACCATGAAGATCTGCCGCCGTGCACCGCCCATGAAAACGAGGGCGTAGTAGAGCCAGTAGCGGGTCCGCAGCACGATCTCCTTGCGCTGCGTCGTGTGGCCCTGGAAGTGCGGATAGGCAAGCCAGCAGAAGATCGCAACGGCCACAACCAGCCCGCCCGAGCCGACATACATCTGCCCATAGGTCGCATCGAGCACTTCGCGGGCGGTCAGAACCCCTGTGTACGCAACCAGCGATCCGGCGGACGAAGCCGCAACGATCCAGCCAAGCTTCTGCGGTGCGGTGGCCTTGTCGAGCCATTGAAGCTGCAGCGACTGGTTCACCGCCTCGAAATAGTGAAACCCCATCGAGCCAATGTAGGTCGTCAGCAAAAGCCCCCAGAACGAGGGGAAGTTCGACGTGACCGCGGTGGCAGCGCCGAGGACAAAGATCGACAGGATCGCCAGCGTCTGCTCTCGCATGAAGCGCACGACGAAGATGACAAGGAAGGACAGAAAACCGGGGATCTCGCGCACGCTTTCGCGCCAGCCGGTGTCCGAACCGTTGAAATTGACGACCTCGACCGCGAAGCTGTTGATGAGAACGAGATAAAACGACAGGCCGAACCAGACCGTGCCTGCCATGAGCAGCAGCAAGGCTTCCGGCCTGCGCCAGCGCGGCAGGTGATCGACATCATCGACAAGAATGGCGGTGCGAGACATGGTTGCTCCTTCCCCTCAGCCCTACTGCCGCGCGCACCCCGGCGCCAGTCTTTTCGTCGGCAAGGGTGCGTCACGGACGCACCCTACGCGGGTTCCGCGATCGGTCGGACACCGCGTTCGCCGAATGCGGCGGGATCTGGTGTTTCGGGAAGATCCGGTGGAGGGCATCCATCACGCAGGTCTCGATGGATGGACGACGCGGTCCAATCCTGAGGCTCGGCCACGAGGCCATGGCGCACGGGGTCGGTCAAAGTGTAGGCAATGTGGAGCGCGTAATCCGCGTCGTCGTGAATCTCGCGCTCCCAAAACCGGCGCTGCCAGATGCCGCGCTCTGTACGCAATGCCTCGGAGCGTGATCTCGCAGGTGCGATTCCGATCTCGCGGGTGAACCGCGATTTGATCTTGCGCCACCGCAGGGCGTAGTCGGCATCCCCGAGCGGAAGGGTCCAGACGCAATGCAGGTGATCTGGGAGCACAACGATCGCATCGGTCCGAAAGGGTTGTTCGGCATGGGTGCGCGCATAGGCGTGACGCAGCCGGTCAAGGTAAGTGAGAAGCGAGATCTCGGCGCCCTCGGACAGCATGACGCTGAAGAAGTAGGTGCCGCCCGGGGTCAATCTTCGTCTGTAATTCGGCATAGACCGGGTGTCGCGTCCCATGCCTAACGAATCGTTAAACCGGCGACGGTGCGTCACGGACGCACCCTACGCGGCCAGGCACAACATCCCGTTGGGTGCGTCGGTGACGCACCGTCGTTGAAGGACCATGGACAAACGCAAAAGACCGGCGCAGGCGCCGGCCTTTCGGGGGTTGCACGGCGCCAAGCGGCGCCACGGCATCAATTCTTCGCGTAGTATTCGACGACGAGGTTGGGTTCCATCATCACAGCATAGGGAACGTCGCCAAGGCTCGGGATGCGCACGAAGGTCGCGGTCATCTTCGAGTGATCGACATCGATGTAGTCGGGCACATCACGCTCGGCCGACTGCACCGCTTCCAGTACCAGCGCCATATCCTTCGCCTTCGAGCGCAGGGTGATCACGTCGCCTTCCTTCACGCGGTAGGAGGGGATGTTCACCTTCGTACCGTTCACCTCGACATGGCCATGGTTCACGAACTGACGTGCGGCGAAGACCGTCGGCACAAACTTTGCCCGGTAGACGATCGCATCGAGACGGCGCTCGAGCAGGCCGATCAGCATCTCGCCGGTGTCACCGCGCAGACGCTCGGCCTCGGCATAGATGCGGCGGAACTGCTTCTCGGTCAGATCGCCGTAATAGCCCTTCAGCTTCTGCTTGGCGCGCAGCTGCAGACCAAAGTCGGACATCTTGCCTTTGCGGCGCTGTCCGTGCTGGCCGGGGCCATATTCGCGGCGGTTGACCGGGGATTTCGGACGACCCCAGATGTTTTCACCCATCCGGCGGTCGAGTTTGTATTTGGCGGACGTGCGTTTGGTCACGGCCTGCTCCTTCTCTCAAATGTTCAGGCGGCCTCCTCTCCCCATGATGATCCGGCATCTGGGGCGACAGGATCCCGTTTGCACGGGCCACGGACGCCAATAGCTCCGCCCTAACGGACGGACGCCGCGCTTATACACAGTGACGTTATCGTGTCAATCTTGGCATCGCGCCGGGCTTGGACAGGCCAGCAGCCGCTCTGAGCGCATCGATATCGCCAACAAGCGGAATTATTTTGTATCGCTGATTTTGCGACAGGCCCGTCGCCCTTGCCGTGCATCAGGATCCCGCTGGCACGGCACACCGCGCATCGCCAAGCCCATGCATCCAAAGCGAGCCTGTCGCACTGGCACAACGCTTACACCCTAGATCCTCGGATTTCTGAAAACCCGCTGCGACATCCACCGGCCGCCAGCACCGCGTGAACATGGCGATCAGATGTCGCGGTGCACTTTCTCGCGGCGCTCGTGCATTTCCTGCGCTTCCAGCGACAGGGTCGCGATCGGGCGTGCGTCGAGCCGTTTCAACGCGATCGGGTCACCCGTTACCTCGCAATAGCCGTAGTTCCCTTCGTCGATCCGGCGCAGGGCCGCGTCGATTTTCGAGATCAGCTTGCGCTGACGATCCCGTGTGCGCAACTCAAGCGCACGGTCCGTCTCGGCCGAAGCACGATCTGCAAGATCAGGAATGTTTGTGGTGTCTTCCTGCATCGCTGTGACGGTGCCACGGCTCTCATCCAGAATCGAGTTCTTCCAGTCCGTCAGTTTCTGGCGGAAGTACTCTTTCTGACGCTCGTTCATGAACGGCTCGTCATCACTTGGTACATAATCCGCGGTGATGGTTGTCTCAACATTCATCGCCGAACCCCCGGTTTCGTCACGTTTTTTCGCCACGACCGATACCCTCTCCGGCGCCTCTATAGTCGCAGTGAATGTGGTTGTCACGTCTTAAAGAGTCGTCAAATCTACGCTATACGCCCGCGATTCCGATCTGTGGAAAACTCTGACGTTACGTAAAGCAAAGGACCGTCCATGCGCTTTGAGGGCACGAAAGATTATGTCGCGACCGAGGACCTGATGGTCGCCGTAAACGCCGCCATCACGCTGGAACGGCCCTTGCTGGTCAAGGGCGAGCCGGGAACGGGCAAAACAGAACTCGCGCGGCAGGTCTCATCGTCCTTGGGCCTCAGATTGATCGAGTGGCACATCAAGTCGACCACCCGAGCGCAGCAGGGTCTTTACGAATACGATGCGGTCTCACGTCTTCGTGACAGCCAACTCGGTGATGAGCGCGTCCGCGATGTGAAAAACTACATCAAGCCGGGCAAACTGTGGGAGGCCTTCGAGGCGGACGAACGACTCGTTCTGCTGATTGACGAGATCGACAAGGCCGATATCGAATTTCCGAATGACCTGTTGCAGGAACTCGACCGGATGGAGTTTCACGTCTACGAGACCGGCGAGACCATCAAGGCGAAGCACCGCCCCATCGTGATCATCACCTCGAACAACGAGAAGGAACTGCCGGACGCCTTCCTGCGCCGCTGCTTCTTCCACTTCATCAGCTTTCCAGATGCCGAGACGATGACCCAGATCATCAAGGTCCACTTCCCCGACATCAAAAAGAAGCTGGTGCGCGAAGCGCTGACCCAGTTCTACGAGATCCGCGAGACGCAAGGCCTGAAGAAAAAACCCTCGACCTCGGAGGTGCTGGACTGGCTGAAACTGCTGGTCGCCGATGACGTGGACCCCGAGACGCTGCGCGCCGATCCCAAATCCGCGATCCCGCCGCTGCATGGCGCCCTGTTGAAGAACGAGCAGGACGTCCACCTCTTCGAACGCCTCGCCTTCCTGGCCCGGCGCCAGGGCGGGTGAGGCCGGGCTCGAATCGCTGAGCGACACGTCGCGCACAAGGGATGGCGTGTGGTTCAGCAACGACAGAGCGGTGTGAAGCCGAACGATGCGCCGAACGGCGCTAAGGCAATCCTTGCTCTGGTGCGTCTGCCTATCAATCACCCGAACGCTGATGGCGGGCAATGGGCTCAAAAGCCGGGCGGCACGAGGGGGGCATGCCGCCCGACCGCACGGGCCTCTCAGAACACCCGTTGCCAGGCGTCCTCGAGGCCACGCTTGCGGTGGCGCTGGACGTACGCAACAGGGCCGATGCCGGGTGCGTACCAGGTCTTGCGAACCCGGCGGCCATCGCGACACTCGACGACATAGGAGGGCGCGGCCTTGCCGGAGGAGCCGACCACCTCGACCGCATCGAGAACCGAGCAGCGGGTCGTGCGGGCCGAGACCGCACCGGTGGCAGACCGGGCAACGCGCTGGTAGACGCCGCTGGCGCCAAGCTTCAGCGGATAGAGCGGATCGACGACACGCACCTCGGCCGAGGCTGTCTGCCAGGTCTTGGACGTCCCGCAGTTGCTCCAGCTTTTCGACGGCGCGAACCAGTCCGCATGGCGGCGCCAGAAACAGCCATCCTCCTGACTGGCGGAGATCGTGTTGCCGCGCTGAAGAATGCGGATCTGGCCCGGTGTGCCCGAGGAGAGCGACGTGTACTCGATCGTGCGCAGCTCATCACGGCGTGGAAACGGGGCTGGGTTAAGCGCGGCTTGCAGCGGCCGCGTCTCCGGTGCTTCGGTCACACTCAGACCCAGGCCCTCCAAGAACGTTGTGGCGCGGTTTATCTCGGCGCACCCGGCGAGGCATACGACCATCGCAAGCATGGCAAAGGGTTTGATCATCGGCGGATCTCCTGCATCTCGGGCCCCGCGTCGACGGGGATGTGATAGGACAACGGCGCGCGCGATGATTTATTCCCAGCCACGTCGAATTTTTTTCCGGCGCGTACGGACACCCCGGACCATGCATCCAGCGGGCTTGATAAAACGCGACGATCCGGGGATGGTGACGCCTGCTCAACCACGCAAGGAGATGGCTGTATGGTGGCCACAGCAGAGCTGACCCGGGAGACGATCATCCCCTTCCTCGCCGAGATCTTCGCGCGCCGCGGGGCGGAGGAGTATCTGGGCGAGCCGGTCTCGATCTCGGAACATATGCTGCAGGGGGCACAGCTTGCCAAAGACGCGGGGGCGACTGAGGAGGTGATCGCCGCTGCGCTGTTGCATGATGTCGGGCATTTTACGCACGACTTCCCGACCGATGCCGCGGATCAGGGCATCGACAGCCAGCACGAGGAAGCAGGGGCGGCGATCCTTGCGGCTCACTTCCCGAAGGTTGTCGTGGATTGCGTGAGATATCATGTCGCCGCCAAGCGCTATCTCTGCGCGACGGACCCGGCCTATTTCGCCCGTTTGTCCGAAGCCTCGGTCCTGTCGCTGAAGCTGCAGGGCGGACCGATGTCCAAGGACGAGGTTCAGGCGTTCGCAGACAATCCCGATCTCGAGGCGGTCCTGCAGGTGCGGATCTGGGATGACGAAGCCAAGATCCCGGGCAAACCGACGCCCGGCTTTGCTCATTACGCACCGCTCCTGCAGCGGGTGGTCGACCGGCACGCCGCGACGATGGAGGGCGTTTAGATGAGTGTCACCATCCGCCCGGTCGAGGCCCGGGACGAGGCCGAATGGCGCGTGCTCTGGACCGGATATCTCACCTTCTACGAGACATCCGTCCCCGAGGAGGTCTACCAGACCACGTTTGCGCGCCTCCTGTCCGACGATCCCAACGAGTTCCATGGTCTGGTGGCCGAACGCGACGGTGTGCTGATCGGGCTGACGCATTACCTTTTTCACCGGCACTGCTGGCGGATCGAGAAGGTGATCTATCTGCAGGATCTGTTCGTGTCCGAGGCCGCCCGCGGCACCGGCGCGGGGCGCGCGCTGATCGAGGCGGTCTATGCCGCCGGCGATGCAGCGGGCTGCCCGACGGTCTACTGGCTGACGCAGGACTTCAATGCGACCGCACGCCAGCTCTATGACCGCATCGCCACAGTGACGCCCTTCATCAAATACAATCGGTGAGCATGGTGCGGCTGGCGGCGGGGCTTCTCGCCATCCTGACCTTGGCGGCCTGCCTGCCTGCTGGACCGTTTGCCCGCAGCGACCCCTATGCGGCAGGTCCACAACCGGGCTTTCCGCGCCTCGGCACCGCGCTGCCTGCCGGCCATACGCGCTACAGCCATGACAGCCTTGCGGATCTGCTCACCCGGTTGACCCATGACCTGGAATGGGGGGCGCGGCGGCGCAACCTCGTGCGGTACGAGGCACCGATCTCGGTCAGCCTGTCAGGGCCCGGCGCGGCGCAGTACACGGCCTTTGTCGGGCGCTACCTGTCCGAGATCCGCGGGCGCACAGGGATCGACATTGCGCTTGCATCGCGGGCTAATCGGCCAATCACACCCAATCTGCTTGTGCAGTTCATCCCCGGCAGCGAGTTCCGCAGCGAACTGCCCGAGCATGTCTGCGTCGTGGCCCCGGGGCGTCTGAGCTGGCCCCGGTTCCGCACAGCGCCCAAGCAGTTTGGCGGACAGGCCTTCGAGACCCAGCGCCGGGTCGATGCGATGTCCGTGTTCATCCCCGATACGCTCGAGCCCTACCTCGCCAGGACCTGTCTGATCGAGGAGATCGCGCAAGCGCTTGGCCCTGCGAACGATCTCTACGGCCTCGGCCCGTCGATCTTCAACGATGATGGCGCGCATATCTGGCCGACGCGGCTGGATTATCTGATGCTGCAGGTGCTCTACGCGCCGGAGATGCGCACAGGCCTGTCGCGGCGCGAGACGCGCGATGCTGCGCGCCGCGCACTCGTCCGGCTGAACCCGCAGGGTGCCGGTGCATCGCCCCTGCCCCGGCTACGCCAGCGCGACATGAAACGCTGGGCCAAGGAAATCGCGACCGTGTTCGACCGCTCCAACGGCACGTCGACACGGCAACAGGCGGCACGCGCCGCCGTCGGCATCGCCAGCAGCCGTGCGCCCGGCAGTGCCTACCATTGTCGTGCCCTCGCCGCGCTGGTCCGGGTAACGGGCGATACACCCGACAAGGCTCTCGCTGCGATAGACCGTGCGCTTCAGGTCTGCACCCGGGCGCATGGACCGAATGATATCCGAATCACCCGGCTCAAGCTTGATCGCGCGCGGATGCTGTTTGCCCGCGGGGATCATCGCGAGGCCGCAATCACGCTCGAGCCGCTCGAGACCCCGCTGGCCGCGCATGGCCAGGATGAACGCCTCGTGGCCTTCTACGCCTTGCAAGCGGCCAGCCTGCGCGCCATACAGCAGTCCAAACGAAGTTTCGAGGCCCGCCGCCGCGCGGGCGAATGGGGCGCCTATGCCCTTGGCAGCGACCATCCGGACGTGGCGCGGTGGCTGTCCCAGTAAGGGAGCGGGCATGGTCGTCGCGCTAATTCTGGCTGCCATCTTCGGCGCCATCGGCTGGATGCGCGCGGCGCGCCGCGGCGGCACCCAGGCAGACAAACTGCAATACGCCCTCGCCCACGGCTTCGCCGCGTTTGTCGTCGGTATGGTCGGGATGACGGTCGCTGGGCATATGGGCCTGTTGGGGTGAGGCAAGGCACATGTTTCTGAACCTGTTCTTCAAGCTCAAGGAAGCCAAGGTCCCGGTCAGCCTGCGCGAGCATCTCACGCTGCTCGAAGCGATGGACCACGGGCTGGCGATGTACGATGTCGAGGAGTTCTACTTCCTCGCCCGGTCCGCTCTGGTGAAGGACGAGCGCCATCTCGACCGCTTCGATCAGGTCTTCGCGCATGTGTTCAAGGGGCTCGAGACGGTCTCGGGCAGCGCGGACGGGGTCGAGACGATGGACCTGCCCGAGGAATGGCTGCGCAAGATGGCCGAGAAGCATCTCAGCCCCGAGGAGATGAAGGAAATCGAATCCCTTGGCGGCTGGGACAAGCTGATGGAGACGCTGAAAAAGCGTCTGGAAGAACAGCAGGGCCGCCATCAGGGCGGCTCGAAATGGATCGGCACGGCGGGCACGTCGCCCTTCGGTGCCTATGGCTACAATCCCGAGGGCGTGCGCATCGGCCAGCACGAGAGCCGCCATCGCCGCGCAGTCAAGGTCTGGGACAAGCGCCAGTTCCGCAATCTCGACGACACGGTGGAACTTGGCACCCGCAACATCAAGGTCGCCCTCAAACGCCTGCGCCGCTGGGCGCGCGACGGGGCGGCGGACGAGTTGGATCTCGATGGCACCATCCGCTCGACAGCCGAGCACGGCTACCTCGACGTGAAAACCCGTCCCGAGCGGCGCAACGCGGTCAAGGTGCTGATGCTGTTCGATATCGGCGGCTCGATGGATGACCACATCAAGGTGGTCGAGGAGCTGTTCTCGGCCGCGCGCACCGAGTTCAAGCACCTCGAATACTACTACTTCCACAACTGCCTCTACGAGGGCGTCTGGCGCGACAACCGCCGCCGTTGGGATGAACAAACCCCGACCTGGGAGGTGCTGAACACCTACGGTCCGGATTACAAACTGGTGATCGTCGGCGATGCCTCGATGTCGCCCTACGAGATCATCTACCCCGGCGGCGCCAACGAGCACTGGAACCCCGAGGCGGGCGAGGTCTGGCTGCGCCGCGCCCTGAACCAGTGGCCGTCCTCGATCTGGATCAACCCGGTCCCCGAGAAGCACTGGAAGTACACCCAATCGATTGGGATGATCCGCGAGATCATGTCCGAACGCATGTTTCCCATGACCCTCAGCGGCCTCGACGCGGCAACCAAGGAACTGAGCCGCTAGTTGGTAAGTTTGATCAGCGCCAGTTGAACCTGGGAGGGTCGGACCTCATCTCGCCTGTGGACGCGGAACCGGGGTGGTGACGATCCGATATGGACTTTCAAATCGTACTCAACTGCCAGATCTTTGTCGTCACCTGGATCACGGCCTCGCATCTCAAGCAGGACACCAAGATAATCTTGGTCGCTTTGATCTTTATCTTGTCAGTTCCAGGCTCGGTCGCGTGGATCTATTTCACCATGACCGAGCAAGAAGCTGCCTCGGGCGGGGGCCTCGCATATGTACTACTCCCGCCATGGGTTGCCTTCGCAACTGCTTGCGCAATCGGGTGGGGTATTATTGTAAAGTTGGTTACCGGTGGTTTTGAGACAAGTGACCCTCCAGCAGAGTCAGGCGGAGCATCGAAGTTCGTTGTGGTCATGCTCGCCGCAGCCCCATCGCTTCTCCTCTCAGCACCGATCTTGACCGGCACGTGAGACTTCGGTCGTGGCCATAAAACCGACAGAACCGTCGCGTTTAACGCATACTGAGCAAGCAGATTGAGTGCGCGAACAACATGGCTGCCAAAGACGATGATCCGACAAACGGCATGGATGCAGGGCAGCGGCGGGTGCATCTGCACCAGATCTCTGGCTGGCTCTGGCTGATCGGGTTGCCCGGGTGCATGGCCATCGGCGCGCTGGTCTTCGTGATCAAGCTGCAGTTCGGCGCGACCTACTCGGCGATTGTCGATCTCGGATTGTTCTTCGTGATCGGTCTGGCGCTGGAGGTGAAGCTCTACGCGCGGCTGACCCGCTGGCAACTCGCACTCGGGCCGGAGGGGACATGGATGGATCGGGCGCTGCGCGGACGCCTCGGGCTGTTGAAGATCGAAGCCTGTCTCGAAGCGAACCCGGGCCTGGGCGCTGCAGTCGGAAAAGGCACGGGCTATCCGGTCCTGAAGCGCTATTTCATGCTCGCCCGGCTGGCGGGGCATTGGGGCGATCTGGCACTGCTTGGTCTGACCGCAACGGTGGTTCTCTCCCAGCGATATGTCGATCCGAAGTGGGCCTGCCAGATGCTTTCGTTCGCGTTCATCGGGTTTCGCCTGTGGCTGATTCAGCATGCAGCCAACCATTTTGCCGAGATGCAGCACGGCGGGTTGAGCGAAGACCTGATGGCGCGGTTCGATGATCTGGACGAGGTCGAGCAGGCCCAACGCCTGACCGACGCCGAGCGGCATCTGGCCGGGTCGTTTTCTCTCCTGAACCCGTTTGGGCGCGCGCATTCGGTCTGACCGAAGACATCTTCTTTTCTGCGGACGGTACAGCCATCCCGTGCTAGCCTGCCACGATGGCCACTCTCGTACCGACCCTCGGCAGACGACTGGTTTGCGGCATGCTTGCACTGGCCTGCGTTGCCCTTCATGGCGGCTCGGCACAGGCAGAGACCGACCGCCGGGTCTCGCTGGAGCTGGTGCTGCTGGCCGATGCGACGGGATCGATCGACGATGCCGAGATCCGCTTCCAGCGTCAGGGCTATGCCGAGGCGATCACGGATCCCGCCGTCATCGATGCCATCATCCACAGCGGCTTTGGCGCCATCGCGCTGACCTATGTCGAGTGGGCCGACGCGCTGTCGCAGGACACCATCGTCCCATGGACACGGATCGATGGGGAGGAGAGCGCCCGCGCCTTCGCCGCCGCATTGCTGCCGCCGCCGCGCCGCGCCTGGGGGCGCAACGCGATCGGCTCGGCCCTGCTGACGGGCAAACAGCTGATCGAGAGCAACGCCTATGAGGGCCTGCGCAAGGTGATCGACCTCTCGGCCGACAGCGCCAACAACTGGAACGGCCCGAGCATCGAAGACGCCCGCGCCGAGGTCCTGGCCGCAGGGATCACCATCAACGGTCTGGCCGTGCTCTGCCGGGGCTGCAACGGCCCACCGGTGAGCTACAATCTGGAGACGGCCTTTCGCGACATGATCATTGGTGGGCCGGGCGCGTTCGTCGTGGCCGCCGAGAATGCCGAGACCTTCGCGGCGGCCGTCCGCCGCAAGCTGATCCTGGAGATCGCGGGCAAGACACCGGCGCACCAGTGGGCCGAAGCGTCGAGATCCTCGGGCCGGTACTGACACCGACAGCGCGACTTTCTGTCCATACACTTGCCATACGCATGCGGGACGGCTGCCATACGAGTGCGGTACGGGTGCCATACGCTTGCCATACGGGGTGGATCCCAGCCCCAGGGGTTAACTGTTGCTTTTGGCGCAAAGGTTCAGACCTCGGTAACCACCGCCTCCGCAAGGATCGCATCAAGGTCGAGCGGCGCATTGACCATCGCGAGATGTCCGTTGGCGTCCACGGGCCACTCGGTTTGCGGCTTGTCCCTGTAGAGTTCGACGCCATTGCCGTCGGGGTCGTCGAAGTAGACAGCCTCGCTGACACCGTGGTCGGCCTTGCCCGTGATCGGCACGCCCGCGGCAACCACGCGACCGAGCGCTGCGCCAAGAGCGGCGCGCGTCGGGAACAGAAACGCCGTATGGTACAAGCCGGTGTGCCCGGCAGGTGGCGGGGTACCACCCCTGCTCTCCCAGGTGTTCAGTCCGATATGATGATGATAGCCATCGGCCGACAGGAACGCTGCCTGATCGCCATAGCGCTGCATGACGTCAAAGCCGAGCACACCGGAATAGAACGCGATCGCCCGGTCGAGATCGGCCACGCGCAGATGGACATGCCCGACGATGGCCCCGGTCGCCGCGGGGTCAGCGGTCTCGACGGGCGGGATGGTTGGGACGGTGGGGCGTGCAGTATCGGACATGGCCTGGTCCTTTCTCTGGTATCTTCGGGGTGTGGTGACCTTAGCGTCGCAGGGCAGGCGAACCCAGATGCCTGCGCTGAAAACAGAGTTGTGCGATCGGCAAAGACGGCAGGGACGTGACGGGGCGCAGGCAGCGCCCTATATGTTCGGCATGATCAAGTTCCTCTTCCCGATTTTGTTGATCGCCGCGATGGTCGTCTTCTGGAAGATCCGGGCGCAAAGCTCGGGCCACGCGTTGCGTGGGAAGTCCCGGCCCTTGCAGAACGACCAGCTCGAAGCGATGTTCGCCCGGCTTGCCAATGCTGCTGGGATCGACCGGGTCGAGGTGCGTCTGCTCGAGGACAGCGGCATCAACGGGCTCGCGACCGATACGGGCGAGATCTACGTGACCGAGGGGTTGCTTGAGCAGTTCCGCACCGGCGCCGTCTCGGCGCGAGAGATCGCCTCGGTCGCGGCGCATGAGATGGGGCATCTGGCGCTGGGGCACATGAAACGGCGCATGGTCGAGGTCGCGGGCCGTCAGGCGGCGCACATCGTGCTCGGGGCCGTGGTCGGGCGCATCATCCCGTTCTTCGGCCACTACGTCGTAGCCTGGCTGCTGAACCTGGTCACCGCGAAGCTCTCGCGCCGTGACGAGTTCGAGGCAGACGCCTATGCCACTGCGCTGATGGTGCGTTCAGGCCTTGGGGCAGAAGCACAGGCGACGCTGCTCGAGAAACTGCCGAAACTGATCCCGGGTGCATCGGCGCCGCAGGCCGTGAGCTGGCTGGCCAGCCATCCACCTGTTGACGAGAGAGCCACTGCGATACGCGCAAATGCCGAACGCTGGCAGGACCACGCGCCCATGCCAGCACAGCGACCGACACCGGAAGGGGGACAGACATGACCGACATTCCACAGGAACTCAGCACCGCCGGATGGACCCGCTCGGATGACGGAAAGGCAATCGAGAAAACCTTCCGCTTCAAGGGCTTTCCAGACGCATTGGCCTGGATGGTTCGCGCAGGGTTCGCCGCCGAGGCCATGAACCATCACCCGGAATGGCGCAACGTCTACAACCGGGTCGAGGTCCGGATGACGACCCACGACGCGGGCGGTTTGACTGGCCTGGATTTCGACCTCGCAACGAAAATGGAAGCGCTGGTCTGACCGGCCCGCGGGGCGGCAAACGCCCATCCGGGCAGTCAAGGGACGGCTTGAGCAAAGCCGCGTCGCAGCCGCCCTCAGTTTGATCTCAGCCTGCGCCCCGCATCTTGGACCTCTCGTCCGACATGTCCGCAGGGCAGATGCGTTCAATCACCTCAAGCAATGCCCCTTTGCGCACAGGCTTGGAGAGGTAATCGTCCATACCCCGAGCCAGACAGCGATCGCGGTCCTCGGTCAGCGCATTCGCTGTCAGCGCAACGATCGGCGTCCGGGAAAGCTGCTGCTGAAGCTCGAAGTCGCGGATCGCCTCCGTCGCCTCGAACCCGTCCATCTCCGGCATCGAGATGTCCATGAACATCAGATCCGGTCGCAAGGTCTGGAAGGTGTCCACCGCGATGGCCCCATTGTCTGCGAAGGTCAGGGTCACCGGCTGTCCCTTGAGCATCTTCTTCATGACAAGCTGGTTCGTCCGATTGTCCTCGGCCACCAGAATGTTCAGCGGTTGGTCCCGCGCCAGGATCTCCGGGTCAGGCGGCGCATCCGTGGTTCCCTGATTGCCTTGCGTCCCCGCGTTGCCGGTCGCTTCTGTGCTGCCGATGATTTCCATGATCTGACGCACCAGCAGCGTGGGCCGCAGCGGTTTCAGGATCCGCCCGGCGACAGCGTCCTGAGGCAAGGTCACGGTTTCCGGCGGCTCGGTCGTTGCCAGAGCGATGATCGGCGCCCGCGGGGCAGCGGATGAAACCGCCGTCAGAACATGCCGCGACACCTCTGGTGGCAACTGCGCATCGATCAGCACGAGATCCGGAGGAGCCTCGGCAAGTTGGTCCGGCAGGCCCGACCCGCCATCGGATGCAATCACCGTCATTCCCGCACGGCCCAGCCATTGCGCCAACACCTCTCGGTTCGTCGCGCTGTCATCGACACAGAGCACCCGCGCCATGCCCGGTATGATCGCCATCTCGGACATCGCGTCCGTCTCGGCAACGGGCAAGGTCAGCGAGATCGTGAACACCGTCCCCTCCTCCAGCACCGAGGAGACATCGATCTCGCCCGCCATCATGTCGACAAGGCGCTTCGTGATCGCAAGACCGAGGCCGGTTCCCTCGAATTTGCGGGCGCGGGTTTGGTCGACCTGGATGAACTCGCCGAAAATCCCATCAACCGCATCGTCCGGGATGCCGATGCCGGTATCCTCGATTGCGATCGAGAGGGTCGCGGCACCATCCGCAGCAGTTCCTGTCACCCGGGCCCGGACTTCGCCCTCCAGCGTAAACTTGACCGCGTTGCCGATCAGGTTGATCAGCAGCTGGCGGATCCGGCTGGCATCCCCGTCCAGCATGACCGGCAAAGCCGGGTCATAAGTCAGGATCACCTCGACACCCTTGCCCATCGCCTTGGGCGAGACGAGCATCACGACGTCCTCGAGCACCTGGAGCAGGTTGAACGGCGCGATGTCGAGGCTCATGTGCCCCGCTTCGATCTTCGAGAAATCGAGAATATCGTTGACGATTCCCGAGCAGCGCTTCGGCGGACTGGCTGATCGTCTCGGCATAAGAGCGCTGATCTTCGGTCAGCGTGGTCTCAAGCAGAAGATCGGACATGCCGATGATGCCGTTCATCGGGGTGCGGATTTCGTGGCTCATCGATGCGAGGAAGGCCGACTTCGCCTCGTTTGCTTCCTCGGCTTTCTTGGCGTAGCGCATGGCGCGGCGCCGGCTGTCCGCGAGTTCCTGTTTGGCAATGAAAAGCTCACGCGACCGCTGTTTGACCTGCGTGATGTCGAAATAGGTCAAAACCCAACCGCCGCCGGGGCGGGCCGCCACATCGGTGCTGAGCATCCGTCCGAGCGGCGTCTCGAGGTAAATCTCGCCAAACCCGGGCTCGGTGAACATCATAGGGTCCACCGGCATGGTCGGTGGGATCCGGGGCCCGAAATCGCCGCGATTGACCAGTTCACTCAGAATATCATGCATCGCTCTGCCGATGACATCGAACTCGGTGTCAAGCTCGAGCAGTTCGAACAGCTTCTGGTTGCGGAAAACGCAGCGCGCCTCGGCATCGAGCACGACGACCCCGGCCCCCGTGACCGAGAGCACATCATCAAATCCCCCGACAGCGGGCGCTGCACCCTCCGCGTCAGCGGCAGATGCGGGCCGAGCCGTACCGGTCGGCTGGTCCTCAGCTCGCTCCATGCCCCGTTCCGATCAACCTCGATCGCGTGCATCCTTGCACCAAGCCCTTAAAGAAAGACTTGTCGGGCGGGACCAGGCATCGACGGCGTATGCTGACCTGTGAGCGGGGTTCCTACGAGGCACGGACCCGGGCGTTCTCCGGATCGTAGAGGCATCTTTCGGCCCGGTGCGCAGAGCTTTCCTCCCCAAGAACCAGAACGGACAGGGGTGCGTCCGGGACCAAACCGGCTTCGATGAAAGCGAAAGCGATGTTCAGGCCCGTGCGGTGGCCCCACCCCGCCGACGTGACCGAGCCAACAACCCGTCCGGCAGACAGGACGGCATCTCCAGGATGCGCAGGCGCATCCGTACGATCCAGCGTTAGGGTCACGGACTGAACCTTCCTGCCCTCCGTCTCCCGTGCGATCAAGCCCGCCTTGCCGTGGAAGTCCTTGTCCATCTTCACGAACCGATCGAGACCCGCCTCATAAGGCGTCACCTCGTCGATGAAGTCGGCCTTCCAGTGACCGTAGCCTTTCTCCAGCCGCATCGACTCGACCGCATAGAGACCAAATCTCTGCGCGCTCCCACCACGCGCGGCGACCAATTGGCGCCAGGCTGAAAGGAGCCCCCAGTTCGGGATGTGCAACTCCCACGCCAACTCGCCCGAAAAGCTCACGGACATGGCAACGGCCGGGATTGCTCCGATGTGGATCTCCCGCGCCGAGAGCCATGGGAAAGCCGCCGCAGACCAGTCTGTTCGGGGACATGCCTCGGCCAGGAGATCGCGCGATTGCGGTCCCGCAACCACCAGGATCGTGTGATCATTGGTCAGGCTCGTCAGGGTCACACCGGGGGGCGGCGCCATCGCGCACAGCCAGTCCATGTCATGAAACTCGGCAGCAGCGGCCGATCCCCACCAGACGCGATCCGCGTCGTCATGGGACGGCAGCACTGCCAGCGTCGCCTCGGAGAGCAGATGTCCCTGCGTGGTCAGTGTATACCCCAGACCAACTTTGCCGGCCCGGCGTGGCACGCGGCCGCAGATCAAGCCATCGAGCCAATCCAGCGCCCCCGGACCTGCGATCTCGATACGGTTGAAACCGTTGACCTCGGTGATCGCGACACCGGTGCGCACCGCATCAACCTCGGCCGCAACCACATCGACCGTGTTGTTGAACCGGAAGCTGTGCACCTCGGCGAAGTCGGCTGCCGGCTTCCAGAAGGCGGCACGCTCCCACCCGTTGACAACGGCGAACACGGCGTCTTCGGCCTCCAACACCGGCGTCAGCGGTGTCGTGCGCGCGGGGCGCCCAGCAGGGCGATGCTCATGCGGCAGGTGGAAACGAAACTCGTTCTGATAGTCCTCGATCGCCTTCAACGCGGTGAACTCGACCGTTGCATGCGGGCCGAAGCGCCGTGGATCCAGGCACCAGGTGTCGTACTCCGCTTCGCCATGGACCATCTGTTGCGCAAGGAGCCAGCCATGGCCGCCGCCCTCGCCGAGCCCTGCCCGCAGCCCCGTGATACACCACGCGTTGCGCCGCCCGGGCACACGCCCGACCAGAGGCAACCCATCCGGCGTGTAGGTGATCGGTCCGTTGACGATCGTGTGGATCCCGCTCTCGGCAAGACAGGGCAGGCGATGCATCGCAGCCTCGAATACATCCGCAACCCGGTCCAGATCGTTGGGGCAAAGATCCATCGTGAAGTTCGGGTCGATCCCGTCCAGACCCCAGGTCTTGCACTCGTGTTCATAAAAACCGATGAGGAGGCCGTTCTTTTCCTGCCGTTGATAGAAATCCCCGGTCGGGCAGCGGATCAGCGGGACCCGGTGACCCAGCGTAGCGAGCTCCGGGATCTCCTCCGTCACGAAGTATTGATGCTCCATTGAGGCGACAGGGTGCTGCACCCCCATCATCGCACCGATCTCGTTGCAGCGGTATCCCCCCGCATTGACCACATGTTCGCAGCGGATGTCCCCGTCGGGCGTATGAACGAGCCAGCCATCCGTGGTCTGCGTGAGGCCAGTGACCGGCGTCTTGCGCCGGACCTCGGCCCCCGCCGCCCGCGCACGCCGGGCCAATGCCTGGCAGAGCTGGGCGGGGTCGATATCGCCATCCTCCGGATCCCATAACGCACCGACCAGCCCGTCGGTCGAGATCATCGGGTGTCGCCGCGCGCATTCCTCCGGCGGGAGAAGCTCGAACTCGACCCCCATGGATTTCGCCATGGATTGAAAGTGCCGGTATCCGTCGAGATGCCAGTCGGCGGAGGCCAGGCGCAGACCGCCGTCGCCGTTGTGGTAGCCGACAGGGTACTCCAGATCGGCGGCCAAGTCCTTGTAGAGCCGGATTGAATGGGTCTTGAGCCCAATCATGCACTGGTTCGGACCAAAATTCGTGACCTGCGCCGCCGAGTGCCACGTTGTGCCAGAGGTCAGTTCATCCCGTTCGAGCAGGATGACATCCGTCCACCCTTCGACAGTCAGATGATAGAGCGCCGAGCACCCCGCAATCCCGCCCCCAATGACCACTGCCCGTGCCTGAGTCTGCATCACGGTCTCTCGCTCTTTCCTGATACTGCAGGGCCAGTGTTGCCGCTGTGCCCTCAGTCAGCAACGGCATGCCTTGTCTTTCGAATTATCCAAAACTACGTTTCGACTTTTTCGCCATCCAGAACGCGGAACGTATCGCCCAGCCACGGCATCAAGTCACGACCGCGCCGGACCGAGCCATCTGCCAGGATCTGGCGTAACACGGTGCTGACCGCTGCGGGCAAAGTTCCAAGAACGCAGCGCCGTGTACATACGTAAAGGGTCCGGGCCTGCGCCTGAAACGGCAACGGACGCGCCTCGACCCGGCCTGCCCATTCCGCGCTGAGAAGGCCAAGGGGCGTGGTGATGGCCCATCCACCGGTCCGCTCAACCATCGCAGTCATGGCGTGATTGGTTTCAACCTCGAACCGGCCCGGGGCCGCGAATCTGTGGCGTCGCAGATGAGCCTCGATCATCCTGGCAATCGGTTGAGCGCGGTTGAAGCGGATCATCTCGGTGTTTGCCAGCCTTGCCAGAATGTCGTCGCCGTCGATCACCCCTTCTGCAGCGATCAGGATGAGCGGATCACGGAGGATCCTGTGTCGCTCGATCCCGTCTGGCAGGTCCGAGACATCCGACGCGACTACAAGATCGGCCTGACGTCGCTCGAGCGCCTCGATGTTTCGATGGCTGTAGCCTGTCTCGACGGTAAAGGCACAGCGCGGGAAGGTTCGCGACAAACGCACCAGCAGTTCGGGCAGCACGTCTCCCTCGAGATCCTCGAGCAGACCGAGCGTCAACGACCGGACGGCTGCGAGGTCAAGCGCCGCCAACGCGGCACGGGTTTTCGCGATATCGTCAAGGATCTGAGCGCTGCGTGTCTGAAACAGGCGCCCCGCCGGTGTAAGGGCAAACGGGCGCGCCGCCCGGTCAATCAGTTCGACACCAAGCGCATGCTCCAGGCCTGAGAGTTGCTGACTGACGGTGGAAACCGCCGCACCGAGACGCCGGGCGCCTGCGCTGAGCGAGCCTGCATCGGCGACCGCCGCGAAGACCTCCATTGCACGCAGGGTCAGCCGCCCTTCCATCGTGTCGTCTCTCGAAGGCGCCATGGCGCATCCCTACGATTCAGCCTAATCAGCGTTTCAATATCTCCGAAATGCCCCTGCGCAGCTTGCGCAGTCAGCCTGTCAACGCAAGGCTGATCAGGGAGGTTCAACGTATGACAGTGACACAGCGCGCCCGGCGCGATGGACGCAAGGCCCGGATCGGGCGGCGGCAGGCGGCCGAACCAGAGGTCAATCCCTGCCCGCCAGGACAGATTGGTGGCCAGTACCGACCGCTTTCAGATGCTGATCTCTCGTCGATCTACGACACCGCACTGCGCTTGCTGTCGGATCTTGGGATGGGCGAGGTGCCTGACGTGCTGCGTGAGGCGGCGGTTGCCCGCGGTGCCGCGTGGCGTAACGGGCGCCTGTTCTACCCTCGGGCCCTTGTCGAGGACACGATCGCCGCTGCGCCAAAGACCTTCGTGTTCCACGGGCGCGACCCGAACCGGTCCTTCGAAATTGGCGGCGACCGCGTGCATTTTGGAACGGGCGGAGCGGCTGTGCAAACGCTCGATCTCGATACCGGGCTCTACCGGCCTTCGACCTTGCGCGATCTCTATGACTTCACACGGCTCCAGGACCGTCTGACCAACATTTCCTGGTTCACCCGCTGTTGCGTTGCGACGGATGTGCCCAACAATCGCGACCTCGACATCAACACCGCCTACGCGCTCGCGCGCGGCACAACAAAACCGGTCGGCACATCCTTCTTCGTCGGCGAATACGTCAAGCCCTGCGTCGAGATCTTCGACATGGTGCTCGGCGGCGAAGGCCGGTTCCGCAAGCAGCCCTTTTGCAAGGCACACATCTCACCGATCATCTCGCCCATGCGATACGGCGAGGACGCGATCGATGTAACGCTGGCTGCGGTCGCCGAGGGGATGCCCCTGAACTGCATTACAGGGGCTCAATCGGGGGCGACCGCACCCGCCGCGCCCGCCGGGTTCCTGGCACAAACCCTGGCAGAGACGCTCGCAAGCCTGATGATGGTGCATGCGTTTGCGCCCGGCTATCCGATGATCTTCGGTAACTGGCCCTTCGTGGTCGACCTGCGCACCGGGTCTTTCGTCGGCTCAGGCGGGGAGGTTGCGGTGATGAACGCGGCCTCGGCCCAGATCGCAAACTGGCTGGGCCTACCCTCTGGCGTTGCATCATCCATGGCGGATGCCAAGGCGGTGGATGCACAGATGGGTGTCGAGAAAGGGATGACCGCGCTGGCGACCGGGCTGGCCGGGGGCAACATGATCTACGAAAGCGCAGGCATGATGGCCTCGCTTCTTGGTGTTTCGTTCGAGGCGTTCGTGCTGGACGACGAGATGCTCAGCCATGTCTATCGGGCGATCCGAGGGATCGAAGTGAACGAGGAGACGCTCGGGTTCGATGCAATCTGCGAGGCTGTGCATGGAGAGGGGCACTTTCTGGGCGGCGCGCACACGATGGCGGCGATGCAGCGGGACTACTTCTATCCGCGCCTCGCCAACCGCGACGCGCCGCCGGTGTGGGAGGAACAGGGCGCGCCCGACATCTGGCAGGTCGCACGTGCCAAGGCACGCGAAATCCTCGCAGAGCATCACCCGGAGTACATCGACTCCGCGACGGATCGCGCGATCCGGGACAGGTTCAATATCCTGCTGGCGTGAGCGTGCCGGGGACGGAACCCAAGCCGGCGCGGGATCAGTCGTTGTCGACCAGACCAGCGCCTGCACCGCGCTGGCGTGACATCTCGGACGCAGGCGCATAGGTCCGCGCAGCCATCTCATTCAATATCTCGTAGGCTTCCGGCGTGATCTGCTCGACCCGCGTATGCGGTGGGCGTGTGGGCGGCATGGCCGCATCGCCCGTCACGCGGACTGCACCCGAGATCGGGATCGGCATACCGACATCCGTGCCGAACGCGGTGACCCGAAACGGACGCTCTTCGATTGAAACCCGCAAGGCCCGGCCCTTAGGCGCAAGGCGCGACAGAAACGGCAGCAGCAGCAGCGGTTCTGCCACGGACCCTGCGGTGTCCAGCAGGGTGACCTGTCCCGAATCCGCGACAGCGACACCGAGCGTTACCGGACAGACACCATCTTTGCCGCTGAGGATCAAAGCCAGCCTGTCCGGCCCCGGCCAGCCTGCGCGGACAAGCCAGCGTATCGCCCAGCCGACTTCCTCGGCGAGACCCCAAGGTTTGCCGCAGCCACGCGCAGCCTTGATACAGAGATCGGAGATCTCTCCAATCGAATAGCTCACGCCAGCATCCATCCGTCAAAGCCGCGATGGTCCAAATCCTCAGGCCCGGGCGCGCCCAGATACATCGCGATCCGGACCCAGCGATCGGACCGTGGATCAAACCGGGTCGCCCCAAAGAAACTGAGTTTCGCACGCAAGAGGTCTATGGGCATCATGTCGGCACAGATCGTGTTGTCCCACACCTCGGCATAAGGGTAGCGCGCGCAAAGTTGCACGCGCCGGACCGAGTGCCGGTGTTCAGGATGCGCAGCGAGAAACCCGGCGATCGGATCAGCGTCAGGCCAATCATCAAGCGTGCGCGCCATCGCGGCAATGTCCCGGCCAGGCGCAAGCGCCTGCTCGAAAGCCTCAAGTGGTTCCTCCGCTCGGTCGGCCAGCCGCGGCTCGAGTTTCTCCTCGGAGACGTACCAGAGGCGTGCATTGGCTGCAGGTTTGTTCCAATCGATCGCAAGCGCCCAGTCGTAGCGGGTCTCGACGAACGCCTTCAGAGCGCCGATTGTCTGCTGTGCATCTATGGTGAACTCGGCTTCTTCATCGCAGGACATCTGGTCTGCCAGATCATCCACCAGCGCGCCATAGGGCTCGATCATCAAACTGACGAGTTGCTCCTGCGCTTCGATCCCGAGGTGACGCTCGGCCCAGAGCCAAAGCCGGTGCCATGGGTACGCGCCGTCATATTTTGCGGATCGCAGGTGCTCGGACAGGGTCTCGAGATCATGGCGAAGACCGAGCAGTTTCTCGAGCTGCAAAGGGTGGTCCGTGCGCCACAAGCCAGCATTCGCGCGGGCCTTTTCGACAAGCCCTGCCAGCCGCATCAAATCCGACGCAGTGACACGCGGGATCCTGCGCACGCGAGCGAACGCCTCCTCCCTCGCGGAGACCCAAGCGTGGATCAGGGCGGGGTGGCGCAACAAGAAGGGCGCCATCCCAAGCCCGGTCGAGTTGCCAACGCCCAGCGACCGGCGCAGTTCAGGCGACAATACGGTCGCCGAGGCCCCACCGCGCGCAGCAGCGAGATGGTCGGCGATGTCGATCGTGAACGCGCGGATCAGCCAGACCGTCAGCATCTCTGCCTGGAATGGCGCTGCAAGCTCGCGCCGCCCTGCGATCACGTCGCGGTCGGCCAGGCCAAACTTGCCGGAGCCATAGACCGCCGTCGTCCTCATCAGGTAGCCGACCGCATCCAGATCCTCTCGTTTTGGCTGGCGCCCGTTGGCGAGGCATGTGACGACAGTGTCGAACAGCCGCACCGACCGGTTTGCGCGGCTCAGCGTCAGCTCGCGCTGTGTCAGACGGCCAGCCTCCTGCTTTGGAACGTTTTTTGACAGGCGGGTGATGTCTGCTTTCGTCGGCTCGCCATCGAATAGAGCAAAGGTGGCATCCCAGGCCTCGGCGATTACCCGATCCGAGCGTTGATCGGCCGGCAGGTCGTGGGCGAAGACCACCAAAGAGTAGATCCGATCCGGTGCGATAGCCCGATAAACCGCATGGCCAACGCCTTTGTCGTCAAACTTCCAGACGGGTCGGTCGAACTGCCACCGCTCGTCAGCGATTCGGCGCAGCAAGATTCGCATGAAGCTGAGTCGCGAGGGATGAAAGGCGCCCATGCGCGACAGGCGCATCACGTGCTTGGGATCTCGCGGAGCAATCCTTGCGCCGACCTGCAGAGAACTTACCATCAAAAACGCATCCTTAAACGCTTATCCTCACCCTGATCTCCAACGTAAGGTTGCTATAGTCGTAATTCACAACCAGTCGAGGATGGTTGTCGATCCCGTCGAGAACGTCCAGCCCAGACTATTCAGTCAGATATATCTTACCACAGCTCAGTTTTTGCTCTGATTCTTATGCGGAGTTCGGCGCGACACGGGGCATGAGACAGTTGAGCCTAGGACGGCTGAAGCGATGTCTCGAGAAATCTCAACCAGTTTTCACCCATGATTCCGGTTGCCTCCGGGGCTGAAAAGCCCGCAGCACGCAATCCGGCCTCGATCCCGTCCCAGTCGCGATTCGTGCGGAACCACGAGGGCTGATCTGGGAACACAGCGTCCGAGCGCTGATGCGTCCAGCGCCCATCGCGCATCCACTGGACCACACTGTCAGGCTGCCCCTGACAGAGATCCGAGCCGATGCCGAGATTGTGCGCACCGATCAGATCCGCCACGCGTGCCGCCATGTCGCAAAATGCCTGCAATGTGCAATCCGACCCCTCTGCCAGATGATGCGGATATAGCGAGAGGCCGAGCATGCCGCCAGTCTCGCCCAGCGCACGGATCACATCGTCCGGCACATTGCGCCCGGTTTCCCGCCAAGATCGCGGATTGGCATGGGTCACGGCGACCGGCCGGGCCGAGGTCTCGATCGCGTCCATTGCTGTGCGTGCACCGGCATGGCTGAGATCAACCACCATGCCGAGACGGTTCATCTCGGCAACAACCTCGCGCCCGAACCGGGTAAGGCCTGAATCCTCGGTCTCCTGCCAGCCCGCCCCGCAGAGCGATTGCAGATTGTAGGTCAACTGCATCACTCGCACGCCCAGGCGATGGCAGATCTCGACCCGACCAAGATCGCTTTCGAGCGGTGCCGGGTTCTGTGTTCCGAAAAACACCGCAGTGCGCCCAGTGGCACGCGCCTTTCGGATGTCGCTGCCACTCAGGCCCTGAAAGATCAGATCGCTGTGGTCGCGAAACCGCACGAGCCAATCCTCGATCCGGGTGACCATCTCCAAAAAGCTCTCGTGATAGGCGATCGTGACATGTACCGCGTCGAGCCCACCGGCACGCCAATCCTCGAAGATCCCGCGCGACCAGTCGCAGTACTGCAGTGCGTCGACGCGAAACCCGCTGCTCACGAGGCGCGCCCGTAGAAGCCGATCCGCTCCTGCTCGGAGAAAACCTTGCCCGGTACTTCATAAAAGGAGAATACGGCGATCATTCGAGACTGTGTCCCGCTGACAGGTGTCACCCGGTGCGCCGTGTTCTTGCCGAGGAAGACGTTCAGCGTTCCGGGCCAGAGCCGCACGTTCTCGACTGGCCACTCCCCTTGGATCAGCTTGGCCACGCCTTCGAGATTGGGGTCGTCATCAGATCGCAGATCGCGCGCATACTGGAACAGGCCGCCATGGAATGGCGATTGCAGCAGCAAAGTAGTTGTGAACTCGGAGCGGTCGAAGTGCCAGTTCAGCCCTTCGCCATCGCCGTACCGCATCACGTTCACCCGCGCGAGCGGATCGTCCATCGTGAAGAGCCGTTCCTTGCCCATGACGCGGGCCAGAAAATCGATCAGACCGGGGTGCTCATAGATCCGGATCAGGTCCGAGCTTGCCATCTGGTCGGCACAAAGCGTGTGGTTCACCGTATCGAATTGCGCCAGCGCCGGGTGATCCTCGCTGACGCCATCGACCGATTGGCGAAAGTAGATGTTGTGCCGCCGGGCATGGTTGAACCCATCCGTGTCCATGCGCGGATCCAAATCGGCCGCAATCGACTTCACCATCGAAGCTGGCACCAGACCGTCCAGATTAAACATGCCGAACCGGTGCAACTCGTCTTGGCAATGCGCAACGAGCGCCTGCCCGGCCGGGCTGTCCAAATCGTCCAAAGGGAAGCGCTTGAGATCCAGCAATGAGTCCAATATGTCCCCCGTCTCATAATGTTCTGGTCATCCTGTCCCCGGGGAGCCAGAAAGAGAAACGCTTTAACTTTTTTAAGTTTAACCGCTCCGTGACCGATACGTCAAAAAAACCGTTCGACATCGAAACGCTCGACCTCGAGACGGCAATCGAAGGCACCGAAGGCCTGGATGTAAACCATGCCAGTCGCCTTCGGATGCAGTTTCTAGTCAGCCAGCACGCCTCTCTCGTGACGCAGACGCAATTTGCCGATGCCAAGGCAGCGGCAGTCATGACGCTCATGGGTCTGGTGGCGCTGAACGGTCCCGTGAAGATCGGCGCCGTTGGTGCCCATGATTTTCAAGCCATCGCGATCTTTGTCCTGATGATGGCGGCGATCGGTCTTGCGATCTTCGCGATCATTCCGCGCTATCCTGACGCCCGGTTGAACAAGTTGATCAAGCGCCGTGACCGGTTTTCCTGGCCCGCGCTGGTCAGCCAGGACTATGAGCCGCTGGACCATGCGGAATTCATGCGCAAGTCCGAGGCGACGCAGTTGATAATGTCGCTGGCCCAAGCGAACGGAGCGACGGCCCGCGTGTTGCGCCGCAAGTTCGTCTTTCTGCGCGCGGCTTTCATTCTGGCCGCGTTGGATCTGTTGCTGATCGTCGGGCATGTGGTGGGGCTGAGGCCGCTGTCCGGGTAACTCCGCCAACTTCCGCTTGCGTGCCGGGCGGCCTGGGCGCACTCTGCGCGCACGATCCACGACCGCCCGAAGGAGACCGAGATGTCCGTGACCGACTTGCACCCGCATGGCGATAATCTGCCTTATTGGACCGAGCGTGTGGATCTGGCAGCCTCGTTCCGCTGGACGGCGCGGCT
>JBCBOR010000002.1:0-176494 GCA_039821125.1 Pseudomonadota bacterium
GGTCAAACCCGTCCTCGGATTTCACGGCTGCATGGCGGCGTTCGATCGGGTACTGCTCACGGATGAACCGCTCCGCCGTGTCCTTGAGCATCTGGCGTTCTTCGGAGAGGTCAAAGTCCATTCTGGTCTTCCAGTCAGAAGGGTGCGTCACGGACGCACCCTACGGGGTTTCGCACTGTCGTCGTAGGGTGCGTCCGTGACGCACCCTCGCGGCTAGAGACCGAGCATCGCCTTAGAGACGATGTTGCGCTGGATCTCGTTCGAGCCGCCATAAATCGAGGTTTTGCGCATATTGAAGTAGCTGCGTGCCGCTGGCAGGGCATAGTCCGGCCCGGGCGCCTCCTCGTTCCAGCCCTGATCGAACGCCTGTGGCAAGTCGGGCAGAGCATACGGACCGCAAGCCCGGCGCATCAGATCGGTTATCTCCTGTCGGACCTGTGTCCCCTTGATCTTCAGGAGCGAGCTTTCGGGTCCGGGCGCCTTGCCGGCACCGGCCGAGGCAACCACACGGTTGTTGAAGACCTCGAGCGCCATCAGGTCGATCTCGACTTCGGCCACGCGGGCGGCGAAGAGCGGATCATCGAGCAACGGTTTGCCGTTCTTCTGCTGGTCCATGGCGGCTTTCTTGACCCCGCGCAGGCCCTGCTTCGAGTACCCGACACCGGCGATCCCGGTGCGCTCAAACGTCAAAAGGTATTTGGCTATGGTCCAGCCCTTGTGCTCGTCGCCGACGAGGTTCTCGACCGGGATGCGCACATCGGTCAGGTAGACCTCGTTGACCTCGTGCTCGCCTTCCAGCGTGTGGATCGGCCGCACCTCGATCCCCGGCGTCGCCATGTCGCAGAGCAGGAAGCTGATCCCCTGTTGCGGCTTCTGAGCCGTCGGATCGGTGCGGACCAGCAGGAAAATCCAGTCGGCAAAGTGTGCGAAGGTCGTCCAGGTCTTCTGGCCATTCACAACGTAATGGTCGCCATCGCGCACGGCGGTGGTGCGTAAGGAGGCCAGATCCGAACCGGAGCCCGGCTCGGAATAGCCCTGACACCAGAATTGTTCGTCATTCAGGATCTTCGGCAGATACTCGGCCTTTTGCGCGTCGGACCCGAATTGGATCAGCACCGGTCCCAGCATGTTCAGACCAAAAGGCACGATCCGAGGTGCACCGGCGGCGACCATCTCTTCCTCGAAGATGTTCTTCTCCGCGGGCCCCCAGCCGGTCCCGCCATGCTCGACCGGCCAGTGCCAGGCGAGGAACCCGCGCTCGCGCAAAATGCCATGCCAGGTCAGATAGTCTTCCTTCACCAATCGCTGACCCCGGCGCACCTTGTCGACCAGCGCGGGCGGCATCCGGTCCGCCAGCCATGCTCGGACATCCGCCTGAAACGCCTGTTCCTCGGGTGAATAGCTCAGGTCCATCTCACTCTCCGCGCTTGCATGTTCGCAGTGCTTAATGTAGGCAGCGCCCCTCGAAATGGGATACGCACAATGTCGAGTAGCAGTACCTCATCATACTCCATCTGAGGAGGGTGAAGCCGGAAGGTCCGGCAGACGGTTGCTACCCGTTCTGTTCCAACAGGAATGCGGATCGAGACCACCGCCCTCCGCCAAAGGAGGGTTAACCGTGTGGGACACGGCACCGATTCGAAATCGGTTGGCGGCGCAAGCCGTGGGGATCGAGACCTCAGCCCTCCGCCACTTCTTCCCTGGTTTTGGGGACAGCGAACCCGGCGGGGCCGGGCGCCGGTTGGAAGCCGGTCGGGCGCCAAGGCGCTGGGGATCGAGACCTCCGCTGTCCGCCATGCCTTTGGGGCGTAAACCCGGCGGGGCCGGGCCGCGCTTTGAAAGCGATGGGTGCCGGATGGCATGGGGGTCGGGACCTCTGCGCTCTGCCAGATCATAGGGTGTCTTTCGTACCCCAAATGGTTGTTGCTTGTGATGAGAGCACGCCTCCATTGCCATGGGCAAGACAAAGCTGTGCGTTCTCGATCTGCCGCCCCGGTGCATCGCCGCGGGCCTGACGGATCGCCTCGATCATCACGAACATGCCGTACATGCCGGGATGGACGCACGACAGGCCACCGCCATTGGTGTTCACCGGAAGCGCGCCGCCCGGAGCAATCCGTCCATCAGAGACAAAGTCCTTGCCCTCGCCCTTCTCGCAGAAGCCGAGATCCTCGAGGAACAGGATCGTGTTGATCGTGAACGCGTCGTAGATCTGGACGGTGTTCATATCGCCGGGCCCATAACCCGCCATCCCGAACGCACGCCATCCGGAATCGACAGCGCAGGTGGTTGTCAAAGACGGCATCTGGCTGATCATCCGGTGGTCATGCGCCATGGCCGCGCCAAGCATATAGACGGGCTTCGCCATGGCATCCCGCGCCCGATCGGAACGCGTCATGATGATTGCTGCAGCGCCATCGGTGACAAGGCAGCAATCGAGCTTGCCCAGAGGATCCGAGATCATCCGCGCCGCCAGCACATCGTCCACGGTCAGCGGGTCGCGGGCAAACGCCTCCGGGTTCTCCGAGGCCCAAGCGCGGGCGGCAACGGCAACCTCGGCCAGATGCTCACGCGTCGCACCGAACTCATGCATGTAGCGGTTCGCGGCCAGCGCATAGGCCGTTATCGGGTTGCGCGGCTCGTACTGCGCTTCGAACGGCATCGGTTCCGAAACCGACCGGAACCCACCCGCCGTGCGCTGGTTCGAGCCGTATGCAATCACGGCGACGTCGACGACGCCTGCGTCCAGCGCCATCGCAGCGTCCAGAACGTGGGACATGAAGGACGATCCACCGATATTCGACCCTGACGAGTATTTCGGCTGGATCCCGAGATATTCCGCCAACGACATCGCGGGCATGGCGTGCACCGCCGTAGCGGCCCAGATGCCGTCGATATCGGACAGGTTCAGGCCCGCATCGGCCAGTGCACCGCGCACGGCCTCGCCCATCAGTTCGGTCGCGGTCCAGCCCGGGCTCTCGCCGCAGCCAAAGGTCGCGGCGCCAACGCATGCGGCCTTGCCGCGGAGCAGCGAGACATCACTCATCGGCCACCTCCCACAGCACGGCCGGCGCGCCGTTCAGGTCTTCAACCTTCGCCCGGACTTTCATGCTGATGGCCACAGAATCCGGATCGATCCCGACCACACGGGCCATCATCCGCGGCCCTTCCGCCAAATCGATCAGGGCGACGTTGAACGTGCCGCCTTTCTCGGGCGAGCGGCGGTTGGCGGTGGTGGCATACACCACACCTTCGCCCGAGGCTTCGACCCACTCCAGATCATCCTCGCCCGAACCCGGTACGAACGGGCGCGGATAAAACACGTAAGCGCCAGTCGAGACCGAGCGCTGCAGCATGAAGCGCCCCTCGGCCAGATGGTCGCGCCAGATCTCCTCGGGTCCCTTCATGTGCCCCTCCCCTATGCCGGTGTCATGGTATGGACGTTGGTGTTGGCGGAGCCTTCGACCCACGCCTCCACGGTCTCGTTGAACCGGGCCAAAGCACCCTCGTAGCGTCCGAAAGTCAGGGCGCGGTTTGCACCGGTGCCCAGGCCCTTCTGGATTTTCTCGCCGATCAGGAAATCCTCGTTCAGCGTCTCGATGGTCAGCGCGTGATTCTTGTCCCAATAAGACTGCGCTTTTTCTGTCAGATCGCCTGCCGGGCGCAAGGTCGTCAGGCGCAGACGGGTCCGGTCCACCGCCAGCGGCAGGATCTGGAGCCAGACAATGTGATCGGCCTGCACCAGCAGGATCGTTCCCGCCATCAGAGTATAGAGAACATTCGCATGCTGGCGGATTTGCCAGTCATCACGCGGCATCTCGACCAGTTCATCAACGGTCCGCCGCGCAAGCACCGAGCGGATATGCGGGCCAAGCCTCTCGTAAGTGCTGATGTTGTCATGGAACAGCGCAGCGATGGTGTTCGCGTGGGCGACGCGGAAGTGATAGGCCTCGAGCCCGCCTTCGACGAGGATTTTCCAGTTGCAGGCCCAGTCGCGGGTGTCCACCGCATGGACGTCGAGGTCCGGCATGGCGAGCCAGTCGAAATCGGCGGTCAGCGGCCCGAGACAGGCGTCCAGATCCATCTCGCCGGACAGCTGTGCCCAGACGAAGCCATGCCGCTCCTCGACCGCGATACGATGCAGCGCATACGCGTCCGCGTCCTGATCGGGAAAGCCCTGCTCGCGATGCGGCACGGCGATCAGCTCACCCTGATTGCTCCACGTCCAAGCGTGATAGGGGCACGTGAAGCGATGCCGACAGCCAGTCTCGGCCGGCACCAGTTCCATCCCGCGATGACGGCAGACATTCAGGAAGCCGTGCACGGTGCCTTCGCGGTCGCGGGTCAGCAGCAGGGGCCGCCCAGCGAGCATCCGGGTCACGAAATCGCCGTCGCTGGCCAGTTCCGAGACGTGCGCCAGCGCCACAGGAGACCGGCAAAAAAGCGCGTCACGCTCGGCCTCGAACCGGGTTGTGTCGATGTAGCGATCCACGGGAGATGACGTGACCTCCTCGTCGAGAAAAGCCGAGCCTGCCTTACACAGACCAAGGATCTCGTCGAGCAGGCGTATCTCCGTCTCCCGGTCCATCGCCTATTCCGCCGCCTCAGCGGTCAATCCGAGGCGTCGGCGTGCCGCGAGGTACTCTGCTTCGAGTTTGTTGACCAGTTCACCCGTCGGCAGCACATCCTTGATCGCATTGATGCCCTGCCCCGAGCCCCAGATCTCCTTCCAGCTCTTGGGCTTGGACGAGCCGGTCGAGAAGTCCATCTTCGTCGGATCGCTTTCGGGCAGATTGTCGGGGTCCATCCCGGCACGCCTGATCGAGGGCTTGAGATAATTCCCCCAAACGCCTGTAAACAGGCTGGAGTATATGATGTCATCTGCCGCGCAATCGACCAGCATCTGCTTGTATTCCGGGTCGGCATTCGCTTCTTCGGTCGCGATGAACGCTGTGCCAATATACCCGAGGTCTGCCCCCATCGCCTGGGCCGCCAGCAATTGCTCGCCGCGTGAGATACATCCCGACAGAAGCAGTGGCCCGTCGAACCACTCGCGGATCTCCTGGATCAGCGCGAACGGAGACAGCGCCCCGGCGTGCCCGCCAGCCCCTGCGGCCACCGCGATAAGGCCATCGGCGCCCTTCTCGATCGCCTTCTTCGCAAACGTGTTGTTGATCACATCGTGCAGCGCGATTCCGCCATAGGAATGGGCGGCCTGGTAGATCTCCTCCCGCGCGCCAAGCGAAGTCACGTAGATCGGTACCTCGTGCTTGACGCAGATCTCCATGTCCCGCTGTAGCCGGGCGTTCGACCGGTGCACGATCTGGTTCACCGCATAAGGCGCAGCAGGTCGGTCGGGATTGGCCTGATTGTAGCGATCCAACGCCTCCTTGATGCGGGTCAGCCAGGCATCCAGCAATGGCGGTTCGCCATCGGCCTCCCGCGCGTTCAGCGCTGGGAAACAGCCAGGCACGCCTGCGATGCACTGTGCAATCACCAGATCCGGGTTCTGCACAATGAACAGCGGTGCGCCGAAGGCCGGGATACGCAGGTTTTGCAGGATGGGCGGCAGGGCCATATCAGCTCCTTTTCACGATCAGCGCATCGAGCGCGAGACACCCATGCGCCATGGCGCGGACCGGGTTCATCTCGACACTTTCAAGGGTATCGGCGTGTGCGGCGGCGAAGATCGACAGGTCCGAAATCGCCCGCGCCAGCGCATCCATATCGACCGGGCGCTTGCCACGCGCGCCTTTCAGCAGAGCCACGCCCTTGAGATCATCGATCATCTCCCGCGCAACATCCTCGCTGACCGGAGCGGTGCGGAACACGATGTCCTTCATGATCTCGGTGAAGACGCCGCCGAGGCCAACCATGATCACGCACCCGAACACCGGATCAATCTTGGCGCCCAGGATCACCTCGACCCCGCCATTGACCATGGGCGAGACGAGCACGCCGTCAATATGTGCCTTTGGATCGTAATGCGTCGCGTTCGCGGTGATCTGATTATATGTCTGGCCTGCAAGGTCTTCCGTCACATGCAGGACGACGCCGCCAGCCTCGGTCTTGTGCGCGATATCGGGCGAGGCAATTTTCATCGCCGCCGGACCATGCAGCGCCTCGACCGCATGCCGCGCCTCTGTCGCCGAGCGCACCAGGGTATCCTCGACCATCGGCAGACCCGCATCGGCAAGGATGCGCTTTGCGTCGTGTTCACCAAGTGCGCCGTCGGGAAGCGCTGGCGGCGACGGCACGTCCGGCCGGACCGCGGCTCCGCGCGCAAAACTCTGTCCGTAGAACACCATGGCCGCCACTGCGTTCACCGCGCGGGACGGATCCTCGATACAAGGGAAGCCGGCTTCCTCGTAGCGCGAGACGATCTCGTCTGCCGCGACAAGAGACTGCATGAACAGAACTCCATCGCGCCCTTCCATGGCCGATGTGATGCGGGAGATCAGCTCCTCCGCCAGCTTCGGATTGCCGGCCACAGTCGTCCAGAACCCGACAAGCGCGTCGTAACCGCCGCGATCGAGCATCAGCGCCGTGAACCGGTCGATCAGGCTGAGATCGTTGAAGAACTGAGCCGTGACATCCACCGGATTGCGCGGCCCGGCGAAGGGCACAACGGATTTCAACTCGGCCTGCGCATCTTCGGGCATGGGCGAAACGTCGAGGCCGCAATCCGAGGCAGCATCGGCCATCAGAACGCCGCCACCGCCAGAGATCGTGACGAGGCCAACCTTGCCACCCGCCGGATAGATCCGGGGCCGTGCGGCAATGGCGACATCCAGCATTTCCTCGGTCGTCCGTGCCCGATACGCCCCGCCCTCGCGCAGAACCGCATCGTAGATCGCATCCTCTCCCGCCAGAGACGCCGTATGGGACGAAGCCGCCGCTGCGCCGACATCCGAGCGGCCTACCTTCATCATGATGACCGGCTTGCGGTTGGCCCGGGCAATATCGAGGGCCTCGATCAGCGCCTGACCGTCCTTGATCGATTCCGCATAGGCCATGATTGTGTGCACATCCTCGGCTTCGGCCAGCAGACGGATCACTTCGGCAGTGTGCAAATCACACTCGTTACCGGTCGTCAGCCAATACCGCACCCCAAGCCTTTGCCGCCGCGCGACCACATAGATATGGCTGCCATAGGCACCTGACTGTGACGCGACACCCACATGTCCCTCCAGCGGCGGCGCATACTCCAGGCTCGCCGTAAATGTCGGGTAGAACCGCGCCTCATGATTGAACATGCCAAGGCAATTCGGGCCAACAACGCGGGTGCCTGTCGTCCGCCCGATCTCTGCAAGCTCTTCCTGCCAGGCAGCCCCTTCAGCGGAGGCTTCAGCGAAACCCGACGAGAAGATCATCGCCGTTTTCGCTCCCTTGACAGCGGCAGTGCGGACGGTCTCGACCACAGCCGGTGCGGGCACGGCCACCAGCACAAAATCGACCGGTCCAGGAACGTCTGTCAGGTTTGGGTATGCCCTCAGACCCTGGACCGTGTCGCGGTTCGGATTGACCGGGTAAATCTCACCCTCGAACCCGCGGGTCAGGAAATAGTTCAGCGGCCGCCCGCCGATACGGGACGGGTTGTCCGATGCGCCGACCACCGCGACCGAGCGCGGCGCCAGCAGATCGTCCAGTCCCGTCATCGCTCGACCATCCCAGGCGTCCGAGGGGGGCGATGCGGCCATCTGGGCGGCTTGCCCGCACAGCCGCCGGGCCTGTCCCGGCGGGGTCCGTTTACGGACATGGCCGCTGCGGACCGCGCACACACCCGCCCGATCATACCGTTGCCACCGGGGTCACAGGCGAGCCAACCGCCCCTGGCAAGCGCAAAGGCGGCGCGGTCAACAGGCATCGATTGCGCCCGGTTGCAGCAAAATGAGCGGCTAGATCCTGGAGCCACCAGATCTCGGCCAAAGGAATACCCAGCTTGAACAAACAAAGCTCGTGGATCGGCAGCATGGCCCTTGTGCCATCGCCGGTGCGCGACGGCGCGCGTTCGACCGCGTAATTGTCTGCAATCAGAGCAACCAGCCCGCTATCGCGGATCCATTCCTGAAGCGCGGGATCGCGCCCCTCAAGCGCCGTGCAACTCCCGTGCAGCACCTCATGCGTGGGGTTCCCGCCCATCTCCATCACCTTGCCGGTCCAGCCGGTGTGGAACATGACCATGTCGCCCTTCTCGACCGAGACATCCTGAGCGGTCATCGCTTCGTTCAGCATCTCGAAATCTACGTCGAGATGCGAATCGCCGAACGCCCGGTGCAGGTCGATCATCACGGCGCGGCCCTGCACGCAGGTCTCGGCCATGGTCTGAATGCCGAGCTTCTTGGCCTCGGTCGCCGTCATATCCCCGCACTCATCGCATGGCGCTGCAACGAGATCCTCGCCACCGCGCCAGCCATTGTAGAAAACCGGCTCGGGCGCGCCATCGCCATCGGCGTCGAACATGCCTCCGACATGGGCGAGCGCATCCCACTGCGTTGAATACTGCATGGTGATCATGACCCGGTCGTCATTAACCACATCCGTGTAGGCAGGATCGAATGCCTTCGCCATCGGCAGCAGGAACCTATCGAGCCCATCCGATGACGTTGCATAGCGCTGAGGCGGATGACGTGCGGGATGGAGCACGTTGCCCCCCGGCAGATCGAGCGGCATCGAGAGGCAAAACGTCCGCCCCTCGACCACCTCGGCGATGCCTTTCTTGACCTGTTCCGGTCCCAGCCAGTTCAGCCGTCCGATCTGATCATCGGGGCCAAAATCCCCCCAGTTCGAGCCCTCGGGCCGGTTTGTCCAGCGCATCACGCTCTCCTAGTTCGGGGTGTAGAGGCTAAGGCCGAGTTGAGCGCGCCGCCGCAGCCACTGTGTCGGACGATACCGCTCATCGCCGGTGATCGACTGCAACGCCTCGAGCACATTCACGGTTCGCGTCGGTCCAAGCTGGTCAGCCAGCGCCACGGACCCGTGCGGATAGTTCAAACCCAACTGCATCGCTGTGTCGATGTCCTCAGGAGACGCCAGTCCGATCTCGGCCATGTAACAGCCCAGGTTTCCAACCATGGCCACCATGCGCTGCGCGACGAAACCGGCTGAGTCATTGATCCACGTTACCGCTCGCCCCGACGCAATGATCACGGCAGCTATGCCCTCTAGCGCTGCGCGGTCTGCACCGGGCGCAGTCATTACTGTCACACGTTTCGATGTGTCGCCTGTGAGGTCGATACAGCACAGCGTTTGCGCGTCGATCTTACTGCGCACCGCACGGTGGGTTGCATCAAGACCGACCGGAGCACCCAAAACGGGACCCTCGTCGCCCGTTGCCAAACCGATCTCTTCACAAAAAGCAACGAGATCGGGGTTCGGTCCAGCGAGACGCACCTTCGTGATCGGCGCCGCATCCGTCTTGAAATCCGGACTTGGGCGGTCCAGCGGCTTGCCGTTTTCGTATTTGAACCAGCCCTGACCAGTTTTGCGGCCATATAGCCCTGCGTCGAACATCGCCTTGTGGTTGGGTGAGGTCTTCAGGCGTGGATCATACCCGTACCCCTCCCAGATGATCTGGCTGACGGGGTAGTTCACGTCGATGCCGGTCAGGTCCATCAGCTCGAACGGGCCCATGCGAAAGCCCCAGCAGTCGCGCATGATGGCGTCGACCTGCTCGGGGGTCGCGACGCCTTCGTGGACGATGCGCAGCGCCTCGGTCGTGTAGGCGCGTCCGCCCATGTTCACCAGGAAGCCGGGGCTGTCCTTGACCTCGACCGGGACGCGGGTCATCCGTTTGCCGAGCGCCATAAGGTTGGCAACGGTCTGATCGGAGGTTTGCGCGGCGCGGATCACCTCGACCAGCTTCATCAGCGGCACAGGGTTGAAGAAGTGCAGCCCGCCGATCCGGTCCCGGTGCTCGCAGGCACGCGCGATGGAGGCGATCGGAATGGACGACGTGTTCGAGGCGATGATGCAATCGGGACGCACGACCGCCTCGACTTCCCTGAAGACTGCGTGCTTCGCGTCGATGTCCTCGAAGATTGCCTCGACCACCGTATCGCAAGGAGCAAGCGCTGCGAGGTTTTCGGCCACCTCAAGACGCTCAATCGAGGCCGCGGCGTCGGCGTCAGAGACCCGGCCCTTCTCTGCCATCCGATTGATGTGTCCGGCGATCCGCTCCCGTGCAGCAGACGCCCCGCCCTCGCGCGCATCGAACAGGATCGTGCGCATGCCGCCCTGGGCCGAGACTTGAGCAATGCCCTGCCCCATGGCCCCGCAGCCGACGACGCCGACCACATAGTCCGGATCCTCTGGTGATTTCATGGCCTCCCCCAGCATCGCTTCCGCGGCGCGCTTATGTCTTTCGCGCCATTTGGACTGGGTGGAGAAAACAAATCAAGTGCACCATTCCAGTCGATCCGGATGGCGATATTTGTGCGCTTGCCGGAGCGAGACCGCTAGCTGACCAGGCGCGGCGTTCCTTTGGGCGGTGGGTTCTGGTTGCCCTCATCCGAGCCCTTTGGAGCTGCGATATGCGGCACAGCGTGCTGACGCAGATGCATGGCCCAATCGAGCGCGCGGACCTGTGCTTCCTCGGACAGGCCAAGAAGCGAGTCGCCAAGCCCCGTCTGCAGACGGACAACAAGGGTCTTCGCGCTCTCCATCAGGTAGCCGTCGAGCACACGGCCTGCGACCGCTTCGCTGAAGCTTTCGATCCTCTCCTCGGCAAGGCGACGGAAATCACGGATCGCGTCCTCTTTTTTGGTCGCAACAACGTGTGTGACCTGCGCCATATGCGAGATCAGGTTCGGCGCTTCCTGCATCGCCTTGTTGAAGCTGTAGAGTGGCCCCTGATAGGCGGGCCCCTGCGCATCGCTCTTGGACGGTATCGACATCGCCCCGCGATAGAGATCGAGGATCATCATCTCGAGACTAGACCCGGCGGGCCGCACCATGATCCGGTCATAGTCGCCCGACATATCCAGAAACTCTGGCGCGCCGAACTGCCGGGTGATCCAAAGCGCTTCGTCCAGTGTGGCGAGCGCATGCTGATTGATCGTGCGCCCCTGCATGTGGCCCTGATCTTCGCCGTGCCACGGACCGAAGCGCACGCGGATCTCCTCGTCCGACCCAAGCGCAAGTTTCGCGGCAATCGACAGGGCTTCGGTAACCGAGGCTGCGTGCCGGGCAGGATACGGCGCCCAGGCGCGACCGGTTTCGACATCCTTGATACGGGTCTCGACCATCGCGCCGGGCATCCCCACGCCGGTCACCGCAGCAAGGTACTTCGACAACGCTGCGTCGAACTCGGTCATAACGTTACGGGAAATTTTGTGCGAGACGACAAAGGCCCGGCCGTCGAACGAGACGTCATGCGCGACGCCGAATTGCGCCAGACGCTCCACGCTCGGCTCGACGATCGCCTCGAAGAAACCTTCCTTGTCCATTATGACCCCCTCAATGCCCCTGGCCGCACCAAACTGTACCCAACTCCACGCTCACGTGGTTACATTTTCGTTAACGTGTGCAGCATTACCAGAGTTTTCTCAGCTATTTGCCAATAAACAAAGAAAAATTTGCAAATTGCAATACTCCTTTGCAATTCGCCCTGGGATCGCTGGATTGTCCACACCGCATGGGGGTTTCTGTGGACATATGTGAGACGATTGCGTGCATGCAGCCGCCGACCCCTACATTTTGATTCTGACTTCGTGACGGCTTCTGGGCGCAAAGGCGGCGAGATTGTGTTTCGCTTATGCGATCTATGAGAAATCAGCTACAAGAAATTGATCTACAGTTATAATTTTGATTCGCGATTCGTGCACAAAAACACAACCCGCCATCCTCAGCGTGATTTTCCCGTCGAACGCTCTTCGGGCTTGAACCCACCGCGAGATTTCGTGACAGTTGCGGCAACCAAAAGAGCACACAAAAGGGAGGGCCGGATGCGCTCTATCATCCTGACGACGATTGTTGGTGTCGCGGCGGGCACCGCTGCGGCCGCCGATCTTGAACTGCCAAAGCAGCTCACCTGGACTGCCTACGGAACGGGATCAGCCGGTTACAACCAGTCCGTCGCAATCGGCGCGGCGCTGCAGGAAGCCACCGGCACGAACCTGCGGGTCCTGCCGGGCAAAAACGACATCGCCCGGACCGAACCGGTGCGACAGGGCAAGGTCCAGTTCTCGGCCAACGGCGTTGGCGGCAGCTTCATGGCGCAAGAGGGCGTCTTCCAGTTCGGCGCAGAAAACTGGGGGCCTCAACCGGTGCGTATCTTGGCGGCGAACAACGGCGGCAAGGTCGGTCTGGCGTTGGCTGTCGCCGCTGAGGCATGCGAGAAAGCCGGCAAGCCCAACTGCGAAGGGTTCGAATATTCCGATCTGAAGGGCATGCGCGTTGCGTGGGTCAAGGGCGCCCCTGCGCTCAACGTCAACAATGAAGCCTACCTCGCCTATGGCGGGCTGACCTGGGATGATGTCGAGAAAGTCGAATTCGGCGGGTTCTCCGCTTCGTGGGCGGGCATGGTCGACGGTTCCGTGGACGCCGCCTTCGCATCGACAAACTCGGGCAAGGCGTACGAGGCCGAGTCCGGTCCTCGCGGGGTCTTCTGGCCGCCCGTCGATCCGAACAATGCCGAAGGTCTGGCACGCATGCAGGCCATCGCACCGTTCTTTGCGACCATGACCGCTGTGGTCGGTGCGGGCATCGACGGCACCGATGGCGTGGCCACGGCGGGCTATGCCTATCCGGTGCTGATGACCATGGCCGATCAGGATGAAGCGCTCGCCTACAACATGACCAAGGCGATGCATGAGCTGTTCGATGGCTATGCCGGCAAGGCTCCGGGCATCGATGGCTGGGCGCTGGACAAGCAGAACTACACCTGGGTCGCGCCCTACCATGATGGCGCCATCCGCTATTACAAAGAGATCGGGACATGGACCGCCGAGGCTCAGACACATAACGACACTCTGATCGCCCGCCAGAAAGCGCTAACCGACGCATGGAACGCACTGAAGGGCGAAGGGCCGTCTGATTGGGCCGCCGCCTGGGATGCAAAGCGCCGCGATGCTCTGGCCGCGGGTGGGTTCGAGGTGGTGTTCTGATCACCTCTGCCAGGACAAACGCAGGGCGGGCTGTCGGCTCGCCCTGCCCGGTCCGCTGATCGCCCTCCATGACGGATACGACATCGCCAAGCACGGTGGAATCTGACCTGCCTGCGCGCCTCGAATTCACGGGCGCCGCGCGCTGGGCGATCGTTGTTGGAACACTTGGCGCCATCGCGCTTGCGATCAATCAGCTCTTCAATCTGCGGCTGTTTGGATATGTCCTGCTCGAGGGCATGTATCTCTACACGCTCGCAGGGATCTTCCTCGCACTGACATTCGTCTGTTTCCGCGCCTATGGACCGAAATCGGCCACCGTGCCGTGGTATGACTGGATCCTCGCCGCGCTGACGGTTGGCGTATCGGGCTATTTCGTTGCCACCGCGAATGAGAGCCTCGAGAGCGGGTGGGAATACGCAGCGCCGGAGACTGCGGTCTGGGCGTCAGTGATCCTGTATCTGCTCATCCTCGAAGGCACACGCCGAGCGGGTGGCTGGGTGCTGTTCGCCATTGTCCTGATCTTCTCGCTCTACCCGACTTTTGCCGAGCACGTGCCAGACCCGCTCTCCGGTTTTACCCAGCCTTTTCTCGACGTCGTGCCCTATTTCATGATCTCGTCCGAGGCGTCGTTCGGTATCCCCATGCGCGCCTTCGGCAATCTCGTCATCGGGTTCATCCTGTTCGGCGCGATCCTGCAATTCACCGGTGGGGGCAAGTTTTTCAATGACCTGGCCCTCGCGCTGGTCGGTCGCTATCGCGGGGGAGCCGCCAAGGTTGCAATCTTCGCCAGCGGGTTCATGGGCTCGATGTCCGGGTCGGTCATCTCGAATGTGCTGACCACCGGAGCGGTCTCGATCCCGGCCATGAAGAAGACCGGCTTCGACCCGCGCTATGCAGCAGCGACCGAGGCGTGCGCATCCACGGGTGGTGTCCTGATGCCGCCGATCATGGGCGCAACCGCCTTCGTCATGGCCTCATGGCTGTCACGGCCCTACGTCGAGATCATGCTGGCGGCGGCGATCCCATCGCTGCTCTACTATTTCGGGTTGTTCGCCCAGATCGATGCCTACGCTGCCCGCCGCGGGTTGAAGGGCATGTCACGCGACCTGCTGCCCCGTTTGCTGGCGACGCTGAAATCGGGCTGGATCTACATCTTCGTCTTCGCCTTGCTGATCTTCCTGATGGTGGCCTTCAGATGGGAGACGACGGCCCCCTTCTACGCCATCGTATTGCTGCTGATCGTCAACCAGATCATGGCAACGCACCGCTTCACCCTGTCCGGGTTCCTGTCAATGATCGTTGCCGTTGGACGCACCCTGGCCGAGTTGACCGCCGTCCTGCTCGGCGTCGGCATGATCGTCGGTGCATTCCAGGCGACGGGGCTGACAGGGCCGCTGGCGACGGAGCTGATTTTCCTCGCGGGCGACTCGGTCGCCATGCTGTTGATCATGGGGGCTTTGACCTCGTTCATCTTCGGCATGGGGATGACGGTGACCGCCTGCTACATCTTCCTTGCGGTCGTTTTGGCCCCTGCCCTCGTTCAGGCCGGGTTGAACGAGTTGGCCGTGCATCTCTTCATCCTCTACTGGGGCATGGTCAGCTACATCACCCCGCCGGTTGCGTTGGGGGCCTTCGCGGCGGCGACGATGGCGGGCGCATCTGCGATGCGCACAGGGCTCGAGGCCATGCGCCTTGGCGGTGTGATCTATGTCGCTCCCTTCTTCTTTGTGCTGAACCCGGCCCTGATCGGTGAGGCAGGGACACTGGAGGTGCTGGCGGTTCTGGCCTGCGCGCTGATCGGCGTCTGGTTTGTCTCCGCCGCCATGCAAGGGTATGTCAGCTTTGTTGGCTCGTTCCCGACCGGCCCAGTCGGCTGGGCCATGCGTCTTGTCCTGTTCGCGGCCGGTCTGATGATTGCCGCTCCCGCGGGAGGCGTGCTTGGCCTCGATCACATCACGCTGACGCTCGCCGGGTTCGCTGTCGCGATATTGCCGCTTCTTGTGGCTTGGCGAACCGAGCCTTTGTCCGCATGAGACTCAGACATTCAGCAAAAGGTGCTCGCGCTCCCACGGGCTGATCACCTGCATGAACTCGTCATATTCGTGGTGCTTCACAGCGGCATAAAGGCGGGCGAACCGTTTGCCGAGGACGGCTTGCAGCGGCTCGCAGGCTTCAAGCTCCTCCAGACCCTCCAGCAAGCCGTAGGGCAATTCGCGCGGGCGGTCATAGCTGTCGGACTGCACCGCATCGCGCGGTTCGATCTTCTCGACCATGCCGAGATATCCGGTTGCCAGGCAGGCTGCGATTGCGAGATAGGGATTGGCGTCTGCCCCCACCACGCGGTTTTCAACCCGGCGTGCCTGTGGTTCGGAAATCGGCACGCGCAGACCCGTCGTGCGATTGTCCTGCCCCCAATCGAGATTTATCGGCGCGGTCAGGTGCGGCACGAGGCGCCGATAGGAATTTACATAGGGCGCCACAAGCGGGGCGGCAGCCCGAAAGTACGTCTGCTGTCCGCCGATGAAGTGGTAGAAGGCTTTGGACGGCTCACCACTCTTGCGGCTGAAGATATTGTTTCCTGTGTCAGTCGAGACCACGGACTGATGGATATGCATGGCCGAGCCGGGCTGCCCCTCCATCGGTTTGGCCATGAAGGTCGCGTAGCAATCACAGCGCAGCGCCGCCTCGCGGATCAGACGCTTGAACAGGAAAACCTGATCGGCGAGTTCCAGCGGGTGCCCGTGGTTGAGGTTGATCTCAAGCTGAGCGGCCCCGGCTTCCTGAATGATCGTGTCGATCTCAAGCCCCTGCGCTGCCGCGTATTCATAGATATGCTCGATAACCCGGTCGTACTCGTCCGTGGCGGCAATCGAATAGGCTTGGCTCTTCGCGCCTGTCCGGCCCGACCGGCCAATGGGAGGCTCCAAAGGATCATCCGGGTCGGTATTCGGCTTGGTCAGATAGAACTCGATCTCCGGCGCGATGACAGGGCGCCATCCCTTCTTCTCATAGGCCGCCAGAACCCGGCGCAGAACCGAACGGGGCGCAAACTCCACCAGCCGTCCACGCCGGTCACAGACATCGTGGATCACCTGTACCGACGGATCCGATGCCCACGGCACCGACCGGGTCGAGGCGAAATCGGGACGCAACATCAAATCCGCATCCGTCGCAAACCCGCGGAAATTCTCGAGATCCGGATACCCGCCCGTGATCGTCAGAAAGAAGATCGTCGTCGGCATATAGGTCGGCGAGAACTGCATGAATTTCGCCGCGGGCATCACCTTTCCACGCCCGACACCGGCAAAATCCGGGGTGACGCACTCAACCTCGGCGACCGAGTTTTCACGCAGCCATGTCGCCAGAGCCTCCGCTTCGGTGATGTCTGCCTCAGGCGATTGCTCAAGGGTAATCTCAGGCTCCAGCGAGGCCTTCGCCATACCATCTCTCCCACTGGCCGCAAGCCGGCCGTTCATGGATCACTCGGACACTGGCACCATACCCGACGGGGTCGCATGGCCGATTTGGCGCATGCCGCCAGCCACCAGGGACTGACAATGATCCGCCAGCGTTTTTCGATCCGGATGCGCCGATGCAAGGACCGGCGGGTGATACACGATATCCACGGTGCCGCCCCAGGATCGCGCGACCACATCCCAGATGTGCCCCTCGAACGACATCGTGCCCCACCAGCCGTAGAAGTTCTCTGGCAGGTCTGATTTCGGCGATGGCGTGTATTTTACCGAGACCGGCTGAACCGCGATGCCGGTCGGCGCAGTGTCGTCGTAGAACACCGAGAAGAGCGAGCTTTTGAAGGGCAGCACGCGCAGCCCGTCACTCGATGTGCCTTCGGGGAAAAAACAGAGCAGTTGGTTATGTGCAATGCGCTCGCGCAGCACCGCCTCCTGCCGCTTCGCCTCGGTGCGCTTGCGTTTGATGAACACCGTCCCCGTGATCCGCGCGATGAAGCCAACACCGGGCCAACGCGCGACATCATCCTTTGAGACGAAGTACACGAGGTTGACCGATCGAAGCGCCAGGATATCCAGCCAGGACGAATGGTTCGCCACCAAAGCGCCTGTCTCTATCGGCTTGCCCGATACAGTCACCCGCAACCCTGCCAGCGACAGACACGCCCGCGACCACTTCCGAGCGACCCAGAAGTGGAACACAACCCATCGCCCCAGCATGGCTCTGAGGCCACGGCCCATCAGGAAGAACGCGACCGCGACAACGGTCACCGAGACCATGGCCCCGATGCGCAGGCCGCCCACGACCTTCTGCGCAAATGCCAGATCGCCCAGAACCGGCGGTTGTTCTGCATCCCAGGTTGCCATGGCTGGCAGCTGTCTCCCGTCTGTCGCTAACCAAGGACACGGTCCACGGAACCGCCCCGTTTGCGCGAGTAGAACGTTCTATAGCGTTGAACCATACGGGATGTGTCCATCAACAGGCACACATCGACTGTATTGAACGCATAATCGATATATGCGCCTTCGCCAACGAAACCACCCAGCCGGATATAGGCTTTGATCAGGGTCGGGATCTGGCGCATCGCCTCGATCTTGTCGACCTGATCCTCTGGCAGGATATTCATCGCGACGAAGTGCTCGTCGGCGGCGCGGACGCGCAGGTCCTCGGGCGCAAGGTGATTGTAGTGCAGATAGCTCAGTGCCTGAGCCAGAGGCGCGGTGTCGCTGCCGTGAAAGCTCGCCACGCCAAACATGATCGAAACATTGTGCGTCGTGACGTACTCGCCCAGCCCGGTCCAGAGCAGATGCATGCCTGCGCCGCCGCGATGCTCCTTGTCAACGCAGGACCGCCCAAGCTCGACCGTCTGGCGCGGATAGTCGACAAGCCGCGAAAGATCATACTCGGCAGCGCCGTAGAACCCGATACCGGCGCGCGCGCGATCCCCGCGCATCAGACGGTAGACACCGACGACACCATGTTCGACATCCGCGTTCTCGCATTCATTGTCGATCAGCAGAAGATGCTCGAAATGCGGATCGAACTCATCCCGCTCACGCCGGTCGGTGGCATCGCAGGGCGAGGCAGACGCTCCCATCTCCTCGACGAACACGCGATAGCGCAATCTTTGGGCGGCGGCCACATCGGCCTCACTCTCCGCCAGTCTGACCGTAAAACGGCCCGCTTCGATGCGCATTCTGTGGAAGCCTCCGGTAATGCACGCTCCATCCCCAAGCGTGTCACGTCGCATTCGCGATTGGCGCCGGACACTATGAGCATCTGCAATCCAGTGCAACCATGACCACACCGGAGCGCGCGGTTACCTTCTATTAACCATCTCGGGAAAAATCTATGTTATCGAGATAATTAAGGAACTGCAGGTGGGTCAGACCAACGATTTTCCCCAGGCTTTGTCAGAGCGTATCGGGCTCGATCAACTCCAGAGGCACATGATCACGCAGCAAGACAACTTTGCCATGATGTTCGAAACTGACGGTAATCCTGTCGCCAACGATCGACTGAACCTGCCCGCGACCCCAATCGGGTTGTGCTGGCAGCGCCACGATTGCGCCGACTTCAAGGCCGAAGGTCATTGTCACGCACTCCTCATGGATCACAGCTCGCGCAGGTTTGGACCATCATGACCTACGAAACTCAGATTGCATCGCTGCTGTCGGCCCGGATCTGCCACGATCTTGTCAGCCCCGTGGGCGCTGTCGTCAATGGCGTTGGCCTGATGCAGGAAATCGCAGGACCCAGCCTTGCCGATGAGCTGTCGATGATCGGCCAAAGCGCCGGGCGCGCGTCGTGCATGCTGCAGTTCTACAGGATCGCCTTCGGGACCGGCGATGCGGATGCCTCGGAAATCGCGCGCGGCGGGATCGAGGCACAGGCGGCAGAGCTTGTCCAATCCTCGAAGGTGTCCTTCGCCCTGACGGGCGCCGATGGCCCGCCCATGCCCAGACGCGACGGCAAGATTTTCTGTTTGATGATCCTGTGCGCACGTGCACTTGTTGGCCTGCGCGGCAGCGTCCGTGCCAATCTGAGCCCGCCCGATCCCTACCGGATGAGCGTCTCGGTGCAATCGGACGCTGCCCTCAGCAACGCGTCTTTCCTCGAGATCATTCAGGCCCCGGTCGAGACGTCTGCCGTTCCGCCACGCGCCGTCGAATTCCTGTTGCTGAAGGCGGCCGTCGAGCAAAGCGGCATGCAGATCGACATCGCGGCATCCGATACGGACGCAAGCATTGCCGTGATCTAGCGCCGCTTTGCCCCGCGCAACCTCAATCGAGCGCGCGAAGGCCGGCGCGATACTGATCGAGGCGACTGCGATAGGTTCGGGCGACACGGCGCAAATCCTCGATCGTTGCCTCGTCGTTCGTGCGGATCACCCTGCCGGGCTGTCCGACCACCATGGATCCGTCCGGGATCTCCTTACCCTCGGTGATCAGGGCATTCGCGCCGATCAGACATTGCGCACCGATCTTCGCACCGTTCAGCACAACTGCGCCCATTCCGATCAGCGAGCCATGGCCCACCGTGCATCCATGCAGGATCGCCTTGTGCCCGACGGTGACGCCGTCACCAACCGTCAGGGGAAATCCTGGATCCGTGTGGCAGACGACGCCATCCTGCACATTGGTGTCTGCCCCCAAAACGATCGGCTCGTTGTCGCCACGCAGAACCGCGTTGAACCAGATGCTAACCCCGGACGCGATCCGCACATCACCGATGACCTGCGCGCCCGGCGCAATCCAGGCGCTGTCATCCTCGGGCAAGCTCGGTCTGAGATCATCCAGAGCATAGAGTGTCATTGGGTTGCCTTTCTGTCCCGGAACTCCGAATCGAGCCCGCTGACAAAGCCGCGGAGGCCCGGACGACGGTCCCGCCGTAGACGCTCAGAGTTAACAATTGTTCTGATCTGGGAATAGCAGGCATCCATATCGTCGTTGATCAGGACATAATCGTATTCCGCCCAGTGGATTATTTCTGCCATGGCCTTGTCCATCCGCCCTGAAATGACGTTCGGATCGTCCTGCCCGCGCGCTTTCAATCTGGCCTCGAGTGCTGCGATCGAGGGCGGAAGAATGAAGATGAGAACCGAGGATCGTCCAAGGGGCGACGCGCGCAGTTGCTGGGCGCCCTGCCAGTCGACATCCAGCAGGACATCAGACCCGGTCTCCATCATCTCCTCGATCGGCGCACGCGGCGTGCCATAGAGATTTCCAAAAACCTCGGCGTGCTCGAGAAACCCGCCCTCGGCAATGTCGCGCCTAAACGCTTCTTCTGAATAGAAAAAATAGTCATGACCTTCGCGTTCTCCGGGTCGGGGCGGCCGCGTTGTCGCCGACACGGACATCCGAAATCCGGGGTCATCGGCCATGAGACGGCGCGCCATTGTCGACTTGCCCGCGCCCGAAGGAGACGACAACGCGAGCAACATCGCGTTCCGCTTGATCTCATCCTGCATGGATTTGTCCGCTCAAAACCTGTCCCGCGCCCACTTTGGGCTTCAACGAATTTAGTTTTGATTAACCCTGACCTGATCGCAATGCGATAGCATTCGCGGTGATTCCCGAACGGGGGAGAACACCGTGGCACGTGTCTTGCTGCCTCAGGAACACCGGTCGGTCATGGCGATCTACTGGAGAGTGTGGTAATCAGAGGTGACACGATGGACGGCGACAGCTCCAGTAACGAAGGGTTTGTCCAGCTTAATGCGTACCGACGGGCCAAGAGCGACGAGATGATCCACAGGGAACTGCGCGCGCTGCACCATTACTGGGAAACGCTTCGGGCTGGTCGGGCAACGCCGATGCGCTCGGATATCGATCCGCGCGATATGGCGTGCGATGCGCGCAATCTCTTCATCCTCGAGAATCTGGGTCGCGGCAACATTCGGTTCCGACTGGCCGGAACGGCCATTGTCGACGCGTTCGGGATGGAACTGCGCGGGATGAATGCGCGCTCGATCATGTCGCCCTCGGCCCGGGAGAGTTTCTCGGTCCTTGTCTCGGAAACACTCGAGGATCCTGGCGTCGGGTACGCGCGGCTGCACGATGCCGATTTCCCCGAGGATATCTGGGAGGTTGTCCTCCTGCCGCTGCGCAGTGATTTCGGCATGATTGACCGGGTTATCGGCTGCCTGCATCCGATCGATGCCTCGACCCGTAAAAACTCGGAGTCGCTGCTGCGCTTCCGGATCGACAAGATGTCTGTCGAGACCATCAAGGTGACGGTCGAGGACACCGACATTCCGACCCCGGTCGAGGCCTTTGCCGAGCCGCCTGCTCCGTTCGAACATGCTGATCCCAAACTGAGCAGCCAGGTGCACCGTCTGTCCGCGATTGATGGCGGTCTGAGCCGCCGTGCGACGGAACTCGATGAGAACCGCGGTGAGCGTTCACGTGCGCATCTGCGCGTCGTCAAGGACTGACAGGGCGACGACTGCACGAGACGAAAGGCACCGCCCTCAGATTGGCGGCTGCGTCGATCCGGATGGGTCCACCACACGCTCATCCGGAGAGTCCTCTCCGCTTGCCTCGGCTGCAAAAGACAGAAATCCACTGAGGTCGCCATACCCGGTGTCACGCCGCTCGTAGGCCAGACCGAGACGGGTCGCTGCGGCTTTGGCCCGTTCCTCCAGAACCGGGTCATCCGTCTGCGCGAGATAGACGATCTTCTCGTAGTGTCCGAAGATCATCGGCAAAAGATCGGGATGACGATCAAGCCCCATCCCCTTCCAGATCAGCGTGTCGAACTGGCGCGCGAGGAAGTCCGTCAGGTAAAACGCCGTGATCTCGCCCGCTTCCGCCCGATCGGCAAACGCCTGATTCCCATCGAAGAAGCTGTAGCAATGAGGGCCCGCGATCCGGCTCACGCCTTCCTCGGCACAGACCTTGTCGAGCATTCCGCCCGTGCCGCAATCGGCGTAGACGATGAAGATCGACGCAAAGCCATCGCTGCGTGCTTGATGGATCCGCGCGCGCACCGCATCGGGGATGCGTTGCGGATCGTTGTGCAGTTTCGCGGGCAGGCAGGTGATCTCGAGATGATCCCAGCCGTTCAGGTCGCGGATGGCCACGATCTCGCGCGCAAGGGCACCGCAGGCGATCAGCAACACCGTTCCGGGCTTTGCCACGCCGGCGCCGTCGAACCCGCGTTCCGTCAGGCTGTCGGCATCCGGTATCACATCGGCCCCTGCATGTGCGTCACCCAAGCCGCACGGCGGTCCCGTAGGCCAGAACCTCGGACGAGCCCCCCATGATCATCGAGGTCGTCATGCGCATGCACACAACCGCATCGGCCCCGGCCTGACGCGCATCCTCGACCATGCGGTCCATGGCCTGTTCCCGCGCCGCCGCCAGCAGTTGCGCATACTCCTTGACCTCACCACCCACGATGTTGCGCAGCGAGGCGACGATATCGGACCCGACATGCTTGGCCCGGACAACAGAGCCTCGCGCTACGCCCAACGTCTCGATAATCTCGCGGCCCGGCACGGTTTCGGTGGTGACAACAATCATCGGCTACCTTTCGATTTTTTCGTACTTGTCATCCTCGCTGTTCGCGAGGCGTTGTCGGACGACAACCACGAAAACTCCAATCACCACGCCGAAGACCGAAAGCGCGGGCAACATCATGCCGCCGGTGGCGATCACGCCGATCATCAGAGCGACGAGATAGGCAAGACCCGCAAGACCTGCGACCGCAGCGACGGCAACCAGAACGAAATCGTCAATTTTCATGGGATGTCCTCCATCCCTTCTCACTTGGGGACAGAGGTATCGCCGATCAATCCCGCCTTACCCGGCTGCCAGTTGATTGTGCTTGCGGGCCATGAATTCCTTCGCGGTCTCGACTGCGACGGCTGCATCCCGGCAATAGGCATCGGCACCAATCGCGTTGCTGAACTCCTCGTTCAGCGGAGCGCCGCCCACCAGGATGACATAGTCGTCGCGCACGCCCTTCTCTTTCAGCGCATCGATCACGACTTTCATGTAAGGCATGGTGGTGGTCAGAAGCGCGGACATCCCCAGGATGTCGGCCTCCTCCTCCTCAAGCTTCTCGAGATAATTCTCGACCGGGTTATTGATGCCCAGATCGATCACCTCGAATCCTGCGCCTTCCATCATCATCGCCACAAGGTTCTTGCCGATGTCGTGAATGTCGCCCTTCACGGTGCCGATCACCATCTTGCCGAGGCGCGGTGCCCCGGTCTCGATCAGCAGCGGCTTCAGGATGGCCATGCCTGCTTTCATGGCGTTGGCTGCCAGCAGAACCTCGGGCACGAACAGGATACCGTCGCGGAAATCGATGCCGACGATACGCATGCCTTCGACCAGCGCCTTGGTCAGGACGTCATAGGGCTGCCAGCCGCGTTCGAGCAGGATGTTCACACCCTCCTCGATCTCCTCCTTCAGACCGTCGTAGAGGTCGTCATGCATCTGCTGGACGAGATCATCGTCTTCAAGTTCGCTGAGGACGATATCGTCTTCTTCATCGGCCATGGCGGCGGTCCCTCTGTGCCTCGTAACCCGTTAAAGGATACTCACTATTCCCGTTAGCGTTTAAATGCGAAAGACGACGCGACAAATTCGTCATTTGCCGCTCGGTTCCCGACCCGTGCGCCTTGACGCCCGTCCCGGAATTCGCCAAGCCTCGCAGAATGAAAGGCGATGATCTGATTGCTGCGGCCCGGCCTGTGCTGATCCTTGTCATCGTGATCTGGTGCATCGCGGCGGTCAACCTGTTGCTGGGCTATCGTCTGAACCACTGGTTCGGGCTGGAGCCACGCAGTTTTGCCGGTCTGATCGGCGTCCCTGTGATGCCATTTCTGCACGGCGGGATCGGCCATGCGGCGGCGAACACGATCCCTCTGATCTTTCTTGGCGCGCTGGGCATGCTGGTGGCGCCGCAGCGCTTTCCGGTTGCCAGTGTGGCGATTGTCATCCTGTCCGGCCTCGCGACATGGATATTCGCCCGTGGCGGTGCCATCCATGTCGGCGCGAGCGGCCTGATCTTTGGCTGGTTCGGCTATCTCGTCGCGCTCGGCATCATCGAGCGCAGCGCCCGTGCACTGGTCGGCACCGCGATCGTTGTCATCTTCTACGGCGGCATGATCTGGGGCGTGCTGCCACAGGGCAATGCGCTGATATCGTGGGAAGCACATCTCTTCGGAGCCCTTGCCGGAGCGGGCGTGGCGTTCCTGCAAAGCCAGACGCCCGAGGGATTGCACTAGGCGGCCTGCGCCGCAGCAGCGATATCCTCGATCCGGGTTACCATCGCCTTGAGACCGTTGGAGCGTTGCGAGGACAAGGCCTGCTCCAGTTGCAGGCGCTCGAGTTCACCCCGGATATCGAGGCCCCGAATGTCCGAGAGTGTGCGGCCCGAAATCATCGCAATCAGAATAGCGATCAAACCACGCACGATCATTGCATCGCTGTCGCCCTCGAAGACCAGACGCGCGCCATCGGGGCCGTCCTGGACGTCCGGCACCAGCCAGACCTGGCTCGCGCAGCCCTCGACCTTGGTCGCATCGACGCGGCGGTCCTCTGGGACACCGGGCAGGTCCTTGCCGAGGTCGATGACATAGCGATACCGGTCCTCCCAGTCGTCGAACAGCTCGAAGTTCTCGACAATCTCGTCAAAATTCACCGGTTCGCTCATGGGCCTTCCTTTCCTTGAGTGTGATCTAGTCGGCGGATCCGCCCACGTCCACCCCGCCCGATGTGATGTGAAACAGGGCTTGGATTTGGCAGTCTTTGGGATATTCAGAGCGCAAAGTCTCGTTTTGGTGAATGAGTGAGGAGAGACCAATGCATCGTTTCGCTGTGCTCGGCGTTCTGGCTGCTGCGATGATCTCGCTGGCGGCATGTTCCAGCGACACACCGGAACCGGCACCTGAGGAGACAGGTGGCTCGTTCATCGACGATGTCGGCACGCTTTGGGGCGAGGACAGCTCCGCCGAGAAAGCCCGCAAAGCGGAACTGGCGCGGCTGCGCGAGATCAAGGTCCCGATCCAGGCCGTGCGGGAAATCGAGATCGGCCGCACGCGCGATGGCTTCATCATCACAGCGTTCGGTACGGCGCCCGGGCTCGGCTTCTCGCTGCCTGCACTGCGCCCGCGACGGAGCGGCGCGCCAGGCGCAGACGGCTTTGTCGAGTATGATTTTGTCGCCACCGAACCAGCGGAGGGATTGAACCTGCCCCCGGGCACGTCAAGCGCTCGGGCACTGCGGGCAGACCGGCCGGTCACCCTGGACGAGTTGCGCGGCGCCGCGGGCATCCGCGTGCTTGCCATCAACGGCGGAGTTCAGATCACGTTCTGACCCGCCGCGGGCTTACGCCTCCGGCACATCGATCAGTTGAACACCACCGGGACGGGCGACCAGCCCCGCAGTCCCGTTGCAGATCCTGAGCGCATCGGCACCGAACACATCGCGCCGCCAGCCCTTCATCACCGGCAGACCGTCCACCTCGTCCGATGACAGGGCGTCTATATCGGCGGACGAGGCGATCAGTTTCTGCGCGACGCCGCACTCCTCGGACCGCGCCTTCAACAAGACCTTCAGCATCTCGGCCACAGCGGTCGAGCCTTCCTTGCGTTTGGGCGGCGGGGGCACCTTGGGTCGCTGCGAGGGCGGCACGGCGGCCCCCTCCTCAATTGCAGCGATGATCTCGGCCGTCATCTCGGGTTTGCGAGCCTCGCGCTGTGCCAGACGAAGGTTGCTGAATTCCTTGGGCGTTTTGGGCCGCGATGCCGCGATCTCCAGCAGGGCATCGTCCTTCATGATGCGCGAGCGCGGCACGTCACGCTCCTGCGCCGTCCGCTCGCGCCACTCCGCAAGAGATTTCAGGATGGACAGGAAAATCGGACTGTTGTTGCGGGTCTTTACGCGCCGCCATGCCTCGCCGGGATCGGTATCGTAGGTCCCGGGGTTGGTCAGCACACCCATTTCCTCGCTGACCCAGCTTGCGCGCCCCGTCTCCTCGATCCGGGCCGAGAGATGTTCATAAATCCCGCGCAGGTGCGTCACATCGGCCAACGCATACTGCCGCTGCTTTGTTGAAAGCGGGCGCCGCGACCAGTCGGTAAACCGCGAGGATTTGTCAATCTGTGCGCGCGCGATCTTGCGCACCAGAGTCTCATAGCCGACCTGTTCGCCAAACCCGCACACCATCGCCGCGACCTGTGTATCGAACAAAGGCGTCGGAATGACTTTCCCCATGTGATGGAAGATCTCGATATCCTGACGGGCCGCGTGAAAAACCTTCACGACACTCGGATCGGCCATCAAGGCGTAGAGCGGCGCAAGATCAATCCCCTCGGCCAACGGGTCGATCAGCGCCGCGTCCTTGTCGTCATCGTCACCTGGCCGGGCCATCTGGACGAGGCACAGTTGCGACCAGTACGTTCGCTCACGCAGGAACTCTGTGTCGACGGTAACGTACGCGGACTCGGCATAGGACGCGCATATTTTCTCGAGCGCGCTGGTCTTTGTGATCATTCGCATGCTTTCGGTCTTAGCCGCCAAACTTCGCCCTGTCGCCTCCATTTTTCCGAGGAAGCCCTTCTCAGGCTGCGCGTCCTTGCTAAGCTGTGGCCAAGCTGCCGCAATAGGAGAACAAGCAATGAAAACCGTACTGGTGGCGAACCGCAAAGGCGGGGTGGGCAAGACGATGATTGCAGTCACGCTGGCATCGGCGCTGGCGAACCGGATGCAAAGGGTGGCGCTGGCTGATGCCGACCGCCAGCAATCGGCTCTCGGCTGGCTCGAGCAACGACCCAAGGATGCGGCCCGCATCCGAGCGCTGGACTGGACCAAGACCTCGGACATTGGCGATCACCCGAAGAAGCTCGACTGGCTTGTGATCGACGCACCAGGGGCGCTCAAAGGCTCGAAGGTCGAGACACTGATCGCGCAGGCGACGGCCGTTCTGGCACCTGTCCAGCCCTCGTTCTTCGACGCGGCTTCGACCGAGGGCTTTCTGGCCGACATCGAGGAGATCAAGCGAATCCGCAAGGGCAAGGTGCCTGTCGAGATCATCGCAAACCGGTGCCGCCAAAACTCCCGCGCTGCCACCGCGCTCAAGGAAACCTTTGCAGAAATCGGCCGTACGCCGCTTGCATGGCTCAGTGAACGGGCCGCCTATGCGGATTTAGCGGCCTCTGGACTCACGATTTTTGACAGGAATCTCAAAGTGCTGGATCCGATCAAGGCGCAGTGGTCGCCAATTCTCGACGCAATCGGCGCTTGAAATTGTCAGATTGACCGTTAAGCCATGGACAGCCTCGGGAAGACCGACCGGGGGCCGCACATTCGTGCATGCCATTGGGGGCCTGTCGACATCGAGCGAACCCGATAACGGAGGACATAATGATTAAGAAGACACTCATCGCCCTGACGTGCTGCACGGCCTTGGTTGCGTGTGAAACCGTTCAAGACAACCAGCGCACGGCGATCGGAGCCGCAGCGGGTGCTGCCATCGGTGCAGCCGCAGGCACGCTTGTCGGCGGCAATGACCGGCGCAACGCGCTTGTCGGTGCGGGGATCGGCCTGCTGGCCGGCGCAGCGGTTGGTCAGTACCTCGACCAGCAGCAGCGTGAACTTGAGCAGAGCCTTGCCGGCACCGGCGCCGAGGTCGAGCGCCAGGGCGACCAGCTTCTGGTGACCATGCCCTCGCAGATCACTTTCGCGGTCGACAGTGCGACCATTCAGCAGCAGTTCTACCCGGCTCTGAACGAGGTCGCGGCGACCTTCAACAAGTACCCGCAGAGCTACATCGACGTGATCGGCCACACCGATTCGACCGGGTCCGACCAGTACAACCAGGCCCTGTCCGAACGGCGCGCCGGATCGGTTTCGGGCTATCTGACGAACCGCGGCGTGAACCGGGCACGTCTGGCCTCGTTCGGTCAGGGCGAGACCCAGCCGGTCGCGGACAATGCCTCCGAGGCAGGACGCCAGGCCAACCGCCGGGTCGAGCTGAGGATCACTCCGGCCACGCAACCGGGCCAAGGCTGAGCCACGATTGGAACGGGCGCACTGCGCCCTGTCACATTCCAGCATCAGGCGGGCGCTCCGGCGCCCGTTTTTTTGTGCACGTCGTTGATTTGACACGTTTTGATGCCAAGTGGGCCGCCATGGAAGCGACCGCCCTGCCCGCCTCACGCCTGCGCCTCTGGACCGAGTTCACTGCGCTCTTCATCGGTGTGCCTATTCTGATGGCGGTCTATTTCGGCCATTATCGGCTGTTCACCGCAATCTGGATCCTGGCAGGTGTCTCCGCCGTGCTGCTTTGGATGACGCCCGGCTGGCGCTGGCGCCAGCTGTTCGCGGGGCCCGTCCTCAAGCACTGGCGGATTGTCGTCGCCTACGCCGCCATCACCGGCGTGGTCTGTGTGGCGTTTGTCTTCTGGCTGGTGCCGGAGCGGTTCCTGAGCCTGCCGAAATACCAGACCGAGCTCTGGATCCTGATCATGGTCGCCTATCCCATCGCCTCGGCGTGGCCGCAGGAGGTGATCTTCCGCTCCCTGTTCTTCGAGCGCTATGGCGACCTCTTTCCGACCCCCACCATCGCGATCCTGGCGAACGGCGTGATCTTCGGCTTCGGACATCTCTTCTACATGAACCCGGTCGTGATCGGGTTCACTGCGCTCGGCGGTGCATTCTGGGCGTGGGTCTACCTGACCAAAGGCCGCTCGATGACCCTGATCTGGATCCTGCACGCGCTCGCCGGACAGATCATCTTCACCGTGGGCCTCGGCGGGTTCTTCTACCACGGCAATGTCGGCTGAGCGGGCGGCCCCGCACCGCTTGACATCGCGCGCCCAAGGCGGTCTATCCGGGCACCGCACTTCACCGACGGAGCCTGCCATGCACGCCTATCGCAGCCATACCTGCGCCGAGTTGAACAAATCCCATGTGGGCCAGACGGTTAGACTGGCGGGCTGGGTGCACCGCGTGCGCGATCATGGCGGCGTTCTCTTCATCGACCTGCGCGATCACTACGGCATGACCCAGGTGCTGGCCGACCCGGACAGCCCGGTTTTCAGCGCGGTCGAGGCCGTGCGTTCGGAGTGGGTGATCCGCATCGATGGCGAGGTGAAGGCCCGTGCCGAGGATCTGATCAACCCCAAGATCCCGACCGGCGAGGTCGAGATTTTCATCCGGGATCTCGAGGTGCTGGGCCGCGCCGAAGAACTGCCCCTGCCCGTCTTCGGCGATCTGGAATACCCCGAGGAAACAAGGCTTTCCTATCGCTTTCTCGATCTGCGCCGCGAGCGGCTGCACGCCAACATGAAGCTGCGCTCGGACGTGGTGCGGTCGATCCGCAACCGCATGTGGGATATCGGCTTTACCGAGTATCAGACACCGATCATCACGGCCTCGTCGCCCGAAGGCGCACGCGACTTTCTGGTGCCCTCGCGGCTCCATCCCGGCAAGTTCTACGCCCTGCCGCAGGCCCCGCAGCAGTTCAAGCAGCTGATCATGGTCTCTGGCTTCGACAAGTACTTCCAGATCGCGCCCTGTTTCCGTGACGAGGACCCCCGCGCCGACCGCTCGCCCACCGACTTCTACCAGCTCGACATCGAGATGAGTTTCGTCGAGCAGCAGGACGTCTTCGACACGGTCCAGCCGGTGATCGCGGGCGTGTTCGAGGAGTTCGGCGGTGGGCGCAAGGTCGACACCGAGTGGCCCCAGATCTCCTATGAGGACGCCGCGCTCTGGTATGGGACCGACAAGCCTGACCTCAGAAATCCCATTAAAATGCAGGTGGTTAGCGAGCATTTCGCGGGCTCCGGCTTCAAGATCTTCGCTTCGATCCTCGAGCAGGACGGGACCCAGATCCGCGCCATCCCCGCGCCCGGCGGCGGCTCACGGAAGTTCTGCGACCGGATGAACAGCTTTGCGCAGAAAGAGGGCCTGCCCGGCATGGGCTACATCTTCTGGCGTCTCACACCTTTGCCAGATGAAGCAAAGAACGACCCTGAGCACCCGCTACGAAAGCTCGCACTTAAGCAAGCCGAGGCAGATGTTGTGAGGAAAGAGGAGTTTGAAGCAAAGCCCGAAGGACTGCTGAGTTACGAGAGTCGAGTCTACGTCACTGAACCAGTTGATTTCTATCATGAGCCAGCCGGTCCTCTTGCGAAAAATATTGGGCCGGAGCGGACCGAGGCGATCCGGCAGCAACTTGGACTGGGTTCAGGTGATGCCGCATTTTTCTTGGGCGGCAAGCCTGCGGCATTCGAGGCGGTCGCCGGGCGTGCCCGCGTCACCATAGGCGACGAGTTGGCCCTCACCGACAAGAACCGCTTTGCCTTCGCCTGGATCGTCGATTTCCCGATGTACGAACGCGACGAGGAAAGCGGCAAGATCGATTTCGAGCACAACCCGTTCTCGATGCCGCAAGGCGGTCTGGACGCGCTCAACGGCGACCCGCTGGCCGTGCGCGGATATCAGTACGATTTATCGTGTAATGGTTACGAATTGGTGTCCGGCGCCATCCGGAACCACAAGCCCGAGATCATGTTCAAGGCGTTCGAGATCGCTGGTTATGGCGCCGACGAGGTCGAGAAACGCTTCGGCGGCATGCTTAACGCGTTCCGCTACGGCGCTCCGCCGCATGGTGGCTGCGCCATGGGAATTGACCGTGTTGTCATGTTGTTAGCGGACGAAGTTAATATCCGCGAGGTCATCATGTTCCCGATGAACCAGCGCGCCGAGGATCTGATGATGCAGGCCCCGTCAGACCCGACCAACGAGCAATTGCGCGAGCTTGGCCTGCGTCTCGCACCACAGGACTGACCGGGCGCACCACCCCGTAGGGTGCGTCCGTGACGCACCCTTTGGGCTGGAAAACAGCCGTATGGCAGGCGTGCCGCATCCGTATGGCACCTGTACCGCAAGCGTATGGCTCGCGTCTGGCAGGCGTATGGACACCATATCGGTGCGCCGCGCGCACCGTTGCACCGAGTGGATGACCACCGCGCGCTGCGGCGTTCAACTTTCACGCGCAAACCGGATCTGGTATTCTCTACCTCTTTATTTGAGCTAGGAGATTTCCAATGACGGGACTTGTCTATCTGGACATCGCGATTGGTGTCATTTTTCTGATCCTGATTTTCAGCCTGTTCGCAGGCGCAATCCTCGAAGCGCTCGCGGCCATCTTCAACATCCGTGCGAACTCGGTGCGCGAGGGCATCCGCAACCTGATCGGCAACGATGACGATTTCAAAGCGTTCTGGACCGCCCCATTGGTCGAGGCCGTCAAGGGACCGCCCTCGCTTTTCAGCATCCCCGGATGGATCAGCTTCGGCTGGTCGAAGATCCGCGATGTGATCCGCTACGTCCAGAAGGACGACAGTCCGAAACCCGGCACATTGCGCCGGGATCCCTCGGATGTTCCAACCAAGGTGTTCACCCGAACGGTCATGCGCGCGCTCTACAATCAGGTCCCGGGCAGCGCGTTCGAGACGGATCAGACGCCCGAAAACCTTGCGGCATTCCTGCGGGAGCTGCGCACGAAGGCAAAAGATGCCGGGGACAGCTCCCTCCTGCACCGGATCGGCAGCGTGCTGGACGGGGTCGAAGCCGATGCAAAAGCGGTCGAGGCCGCGATCGGCGCCTGGTACGAGACGGCCCGTGACCGGTTCGAGGGCTGGTATATCCGCCGCGCACAATTCCTGTTGTTCCTGATCGGATTGGCCCTCGCCATCACGACCAATACCGATCCGATCCGCTATGGGTATGAGCTGCGCGAGAACGATGCGCTGCGCCAGAAGGTTGTCACCATGGCAGAAGAGACAGCAGCCCTCGATGAACTCGAAGACGTGCTGGAGCATTTCGGCCTGGACAAATCCGACAGCGATCCGAGCAACGCCGCTGGTCTGCCGGCAGATGCCCAGATCGCCGAAATCCGGGGGAATGTCGAAGAGCGCCTCAAAAAACTGACCGAAGAGTTGAACGAGATCAGCGCCCAGGCCGGCTGGGGGCACTGCCCGAAATTCACGAACGATGTCGCCGGCCAGTTTTCCTGGGACTGTTTCAAGTGGACGACCGGGGTTGGTGCAACTTGGCTCAGCCGGGATGTCCTGAACTGGCCAGAGCCTGTGACCCATCAGGGCGAGAAGATCCCCAACCCGGTTTTCGGCTGGATCCTTCTCGCGCTCGGGGTGATGCTTGGCTCGCAGTTCTGGCTTGATCTGTTGCGCCGGTTCGTCTCGATCCGCTCGGCGGGAACCGGGATCTTTCAGCAGTCGCAGGCCCGTCAGACCGATCCGGAACGACCGAGCGCCTCGACCCCATAAGCCCGCGCCAACCCGCAGACGGAGATTGGATCGCGGCGCGTTTGGACGTATGATCAGAGGCGTGGGGGCATGGAGGGTGAGAGATGACCGTCAGTGCGTCCACGATTGCCGCGATCCGCTTTGGCTATGGCTATCACCCGGATCAGCCGCCGCCGCGCGGGGCTGACGATCTGCTGACCCAGATCCGGCGCGGGACCCGGGCGCGGCCCATCTTTCCGGTCGAGCCGATTGCGAAACGCGCCGATGAGGTCCGCCGGATGTTTGCCATCCGAAAGGCCTCGGGCCGGTCGGATGAATTCCGCCAGATGCGCCGAAAGATCCGCCACAAGACAGTCCGTGAGGGGGTTGACGGGCTGCTCCACCGCGCTCTCTCGCCGAACGGGATGTTCGAGCGGCTGACCGCTTTCTGGCTTGACCATTTCTCCGTCGGATTCCGCAATGCGGTGCATACGCGGACGCTGGTGCCCTTCGAGCACGACGCGATCCGGGCGCATCTGAATGGCCGGTTCGCCGACATGCTGACCGCCGTGGCGCAACACCCGGCCATGCTGGTGTTCCTCGATCAGGGGGCAAGCATTGGTCCGAATTCGCGCGCAGGGTCGCGCCGCGGACGCGGGTTGAACGAGAACCTGGCGCGGGAAATTCTCGAACTGCACACGATGGGGGTGGATGGTCCCTACACGCAGAAAGACGTGCGCGAATTCGCAGAGTTGCTGACGGGCTATGGTGTGAAGCTTCGGGACGGCGCTTTTCAGTTCTTCCCGACGCGCGCCGAGCCCGGGGCCGAGACCGTTCTCGGCACGACCTATGGCGGCGATCCGCCCCGCGCCGAGCATGCCCACGCGCTGTTCGAGGATCTGGCGATGCACTCTGCGACCGCCGATCACATCGCGCACAAGCTGGCCGTGCACTTTGTTGCCGATGATCCGGACCCGGATCTCGTGCGCCATATCGCGGCGGCGTGGAAGCGAAGCCGAGGCAACCTGCCCCGCGTCTACGAAGCACTGCTCGATCATCCCGCCGCATGGGACGCGTTCGGGGCCAAGGTCAAGCGCCCCGAAGAGCTGATCGTGTCAACCCTGAGGGCGGGCGGGCTCACCCGGGCCGAGGCGAAGGCCATCGACCGCCGCCCGAGGTCCCATATCATCCGGGATCTCAAGCGGATGAACCAGCCGCTGCACCAGCCGCCGGGGCCGCAGGGCTGGCCAGAGGACGCCGAGGCCTGGATCACCCCGCAAGGCCTTGCCGCCCGGCTTGATTTCGCAGGCACCACCGGCCAGCGGCTTGCCAAGGCTCGGCAGGATCTTGACCCCAGGCGTTTTGCGCAAACCGCACTGCAGGACGCGCTGCGCCCCGAGACCGCCTTTGCCGTCGGCGGCGCGCCCGAGCGGTGGGAGGGGCTGGCCCTGGTTCTCGCCTCGCCCGAATTCAACCGACGCTAAGGGAGATGACACCATGATGTCCCGCACCACACTCTCCCGCCGCGCGTTTCTGGGCACCGCCTGTTCCGCCGCAGCCTCGCCTCTCTTCACCCCTGTCGTGCTGGCCGAGACGCCGGGCGAGAACCGGCTGGTCGTGATCATCCTGCGCGGGGGCATGGACGCGCTGGGGGTTGTGCAACCCTATGGCGACCGGGCGCTGCGCGGCCTGCGGCCGGCCTTGGCGGCGCGTCCGGGCGATGGCCTGCTCGATCTCGACGGGTTCTTTGGACTCGCCGATCCGTTCCAGCGGCTGATGCCGCTCTGGTCGGCCGGAGAGCTGGGCTTCGTCCACGCCGTCTCGACCCCCTATCGCAACAAGCGCAGTCATTTCGATGGCCAGGATCTGCTCGAGAACGGCGGCAACGCCGCGAACGGCGCGCTGACCGCAGGGCGCGATGGCTGGCTCAACCGGGCTCTGGCAAGGATACCGGGCGCGCGCGCCGAATACGCCATGGCCGTCGGTCAGGAACGGCTGTTGCTGCTCGAGGGCGAGGCCCCTGCGGCGTCCTGGTCGCCGACCAATGAACTGTCGCTGCAGGAGGATGACCGGCGCCTTCTCTCGCTGCTCTATGCGGGCGATCCGCTCTTTGCAGCGGCGCTGAAGGAAGCCGACATGCTGAGCAGCGGATCAGATATGGAGCGCCAGCGCAACGAGACCGGGGCCACTCTGGCCGGGTTCGCAGCCGATCAGCTGAACAAGCAATCGCGGATAGCGGCATTCTCGATCGGCGGATGGGACACCCATCGCAATCAGGGACGCGCGATCAATCGGCCTGCGAGCAGCTTTGTCGAAGCCTTGCTGACCCTGAAACAACGGCTTGGCGCGAACTGGCAGCACACCACCGTACTCGCCATGACCGAATTCGGGCGAACCGCGCGCGAGAACGGCTCGAAAGGGACCGATCACGGCACGGGCGGGCTGATGGTGCTGGCCGGTGGCGCGGTGCGCGGTGGCCGCGTGCTGGGCGATTGGCCGGGTCTGGGGGATGGCGCGCTTTACCAGGAGCGCGACTTGATGCCGACGGATGATGTCCGGCGTTATGCGGCATGGGCGCTGGCAGGCATGATGAACCTTGATCGATCCGATCTCGAAACATCAATCTTTCCGGGGTTGGACATGGGGGGCGATCCGGGCATGCTTGCCTGAGCCATCCGCCGGAGACCTCCCATGCCTTACGAAAACGATCTAGGCCAGCCCATCGGTGCGCCGCTGCCCGACTGGACGCCGCCGCCGCGTCCCGCACGTCAGATGATGGAGGGGCGATACTGCCGGCTCGAGCCGCTGAGCGCGGATCATGCCGAGGACCTTTTCGCGGCACACAGTACCGACACTGAGGGGCGGATGTGGACCTATTTGCCAGAGGGTCCGTTCGAGACGCTGGAGACGTTCCGTCCGTTCGTCGAGACACTGGTCGCCAGCGAAGACCCGCTACACTATGCGATTGTGGTCGACGGTCGGGCCGTAGGCTCGGCGAGCTATCTGCGCATCGCGCCCGCCGCCGGATCGATCGAGGTCGGCTACATCACCTACTCGCCCCTTTTGCAGCGCACTCGCGCCTCGACCGAGGCGATGTTCCTGATGATGGAATGGGCGTTCGAAGCGGGCTATCGCCGGTACGAATGGAAATGCAACGGGCTGAATGCACCCTCACGCCGGGCGGCGGAACGGCTTGGGTTCTCGTATGAAGGCGTCTTTCGCCAGATGCAGATCGTCAAAGGCGCCAACAGGGACACCGCCTGGTTCGCGGCAATCGACGCGGAATGGCCAGCACTGAAGGTGGCGTTCGAGACATGGCTGGCACCGTCGAACTTCGATGCCGACGGTCAGCAGATCCAGCGCCTCGGCGATCTGACGCGGCCCATCCTGGTGGCGCGGGACCCATCGCAATCTTGATCCCGGGCAAGCCGCGAGTTGTAAGCCGGGCCAACTCGGCATAGATCGGGCCCTGAGACGACAAGGGGACCCGCCATGCCTGATCGCCGACCCGAGGTGCTGGATTTTCTGCTGACGCGCCGCTCGCGCCCTGCCAAGACGTTGGGGCCTGAGGCGCCGGACCGGGCCGAGATCGAGACACTGCTGACCGCGGCTTCGCGCACGCCGGATCATGGCAAGCTGGCGCCCTGGCGGTTTGTCGTGATCACCGAAGGGCGGGACGAGATCGCGCAGGTTTTCACCTCCCATGCGGAGCGCGCCGGGCTCGAGCCGGACAAGATCGAGAAGAACGCGCTCTCGTTTTCCTATGGCGGGGTGATCATCGCCGTGATTGCCTGCCCTGTCGCCGGTCACAAGATCCCGGTCTGGGAGCAGGAACTGGCTGCAGGCGGCGTTTGCCTTGCGCTTTTGAACGCAGCACTGGCTGCAGGCTGGGGCGCGAACTGGCTGACCGGGCCGCTGGCGCGCGACGAGGGCTTTCTGGCCGAAGCGCTTGGCTGCGCGCCGGGCGAGTTCGTCGCAGGCTTTCTTCATATCGGCAACGAACAGGTCGCCCCGGCCGATCGCGACCGGCCGGACATCGCGGGGATCACCACATGGCGCTGATCATCGATTTCTTCCGGGCCATCGGGCAGATCCCCGATGGGCGCTTCCTGTTCGTCGTGCTGAAGGCGCTGGGGTTGACGATCCTCCTGCTGGTCTTGGCCGCAGCAGGTGCGGGTTGGCTGGCGGGCTTCATCCCCACGAGCCTCGGCGACTGGCCGCTGATCGGCGAGGTGACGCTGCCCAGCCTTGGCCTGCAGGGTCTGGCAATCGGCGCGGTGATCTTCGCATCAAGCTTCCTGATGATCCCCGTCGCGGCGATGTTTGTCGGCTTCTTCCTGGACGAGGTCGCCGACGTGGTCGAGGCACGGCACTATCCGAACCAGCCCGAGCCGCGCCGGGGCACGTTCCTCTCGGATGTCGGGGCGGCGGTGCGCTTTACCGGGACAGTGATCCTTGTGAACCTGCTGGCACTGATCCCGATCCTGATCTTCCTGGTCATCTTCCCCCCGTTCGCGGCCGCGATTGCGTATGGCATCAACGGGTATCTTTTGGGCCGCGAGTATTTTGAACTGGTTGCAGCCCGTCATGTCCCCGTCACCGAAGCCGCCGCTCTGCGCCGCAAGAACTGGGGCAAGGTCTGGTTTGCGGGGGTTCTGATGGCGGTGCCGCTGACCATCCCGATCATGAACCTGATCGTGCCCGTTCTGGGCGTTGCGACGATCACGCACCAGTATCACAGGCTCCGGACCCCGGCCTGACGCGAGGGTGCGTCGATCTCGCGTCGGCAGCGGTCTAGCGGGCCGATGGCGGCGTGAACCAGGGGATGTCGTCAAGCGTCAGCACGTCATAGGCCAGCACGCCATAGACCAGCGCGAAGACCGCGATGGCTGTCAGCGTGGTGATCACCAGCTTGCGCTTGATCTGTGCATCGCTCGGTGCGCTGGCCGGGGTGCCCGGCTCGACATCGCCCGCTTCCTGCTGGCTGACCTGACCGAAGGGCAACACGCAGAAGAACGTGATGGCCCAGATCGTTGCAAACAGCACGATCGCCGATGTGACGGTCATCTCAGGCTTGCTCCAGCTCGACCAGGGTGCCGTTGAAATCCTTGGGATGCAGGAACAGCACCGGCTTGCCATGGGCGCCGATCTTCGGCTCGCCATTGCCAAGCACGCGGGCTCCGCCCTCGGCCAGCTTGTCCCGCGCCGCCAGAATGTCATCCACCTCGTAGCAGATGTGGTGGATGCCGCCTGCGGGTGACTTCTCGAGGAACCCGGCAATGGGCGACTCCGCCCCAAGCGGTTCGAGGAATTCGATCTTCGTGTTCGGCAGTTCGACGAAAACGACTGTCACGCCGTGATCCGGCTCGGGCTGAGGCTCCGACACAGTCGCCCCCAGCATATCGCGGTACTGCGCGCTGGCCGCTGCCAGGTCCGGAACTGCGATGGCCACGTGATTGAGCCGCCCGATCATGCCTGTCCTCCGTCTGATCCTGGCCGGGAGGTAGAGCAGCAGCCCAAAGGAGACAAGCCCCGCCGGAACAGCGGGGCCAAAGGATCGCAGCTGTGCGTGCGACCGAACCGGGACGGCTCAGCCGGCCGGGCGCGGCTGGACGCTGCGCAGGCGGTCGAAGGCGGGCCCTTCGCCCTTGATCCGGTTGTTCGGGCGGAAGGCCGGAATCGTGCGGGGGCTGTCGTCTTCGCGGGTCACGGAGACCTGCTCGGACCGGGTGTCACCGTTCAGGGTGTCCCAGAGCTGCTCGAGCTGCGAGCGGCTCTCCTGGGCAGGGTTGTCGTTCGCGCTCGCGATACCGCCCATGGCGACAGTGGCGATCAGGGCGGCGGTCAGAAACTTGGTCATCTCAGTTCTCCTCTTGTCCGACAATCATTGCCGGGATTTTTCATCATCCGACCCGGAGCTGCGCGGCGGTTATGTTCTGTTTTGGCCTTGCCGTCTCCGGTGATCACGAGGTGGGAGCTGGGTGAACACGAAACAATCGCGCGCGGATCAAAGGAACTTGAACGAGATTGCAACACTCCGATCGACAAGGGTGCGTCACGGACGCACCCTACGGGGTGTTGCACTGCGCCGCGTAGGGTGCGTCCGTTACGCACCCTTGTGGTCAGAACTCGACGACCGCCTGCACGCCCGGCACGGCTTTGATGGCGCCGCGGATCTCGGCGGAGATGGCGTACTGGCCCGGCAGGTCGATCTCGATCAACTGGTCGGCCTCGGGCACCGGGACGATCAGCTTCACGGGACCTTCGCCGCGTCTGCGGCGCTGCTCGGTCGAGACCTGATCGAGCACGTTGCCGATCGATGACAAAGCATCGGCATCCTCGATGTGCACTTCCATGCCGACCATGGCCGCGTCCTCGGCCACCATCTCGACCGGCTGGACCGCACGGAGCATGATCCGTGACTGGTCGTCGCCATCTTCCAGTTCGACATGGCAGACGAGGTTCTTGCCCGCCTGCAGAAGATCATCATTGTCGGACAACACATCTGAGAAGGCCATCACCTCCCAGATCCCGGTCGGGTCCGAGAACTGGATGAAGGCGAACCGTGTGCCCCGCGCCGATTTGCGGTCGCGCCGGGCTGTCAGCGTGCCCGGCACACGCGCCGCCGTGCCTGGGCGCAACTCAAGCGCCGTCTTCAACCCATTGCGTTTCAGCGCCGGCATATAGTCGTCAAGCGGATGGCCCGAGAGATAGAAGCCAACGGCGCCCTGCTCCTCGCCCAACCGTTCCGTCGGTAGCCAGTCCTGCGCGTGCGGCAGACGCGGCGGCGGCAGCGCCTCGCCCGCACCACCGAAGAGCGAGACCTGGGCGGAGTTCGCCTCCTCATGCGAGGCAGCGGAGTAATTCACCACTGCATCGAGCGCACCAAGCACCATGCGCCGGTTCCGGTTCAGGCAATCGAGCGCCCCTGCCCGCGCGAGGTTCTCGAGCGGGCGTTTGCCGACGAGTTTCAGATCGACCCTGCGCGCAAGATCGAAGAGATCCTTGAACGGGCCACCCGTTTCAGGATGCTCCCGCGCCTCGACGATCAGGCGCATGGCCTCGACCCCGACATTCTTGAGTGCGCCAAGGGCGTAGAGCACCTTGCCATCGCGCACGGTGAACATCGGCTCGGACCGGTTCACGCAGGGCGGAGCCACCTCGATCCCGGTGCGGCGGCATTCCTGCACATAGACGTTCAGCTTGTCGGTCAGATGCAGATCGAGGTTCATGACAGCAGCCATGAACTCGACCGGGTGGTTCGCCTTGAGGTAAGCGGTCTGATACGACACCACGGCATAGGCGGCAGCGTGCGATTTGTTGAACCCGTAGTTCGCGAACTTGTCGAGCAGGTTCCAGACCTCGAGCGCCTTATCCTTGTCGACACCGTTCTCGGCCGCGCCCTCCAGAAATTTCGGACGCTCGGCATCCATTGCCTCCTGGATCTTCTTGCCCATGGCCCGGCGCAGCATGTCGGCGCCACCCAGCGAGTAGCCCGCCATCTTCCGGGCGATCTCCATCACCTGTTCCTGGTAGACGATGATGCCCTGCGTCTCGTCCAGCAGCGGGTCGATCAGGGGATGGATGCTCTCGCGTTTCTCGCGCCCGTTCTTGACGTTGCAGAACTTGGGGATGTTCTCCATCGGGCCCGGACGGTAGAGCGCGACGAGCGCCACGATATCCTCGATGCAGGTCGGCTTCATCTGGCGGAGCGCGTCGCGCATGCCCGCACTTTCCACCTGGAAGACGCCGACCGTGTCCGCCGCTGAATAGAGCGCATAAGACTTCTCGTCATCCAGCGGGATCGCCGAGATATCCAGATTGATGTCCCGCAGCTTCAGCAGATCGAGGCAGTTCTGGATCACCGTCAGAGTCTTCAGGCCGAGAAAGTCGAACTTCACCAGACCCGCGGGCTCGACCCATTTCATGTTGAACTGGGTCGCTGGCATGTCCGAGCGCGGGTCCTGATAGAGCGGGACAAGCTCCACCAGGGGCCGGTCGCCAATCACAACACCGGCGGCGTGGGTCGAGGCGTTGCGCAGCAGCCCTTCCAGCTTTTCCGAGTAATCCAGAAGGGTTGCGACGACTTCCTCGCGCCGGGCTTCCTCCTCCAGTTTAGGCTCATCCTTGCGCGCCTTGGCGATGGAGACGGGCTTGACGCCCTCGACCGGGATCAGTTTCGAGAGACGGTCGCAATGGCCATAGGACATCTGCAACACGCGGCCCACATCGCGCACGGCCATCTTCGAGAGCAAAGCGCCGAAGGTGATAATCTGGGCCACGCGGTCGCGACCGTACTTCTCCTGCACGTAAGTGATCACCTCTTCCCGCCGGTCCTGGCAGAAGTCGATATCGAAATCGGGCATCGAGATGCGTTCAGGGTTCAGGAACCGCTCGAACAGCAGGCCGTACCGCAATGGATCGAGATCTGTGATCGTCAGCGCATAGGCCACCAGCGAGCCCGCGCCCGATCCGCGCCCCGGCCCAACGGGGATGTCCCGCTCCTTCGCCCATTTGATGAAGTCGGCAACGATCAGGAAATAGCCGGGAAAGCCCATGCCTTTGATGATGCCAAGCTCGAACTCGAGACGTTTTTCATACTCCTCGACGGGCGCAGCATGAGGGATCACGGCGAGCCGCGCTGCCAGCCCCTCGCGGGATTGGCGGCGCAGTTCCTCTACCTCGTCATCGGCGAACTTCGGCAGGATCTCCTTGCGGGTCCGGGCGCGGTAGGCACAGCGCCGGGCGATCTCGACAGTGTTTTCCAGCGCTTCGGGCAGATCGGCGAAGCGGGCGCACATCTCGTCTTCGGTCTTGAGGTAGTGCTCCGGCGTCAGGCGCTGGCGCTTGGGATCGTTTACATAGGCGCCCTGCCCGATGCAGAGGAAGGCATCATGCGCCTCGGCCATGCCCGGCTTGTCGTAGAACACCTCGTTCGTGGCGACCAGCGGAAGACCCCGCGTGTAGGCGAAGTCGATCAGCCCGGGCTCGGTCGCGGCTTCGTCTTCGGTACGCAGGCGGCCACCAGTGCCGTGGCGCTGAAGTTCAATGTAGAGCCGGTCCGGGAACGCGTGGGCAAGCGCATCGGTCAGTGTCGCGGCCTCATCGCCGCGCCCCGCTGCAACGAGGCGACCAAGTGGGCCCCGTGCTCCGCCGGTCAGGCAGATCACACCATCGGTGTGCTGTTTGAGCGTCTCGAGCGCGACCTGCGGCAAGATCGATGGGTCGGTGTCGACATAAAGCGCCGAGGTCAGCGCCATCAGGTTGAGGTACCCAGCCTCGTTCTGGGCATAGAGCGCGATGGGCGCAGGTTCGGGCGGGCGCCCACCCGGTGCGGCCTCGGTATAGGTCAGCGCCAGTTGCAGCCCGATGATCGGCTGAATGCCGGCCTTGGCGGCCCCTTCCGAGAACTCCAGCGCGCCGAACATCGCATTGGTATCGGCCACCGCGACTGCGGGAAAGCCATGCCCGGCCACGAGGCCAGGCAATTTCTTCATCGGGATCGCCCCCTCGCGCAGCGAGTAGGCGGAATGGACGCGGAGGTGGATGAATCGCGGTGCTGACATGGCGTCAGCCTAGAGGTTCACCGTGCCGCGCTCCAGCCCTCTGCGCGTCGTTGAGGGGATCCGGTTCAGAGATAGGCCTTCGGACCGAAGCAATGGGTCGTCAGGTCCGAGCGTTTCAGGCCCCGCTCTGCAAGCTGCTCGTCGCTGAGCGCGTTCATCGCGGCAAATACCCGGGCCCGGCGGGCGCTGTCAGATATCTCGCCAAGCGCCACCAGACCGTTGAAGATCCGCTTGCTGAGGCGCGAGATCGCGTTCCCGGCGTCTTCGATGATCCCGGCGGTGTGTGTCGTCTGCTCGATTTTTGTCGCGGTGGTCATGCTCTCACTCCTTAGGAACAACTCTCCGGCCCGTGCGGCCCACGCGGAGAAAGATGGATTGCTGCACCGCTCAAACAAGACATCCGCCGATCAAGGCAGCTTTGCAAAAATTGCAATGCAACCCTCTGCGAACGTTAATGAATTTTAATTCCGGATGTGCGTCCGCATTCGAAACATTGCGTCGCGATCTTGCTTGCCAGAGCACACGGGTTGCGCCAGTCTCTGGCGAAGCACCACAACCACGAGGTCCCGATGTCTGACAAGGAAACCCTTTCGTTCGACGATCCGATGCAACGACCGCGGTTTACCGGGTTGGCGTCGTTCTTCCGGGCGCCGTATGTCGAGGATTTCGAGGCCAATCCGCCAGAGATCGGTGTGTGCGGCGTGCCCTATGATGGCGGCGTCACGAACCGGCCCGGACCGCGCCACGGTCCGCGCGAGGTGCGCAACCAGTCGAGTTTCATGCGCCGGATCAATCAGGCGACTGGCCTCAGCCCCTTCGTGAAAAGCAAGGTTGCCGATATCGGTGATGCGTGGATCGCCAAGCCGTACGAGCTGGAAGGGGCGCACCGCGAGATCGAGGCCTTCTTTGCCCGCGCCCACGGCGCCGGGATCCGGACCCTGGCCTGCGGCGGCGATCACTCGATCAGCCTGCCGATCCTGCGCGCCATCGCCAAGGACCGTCCGCTGGGCATGATCCACATCGATGCCCATTGCGACACCGGAGACAACTATGGCGGCTCGCGCTTTCACCACGGAGCGCCGTTCAAGGTGGCGGTGGACGAGGGGCTGCTTGATCCGAAACGCGTCGTGCAGATCGGCATCCGCGGCAGCCTCTACATTGCCGATATGTGGAAGTTCTCGTTCGACAGCGGCATGCGGGTCATGATGATCGAGGAGGTCGAGGAGCGCGGCTGGCAGGCCTGCATCGACGAGGCACGCGAGATCGTCGGCGATGACCCTATCTATGTCAGCTTCGATATCGACAGTCTGGATCCGGCCTACGCCCCCGGCACCGGCACGCCGGAAGCTGGCGGCCTGACCATGCGCGAGGCGCAAGGGATGTGCCGACGGCTCGAGGGGCTTAACATCGCCGCCGCCGATATGGTCGAGGTCTCACCCCCCTTCGATGTCGGCGGGGTCACGGCACTGAACGGCGCAACAATCATGTACGAGCTGCTCTGCGTGATGGCGGGGCGATGACCGGACAGCCGACGTAAGCCAGTGCCCGCATTCCGCTACATAATGATCAGCACTGTCGCCTGCAGCGCAGGCTTCTTGGACACTGCGGTGAGCGGGCTGCGCACCGTGATGGACGAACTGCGCACGCAACTGCCCGCGATCGGTGCGTGGTTCGGTGCGTTCGTCTCCGGCCCGAACGCCGGGAACCTTGCGCTGATCCATCTCTACCGCGAGCTGAACGATGTGGAACCGGCATTTGGCGTCTACGGCGCATCAGGTGCCTTTGCAGCACTGGCAACCACGGGCAACATTGGCCTGCGAGAGAGGAACCTGATCCGCCTCGATGATGGCGCCAAACCGTTCGACGTGCCCTCTGCCGGGTACCAGAGTTTTTCGCGATACCCGGCCGTGGTGCTGCGCCCTGACACGCATGAGAGCATCTCGCACGCCCTCTCGGCAGAGGGAACGGCTTACAGCCAATGCGGGACCTTCTGGACCGGTCGCAATGCGGGCCAGCGACTGCTCACCGTGGTCTGTCCCGACACGGACGCGATGAATGATGCACACGGCGCGATCGCCGCGCGCGATGCGCTGTTGGCCAACCCGATCGAGCGCGACGTCCTGCACATTCTCGGTGGTCCCGGGCGATGACCAAATGCATCCTCGTCAAATGGCTGCACTGGCTCGTGCCACTGACTGTCCTGACGGGCGGGATGGCGGGCCTTGCCCCGGATTATCCTGTGATGGGCTTTGGCATCGTTCCCCTGAACCCGGCGGGCTGGGGCACGCCCGGTCTGCATGATCTGGCCGAGGACGTTCACGAGATCGCGTTCAATGTCACGATCCTGTTGATCTTTGCGCATATGGCGTTCCATATCTGGCGCCACTTTGGATTGCGTGACAATGCACTCAGGATCATAGCGCCAAAGGCTCTGCACAGGTTCCTCTGAGGATCCGGAATGACCGACATCTTTACCAATCCGGCGCAGGCCGCCCGCACCGAGATCGAGCGGCTTCATGCGTTCATCGAGGGCTGGTTCCGCGGCACCATGCCCAAGGACACCTTTGCCCAGGGGTTTGCGAACCGGCTGCACGCGGGGTTCGAGAACGTCCAGCCCTCGGGCGCGGTGTTGAGCCGAGCCGATCTTCTGGACCCGATCCGCGACGCGCATGGCCGGAACCCCGACTTTCGGATCAAGATCCGCGATGTGCGCCTTCTGGGTGCCTGGCCGGAGGCCAAGCTGATCCAGGCGAGCTACATCGAGGCGCAGACCGGCGCCCGCAACTCTGCCGCGGACAATGACCGGCGCTCGACCGTGCTGTTCGAGTCGCCGCTGGGGCGGCTGATCTGGCGCCACCTGCATGAGACCGCGGTGCCGCAGGAGGAAGGCTGAGATGGATGGCATTCTGACTTCGGCGACCTCGCGGCAGATCTCGCTGCTGGTGCTGCGCCTGACACTGGCCGGGCTCATCTTCTGGTGGGGCCTGGTCAAGGGGCTGAACATCGGCGTCGGCGCCAATGTGTCCGACAAGTACTATGGCGGGACCTTCAGCCAGGAGATCCTGCTCATCGCCTTTGGCTGGTTTCAGGTCGTGCTCGCCGTGATGATTGCGCTTGGACCGTGGCGGCGTTTCACGCTGCCGGTGATGTTCGTGATCAACGCTTTCGTGGCCGCGGCGGTGTGGCAGTCGATCATCGATCCGTTCTGGCTCTGGATGGGCGGCGAGAAACCGGGCACGGTCAATGCCTTGTTCTACCCCTCGGCGGTAGTTGTTGCGGGATGCTGGGTGCTGATCGCGTTCCGCCGCGAGGACAGGCTCGCCTTCGGTCCGCACTGAGCCCCACGCTGCGATCCGGGGATCCAAGGGGCCGAAGGTCAGACGCGCAGGCGGCAAGACGGGCCTAGCGGTCAGGCGACCTGTCGTCCCTGCTGCTCCGCCAGACACATCACACGCTTGACCTCGGCCTCGAAGACGCGCTGGTCGATCGGCTTTGCGACATATCCCTCGATCCCAAGCGCCATGTAGTCCACCCTGTCCGACCCCATGGCATTGGCAGTGAGCGCTATGATCGGGATATGGCGCGCAAAGTCCTTGCGGATCCGCCGCGCGGTCTCGCGCCCATCCATGCGCGGCATCTGCATATCGAGCAGCACCAGATCGCATGCTTCTGCCGACAGAATCTCAAGCGCCGCGATCCCGTCTTCCGCCTCCAGCACCTCGGCTCCGGTCGGCTCCAGGAACATGCCCGCGATCAGGCGGTTGGTGTCGGTGTCATCGACGATCAGGATGCGCCGTCCCGCCATCGAGAGTGTCTGGTCGTCCTCGCGCTCGTCCCGTTCGGTAGCTGGGCGGTCCACAACCCCGGCGCAGGCAATCGTCAGGCGGAAGGTCGCTCCCTCCCCCGGAACCGATCGCACGACCAGATCACCGCCCATGTTCCGCGCAAGCTGTCGGCAGATCGAAAGACCAAGCCCAGTCCCGCCATACTCTCCGGCCGTCGACCCGTCGGCCTGCGCGAACGCATCGAAGATCTTGTCCTGCACCTCCGGCGGAATGCCGACACCCGTATCCTCGACATCGAGCACCAGCATCAGCTTGTCGCCCCGGTCGAATATCCCGACGGAGACGTAGATCCCGCCGGTCTTGGTGAACTTGATCGCATTCGACAGCAGATTGCCGAGGCACTGGCGCAATCGGATGGCGTCGACCTCGGCCCGTGCGGGCACATCGTCACCAAAACTCAGCGTCATCTCCAGGCCCTTGTTGCGCGCGGTCGCCTCGAAGATCTGCACGGTGCGCGCGATTTCGCTGCGCAGGACCGAGTCGACCGGTACAATCTCCATCTCGCCTGCTTCGATTTTCGACATGTCCAGCACATCGTTCAGCAGCGTCAACAGCACCTGCCCGCTGTCTGAGAGAACGTTTACTGTACGCCGGTCGCAAGGATCGAGCGGGCGCTGCGCCAGGATCTGGATCGAGCCGAGGATGCCGTTCAAGGGCGTTCGGATCTCGTGGCTCATGACCGCGAGAAACCGTCCGCGGGCCGCGGCGGCGTGCTCCGCAGCCTCCCGCGCTTCGATCAGATGCTGTTGCTGCGCTTTCAGCGCTTCCTGCGCGGCTTTCACCTTGTACTGCTGATGGGCGGCATAAAAGCAAAGCGGCGGCGCGACGATGCCTGTAACCATCATCGCCAACAGCGGGACCGGCTCGAAATACGGCGGGAATAACAGGATGTTCAGCGCCGGCGCGAGCACGACCGCCAGGATCACGGCAATCGTGATCAGAACCGCGGCGTAACGTAGCTTTCGCAGGTGAATAGACATGACGCCAATATGATAAGCGACAGGTGTTGCCGATTCGGTAACCTCCCCCGAAGACCGCCAGCCAGAAGGCCCTATCGATGTCCGAGATTATCCTCCACAACTATCCCGCCTCTCCCGTTGCCGAGAAGGTGCGCAAGGCCTTTGGACTGAAAGGGCTGGGCTGGCGCGATGTCGAAATCCCGCGCCTGCCGCCGAAACCGGACCTGATCCCGCTGACCGGAGGGTATCGACGCACACCGGTGATGCAGATCGGTGCGGATATCTTCTGTGACAGTCAGTGCATCCTGCGCGAGATCGAGCGACGCTATCCTGAGCCGACCTTCTTCCCGGGCGGAGCGAACGGCATGGCCGTGGCGGTCAGCCGCTGGTCGGATGGGGAACTCTTCGCGCTTGCGGTCAAGATCATCCTCGGGGCTGCGGGCGATGCCCTGGACCCAGCCTTCGCCGCGGATCGCGGGCGGCTCTACCTCGGGCCGGACTGGGCCGAGCGTCTGAAGGCGGCGAATGCCGACCTGCCCCATCTTGCCGCCCAGATGCGGGCGCATATCGGCTGGGTCGATCAGCGCCTCGCGACCGGGCGGAAATTCATGCTGGGCGATGCGCCGGGCCTGCCCGATGTGCTGGTCTGGCATGTTGTCTGGTTCCTCGCCGGCCGCTGGGCGGACGGTCCGGCTTTCCTCGACCAGTTCGAGCAGATCGGCCCATGGCGCACGCGGATGGAGGCGCTCGGCAGCGGCAACAGCCAGCCGTTGAGCGCCGAGGACGCGCTGACCCTGGCGCGCGACACCGAGATTGCCACACCGGAGGCGGCGGACCCCGGCGATCCGCAAGGCATCGCGCCGGGGCAGCGGATTTCGGTCGCGCCCGACCTCGATGGCGGGGAACAGGCGGTGGAGGGCATCGCCCGCCATTTCAGCCGGGATGTGATCGCCCTGACGCGGACGGATCCACGCGCCGGCGAAGTCTGCGTCCACTTCCCGCGTTCAGGCTATCGGATCACGCCGCTCGGCTAGAGCAGCGCGACATGGCGGCGCCGAGCCTAGTTAGCGCCGCTCCGCCGTTCGATCACAGCCGAGATCGGCGCAAACCAGACCGGGCGCCGGTCCCGTTCCAAGCCCCAGCGCAGCAGCGCCTGCAAGGCCTCCTGACTGGCGTCGACCACAAGGATCGCATTGCCCTCGCGCTGCGCCCGATAGGCGGTTGTCTCGAGGATTTCGTAGATCTGTTCGGTCGTCGCACCGGCCGGTATCAGTCTGTTGACCGCAACATAGGCGACATCGCCGCGGTCCCGGATCGGCTCGGCAATCGTCGCGGCGCCGGGACGCGCATCGACATAGGCGAAGCCATGGCTCTCGATCGTCTTCAGCGTGGTTCCGAGCAACCCGGGGTCCGAGGCCCCGAGCGTATCGCCCGGCACTGTCGCACCCACCGCCATGTCCAGGACCGCCATGCGGGCATTCACCTCGAGCGCAACCCTCTCTGGATCCATCGATGTCAGGATCTGCCCGGCAGCACCTGTCTCGTCGGCCTGGAGTGGGAGCTGGCTGAGAACCTCGTGTTGAGCCTCCCGCGCGGCGAGCGCGAACGCCCGGTCCGAAGGCGAGGTCGGTGTGACCGAAAAGGTCAGCGGCATGGTCAACAGCGGAAGCGCCTCGGGATCGATGGCACTGCTGGTCGCATTGGCAAGAACCACAGCCATCAGCGGCGCATCGTCCGGCACGTCGAAAGCACGGGCATTCACGGCCAGTGCCGGGCCGCTGAGGTTGATTGTGACAGGCTCCGGCGGTGGACCGATCTCGGTCGGGGCCAGGGCCGCGACTTCGGTCGTCTCCGTCTCGGCGGTCGCTGCATTTTCGGGCGCTGCATCCTGCGTCGCCGTATCGTCAGACGCAGCTTCTGTCGCAGGATCAGCGGTCACTGCCTGATCCGCTGCCGCTGTGTCCACGTCGCCTTGCGCTGCCGGTTCCTGTGCCGGCTCGGTCTGCGCCGCCTGATCACCCGCACCGGCATCAGCCTGCGTCTCGGCGGTCTGTGTGCTCTCGCCCGAGCCGTTTGTTGTCTCCGGGCTTTGTGTCGTTTCGACCGACTCTGGTTCCGAAGGATCCGAGGGCGCAGTGGTCCCGACGATCACCGGCACCGTCAGCCCCTCGTCTTCCTCAGGTGCCGCGGTATCGCCCGTATCCGTGGACGCTTGTGTCTGATCACTTGCGACGCCGCGCGAGTCGTTCGAATTGTCGATCACCCGCACGGCACCGACACCCGGCAGGTTCTCGGGCAACGGGATCGACAGGCTCAGCACGATCGCGGCAACAAGGCTGAACAACACCCCGAACAGCGCGCCCTTGGCGCCGGAGATCAGGCCGGGGTTGCTTGCCTCGGCTCCATTCTCGAGATCGGCAATGTTGCCTTGCGGAATGGTGATCGATCGGGCCGACTTGCCGCTTTCTGCCATCGTGCCTCCTGTCCGGATCGCAAGTGCTTTGCGTCCACGCCGGATCTTGCCTGCAACTTGACGCAAGCTTGTCTCTCAGCGCATCTATAGCCTCATGCGCCGCACGCCGCCAAGGGTGGATGCGCGCAAGACGGGCTTGGGGCGGCAGAGAATGATCCTGTTGATCGACAATTACGACAGCTTCACGTGGAATCTGGTTCACTTTCTCGGGGAACTGGGTGCCGAAGCGCGGGTGGTGCGCAACGATGAGCTGACCGTGGACGAAGCGCTCGCGACCGGTGCAGATGCCATCGTGCTGTCGCCAGGCCCCTGCGATCCACCAAAGGCAGGGATCTGCATGGAGTTGGTGCGCCGGGCGCCCGAGGACCTGCCGATCCTGGGCGTCTGCCTTGGCCATCAGTCCATCGGACAGGCGCTGGGCGGCGAGACCGTGCGCTGCCACGAGATCCTGCACGGCAAGCTCTCGACCATCACCCATAACGGCACGGGCGTCTTCGCAGGGCTGCCGCAGGGGTTCGAGGTGACGCGCTACCACTCGCTGGTTGTGAAGCCTGAGACAATGCCGGACTGCCTGACTGTTACCGCGCGCTCGGAATCGGGTGTGGTGATGGGTGTCTCGCACCGGTCACGGCCCCTGCACGGGGTTCAGTTCCACCCGGAATCGATCCGGACCGAGCACGGATATGCGATGCTCCGGAACTTCCTCGATCTGGCGGAGGCCGCATGAGCGACAGTCTGAAGCCGCTGATCGGCAAGGCCTCGGCCGGGGCGCTGTCTCGGGAAGAGGCCGTCGCAGCGTTCGAAATCATCATGTCCGGCGAGGCAACCCCGGCGCAGATCGGCGGCTTTCTGATGACGCTGCGCACACGCGGAGAGACCGTCGACGAGATCGCGGGCGCTGCCTCGGTCATGCGGGCCAAGGCCGCGCCGGTCGCGGCCCCGGCGGGCGCGATGGACATCGTCGGCACGGGCGGCGACGGCAAACATACGCTCAATATCTCAACGGCCACGGCCTTTGTCGTCGCGGGTTGCGGCGTTCCCGTGGCGAAACATGGGAACAAGGCCCTGTCCTCTCGATCCGGCGCGGCGGATGTGCTGGGCGAGATGGGCGTGAACTCGATGGTCGAGGCGGCAGTGGCCGAGCGCGCACTGGCCGAGACCGGCATCTGCTTCATGATGGCGCCGATGCACCATGCCGCCATGCGCCATGTCGGCCCGGCGCGGGTCGAGCTAGGCACCGGGACCGTCTTCAACATCCTTGGCCCGCTGACCAATCCGGCGGGGGTCAAACACCAGCTGACAGGCGCCTTCTCGCCCGCGTTTCTGCGCCCGATGGCCGAAACACTAGGCGCGCTCGGGTCGGAAACCGCCTGGTTGGTCCACGGGGCGGACGGCACCGATGAAGTGTCGATCTGCGGCCCCACCAAGGTCGTCTCGCTCTGCGAGGGGTCGATCACCGACTACGAACTGCACCCCGAACAAGCGGGTCTGCCCGTGCACCCGTTCGAGGAGATCCTCGGCGGCACACCCGCGGACAACGCGGCCGCGTTCCGCGGCGTGATCGAGGACGCGCAGGACACCCCCAAGGCCCGGGCCTATCGGGACGCCGTGCTGTTGAATGCGGCGTCGGCTCTTGTCGTTGTGGGGCGCGCGGACGACCTGAAATCCGGGGTCGAGATGGCGCGCGAAAGCCTTGCCTCCGGCGCTGCCAAAACCAAGGTCACCGCGCTGGCGAAAGCGACGAACGCCTAGGCGCTAAGCTCGAACTGCGCATCGGACCGGGTGTCAACTGCCGCGCGTTCATTGCAGCTCAGCACGACGATCTTCCACGCCCCTTCGATGCAGCGCAGCACGTAGGACAGCGTCTTGCGCCGCACCACACGGGCCTCGGCATTCACAAGCTTGGTGTCGGTCACAACGAAGGCCATGTCATCATCGGTGACGAACTGGCTGACAATCTTCGTGTCGGTTCGCACGACATGATGCGCAAGCATCGACTGCTGCCACTCGGACAACAGTTGCGCGAAATGGTCGTCTGTCTCGATGACAGTGTTCTGGTTGTCGATACACAAAACGAAGGGCAGTCGGTACCGCGCGACGATCGCATCGAGATCGCCAGCGTTCATGCCTTTCGCACCGTCCATGATCGTCCGATAAATGTCGGCCATCCCTGTACTCCTGATTGTAACTGATCCGGGATACACGCTCTGGCGTTGTCCCGGGCGTCCTACAGAGCATATGGGTGCAGTGCAACAGAACTTCGGTCAGAACTGTTGTCCTTTTTGCAAAGCCGGTTTGCGTGGTTGGTCCGCCCCAGTCAGGGACGGACCGTTTTTGAGGGCAGCAACCCGTGATCAGTCGGCATCGCGCAGACGGACCAGATCGTTCATCAGACCGGCGGTCCCGTTGTGGACCGTCAGCGTGTCGACCTTTCCGGCCAGGTCCTGCAACGCCTCGAGTTCCTTGAGCCGCAGCATCACCGGGTTCTCTGCCATCACCTTTGCGGTGTTCAGCAAAGCCCGGGTCGCGTTGGTCTCCTCGCGGCGCCGGATCACGTTGGCCTCGGCTGCTTTTTCGGCAGCCACGACCTGGTTCAGGATCTCGCGCATCTCGCCCGGCAGGATCACGTCTTTCAACGCGATCTCACCGACCTCGAGCCCGATCTCGGCCATTTCGGCCCGGACCTTGTCCGCAGCCTCGGCATCGACCGAGACTTTCTCCGCCAGAAGCTGGTCCAGCGTGCGCGTGCCCAGCGTCTTGCGGAAGGCGAACTGCAGCGCCCGGTGGAGCGCCTCGTCGAAATCCTTCACCGAGGTTGCGGCCTTGACCGGATCGGCGACCCGGACATCAGCGGCGATGTTGACCCGAACCGTCACGCGGTCGGCCGTCAGCACCTCCTGCCCGGTCACGTCATGGGCCCGCCAGCGGGTGTCGATCAGACGGGCCGAGATCGGCCGCCCGGTGTTCCAGAAGAGGTGGATGCCCTCCTCCAGAAGACCCTGGAGCGTCCCGCCGATGGTGAGCAGACCGACCTGCCCCCGCTCGACCTGTACCTTGGTCACGGCTTTCGACAGCACCCCGGTCTCGACATGGCTGCGCATCTCGTCCGCGACCGCCAGATCGTTGGCCAGCGCCATCCGGCGCACGTCCCACGGACCGGCATCGGTCCAGAGAACCGTGCGCTCGTGCGGGCCGCGCGACAGATCCCAGAGCGCACCGTCGCGGAACACCGCCACGACCTCTCCGGTCTCGGCCGCGACCTCGGTCAGGTGCGCCCCGGCCAGATCGGCACGGCCCTGCATCAGCACCCGCTCGAACTTCGAGACGAACTGCGGCCGCGCAAGATCGTGCACCTCGGTGATCAGACCTTTGCTGGCGACACGGTGCTCACCCGGGCCGAGGATATCGGTGATCCGGCCATCATGGATGACCAGAATCCGCTCGTTCACCCCGACATCAAGGCGCGTACGCCCACGAAACAAATCGATGAAAAACGTCATCATCGGTCCACCCTCCTTTTCCTATGGCGGGGGACCGGTGGGTGTCCCCCTCGTCAGACGAGGTCGCGCCGGATGCGCTGCCCCGTTTTCCGCAGCCCTGCCGATTGCATGGCGTCAGATCCAATGGCGGCCGCCAGGGCCGCCGTGCCCGTGCCGGGCTGGGTTATTCCTGCGGGATCACCCACGTGAGTGGCCCTTGCGCGGGAATTCGAACGCCTTGAACAATCGTCCATGCGCCGCGACCCGTTCCTTGGGAACGCCTTCGCCAACGCTCAGCACGTCCAAGAATTGGCCATCGACTTCGGGCAACTCGACCGTCACACCGACCTTCGCACCGCGCGCCTCGATATAGCCGCATGTGCGCTTGTCGCCGTTGGCAAGCTGGCACCAGTGGTACAGTTGGTCGGTCATCTCGGGTCTCCTTGTCCTTTCCGTCTTTCACTGTGGCCCTTACGGGCCGGTTGCTCCCCGTCCGGGGATCTCTGGGCGGGATTTCACCGCGTGATGTCTCTGCCCTAGGCGAGGCGGCCCGTAGGGTGCGTCCGTGACGCACCCTCGGCGATGAAAGCCTCGGGGTCGGCGGACCGCGTGGCGGACGGACAGGCGGCGAGCGGGCCTTCGGGGACCGGGGCGGGGACCGGATGCGTGCACCCTCTCCCGGACCCGGCCCGCGTTGGCCGTCATCCTCTGCCGGTCCACCACAACGGGCGGTGCCGGTTTTGGCCGCGACCCCCGAGGAGGTTTTGACCGCCGCCGACCCCGCAGGCCGGCCCCGAGACCCATAGTCTTGTCGGGAGTCGAACCCGAGGTCTTGCGACCCTACCTTCGGTTGGTAGACCGATGCCGGTATGAACGGCGATTATGGCTGGACTCGAACCAGCAACCCTCAGATCCCAAATCTGATGCTCTACCATTGAGCTACCTGGTGTAGACGATGGGACTCGAACCCACGACCTCCGGGCCCAAAGCCCGGCGCTCTCCCTCTGAGCTACATCCACTCCCTTCCCTTTGCATCCGACCTAGGCATACGCTGGCCGCAGAGCGGTGCGCACCGGGGGAGGGTCTCAACTCCCGCCGTATGGGCTCGGGGGCTCCCGAGAAAGGACGCGCCGTATCGGGGGAATCAGGGGGCGAGATCAACCCGGTCCTGCGACACTCTGTCAGCAACAGGGTTAACTGATGCCCATCCGCCACACCTGTGGCCACGACAACCCGATGGCGCGGCGCGATGCGCTCTGCTAGGCGGGCGCCATGACCCCTGCCTCACGCCCTGCTCCCGTTGCCGTTGCGATCCTGACCGTCATGAGCGGGATCTTTCTGCTCGACATCATGGGCGTCTTTATCCGGATCCTGTCGGACACCTATCCCGCCCTGCAACTGTCGGCGATGCGCAATCTCTTTGGGCTGATCCCGACGCTGCTGCTGCTCTGGACGGTCTCGGACTGGCATGCCCGGGGGCGCCCGCTGATCATCCGGCGCTGGCGTCTGGCGCTGTTGCGCGGCGCGTTCGTGATCGGCGCGCAGATCGGCTTCTACACCGCACTCTCGAAGCTGGAGTTCGCCACGGTCTCGACCCTCGCCTTTGTCTCACCAATGATCGTCACAGCGCTCAGCGTTCCGGTGCTGGGTGCCCATGTCGGCCCGTGGCGCTGGGCTGCCGTCGCCATCGGCTTTCTCGGCGTTGTTGCCATCGTCCGCCCGGGCACGGACGCCTTCACCATCTGGGCGCTGCTGCCGCTGGGCGCGGCGCTGGGGTATGCCTCGGCGTCCGTCGCCGTGCGTCTCTTCGATGACGATGTGCCAAGCCCGCTGGTCAACGCCTATTCCACAGGCTCTGCTCTCGTTCTAGCGACGCTCCTGACCTTCGCGCTCGCCGAGCCTGTCTGGATCCAAAGCTGGCGCGACCTCGGCCTCATCATCGCCATGGGTCTTTGCGGCGGCTCAGGCGTTCTCTGCCTGACCATCGGCTATCGCATGGCCAGCCCGCCCACTCTGGCCCCGTTCGAGTACACCGGCATCCTCTTTGCCTTTGCAATCGGCTGGATCGTCTTCGACGAAGCGCCGTTTAACACACTCTTCCCCGGTGTCCTCTTGATCATCGGCGCGGGGCTTCTGATCGTCTGGCGCGAGCGTCTGGCCCGCTCCACCGTACCGCATCCCCGCGCCAAGGATCGCCTGCGGTGAAACGCATCCGGTGACGGGGCAGCGCCCGACCGCGGGTGGGCGCTGCAACGGGTGCGTTCTGCAGTTTATGCCGCCACCTACTCCAAGCCAAAGCTCCGCGCCAACGTCGACAAAGCGCCCGCCCAGGGGGGCGGTCGGGCGCTGGCCCGGGGCGCTTCGCGCTGTTAACCCGGGCCGAGTGCAAGCTTAAACACCGCACCTTTTCGTATAGATTGAAAAAGTTATTGCAGAACCGAGGCCGCGGTTGGCTCCAGCCGTGTCACCTGAATTGTCTCGCGGTTGATGCACTGACCCACCCGATCCGTCAGGTTCTGCAGCCAGTGGTCGGACTTGTAGACCGCCTCATACAGGCGCTCCCGCTCCGCCTCGCTCTCGAACCGCCGGATCCAGACATAGGTGCTGTCATCGCCCTCACCGCGAAACGATCCCGCGATGACCATGCCTTGCGCGACCTGAAAGGGGATGATCTCGCCCTCCATCAGCGCCAGCCATTCGGCCATCTTGCCCGGTCGGATCTCGTATCTGCGAAGTTCATAGAAGACCATGCCTGTCCCCATCGTGATTTCCATTCGTCAGAGCTTGGCCGAGCGCGGAACGTTTTGCTAGTGTCCGCGCCGGGAGGACACGCCATGAAACTCAACGACGCACAACTCGCCCAGCTTCGCGATGAAGGCTGGATCTTCATGCCCGACTATTTCTCGGCCGAGGAGGTTGCGATCCTAAAGGCCGAAGCGGACGAAGTGTTCAAACTGCGCCGCGACGAGATCTATCTCGAGAAGAACGGCACCCCCCGCTCGGCCTTTGCCGTGCACCGCTATAACGAGGCGTTCGATCTTCTCGGACGCCACCCTCGCCTCGTCGAGCCGCTGATGCAGCTCTGGGGCGAAAGCGTCTATCTCCACCAGTACAAGATCAACGCCAAGGCCAAGTTCACCGGCGATGTCTGGCAATGGCATCAGGACTATGGCAACTGGCTCGAGAAAGACGGGATGATGGAGCCGCGCGCGATGAACATCTCGGTCTTTCTGGACGAGGTCTTCCCCTTCAATGGTCCCCTGATGCTGATCCCGCGCTCGCACAAACACGGCGTGCTCGACAGCAACAAGGATACGGCGACGACCTCGTTCCCGCTCTACACCCAGCCCGAAGAGACGGTTGAAAAACTGTGCGCGGAAGGCGGCCTCGTCGCGCCCACCGGCAAGCCCGGCTCGATGCTGATGTTCGATGGAAATCTCGTGCACGGCTCCTCTGGCAACATCACGCCCTTCCCGCGCAAGATCGTCTACCTGACGCTGAACGCCTGCTCGAACGCGATCCAGAAACCGACGCGTGAGGAGTGGCTCGCCCATCAGGACTTCACGCCCATCGAGTGCTGTGCCGATGATGCCCTGACCGAGTACGCCCGGCGCCAGAAGCAGGTGGCGTGACTGGCAAAACAACGCTCGACAAAAAGGCGCACAAGCCAAGGATAGACCCGGCCCGGAGTAATGGCGCGGAGCGCCCCGGGCCAGCGCCCGACCGCCCCCTGGGCGGGCGCTCTTACAGCGTTAGCGCGCTGCCGAAGCGATGGAGGAGATTGGTGTCATAAAGTGCAGACCGGAGATGTTCCGGCGCCCACCCTCGGTCGGGCGCGGCCTCGTCTGACGCCGCGCTTTTGGACCTCCGTTAAACAATCCGCCCCGCCAATCTGTCCATACAGCTGCCATACGGATGCGGTACACCAGCCATTCAGCTGCCATACGGCAGCCAGACCCGTGCCATACGCTTGGCATCCCCGCCCGGGGGCGTTAACACGTCGCTCATGACGAACGTTCTGGACAAGATCAAAGCCTACAAGCTCGAGGAGATCGCGGCCCGTAAAGCCGCCAGTCCGATGACCGAGGTCGAGGCTGCAGCCAAGGTCGCCAGCCCCCCTCGTGGCTTTCACAAAGCGCTTTTGGAAGCACAGGATGCAGGCCGCTACGGGCTGATCGCCGAGATCAAAAAAGCCAGCCCATCCAAGGGTTTGATCCGGGAAGACTTCGATCCGCCCCTGCTGGCGAAAGCCTATGAGGCCGGCGGGGCGAGCTGTCTTTCGGTCCTGACCGATACGCCGAGTTTTCAGGGCGCAGACGCCTTCCTGACCGCCGCGCGGGACGCGTGCGCCCTGCCCGCCCTGCGCAAGGATTTCCTCTATGATGTGTACCAGGTCGCCGAGGCACGCGCCCTGGGTGCCGACTGCATCCTGATCATCATGGCATCGGTGTCCGATCAACAGGCGCAAGACCTTGAGAACGCAGCACTTTCCTGGGGTATGGACGTGCTGATTGAGGTTCATGACCAAGCCGAACTGGAGCGCGCTTTGGCGCACCTGACCTCTCCCATGATCGGCGTGAACAATCGTAATCTCAAGACATTCGAGGTCTCTCTTGATGTGACTGGGCAGCTTTCGCCGCTAATCCCATCTGATCGCACCATTGTTGCCGAGAGCGGGCTGTTCGCTACGGCAGATCTCGCGCGCCTTGCCCGGGTCGGCGCACGGTCCTTCCTGATCGGCGAGAGCCTGATGCGTCAGGCCGATGTGACCGCCGCCACGCAGGCGATCCTGGCCGATCCCCTGCCCGTTGCGGCAGAATGAGACGCGGCGGCTAAGCCCATGGCAAAGCTCACACATTTCGATGCGGACGGCAACGCCGTGATGGTGGATGTGTCCGAGAAAGCCGTCACCGCGCGCACCGCGATCGCCAAGGGCGCCGTCGTGATGTTACCGGAAACACTGGCGATGATCACCGAGGGCCGGGCCAAGAAGGGCGATGTGCTGGCCGTGGCACAGCTCGCCGGGATCATGGCGGCGAAGAAGACCTCGGATCTGATCCCGCTCTGCCATCCGCTGGCGCTGTCGAAGGTCACCGTTGACTTGGCGCCCGCACCGCCGGAACGTGTTGAAATCACGGCAACAATCCGCGTCACGGGCCAGACCGGAGTCGAGATGGAAGCACTCACCGCCGTCTCCGCCGCCGCGCTAACCGTCTACGATATGTGCAAGGCCGTCGACCGCGGGATGCGGATCGAGGACATCCGCCTGACCCATAAAGACGGCGGCAAATCAGGCGCTTACACCGCGGAATGATTTCAGTCTCCGAAGCCCTCGAGCGTCTTTTCACGCTGGTTCGGCCCATGCCAACCGAGACCGTCCCGTTGGCCGAAGCGGCTGGCCGGACGATGGTGGAAGTCGCAGCGGCGCGCCGGACACAGCCACCCTTCCCGGCCTCGGCCATGGACGGATACGCTGTTCGGGCGCTCGAGGCTCAGCCGGGCAAAACGCTTGAGGTTATTGGAGAATCGGCGGCCGGGCATCGCTTCACCGGAACGCTTGGCGCCGGCCAGACCGTGCGCATTTTCACCGGCGCGCCCGTGCCCGACGGGGCTGACAGCATTCTGATCCAGGAGGATGCTGACCGCACAGGCGACAGCATCGCCGTGCGCGAGGCCCCTGCCCCCGGCGCCTATGTACGGCCCGCGGGCGGTGACTTTGCGACGGGTGAGACCCTCTCGGCACCGCGCCGCCTGACGCCCCGCGACATCGCACTGCTCGCCGCCATGAACGTCGCCGAGGTCAGTGCGAGCCGCCGGCCCGTCATTGCTTTGATCCCAACTGGCGATGAGCTTGTTTTTCCTGGGGAAATTCCGGGGCCGGACCAGATTGTCTCGTCCAACAATTTCGGGCTCGCGGCGATGCTGGCGGCGCTCGGGGCCAGTCCACGCCTCTGCCCCATCGCCAGGGACAATCGCGCCAGTCTCGAGGCCGCGCTGGCCAAGGCCGAGGGCGCCGATATGATCATCACGCTGGGCGGCGCGTCGGTCGGCGATCATGACCTCGTGACGGAAGTTTATGGTAACCGGGGATTAACCCTCGATTTTTATAAAATTGCGATGAGGCCCGGAAAGCCGCTGATGGCCGGGCAAATCGACGGGGTCATGATGATGGGCCTACCGGGAAATCCCGTCTCCGCCATGGTGTGTGGGGAAATCTTCGTGCGTCCGGCTGTCGAGGCCATGATGGGCCTGCCCGCGGCGCCCCGCGTCACGCGGCCCGGTCGTCTTGCGCACGATCTCGGCAAGAACGGCCCGCGCGAGCACTACATGCGAGCTGAAGTGTCCGAGGATGGGACATGTACCGTGTTCGAGAACCAGGACTCGAGCCTGGTTGCAACGCTGGCCCGGGCGAATGCGCTGGTTGTCCGCGCGCCGCATGCCGATGCTCTTCCGGAGGGTGCCCCGGTTCGGTTCATTCCGCTCTGACAGCCGATGCGAGCACGCTGCCATATCAGGGCTACGCTTGACACAAAGAGTGAACACATATAGAACATGCGGAACAAACAGGGCAGTCGGAACTGAAAAATGCTGACGAAAAAACAATACGATCTCCTGATGTTCATTCACAACCGGGTGCAGAATGACGGGGTTTCGCCCTCTTTCGATGAGATGAAGGCGGCGCTTGATCTCCGGTCGAAATCGGGAATCCACCGTCTGATCACGGCGCTCGAGGAACGGGGTTTCATTCGCCGCCTCGCGCACCGAGCCCGGGCGATCGAGATCCTGCGGTTGCCGGAGAACGTTGATGGGACCGGCACACGCGGTGGCTTCCGCCCCTCGGTGATCGAAGGGGATCTGTCGCGGCGGCCGGAGCCGAAGGACGCGATTTCGGCCATGGGCGGACAGACCGTCAACGAAGATGTCGACGCTCAGTCCGTCCCGTTGATTGGACGCATCGCGGCTGGCATTCCGATCGAGGCACTGAACACGGGCGCCATGCAGATCGGTGTTCCGTCGATGATGATGTCCTCGTCGGGGGAGCACTATGCCCTTGAAGTCAAGGGAGATTCGATGATCGATGCCGGCATCCACGAAGGCGATATCGTGGTCGTCAAACGCCAGGCAAGTGCGGACAATGGAGACATCATCGTCGCGCTGATCGAGGATCACGAGGCGACCCTGAAGCGCCTGCGTCGCAAGGGTGGCGCAATTGCGCTCGAGGCCGCGAACCCTGCCTATGAGACCCGGCTCTACCGCTCGGATCAGGTCAAGATCCAGGGCAAGATGGTCGGTCTGATCCGCACCTACTGACGGCTTCGGCCGGGATCCATCCAGATGCGGCGGCGTGCGGGATCGCGCGCCGTTTTCACTTTGATTTCGTCACCATCGGACCAGATTGCCAGCGCCCCGAGCCGCGCAAGATCCCGGCGACCGATCGCACGGCAGGGTCCCTCTGGCGCGTCGAGCGATGGCAGGATCAGCAGAGTATCCTCGCCACAAAGTGCCTGCGTCGTCAGAGCATCCGCCTTTCGGGTCGAGATGACCTTCACCGCCCACCCGTTTTCCAACCTGGCGATGCGGATGGAACCGTCCAGATCCAGCCCGGATCGCACCGCGGCCTGGGACTGATCCGAGAGATCACCATCGCGGCGAAGCCATGATTTCGCGGCAAAGCTCTGACCTTTCAGACGATCGAGTGCCCGGCCCTCGGGCCCAGTCGCACCGACCAGACGCCCGCCAGGAGCAACCAGAACATCGGGACGCGGCGGCGGATCCGCCCAGAGGATGAACCCCGCCAGCACGGGCGCTATGCCAGCCAGCCGAAGACGCCCGCGCCAGATGACGAGCCAGAGACCACCCAGTGTGATCAGCACCAGCGTGATCGGCGCCGCCGCCTGAACGGGGCGCACGGCACCGTCCATGCCGCCAACCCAATGAGCCACGGTCAGGACATGCTCGATACCGCGTCCCATCGCCCAAAGCGGCCAGTCGGCGAGACCGAAAGGTGCCAGCACCGCGGCAAGGCACGCAGATGGCGCGATCACCAGCCCCATAACCGGCACCGCGAGGAGATTGGCGAGCAGACCAAAAGGCGCTGTGCGGTTGAAGTGGTACGCGGCATAGGGTGCGGTTGCGAGCCCGGCTAGCAGGCTGGTGAACAGCAGGGCTGCCACATAGAACAGCGCCATCCGCCCCAGCCGGACCGGCCATGTGCCCTCGCCCGCCCGGCCCGTCCATTGCGAAAAGTCCACGCCGCGCACAGCCTCGTATCCGGCCACCAGAGCAGCGGTGGCAGCGAAGCTCATCTGGAAGCCGACATCCAGCAGGCTGATCGGACGGATCAGCAGGATGATTGCCGCGGCCAGCGCCAGGGCGCGCAGCGAAATCGCAGGACGGTTGACTAGAATGGCGACGAGCGCGACCGAGACCATGATGAAGGCCCGCTGTGTGGCGACCGTCGCGCCCGAGAGCGCGAGATAGGCAAGCCCCGCCGACAGCGCCGCGAGCGCCGCGATTTTCTTGGTTGGCCAACGCAGCGACGGGCCAGGCAGCGCCGCCAGCCCCACGCGTACCAGAGCGAAGATCAGCCCGGTCAGGATGCCCATATGCAGGCCCGAGATCGCCAACAAGTGCGCGAGGTTCGACGCGCGCAGCGCCTCGGCATCCGACTCGTTGATCTGAGCACGGTCTCCGACGATGATCGCCGCGGCGAAGGCGCCCTCCCGCCCCGGCAGTGCCTCCTGCAAGCCCGCCGACAAACGGGACCGAACCTGCGCGAGCCAGATCCGCGCCCGGTCGGTCCAGGACGGCGTTCCATCCGGCGGCACCCGGAAGACGAGGCCGCGGGTCAGCCCAATGCCGCCGAGCCCCTCGAAGAACGCCCGGCGACGGAAGTCGAATGCACCGGGTTCGACCGCCTCGCCGGTGGGCATGAGATTGGCATAGACCCGGATGCGCTCGCCGGGCAGAGGCAACCCGCCCGGCACCGGGTCGAGGACCGTCAGTCGAACGCGGGCGGGAACCCGTCCGGGCTCGAGCCCATAGACTGACAGATCATCGACCAAGAGCCGTGGATTGCCAGAGGCAGAGCGCGACAGTTCAAGCACCCGGCCTTCAACCGTCTCGCCCACAGGAAACTTGATCGCCGGGGCATCCGCCACGCGGGCCGACAGGATCGCGGCGCCGAATCCGAGCGCCACACAGAACAGCACCCAGGCCAGAGCCAAACCGCCCCATCCGGTGCGCCGAGCGAAACCGCTTGCGATCCACAGCAGGGGCCCGAGGCAAAGCAGTCCAAGGCCCCATCCCGGCTCGCGCGGCAAGGCGAAGTAGATCCAGATTCCAACGCCCAGAAACACCGGCAACCACAGCACAAAGCGGCGGCTTTCCTGTACGTAGAATTGATGGATCACCGGGGTCAGGCGCACCTTGTTCGTCCGCTTTATCTGGCCCATAAAGGCCGCGCTCGCGGACCACCCCTGGTCGCGCCCAACATCAACCTCCGCTGGCGCGAGCGCAAGCGGAAAGTTCGCAGGTTCCCATGACGTCTGAGGTCGTTACGCGCTTTGCCCCATCGCCCACGGGCGATCTGCATATCGGGGGTGCGCGCACTGCTCTGTTCAACTGGTTGTTCGCCCGCCATCACGGTGGCAAGTTCGTGCTGCGCATCGAGGACACGGACCGGGCCCGCTCGACCCCGGAGGCGACGGATGCGATCTTTCAGGGGCTGACATGGCTGGGTCTCGACTGGGATGGCGAGGCGGTCAGCCAGTTCTCGCGCGTCGAGCGGCATGCCGAAGTTGCGCACCAGATGCTGGAGGCCGGAACCGCCTACCGATGCTATTCCACAAAGGAGGAGATCGACGCGTTCCGCGAACAGGCCAAGGCGGAAAAACGCCCGCCGCTGTTCCTGTCGCCATGGCGGGACCGGACGGATCACCCCGACGGCCCTTACACAATCCGCCTGAAGGCCCCGCGTGAGGGGCAGATCACGGTTGCCGATGCCGTTCAGGGGGCGGTGACGTGGGAGGCGAACACTCTGGATGACCTGATCCTGCTGCGCTCGGACGGGACACCGACCTACATGCTGGCAGTGGTTGTCGACGATCACGATATGGGCGTGACCCATGTGATCCGGGGCGACGATCACCTGACGAATGCGGCTCGTCAGAGCCTGATATTCGACGCGATGGGATGGCAACGGCCGACCTTTGCTCATATCCCGCTGATCCATGGACCGGACGGCGCCAAGATGTCGAAACGGCACGGCGCGACCAGCGTGATCGAGTACCGGGACCTGGGCTACCTGCCGCAAGCGATGCGCAATTACCTCGCGCGGCTCGGCTGGTCCCATGGCGATGACGAGTTCTTCACGGACGCACAGATGATCGACTGGTTCGGGCTGGATGCCTGTGGCAAATCTGCCGCTCGGTTCGACTTCCAGAAACTCGCCAATCTGAACGGTCAGCATATCCGGGCGGAGGGGGATGCGGCTCTGGTCGATGCCATGGCCGAACTTGCTGCGGCGCAGCAACGCCCGGCCTTCACCGACGCACAGCGTGCCAGTTTGATACAGGCGATGCCGGGACTTAAAGAACGCGTAAAGACAGTCACAGAACTGGCTGAAATCGCATATTATATCCTCGCGGAACGCCCACTGGATTTCGATGAAAAAGCATCGAAACTGATCACATCTGACACAGTTCCGATGCTGCTCAGATTGACTGAGCGGCTGCGGAATGATACCGACTGGACCGTTGCTTCGACCGAAAAATCAGTCCGATCCTTTGCCGAGGAAGAGCAATTGAAGCTTGGCAAGGTTGCACAACCCCTGCGTGCAGCCTTGACAGGACGGTCGGTCAGTCCGGGTGTGTTTGACGTTATGGAAACCCTTGGACGCGAAGAAACACTGGCCCGGCTTGGGGACGTGACGCAACGCTGATGCGGCGCCCGAATGCTGGACATATGGGAGACTGCGCGGGCGTTCTGTCCCGCGGAAAGGAAGACACATGAGCGATACACCCCGCACAGCCACCCTGACCCTCGACGGCAAGACGATCGAATTCCCGGTCTATGACGCGGTTCATGGCCCGTCCGTGATGGACATCCGGCGGCTTTATGCCGAGATGGACGTCTTCACTTATGACCCCGGTTTCACCTCGACCGGGTCGTGCAAATCCGAGATCACCTTCATCGACGGCGACAAGGGGGAGCTGCTGTACCGCGGGTACCCGATCGATCAGCTGGCCGAGAAGAGCCACTATCTCGAGGTTTGCTACCTGCTGCTCTATGGCGAGCTTCCTACCGCCGCGCAGCTCGAGGATTTCGAGAGCCGCGTCACGAACCACACGATGCTCCACGAGCAGATGACGAATTTCTTCCGCGGGTTCCGGCGCGACGCGCACCCGATGGCGATTGTCTGCGGTGTGGTCGGTGCGATGTCGGCCTTCTATCATGACTCGACCGACATCAATGACGAATGGCAGCGTGAAGTCGCCTCGGTCCGGATGATCGCAAAACTGCCGACGATCTGCGCCTGGGCCTACAAGTACTCCATCGGACAGCCGTTCATCTATCCGCGCAACGATCTCGATTACGCATCGAACTTCCTGCACATGTGCTTCGCCGTGCCGTGTGAAGAATACGTGGTCGACCCGATCCTGGCCCGAGCCATGGACCGGATCATGACGCTGCACGCCGATCACGAGCAGAACGCGTCGACCTCGACCGTGCGCCTGGCGGGCTCGTCCCAGGCCAACCCGTTTGCCTGTATTGCTGCGGGTGTCGCCTCGCTCTGGGGACCGGCCCATGGCGGCGCGAACCAGGCCTGTCTTGAGATGCTCAAGGAAATCGCGACGCCGGACCGCGTCGACGAATACGTCCTCAAGGCGCAGGACAAAAACGACAGCTTCCGGCTGATGGGCTTCGGTCACCGGGTCTACAAGAACTATGACCCGCGCGCGACCGTGATGCAGCAGACCGCGAAGGAGGTGCTGGAACTGCTGGGGGTCGAGGACAATCCGATCCTGCAGGTCGCCCAGGCGCTGGAGAAACGCGCGCTGGAGGATGAGTATTTCATCTCGAAGAAGCTTTATCCGAATGTCGACTTCTACTCGGGCATCATTCTCGAGGCGATGGGCTTCCCGACCTCGATGTTTACCCCGATCTTCGCGCTCAGCCGTACGGTGGGCTGGATCGCCCAGTGGAAAGAGATGATTGAGGACGGCGAACAGAAGATTGGCCGGCCGCGCCAGCTCTATGTCGGTGCGCAGATGCGTGACTACACGAATGTGGAGACTCGCGGCTGAACGCGCACGCATAGCGCGATCCGACCTGCACGAAAAAACCTGACAATTGCGCACCGCCCGGTCTTGGAGACCGGGCGGTGTCTTTTTATCTTCATGGGATGACGTCGTCGGGTCTTTCAGCAGGTGTCTCATGAACCGTCTTCTGCGCCCCCTTATCTGGGCGGTGACAGCCGTTGCAATCGGCGCTGCGATTGGCTTCTTCACCTCGGCCAAGGCAGATCCGCCTCCGCTGCGCCCCGTCTCCGAGCGCGCGGACATGGTGCTGATCGAGAAAGCCGACCGCCGTCTGACCTTGCTGCGCGGCGGCGAGGCGATCGGAACCTATGACATTGCGCTTGGCTTCGCGCCGGAGGGCGACAAGGCCCGCGAAGGCGATGGCCGGACACCAGAGGGGCGCTACAAGATCGACCGGCGCAACGATCGCTCGTCCTTCACGCTGTCGCTTGGTATCGACTATCCCCGTCCGGATCAGCGTGCCCGCGCCAAGGCCGAGGGACGTGATCCCGGCGGAGACATCTTCATCCATGGCCAGCCCAACGGATATCCGGGCTCGAAGATCCGTGGCGACTGGACCCATGGCTGCGCTGCCGTGACGAATGCCGAGATGCGTGAGATATGGTCCCGCGTCGCCATTGGAACCGCGGTCGAAATCAGGCCCTGATGCCCCTGCGGGCGCCCGCCACATTGGTCATATGCATCAACGGCCTATACTGCCTGACATGAATGCTCTGGTCCCCCATATCGAACCGCATATGCGCCCGCTGACCATGATGCAGTCGCTGAAGGCGGCGCGGCGCAACGTGCTCGAGATCATACCCGCCATCTGCTATCTGCAGCCGATGATCTCGGGCCGGATGGGCACGCGCTGGCACATGGTGCAGGACCCGACGGTCAACAAACGAGTCTTTCTCGACAACGCAGCAGCCTATCCGAAATCCGAGGTGATGAACCGGATGCTGCGACCGGCGGTCGGGAATTCGCTGTTCACCTCGGAAGGCGCGGAGTGGCGTTGGCAGCGCCGGGCGGTTGCGCCCGTGTTCGCGCAGCGCAACGTCGTGGCCCTGTCGCCTGTTATGACCGCAACTGCCGAGCGCGCCTGCGCTCGCATCGCCGGCAATGGTCCGCACGAAATGGTCGCCGAGATGATGTCAGCCACCTTCGATGTGATCTGCGAGGTGGCCCTGTCCGGTCGGGAGCATTTCGACGCCGAGGTCTATGGCGCGGCCATCACCCGGTATTTCGAGACAGCGGGCAAAGCCTCGCTGCTCGATTTCCTGCATTTCCCGGAATGGGTGCCCCGCCCCGGCGCCATCATGGGTCGCGGCGCGACCAAAACCATGCACGATATGGTCACCGAAGCCATCGACGCCCGGCGCGCCGTGGCGCCCGGCGGCGCGGACGATCTGCTTGACCACATGCTGGCGGCGACAGATCCCGAGACCGGACGTCAGATGACGCCTGAGGAGCTGCTCCACAACATGCAGTTCTTCATCGTCGCGGGACACGAGACGACCGCACTTGCGCTGGCCTGGTCGCTTTATCTTCTGGCCGCGCACCCACACCTGATGGAGCATGCCGGGGACGAAGCGCGCCGCGTGCTTGGTGACCGGCCAGCGGGTGCCGAAGATCTCGACGCGATGCCCTACGCGAAACAGGTGCTGGAGGAAGCGATGCGCCTCTACCCGCCGGTGGGGTTGCTTGCGCGGAATGTGATCGAGCCGGATGTCCTTGGCGGGCGCGAGGTTCTGCCGAACGACACGGTGTTCCTGGCCATCTATGCGCTGCACCGGCACGAGATGTGGTGGGATCGTCCGAATGACTTTGACCCGGACAATTTTGCGCCGGACGCGGTGAAGGCCCGCCACAGATATCTCTACCTGCCGTTCGGTGCCGGACCGCGCGTCTGCGTCGGCGCAAACTTTGCGATGATGCAGGCACAGATCATCCTGTGCACCCTGCTCGCGCGGTATCGCTTTGCCCTGACAGATCATCCGCCCCCTGTCCCGACCATGAGCATGACGATCCGGCCAGAGCCCGGTGTCTGGTTGTCCGCGACGCCGGTTTGACGCCGTGCCGACAGGCGCTGGTTCATCAGAGCTATTTTAAGATCACATAAGCAGAATTGATCCCCAGACGCCGTTTTCGAGTGGGGGATTCCTGTGGCCTGCTGTACGAGGGGATCGATGACGGACGCTGTGTATTCCCCTCCGCACCATGATGACGGCCGCGCCAAGCGTGCGGTGGCAATCCTTGTCTGGGCACATTCCATCCTCGGTGCGCAGATGCCCGTGCACTTCATTCTGGGCGGACTGGCCGGGCAGATGCTGGCGGCGGATCCGGCCTGGGCGACATTGCCGATCTCGGTCACGGTCTTTGGATCGATGTGTGCGGCCCCAATTCTCTCGACGATCATGGGACGGTTCGGGAGGCGCACCGGCTTCATCATCGGTGCGCTGTCCGGGGCCACGGGCGCGGGACTGGCCGCCTATGGCATCAGCGAGAAAAGCTTCGCCCTGCTTGTCGGCGGGTCGTACCTGATCGGCATCTACATGTCGGCCCATGGCTTCTACAGGTTTGCCGCTGCCGACAGTGCCTCGGCCGAGTTTCGGCCAAAGGCGATCTCCTGGGTGATGGCCGGCGGTCTGGTCGCGGCCCTGCTGGGCCCGGAACTGGTCAAGCAGTTCAAGGACTGGATGGAGCCTGTCCCCTTTGCCGGGGGCTACAAGGTGCTGGTCTTCGTCAACCTAATCGGCATGATCCCGCTGTTCTTTCTGGATTTGCCCCGCCAGCCACGCCCGGCAAAAGGCGAGCGTTCGGGCCGACCCTGGCGCGAGATCCTGTCGAACCGCACCGTCGTGGTCGCGATGATTTGCGCGATGATCTCGTATGCGTTGATGAACCTCGTAATGACCTCGACCCCGCTGGCGATGATCGCGTGCGGGTTCGTCACAGACGACGCGGCCGAGATCGTGCGCATCCACGTCGTGATGATGTTCCTGCCAAGTTTCTTCACCGGCCCGTTGATCGTGCGCTATGGCGCGCCGCGGATCATTTCGATCGGACTGGTGGCGCTGGCGGCATGTTCGGTGGTGGCGATCATGGGGATCAGTTTCACCCATTTCGGGATCGCGCTGGGACTGCTGGGCATTGGCTGGAACTTCGGCTTCATCGGCGCGACCGCGCTGTTGGCCGGGGCGCACCTGCCCGAGGAACGGGCCCGCGTTCAGGGCCTGAACGATTTTCTGGTCTTCGGGCTTGTGACCATTGCTTCGCTCAGCTCTGGCGCGCTTATGGCATCGATCGGGTGGGAGGCAGTCAATGTTGCAATGCTGCCGTTCCTGACCGTGGCGGCATTGGCACTGGCATGGCTGATGATGGCAGGAGGAAGGCGGTAACCGCCCCAAGCCGAAAACCGCCTAGATCACTGTCCGAAAGCGGGACAAATGGCGCTTTGCTGGATCAGTTGTCGCTGAGCGCGCCGGACAGAACACCGCCGACATTGCTGAACGCCTGCTCGAGGATCGTGAGCTGTCGACCGTAGGTTGGCGTCGTGTTCGTCTCGAGATCGACGATTTTCCCATCCTCGAGCCCGTACTCGTTCACCGATGCGACCCTGTCCTCGGCATCGAAGGTGATCGCGACGACCCGGCGGTCGATGACCTTCGGCTCGTTATAGGTGTAGTGCTCGATCTGCGTGCTGACATAATACCAGCCTTCGTCGGTGAAGATCCCGGCGCTGACCGGACGGCCAACCTTGCGCCGGACCGAGCCGCGCGTGTCCTGGCCGACACGGATCTGCTCAAGTTCTTCAGCGACCGGCGCATAGCCGTGATTCCGGACATCGGCGGCACAGGATGCCAGCATGAGGCACGCTGTCCCGACAGTCGTAGACACGAAGGCTTTCCGCAAACCTGTGCGTTGCATCGCCGTCACCCTCAATCTGCCTGTTTTCTTTCTTTTGAAGTACAATGTCAGCGGTTCAAATTCAAGCAAGGCTGGCTTATGTACCGCCGCGGGCCAGAAAGCGTGAAAGCGAGTGTAGGGCAGTGATGAAACCAACAGATCTGGCACCTGCCCCCTTTCAGCGTCCGATCGAGGTCGAGAGCCTCTCGGCTGCGCGCCCGAAACCCTTCGATCTTGTGGCAGATGCCGAGGCGCGGGCTGAGATCGCGGCCTTTCTGGGCCTGCCACGGCTGGATGCGTTGCGCATGAAGGGCGAGATCAACGCTGCGGGCCGCGACCGTTGGCGCCTCACGGCCCGGCTCACGGCAGAGCTTTGTCAGACTTGCGTCGTGTCACTCTCGGATGTCAGCGAGTCGATCGACGAGGATATCGTCCGAGATTTCATTCCGGCCGAGGATGTCAGCGCCCTGGAGGGCACCGATCTCGATCTTGCGGACGAGGATGATCCCGATCCTTATGAACGCGTGATCGATCCCGGTATTGTTGCAATCGAGTGCCTTGCCCTTGCGCTTGATCCCTACCCCCGTGCCCCGGGAGCGGAGGTTACTGTCTCGGCCGTTGCAGCGCCGGGCGTTGCCCCCCTCAAGGACGACGACCTGAAACCCTTTGCCGGTCTGGCGGCGCTAAAGGACAAGATGACCCGGGGCGGCTAGGCCATGCCGTGTGAAATTCGCGCCGTGGCTGAAAAAGAGGTTGCCCTGCGATAAAATCAGAGTATTTTCCGCGTCTCTCTTTAGAGATGTCTTTTTTGTGTCGGCGCGAAGCGTTGCGTCGGCATTGGTCAAAGTGCCGGGCCCATGCAGCCGCCGGACGCGGCGCAGCCCAGTGAACAGAGGTGGATCATGGCTGTCCAACAAAACCGGGTTACCCGCTCCAAGCGCAACATGCGCCGCTCGCATGACGCGCTGTCCGCGACCGCGGCCTCTGAATGCCCGAACTGCGGCGAGCTGAAACTGCCGCACCATGTTTGCGGTGCGTGCGGTTACTACCGCGATCGCGAAGTCATCGCACAGGCGGACGAGATCGATCTCGAGGACGACGCGGCCTGACCTGGGCCCGCACCGCCTACTTCTTTTCGGCGCTTAGAATGGCGCCGCGCCCTGACGTGAGGCAGAACGCACGATGACCGCCGGTACCGTCATATCCGTCGATGTGATGGGCGGTGATCGTGGACCACGTTCCTCTATCGCTGGCCTGTCGCGCGCAAATCGTGAAAATCCGGACCTGCGCTTTGTGCTGCACGGCGATGCAGAAGCGATCAACAAACTGCTGATCAAACGCCCGAAGCTTCGCGAGGTGTGCGACATCCGGCACGCGGAAGACGTTGTTCCGATGGACGAGAAACCGTCCCGTGCGCTTCGGCAAGGGCGCAAAAGTTCTCTCTGGCAAGCTTTGCAGTGTGTGGCTGACGGCGATGCGAAGGTCGCGTTATCGGGCGGCAACACCGGGGCGATCGTCGCAATGGCCATGATGGCGCTGCGCAAGGCCCCCGGCGTAGACCGCCCCGCCATCGGCATCCTCTGGCCCAGTCAAAACCCGGGCGGTTTCAACGTGATGCTGGATGTCGGCGCCGATGTGCGCGCCGATGCCGACAGCCTGTTGCAGTTTGCCGTGATGGGCAGCGTCTACTCTCGCCTTGTGGTCGGAATCGAAAAGCCCCGGGTCGGCATTCTGAACGTCGGCTCCGAGGATATGAAGGGGCGCCCGGAACTCTATGATGCCAAAGTGCTTCTCGACGCCGCCAAGCACGATGATGCTCTGGATTTCAACTTTGTCGGATTCGTCGAAGGCCCCGATATCCTCAGTGATAATGTGGATGTGATTGTGACCGACGGATTTACGGGCAATATAGCGATGAAAGCATCCGAGGGCACTGCTGCCTTCATCCGTCAGACACTCAAGGATGCGTTCAGCCATTCGATCCTGTCACGGCTCGGCTCGCTGTTCGCACTCACCTCGCTAAGGCGACTGAAAATGCGCATCGATCCACGCCGCGCGAATGGCGGCGTCTTTCTTGGCCTGAACGGCGCGGTCGTGAAAAGCCATGGCAGTGCCGATGCGGTCGGGTTTTCCTCGGCCGTGCACCTCGCAGCAAAGATGGCGGCAGGCGATTTGCCCGCTTTGGTAACGCAACAATTGTCGCGATTTGACATGGAGCACCTCTCCGAACGGGCCCGGCTTGCTGCTGGGGCAGCCCAGAAATGACGCCGATCCGCGCAGTCGCAGTCGGCTGCGGCCACTATTTGCCCGAACGCGTGATCACAAATGACGAGCTGTCCGAGAAACTCGACACCTCGGATGAGTGGATCATGGCCCGGACCGGTATCCGACAGCGGCATATCGCGGCCGAAGGGCAGCTGACCTCCGATCTCGCCCTGCGCGCGGCAGATGCTGCGCTCTCGAACGCGGGGCTTTCGGCAGGAGATCTCGATGCGGTGATCATCGCGACGGCCACGCCGGACCAGACGTTTCCCTCGACAGCGACACGGGTGCAGCACGGTCTGGGGATCAGCCGAGGTTTCGCCTTCGACATGCAGGCCGTGTGCGCGGGGTTCATCTATGCCCTTGCAAATGCAAACGGGTTGATCCTGGCGGGGATGGCCGAACGTGTGCTGGTGATCGGGGCGGAGACATTCTCCCGCATCCTCGATTGGGAAGACCGCTCGACCTGCGTGCTGTTCGGCGATGGCGCCGGCGCTGTGATTCTCGAGCGCGGCGAAAGTACGGGAACGCCGCAAGATCGGGGCATTCTGGGCACATGCCTGCACTCCGACGGGTCGCTCAACCACATCCTCTATGTGGATGGCGGACCATCGGACACGCAAAACGCCGGGTTCCTCCGCATGGAAGGGCGCGAGGTGTTCAAGCACGCCGTCGTCAAACTGGCAGCGGTGGCGGACGAGGTGATGGAGAAGGTCGGCATCGCATCCGATGAGATCGACTGGATCGTTCCGCATCAGGCCAATCTCAGGATCATCGACAGCACGGCGAAGAAAGCCGGGATCTCGATGGAAAAGGTCATTGTGACGGTCGACAAGCACGGAAACACCTCGGCTGCGTCCATTCCGCTGGCGCTTTCGGCGGGTCTGGCCGATGGCAGAATCGGTCGCGGCGATCTGCTTTTGATGGAAGCGCTGGGCGGCGGATTGACCTGGGGATCGGCACTGCTGCGCTGGTAGCGGCCAAATCACATAGATTGTGACTTTTATTAGTTGCTGCAAGTCATTGAAGTTGACTCGTTTTCCTCCTGTCCACTACTCTCGGACTACTGGTGTTATTGGTGACGAGAGCGCGGGAGGGGATCTGCGATATGGCCGGAAACACTCTGACAAGGTCGGATCTGAGCGAAGCGCTCTACCGTGAAATCGGGCTGTCGCGGAACGAATCGTCCGAGATGGTGGAAACGATTCTCGAGCGAATCTCCTCTGCACTGGTCGATGGTGAGACCGTAAAGATCTCGTCTTTCGGAACCTTTGCCGTGCGCGAAAAAGGGGCACGGATGGGTCGAAATCCGAAAACCGGCGAGGAGGTCCCGATCGATCCGCGCCGTGTTCTGGTGTTTCGCCCCTCGCATATCCTCAAAGAGCGCGTGAATTCGGGTAACAAGACATGACGTCCACCGCAGACAATGCGAACGCCAAATCGCCGGACGCGTTCCGGACGATCAGCGAGGTCTCTGAGCAGCTCGATCTGCCTCAGCACGTTCTGCGCTTTTGGGAGACCCGGTTCACGCAGGTCAAACCCATGAAGCGTGGTGGCGGGCGGCGTCTGTATCGTCCTGATCACATCGCTTTGCTGCGCGGGATCAAGGCCCTGCTCTATGATGACGGGATGACCATCAAGGGCGTTCAGAAGATGCTGCGCGAAAAGGGCTCGAAGACCGTGATCGCCCGCGGCAAGGCTGATGCGAGCCTGTCGCTTGAGGTGAACGAGACCGCGACGCCTCAGGACGGCATGCTGCCGCTGGATCTGCCGGAAGACACCGTGGAACGTCTCGCGGCGTTGAAAAGCCGTGTCTCATCCGGACGCAAGGGTGCGGCGACCGAAGATGCCGAACTTAACGCCGAAAAGATCCACAAATCGATCAATCGCCTGGAAAGCCTTCTTGAGCAGTTGGAAGAGCGATCCTGATCCTGCCGGCACGGGCATGCCCCCGCGTCTGATCGACCGGCAAGCCACGAATTGGCATTGCACCCGAAGACCTGCCGGGTATATGAAGCCGGTCTGCACGGGCCATGGCGCAGTCTGGTAGCGCGTCCGTCTGGGGGACGGAAGGTCGCAGGTTCAAGTCCTGCTGGCCCGACCAATACGGGACGTCAGCGCACAGCGCTGGCGTCCCGCGCGTTTCGGCGTCCGGAGGATAGCCCATGACATCCGGTGTGCTGCCCTCCCAAACCCTGCGAGCGATGATCGACAGCGGCGAAATCACCGCCACGCCAGATGTAATTCCAGCACAGATCCAGCCGGCCAGCCTCGACCTCAGGCTTGGGCGGCGGGCCTGGCGGGTGCGCGCGAGTTTTCTGGCCGGGCGTGCCCAGTCGGTCGACGAACGGCTGTCCGATTTCGCGATGCACGAGATCGATCTCGAAGGCGGCGCCGTGCTGGAGACCGGGTGTGTCTATGTGGTCGAACTGATGGAGCGTCTCGCCCTGCCCGACGACATATCCGCCTCGGCCAACGCGAAGAGCTCAACCGGGCGGCTCGATCTCTTCACACGGCTGATCACCGATCACAGCATTGAATTCGACCGGGTCGATGCAGGGTATGCCGGGCCGTTGTATGCCGAGATCAGCCCGCGCACGTTCTCGGCGCTGGTGCGGCCCGGGGCGCGCCTCAATCAGATACGGTTCTCTCGCAACAATGCCGCGATCGAGGATGCGGATCTGCGCGCTCTGCACGCAACGGATCCCCTGGTGAATGGCGAGCCGCTGATCGATGGCGGGCTCGGCTTTTCCGTCGATCTGACCCCGCGCGGGCCGGACGGTATCGTTGGCTGGCGCGCACGGCGCCATGCCGGGCTGATCGATCTCGACCGGATCGACGCCTATATCGCCGATGAGTTCTGGGAGCCGGTGACGCCTCGGTCCTTTGGTGGGATCATCCTCGATCCCGGTGCGTTCTACATTCTCGTCAGCCGCGAGGAGGTCAGCGTGCCCCCTGCAACGGCGGCGGAAATGGTGCCGTACATGGCGATTGCAGGTGAATTCCGAGTGCACTACGCGGGCTTCTTCGACCCAGGGTTCGGGCACCCGTCGACTGGCGGCAGCGGCTCGCGCGGCGTTCTGGAAGTCCGCTGCCACGAGGCTCCGTTCGCGCTCGAGCACGGTCAGATGGTCGGGCGCCTCGTCTATGAGCGGATGGCAGAAATTCCGGACGTTCTCTATGGCCGCGACATCGGCTCGAACTACCAGGGTCAGGCGCTGAAGCTGTCAAAGCACTTCAAGGCGCCCTGACAACCGCGATCAGGGCGATGGCGGCGGGCCACCTTCCCCTTCGAACATGTCTTCGGTCGCCTCGTCTTCGGGCGTCTCCTCGTCGTCATCCAGTGACAAATACGCAGCGACAGGCGGCCTGCTGTCGAGCAGTCCGGCAGCACGCAACTCCTTGATCCCGGGAAGATCCCGCGCCGTCTCCAACCCGAAATGGTCAAGGAATGCATGTGTGGTCACGAAGGTTACGGGCCTGCCGGGGGTTTCACGCCGACGGCCCAGTTTGATCCAGTCGAGCTCCAGCAGCAGGTCCAGCGTTCCCCGCGAAACCGAGACGCCGCGTATCTCCTCGATCTCCGCGCGCGTCGCCGGCTGATGATAGGCAATAATTGCAAGGGTCTCGATCGCGGCACGGCTGAGCTTGCGCGTCTCCTGTGCTTCCCGCCGCATCAGGAATCCCAGATCAGGCGCGGTGCGAAACGCCCAGGCCGGTCCGATCCGCACGAGGTTGACCCCCCTGCCCTCATACCGCTTGCGCACGCTCTCGATCGCTGCCGACGCATCCGAGCCATGCGGCAACCGGTCCTCGATTTGCGGGCGGGTCAACGGCTCGGCGCTGGCGAACAGGATCGCCTCGACCATGCGCTCAAGCTCCGGCAGCGGCGGCGCATCGAACAGAACATCCGCGCCGGTGGCGCCGGTGTCCTCTTCGCTCATGCGGGCACCTTGGCGTGCTCGCGCTGGCGCAGATAGATCGGCGCGAAGACGCTGTCCTGTTTCAGCTCGATTTCGCCGCGCTTTGCCATCTCAAGTGCCGCGACAAAGGTACTGGCGATGGCCGAGCGGCGCTTTTGCGGCTCGAGCGCCCAGCCCTCAGGCAAGTAGGACACAAGCTTGCCCCAGTCCGGGATCGATCCGACGAGCGATTTCAACCGCTCGAGCGCCAGTTCGACCGAGCACACCTCACGCGGATCGACATTCAGCGGCTTGTACTCGTCGCGTGTCTTGACGCTGGCATAGGCTTTGAGCAGATCTGAGAGCGAGGCTGACCATGTCGTCTGGCGCCGCACCGTGACCATCTCGGTCATACCGCGCTTGAAGAAGTCGCGGCCAAGCTGGTCCCGTCCCATCAACTGCGCAGCAGCCCGGCGCATCGCCTCCAACCGTTCAAGCTGGAACGCGAGATGCGCGGCCATATCCTCGCCGCTCTCGCCCTCATCATCCTCGGACTTGGGCAGCAGCAGGCGCGACTTGAGATAGGCGAGCCACGCCGCCATCACGAGATAGTCGGCGGCCAGTTCGATCCGAAGCGTGCGCGCCTGCTCGACAAAGCCGAGATACTGCTCGGCCAGATCGAGTATCGAGATCTTCGCAAGATCGACCTTCTGTGTGCGCGCCAGGGTCAACAGCAAATCCAGAGGGCCTTCGAACCCGTCAACCGCCACCTGCATGGATTCCGCTTCGATCGCAGCGAGATCCCGCGGCGGGGTGTCAAACGGCTCAGTCTCGGTCAGCTCGAGCGTCTCAGCCATGCACACGTTCCCCAGTCAGATCTTCGTACCGCCGTTCGGCATCCTTGATATCGATATCGGCCGGGGCCAGACGCGCTGCCAGCGCAGCATCAGCGCGGGCCACAGCGCGCCCGGAAAGCTCAGGCACCGCAGCGGCAATTGCCTCCATCTCGGCCATCTCCCCATTGCAGTGCAGGATCATGTCACACCCTGCGCTCAGCGAGCCGGTCACCCGCCCGGCCATGTCGCCCTGAAGCGCTTTCATGGACAGATCATCCGTCATCAAAAGACCATCAAACCCGATCTCGTCGCGTATCATCGCAATCACCGTGGGCGAAAGCGTGGCACAGGCATCAGGGTCCACCGCCTCGAACACGACATGGGCTGTCATCCCAAGCGCTTGATCCGACACTGCAGCGAAGGCCGCGAAATCGGTGCGTCGCAAATCCGCGAGCGGCGTATCAACGCGCGGCAGCTCGTGGTGCGAGTCGACCATCGCCCGGCCATGGCCCGGGATGTGCTTGATGACCGGGAGCACACCGCCAGAGAGCAGCGCCTCGCAGATCGCCCGCCCCCGGCGCGCTACATCCTCGGCCGCATTGCCAAGCGCGCGCGCGCCGATGATGTCGTGTCCCGAGGGCACCGGCACGTCCAGCAAGGGCGCGCAGTTGACGTCGATGCCGACATGGCGAAGCTCGTCGGCGATGATCCGATAGCGCAGCCGCGCAGCCTCGAGCGCCGTGGCCTCATCTGCTCCGTCAAACAGCGACAGCACAGGCTCCCACCGGCGCCAGTGTGGCGGGCCCATGCGGGCAACACGCCCGCCCTCCTGGTCAATCAGGATCGGCGCATTTCGGCCCACAGTGTCCCGCAGATCCGATGTAAGCCGCCGCACCTGCTCGGGATTTTCAATGTTCCGCGTAAAGACAATGAAGCCCCAGGGATCCGCCTCACGGAAGAACGCAGCTTCTGTTGGCGTCACCACGTGGCCCGCAAGGCCAAAGATCATCGAACGCGGCATCCGTCAGCCGTTCCGCGCCACAATGCAGTCCTGGCCGCGGGCTTTCAGCGCTTCGCAGACCGCGCGAGCCTCGGATGTATCCTTGAACGGACCGACCCGCAGGCGGTAGAACGTCGTCCCGCCCGAAATCGTTTGTTGCACGGCCAGCGCCCGATCCCTCAGGACATCGGAGTTAGCGTTATAGATCCGACGCCATTGTTGCCGGATTGCGCTCTCGTCCGGATCAGCGGCAAGTTGCACCTGAACGCGCGAGTTCGCAGCACGCGATGCAAGATTGGTGACGGACTGTGCGGCCTCCTGCTTGGCTTCTTCGACACGGGCAAGCAGATTGCGCGGACGTTGCGGCGCCGCCGGGCTGATCGCGGGCGCGAAGGCCGTGCCGGTCAGAACCGGCGCGGGATCATCCTCAACAGCCGTGTCAGTATCAGATTGCGCCTCTGGCTCTGCAGGCTCACTTGTGGTCAGCGCCGCGTCTTCAAGGGACGGGGCCTGTGACACCGCGGGCGTCTGCGGATTGGAGTCGCTCTCGGACAGGACTGCAATCACCTGCCGGTCAATCTCCGCCTGCAAAGCGTCCGAAGACGCATCGGGCTGCGCGCTGATGTCAGGCGCTGTCGCATCGCCGGTGGATGGCACAGCGGGTTGCACGATCTCGGCGGTCTGCTCGGGTTCAGCCACAGGCTGCACGTTTTGCTGAGCGGCCAAGTCCCCCATCGCAACGTCCTCGGGCCGCGGTTCGGGCGGCGCCGGTGCGATGACCGCAGAGGCGGACTGGATCGGCTCGCTCTCGGCGACCTGATAGCTGGTGATGTCCTGATGCGGGGTCTCGGTGCCGCCGGGATCTTCAGGCCGCACCTTCACCGGGTCCAGAGCCGCGCGGATGATCGGCACGTTCTGCGCATCCCGTACGCCAAGCCGGTAGAACCAGACACCAAGGGTCAGCAGCAGAGCAAGAGCGACAACCGCTCCCACGACTGTCGAAAGGACGCCTTTGATACTCACGCTGCGCGACGGTTCTTCGACCGCCGTCTCGTTTTCTTCGATCGTGCTTTCCTGCATCGGATCCCAGCCTGTTTGTCCCCGCATGTCGCGGGTCACACTCTGCCCAGCCCCCGATACGCACCTTGAGGTGTCTACATTTCGTTCATCGGAGACACGCCGAGAATACCAAGACCTGCCGAAATAACAACTCTGACGGCACGCACCAGAGCGAGTCGCGCCGCAGTGGCGGCCGCATCATCCTCCATGACAAACCGCAATGCGGGTTCGTCCTGACCGCGGTTCCACTGTGCATTGAACGCGGAGGCGAGATCATAAAGATAGAATGTGATCCGGTGCGGTTCGTGATGGTGCGCGGCTGTCTCGACCAGGCGCGGCCACTCGGCAATCCGGCGCATGATATCGCGCTCGCCGTAATCGCTCAGGAGAGAGAGATCGGCTCCGGCGAGCGCTTCATCGTCTGGCGCCACACCCTTTTCAGCCGCGCGGCGAAAGGCTGAATGGGTCCGCGCGTTTGCATACTGCACATACCAGACAGGGTTATCCTTGGACTGCTCGACGGCCTTGGAGAAGTCAAAGTCCAGCGGCGCATCGTTTTTCCGGGTCAGCATGGTGAAGCGCGTGACGTCCGCGCCGACCTCATCTAGAACATCACGAAGGGTGATGAACGTCCCGGCCCGTTTGGACATTTTGAACTCGGCACCATCCTTGAACAGCTTGACCAGCTGGCAGAGCTTGATCTCAAGCGGCACAGTGTCGCCGGACAGGGCGGCAACAGCGGCCTTCATCCGTTTGACATAGCCACCATGGTCCGCGCCCAGAATATCGATCAGCAGGTCGAAGCCGCGATCCAGCTTGTCCTTGTGATAGGCTATGTCCGGCGCAAAGTACGTCCAGCCACCATCGGATTTCTTGATCGGCCGATCCACATCGTCGCCATAAGCGGTCGAGCGGAACAGGGTTTGCGGGCGCGGCTCCCAGTCCTCGGGTTTCTTGCCCTTGGGCGGCTCGAGCATACCGGTGTAGATCAGCTCGCGGCTCTCGAGGCTGTCCAACGCGTCATCGATAGGGCCGCGATTGCCCTCGGTCCGGTAGAGAGACTTCTCGCTGTAATAGTGGTCCATGTGGACGCCAAGCAGCGCGAGATCCTCGCGGATCAGGTCCATCATCGCCACAATCGCGATATCGCGCACCTGAGAAAGCCAGACCGATTCGTCGGCATCCATAAGCGTTGCGCCGAATTTGTCCTTCAGCGTCTCACCGATGGGAACGAGATAGTCGCCTGGGTAGAGACCATCCGCGATCTCGATTGCCTCGCCATTCGCCTCGCGGTACCGGAGATAGGCCGAACGGGCCAGCACATCGACCTGCGCGCCCCCATCGTTGATGTAGTACTCCCGGGTCACGTCCCATCCGGCGAAGTCGAGCAGCCCCGCCAACGCGTCGCCAAACACCGCGCCCCGGGTGTGCCCAACATGCAAAGGACCGGTCGGGTTGGCCGAGACGAACTCGACGTTCACCGTGCGCCCTGCCCCGGCGGTCGATCGACCAAAATCCGCGCCAGCCGCCAGCGCGGCGCGCACGACGCCCTCCCAGGCATCCGACCCAAGACGCAGGTTGATGAACCCCGGGCCGGCGACGGTCGCCTCATTGATCCGGGCATCGCCGGACAGGTGCGCGACAATCGCCTCGGCCAGATCGCGCGGCTTCATGCCCGCAGGCTTGGCCAGCACCATGGCTGCGTTGGTCGCCATGTCCCCATGAGCGGCATCGCGCGGCGGCTCGACCGTGATGTTGCCGGTCGCGAGACCATCCGGAAGCGTCCCGTCCGCCACGAGGCTGTCAACGGTGTTGAGAACGAGCGCTTTGATCTCGGCGAACAGGTTCATGGCAGGCTTTCCAAGTCTCAGTGGCGCTTCAGGCGCGGGCCGTGGGATCGGTCAGGACCTGATGCTCCTGAAGGGCAAACCTGTCCGTCATCCCGGCGATATAGTCGGCGATGACGCGGGCACGCAATGTCTCGTTTGCCGCGCTCTTGGCGCTTTCGCTCCAGCCCGGCGGCAGGATGCCGGGATCACCCATGAAGATCTCGAACAACTCGGCCACCACGCGCACCGCCTTGGTGCGCATCCGCTGCACGCGATAGTGGCGGTACATGTTGGCGTAGAGAAAGCTCTTGATCGTCGCGATGTCGCTCAGCATGGCGTCGGAAAAAGCGATCACCGCGGTGTCGTGGCGCTGCACATCTGTCATCGAGCCAGGCGCAGCCGCCGCAACACGCGCGGCGGATTCCGCCAACAGATCCTCGACCATCAGCCCGAACACGCGGCGCAGCGCTTCGTGGTTGCGCCTTGGCTCTGCAAGCGATGGCCACCGCCGGTCCACCGCGGCGTAGCAATCGCTGATGATCGGCAGAGCAGCGATATCATACGGCGTGAAGGCGGCCGCGCGCAGCCCATCCTGCAAATCGTGGTTCACATAGGCGATATCGTCGGACAGGGCTGCCACCTGCGCTTCGGCGCTGGCTTGGGTGTGCAATTCTAGATCGTGACGGGCGTTATAGCTGCAGATCGCCTCCGGCAATGCGTCGAGCGGCGCATCGGCGGATGCGATGACCGGGCCGTTGTGCTTGGCGATGCCCTCCAGCGTTTCCCAGGTCAGGTTCAGCCCGTCAAAGGCGGCGTAGTGGCACTCAAGCTGCGTGACGATCTTCAGCGCCTGTGCGTTGTGGTCGAACCCGCCATATGCCGACATCGCATCTGCCAGCGCGTCCTCGCCGGTGTGCCCGAACGGCGGATGACCAAGGTCGTGAGCCAGCGCCACCGCCTCGGCCAGATCCTCGTTCAACCGCAGGGTCCGCGCCACCGTCCGGGCGATCTGCGCCACCTCGATCGAATGGGTCAGGCGCGTGCGGTAGTAATCGCCCTCGTGCTCGATGAAGACCTGTGTCTTGTGCTTCAGCCGCCGAAAAGCCGAGGAGTGGATGATCCGGTCGCGGTCCCGCTGAAAGGGCGAGCGATGCGCGCTGTCCGGCTCGTCAAACAGCCGCCCGCGCGTGTCGCCCGGTTGCGCCGCATAGACGGCCAATCCTGCGTGATCCATGATCATTCCCGGTCGCCTCTTGCCCGGCGACCCGCCGTTGTTACATAGTTGGCTACCGTATAGCCGATCAGACGAGGCAGTGAAATGGATCTGGAGATCCCTAACCTGAAGGCGCCCGTCACCGGCGGCGTCACCGTGACCGAGCGCGCCTTCGAGCGTCTGGCCGAGATTGCCGATGCGTCGGGCGAAGAGAAGGCGTTGCGCGTCGCCGTGCTTGGCGGCGGATGCTCTGGCTTTCAGTACGAGTTTCTGCTGGAAGATGCCGGGGGAGATGGCGATACGGTGATCGAGGGCAAGGGCCAGCGCGTCCTGATCGACCCCGAAAGCTTGCCGTTCCTCTCGGGCTCGGTTATCGACTTCAAGGACGAGCTGATCGGCGCCCGCTTCGCCGTCGAGAACCCGAACGCCACATCGACCTGCGGGTGCGGGACCAGCTTCTCGCTTTGACTATGCACTGCCACATCTGGTGGAGCATCTATGTAAGAGCAGGCAAGATCCAGAGGCTCAAAGAGAGACATCTTCCGGCAATCGACGCGGCGCTAGGGCCTGCCGAGTTCGAATGGGACGTGACCCGGGAGGATAGCTGTCCGGAACTTCTGAGACTTGTAAATTATCAGAACATCTCTGGCGACACGGTCGAGGCGCTCATCCTTCAGGTCCTTCGCAAGCTGGGTCGAATTGCCGAGGGTTTCTCGATCTCCGGCCTCGGGGACCTCGACGCGCCAACCTTCAGACACATGTCCGGAACGTGGCGCAGCAGCAAACCCGCTCATCGGGCTCCTGCTCTCGAGGACATTGCATTCGAGGTGGTGCCTGGACGGATTGCTGGAATGACCAACGACGGCGGCTGGTACCAAGAGCCTACCTACGTGACGGAGTTGAGAGATTTCTTCGAAAGAGTGAATGAACGAGGGAACATGCCTTGGCACAGACCAGAGCTGCACCGAGAGGTCCTCACCGCCTTACAAAGGTTCCAGCAGGATTCGTTTGCGCTGGAGTCTGAAAACGCCATCGTCGACCGGACAAAGCAACTCTTCGGCGACCTTGACTTGATAAACGAAAAAGCAGACGGGGCACTTTTAGAAACTGACCAACGCGAGATCATCACTTCCGGCGTTTTGGGAGCGCTCAAAGCCCAAGGCATCGACCTCAGCAAATTTGAAGATGGCGACCCAACGATGGCGTATCGCAAACTCTAGGGCCACCTCTCGAAAAGCCTTGCTCTTCATCTTGCTAAAAATACCTGACCGCGCTTGACATCACACACAGCGCCCGCGACCAAAGCGCCATGAAAATCGCGACATTCAATATCAACGGGATCAAGGCGCGGCTGCCGGCCCTGCTCGACTGGCTGGGCGAGGCATCGCCCGATGTCGCCGTGCTGCAAGAGATCAAATCAGTCGACGAGAACTTCCCGCGCGAGGAGATCGAGGCGCTTGGCTACAATCTCGAGACCCACGGCCAGAAGTCGTTCAATGGCGTCGCGATCCTGTCGAAACTGCCGCTGGAGGATATCCGTCGCGGCCTGCCCGGCGACGACACGGATGAGCAGGCCCGCTGGATAGAAGCCACTGTCATCGGCGAAAAAGCCGTGCGCATCGCGGGGCTCTACCTGCCGAATGGCAATCCTGCCCCAGGGCCGAAATTCGACTACAAGCTGGCGTGGATGGCCCGGATGGAGGACCACGCGCGTGCGCTGCTGGACAGCGAAGAGCCGGTCGTATTGGCAGGCGACTACAACGCGATCCCCGAGGACCGGGATGCTGCCCGTCCCGATGACTGGCGCGATGATGCTCTGTTCCGGCCTGAAACCCTGGCGGCGTTCCGGCGGCTCCTCAACCTGGGTTACACTGATGCGGTCCGGGAGACGACGCAGGCCGACGAGGTCTACAGCTTCTGGGACTATCAGGCCGGGGCCTGGGACAAGAATGACGGCATCCGCATCGATCATCTGCTGCTCAGCCCGCAGGCGGCGGACCGGCTGTGCTCGGCCGGGATCGATAGCCAGGTGCGCGGGCGTGAGAAACCCTCGGACCATGTGCCGGTCTGGATCGATCTCGACCTCTAACCGGGCGGGTCTTCGACGCGTCGGCTAGCCGCGCCGCGGGCGATGTGGCGCGCTCGGCGCCCGCTGGGGTGCGTTGTCGGACTCGACACGCTCGATCGACGGATCAAGCACCACCGTGACGGCCTTGTCCGGCTTCGGCCTCGGTTTGGGATCAAGCGCTGTTTCGTGCGATGTCGCGATCTTGGCAACACGCGCTGCTTTCGAGAGATCCTGATCCGCCCCGTCGTTTTCTTCGAACCCTGTCTCGGCGTTTGCCGTAGCGGCGACCTCGGTGGTCTGGTCGGCCTGCGCCGCCTGTGCCACCGCACGCGGCCGTGCGGTCGGCGCCGGCGGCGTTACGGTATCAGCCGCGGCTGCGTCCTCCGTGTCAGGATCGCGGGTTGTCACGATGATTGCCGTCGGCTCGAGATCACTGATCTTCTGCGCGCCATCATCGTCGCCGGCGGGCCCGAGCAGCGTAAGACGCGTCTGCGGGCTGCGCTGCGCGACCACGGTTGGCTCCTCATTGATCCGCGTGCGGTTCGCAACCCGAAGTGTTTTGACCTGAGCAATGAGATGCACGAGCATGTCGTCTTCGCTGAGCGGACGGTCGCGGAACCCGCTCATCGTCACGACCGCAAGCCGGTCGTTCAACTCGACGAACGAGCGCCAGAACCGCGACGACAACAGCGGCACCGGTTGCTCATCCTTGTCATCGACCAGCACAAACAGACCATCGCCGATCCGGCGCCGCTCGACCACGTTTACACGCTCACCATCCCCGCCGCGCCCCAGCAGACGGCGGCCTTCAGCTGTCTCGAAAAACGCCCCGAGGTTCTTGAGCGTCGTATCATCCGACCCGTCGAGCGGCACCGCCGACGCGCCCGAGACGGAGACAGTCATGAAGCCCGGAATGCCGCGCGGAAGCTGCAACTCCCCGCGCGCGCCCTTGTCCACCTTGGAGGTCTCGGCATCCAGTGCACAGTCCCCGATCAGCACAAACGCCGAGCGGCCCGAGGTTTCGATCGATTCTTCGGCCAGACAGAACCCGTCCGCCGGCTCGATGGCAACCTGCCGTCCCTTGGCCGACAGAACCGCCCGCTCGTGGCTTGCGGTGATCACCGCGAAGGATCCGACCGGCGCAGCGCGCTGCCGCGTCCATTCCGCCTGCAACCCGCTGAACCCGCCTTGATCGCAGCCCGCAGCCGTGATCCCGAGGGCTGCCACCAATCCGATTTTGCCGAGACGCGACACAGTACCTACACCCACAACCACACCTGACGCTCAGAGGTCAGAGTAGCAGTGGCGCTCGGCGCTGCCGCCCGGATGGGTCACGGCACCTTGCTGCGCGCCGCCCACGGTTTGTGCATATTTCCATAGGGCCCCGGCCCCGTAGATCGTCTCACGCGGCCCAGTCCAGTCCTTCTTGCGCGCCTTCAGGTCTTTCTGGGTCAGCTTGACCTTGATCGTGCCTTTCTTCGCGTCGATCGAGATGATGTCCCCGTTCTTGAGCAGACCGATCGGCCCGCCGACCGCCGCCTCGGGCCCGACATGACCGACGCAGAACCCGCGGGTCGCGCCGGAGAACCGGCCATCGGTGATCAGTGCGACCTTCGAGCCCATGCCCTGGCCCGAGATCGCCGCCGTGGTCGCCAGCATCTCCCGCATACCCGGGCCGCCCTTGGGGCCTTCGTTGCGGATGACGATCACCTCGCCTTCCTTGTAGGCGCGCTTCTGGACGGCCTCGAAGGCCTCTTCCTCGCATTCAAACACGCGCGCCGGGCCTTCGAACTTCTGTTTCTTCATGCCAGCGACTTTGACGATGGCGCCTTCCGGAGCGAGATTGCCGATCAGGCCCACGACCCCGCCCGTGGGAGTAATAGGCTTCTCGATCGGGTAGATCACCTTGCCATCGGCCTCGCCCGCGATGTTGTCGAGGTTCTCGCCCATGGTCTTGCCGGTCGCGGTGATGCAGTCGCGGTGGATGTAGCCGCCCTTCATCAGCTCCTTCATCACGACCATGACACCGCCCGCCTCGTAGAGGTCCTTGGCCACGTACGTCCCGCCCGGTTTGAGATCGACGAAATAGGGCGTGTCTTTGAAGATGTCGCAGACGTCCTGAAGATTGAAGTCGATCCCGGCCTCGTGCGCGATGGCAGGCAGGTGCAGTCCGGCATTGGTCGAACCACCGGTGCAGGCGACCACACGAGCCGCATTCTCCAAGGCCTCCCGCGTGACCACATCGCGTGAGCGGATGTTCTGTATCAGCAGATCCATCACCGCCCGGCCCGAGGCATCCGAGTACTGATCCCGGCTTTCATAGGGTGCAGGGGCGCCCGCCGATTGCGGCAGCGCGAGGCCAATCGCCTCGGACACGCAAGCCATGGTGTTGGCCGTGAACTGCCCGCCACACGCTCCGGCGGAGGGGCATGCGACCCGCTCGAGCACATCGAGCGCCGCGTCCGACAGATCCCCGTTCTGATGGCGCCCGACCGCTTCGAACATGTCCTGAACGGTCAGATCGCGGGTCGCGAAATCCTCCGGCACATCGGCACCCGCGGGCACCTTGCCCGGCAGGATCGAACCGCCATAGATAAAGACGGAGGGCACGTTCAGCCGAACCATCGCCATCATCATGCCCGGCAGCGACTTGTCACAGCCCGCCAGCCCGACCAGAGCGTCATAGGCATGGCCGCGCATGGTCAACTCGACCGTATCGGCAATCGCCTCGCGCGAGGCGAGCGAGGACCGCATCCCCTCATGCCCCATGGCGATTCCGTCCGTGACCGTGATCGTCGTGAACTCACGCGGCGTGCCGCGCCCTTCCTTGACGCCCAGCTTCACAGCCTGCGCCTGGCGGTTCAGCGCGATGTTGCAGGGTGCCGCTTCGTTCCAGCAGGTTGCCACGCCGACGAAAGGCCGGTGGATCTCATCATCCGTCAGCCCCATCGCGTAGTAATACGACCGGTGCGGCGCGCGCTGCGGTCCCTCCGTCACATGACGGCTGACCAGCTTGCTCTTGTCGAACGTCTTGGCATCCATGCGTGCTGTCCCTCAACTGGCGCTTCAAAACACCTTTTCGATTGTTAGGCACCCTAGGCTTTTGCGGCCCCACCCTCAAGGACGAACCGATATTCGGCGGACTCTTCGCGAAAAAGGCGAAAAGACGGCGCCCACCTCCACTTGTGATGCCCAATTCCGCTGCTATGACCCTCTGATCGCCATGAAATGAAGGTCACGCCGCCCATGACACCGTTCGAGTCGTATGTCGCCCCTGCCAGGATAAATCCGGGTTGGTGGCGGATTCTGTTGGGCGTAGTGCTGATCGGCGTCCTCTGGATTGTCGGCGCGGTCGTCGTGCTGATCGGCTGGGTGCTCTACCAGTTTTCGCAGCTGGGCGACATCAATGCTGCGCTCGGCACGATGGCGCAGGTGATGCGGGGCGGCTCCCCTGTCTTCATAACCGTGATGCTGCTCAGCTTCGTCGGCGTCTGGGGCGGCATCGTCGCGGTGCAGGCCCTGCACGGACAAAGCTTTGCATCGGTCTTTGCGCCCGACAGCCGCCCTCGCCGCGGCGGGTTCGTCGCCGGGGTGTTTTTCGCGCTGATCTTCATCCTGCCCGCGCTTGGCACCGCGCTGCTTGTCACCGATCCCATCCGCAGCGATGTGTCCATCGCGTCGTGGCTTATCTGGTTGATACCACTCGCCTTTTTGATCAATCTCCAGACAACGGCCGAGGAGATGATCTTCCGCGGATACCTCCAGCAGCAGCTTGGCGCAAGGAGCCGTCTCTGGATCGTCTGGGCCGGGATCCCATCGGTTCTGTTCGGCCTCCTGCACTACGCGAATGCCGATACGGTCGAGGGCGGGATCTACTACATGCTGATCACCGGGTTCATGGGGCTTTTGCTCGCCGGGCTGGTCTGGCGCACAGGCTCGCTCTGGACCGCATGCGGGGTGCACTGGGCAAACAACTTCTTCGCCCTGACCGTGATCGGGCCGAGCGGCGTGCTGTCCGGTACACAGCTTTGGAACTTCGAGAAAGGCGACGACCTGATCCTGCTACAGGTGGATCTGGTCGTCGTCGCCATCGCGACGCTGCTGGTGCTCAGCCCCGTGGGCCGAATCTTCGGCGACGGGCGAAACACCGCGTTCCGCCAGTCTGAAGCAGAAGCCTTCGCCTAAAGTTGCGCAAGGCGTTCCAAAGCAGCGCGGAGTTTATCGCCCTCGGCTTTCGCAAGAGTTAACCGCTCGCGCTGTTCTTCCACCACCTCGGCCGGGGCCTTCGCGAGGAAGCCTTCGTTCGCCAGCTTCTTCTCGATGCCGCCGGCTTCTTTCTCGGCCTTTGCCAAGGTCTTGGAAAGGCGTGCTTTCTCGGCCTCGACGTCGATGATGCCCGCCAGCGGCAGGTTAACGGCACAATCATCGAGCGCGAGTGTGACCGAGCCATCCGGCGCAGTCTCTGCCACCGCGCATTCCGACAGGCGCGCAAGCCGTTGAATCAGCGCAGAATTTCGCAGCAGCCGGTGAGCGACCTCGGCGTTGTGCCCAGTCAGGACCATCTCGATCTTGGCGCCAGCGGGGACGTTCATCTCGGCCCGGACCGAGCGGATGGCCTCGATGACGCGGATGACCCAGCCCATCTCGGCGTCGGCCTCCGCGTCCGAGCAGTCCGCGGGGTCGAAATCCGGCCAAACCGTTGTCATCAATGGCTTTTCCCGAGCCGCCAGGCCGTTCCAAAGCTCCTCGGTGATGAAGGGCATAATCGGGCTGAGCATGATCAGGCATTGATCCAATGCCCAGGCCATAACTCTTTGAGTCTCGGCCTTTGCCTCGGCATTCTCACCTGCCAGATGAGCTTTCGAGAACTCGACATACCAGTCGCAGAAAACCTTCCAGACATGGTCATAGAGGGCAGTCGCCGCCTCGTTGAACTTGTAGTCCGTTAATGCGTTATCGACCGCGACACGGCAGCGTGCGGTCTCGCCGATGATCCAGCGATTAACCATTTGGTGCGCGGATGGCGGGCGTATGGCAGGCGTATGGCCCGTGTCTGGCTCGTGTATGGCACCTGTATGGCTCGCGTCTGGCACCTGTACCGACGCCAAGTCGCGATAGCATTCGTTAAGCTCGGCGAACCGCGCGGCATTCCACAGCTTGGTGCCAAAGTTCCGGCCGCCCTCGACCATGTCTTTCGACAGGCGCAGCATCCGACGGGATTGCACCTCTTGGTTGGCCAGAGTGAACCGCAGCGCATCAGCGCCGTATTCATCGATCAGATCCAGGGGATCGATGACATTCCCCTGGGTCTTGGACATTTTCTTGCCCTTGCCGTCGACCACGATGGAGTTGATGTAGACATCATCGAACGGCACCTCGCCGTCCATGAACTCCAGCCCCTGCATCATCATCCGAGCAACCCAGAAAAAAATGATGTCATTGCCGGTGATCAACACATCGGTCTTGTAGTATTTCTCCAGCTCCGGCGTCTTGTCCGGCCACCCCAGCGTCGAGAACGGCCAGAGGGCAGACGAGAACCACGTGTCGAGAACGTCAGGGTCGCGATCGAGGACAACTGGCTGCCCACCCATAAGCCGCACTACTTCAGGATTGTCGAGGCGGATATCTTGCCCTTCCGCAACGAGGCGATCGCCAACTTGGCCAAGTTGCTCCGCTATCGGAACTTGGCTCATCAAAACTGGGCGGCCATAATGTTCACGCGCAGACTTTATCGCCTCATGCTCAGTCGTAGCGCAAAATTCTTTTCCGTTCGGCCCATACCAAACCGGGATCTGGTGGCCCCACCAAAGCTGGCGGGAGATGCACCAGGGCTCAATGTTCTCCATCCAGTTGAAGTAGGTCTTGGCCCAGTTGTCGGGGACAAACTTGGTCCGCCCGTCCTTGACCGCCGCCAGCGCGGGACCTGCGAGCTTTTCTGCATCGACGAACCACTGGTCGGTCAGCATCGGCTCGATGACAACTTTAGAACGGTCGCCATAGGGCTGCATGATCTTCTTCGCTTCGATCATGGGAAGCTTTGCGGGGATGTCCTCCTCGGCGACTTTCTTGATCTGCCAGGCGACCTCCGGATGGTCGGACGGGACCATGACCGCCAACCCCTCGGCCGTGATGTCGGCGACCACCTTCTTGCGGCATTCATATCGATCGAGACCGCGATATTCATCGGGCACGAGATTGATCGCGTCGATCTCGGCCTCGGACATCTCCGCACCTTCAACGATGCTCTGGGCCTTGGCGGCTTCCTCGGCATAAGGCGCACCGTCCGCGCGCATCGAGGCGTCCATGGCCATCAGGCGATAGCACGGGATGTTGCCGCGTTTGGCGACGCCGTAGTCGTTGAAGTCGTGCGCGCCGGTGATCTTGACCGCGCCCGAGCCGAAGTCGGGGTCGGGGTAGTCGTCGGTGATGATCGGGATCAGGCGACGGTGTTCTTTCGGCCCGACCGGGATTTCGCAGAGTTTGCCGACGATGGGGGCATAGCGCGCGTCCGAGGGGTGGACCGCGACCGCACCGTCGCCGAGCATCGTCTCGGGCCGGGTCGTGGCGATGGAGATATAGTCGCGGGTCTCGCGCAGGGTGACGGTGCCGTCTTCGTCTTTCTCCACGTACTCGTATGTGGCCCCGCCCGCGAGCGGGTATTTGAAGTGCCACATATGGCCGTCGGTCTCGATGTTCTCGACTTCGAGGTCCGAGATCGCGGTCTCGAATTTCGGGTCCCAGTTGACGAGGCGCTTGCCGCGGTAGATCAGGCCCTTGTTGTAGAGATCGACGAAGACCTTGAGGACGGCAGCCGAGAGCCCGTCATCCATGGTGAACCGCGTGCGCGACCAGTCGCAGGACGCGCCGAGGCGTTTGAGCTGGCCGAGGATGGTGCCCTCGGATTTGCGCTTCTGCTCCCAGACGCGTTTCACGAAGGCCTCGCGGCCCATATCGGTGCGGCGGATGTTGCCTTCTTCGGCGAGTTCGCGTTCGACAACCATCTGGGTTGCGATCCCGGCGTGATCCGTCCCCGGCTGCCAGAGCGTGTCGTAGCCCTGCATGCGCTTCCAGCGGATCAGCACGTCCTGGAGCGTGTTGTTGAGCGCGTGGCCCATATGCAGCGAGCCGGTGACGTTGGGCGGCGGGATCACGATGCAGAAGCTCTCGTCGCGCGAGGCATTGGCGCCGGCGGCAAAGCAGCCGTCGGTCTCCCACTTGGCATAGATGCGCGGCTCGGCCGCCTTGGCGTCGAAGGTCTTGTCCATCGTCTTCGTCCCAGGATCGGTTGAGCGGGCGTCATAGCGCGCGGCGCGCGGACGGGGAAGACCGGATTGGCACCACACCGTCGCAATCCTCACCGAATGGTGTTTAGGCGCGGGCGTGGGCTATGGCTAGGCTGAGATTTGCCAGAGGAGAGCCCCATGACCCGTTTCCTGATCGCCTGCCTCGCCGGGCTTGCCGCCGTCCTGCCCGCGCCCGCCGAGGCGCATGAGCCGATGACGCTGGAGCGTTTGATCGAGATCATCACGGCCGTCGACCCCGACGCGCAGGTCGCCCAGACCGCGGTTCAGTTCACCGTGCAGGATATCCCCGTGGTGGTGATCACGGATCCGGTGGCCGACCGGATGCGGGCGATGGTGCCGATCCGCTCGGCAGACGGGATCTTGCCCGAAGAGATGCAGCGCATGATGCAGGCCAATTTCGACACGGCTCTGGATGCGCGCTACGCGATCGCGAAGGGGCGCCTCTGGAGCACGTATATCCATCCGCTCGGGCCGCTCGACAAGGACGAGTTTCTGGCGGGCATTGGTCAGGTCGTGAACCTGGCGACCACCTATGGCAGCACGTACAATTCCGGGTTGCTCAGCTTCGGCGGCGGGGACAGCAACGATCTGAACCGGCAGCTGATCGAGGACCTGCTGCAGAAAGGTGAGAAGATCTGAGACTGTGCCACGCCCCGTAGGGTGCGTCCGTGACGCACCCTTGCTGAAGGTCAGGAACCGGTGGCCTTTGCGACCTCTGCCTGGATCAGGGCCAGCACATTCTGCGAGATGTTCTGGCCGATCTCGCCGGTCATCAGCTCATCGCGGATGATGGCGCGGATCGCCTCCCCCGCTGCATCGCTGCTGGTCAGCTCCTCCCGGATCACCGTGCGCATCAGATCTTTCATCTGATCGGTATCGAGCGCCGGTGCGGTAGCCGCAGCGGCCCCGCCTAGCGCCGCCGCACCGATCGGCGCTGCATCGACAGCGTCCGAGACAGCGGCACCGGCGGCATCCATCGCCTGCGACAGCGCCGAGCCCTCCGATTGCTCCGCCTCGTCGAGGCGCATGTCCGAGGTCAGGGCGAGCGGCGCATCCGCGGGATCCTCTTCGACGGGCGCACTCGCCCCCGGCTCAGGGGCCGGAGTGGACGGGCTGGCGAAGGGCGGAGGATTGGCACCGGGCACCAGCGTAGGCTCGCGGACCGATGGCGGCACGGCGGGATCGCCTGATGGCGTGGGTCCGCTGCTTGGCTCGGTCGGCGCGGGCTCCGGCATCTGGGGCGCCGGCTCAGGTGCGCTGCTGGCGGTCGGAGCGGGTTCTGGCGCGGGGTCCGTTGGCGGCATGGCGCCGGGCGCTGACGCATCAGACGGCGCGTCCGCTGCATCCTCCGCTTGCATGTCGGGATCCTTCTCGGCACGGACAATGCGCCGGATCGACGCCAGAACGTCGTCCATCGATTTTCTATCGTCTTCGTTGCTCATCCGATCTCAAAGCCCCGTTTCAGTTCCAGGTGTCAGCCCCCCGCCCGACACGTTCTCCGACCGTCAAGGCCGGTACGATAAAGTCCAGACCGTATCATCCGTGGCATCGTAGCCGAAATTTCGGTCCTTGACTGCGGCATAGTAGTCTTCGATTGGCGCCACACCGCTCAGCTCGAGCCCGAGATGTTTCACGGTCAGCTTGCCAACCGCAAAGAGCAGGCTGTAGGCGGCAACATATTCGTCGCGCTGCGAGGTCACGAGATCGCCGCGGGCATCCAGAAGTTCCTGCTCGGCATCGAGCACATCCAGCGTTGTCCGCGCGCCAACCTTGGCTTCCTCCTGCACACCTTCGAAGGCGATGCGAGCGGCGCGCACCTCAAGCTTCCCCGCGGTGATCGACGCACGGGCAACCTCGAGATCAGCCCACGCATCACCGATCTGCTGCGCAGCATCGCGCAGTGCCGTATTGATGTCTGCTGCCGCGCCCTCGACGGCGGCCTGCGCCTCTCGCACGTTCGAGTAGTTCACGCCGCCCGAGTAGAATGGCAGGTTGACCTGCAAACCCACGACACCGTTCGACGTCGCGCCGATATTATCATTGCGCAGGGTGTCGAGCCGCTGGACCTGCGCCTGCAGCGAGACCTGCGGCAGGAGCGCGCCGATGGCGGTGCGCACATCCGAACCGGCCGCCCGGCGCTCGAGCCGCGCCGCCCGCACATCGGGATCGTTTGTCATGCCGATGCCGATTGCCGCATCGACCGATTCCGGCAGGTCCGGCAGGGGCGGCGGCGGATCAAGCTCACCCGGATAGCGGCCGACCACACGGCGATAGGCTTCCTCGGACGAGCGCAGTGTCCCGGTCGTTGCAGCCAGCAAGGACTGCGCTGCGGCCAGACGCGATTCGGCCTGGGCCACATCGGTGCGGGTCACCTCGCCGACATCAAACCGCTCCCGCGCGGCCCGGAGCTGTTCGTTGATCACGCGGACGTTGTTCTTGCCGAGCGAGACCAGCGTGCGGTCGCGGCGCACATCGAGAAAGGCGGTGACCGTGTTGAGCAGGATACCCTGCTCGGTCGCGATCAGCCGGGCTTCCTCAGCGGTGATCCGGGTTTCGGCCGCCTCGGTCGAGTTTTCGACCTGGCCGCCCGTAAAAAGCGGCTGCACCACGTCAAGCTGCATGGTGACGGGATAGTCAAAGCGCTGAAGATCGCGGAACTGCGCGCTGAGGTTCACAAGGCCCGAGACCTGGATCCGACCGGCACCCCGCGCCTGCACGGCCTGCTCGCTGAGCACACGGACATTCGAGCGCCCTGCGGCAAGCTCGGGGCTGGAATTGATCGCATCGACCAGAGCGTCGGAGAGAGACTCGGCCTGGGCCTGCGTGCTCAATACACACAGCGCCGCTCCCCAAAGCAGCCAGTTTGTCCCACGTCTCTTCATGGCGTCCCGCCCCGCTGTTTTATTTTGCAAGCCTCAGAAGACGAATCCGGCCTCGGCCCCGAAGCCCGGTAGCAGGGGCGCAGACGCGTCGAAGGCATAGCGGCTTGCGACCGCATCGCCCGCGCGCACCAGCACCCGGCATTTGTCAGCGCCGTTCTCGCGGAAAATCGCAACGAGCCGTCCGCCATCCTTGAGCTGATCGGTCAGCGCCGTCGGCACGACCTCGACCGCACCGTTCACGAAAATCACGTCATAAGGCCCATGCACCGGATCGCCCGCCGCCGGATCCCCGGCAGAGACAACGGCATTGTCGATCTCGAGCGCCGTCAACACCTCCCCCGCCGTTTTCGCCAGATCCTCCGCCGGTTCGAGCCCGATCACCATTCCGGTGCAATGCGCCAGGACGGCCGACGAGTATCCGGTGCCGGGCGCAAGATCGAGCACGAGATCGGACGGGCCGGGCTGTGCCGCCTCGAGCATCTTTGCGAAGGTCCGGGGCGGCAGCAGCGCGCGTCCGTTGCCCAGCGAGACCTCGGAATCCGCATAGGCGATATCCCGCAGGGACTTAGGGGTGAACGCCTCACGCGGGACACGAAGCATGGCATCGATGATGGCGTACTGCGTGACATCCGACGGGCGGACCTGGCAATCCACCATCGTCTGGCGCGCGTCCGAAAGATCGGTCATATTCTTGACCCCTGAACGAAGGAACTTGTAGCGATTACTGCCACGTATACGGTTTTCTTGCAAGCAATCCTAACGATTGTTTAACGCAACGAAACGTGGCGACGGCATGGCGGCATTTAGGCTGAGATGCGCCCTTGGCGCAACATTGCTGTGTTCGGCTACGGCTGTTGGCCGCACCGCTCCGACCTTCGGTCTCGGGTCTTTGGTCAGTCGAAGGCGCGCAGGCTCTCGTAGCTGACCATGACGTGCTCGCGATAAAGTGGCCGTTCGGTCAGCCGCTGGTAGTAGGCATCGACGTTCGGCGTGTCGGCTTTTTCGAAATCCAGCGTCATGTAGCGGTAAAGCACATGGCCCGCCATGATGTCCGCGAAGCAAAGATTTTCACCACCCAGAAACGGTGCATCACCAAGGCGCGCATCGAGCCGCGGCATAAGCGTGGCAAGTGCCCCTGCCCCTGATGCGATCACCCCTTGGTCGCGGCGCGACGGCGGTGTGCGGACCAGATGCCAGAACACCTTGTAGATCAGTTCCGGGCACACGCTGGTCTTGATCCACTCGGCCCACATGTCCAGCGCGGCGCGGCGTCCCGGATCAGCCGGCCAGAACGCCTCATGCCCGTACCGCGCCCCGATGTAGCGCAGGATCGCGGGACTTTCGAAGAGCACCGTGTCCCCGTCCCGCAGCACCGGGATCAGACCGTTCGGGTTCATCGCACGATACTCGGGATCGTCATTGCCGCCAAAGGCGCCGCCCCAGTCCAGACGCTCGTGCGCGATGCCAAGCTCGGCCAGCGTCCACATGACAACCTGGACATTGGACGATGTGCTGCGGCCCCAAACGGTGATCATGTGCGCCTCCCCTGATCGCTCGCGGCACGCTCCGCCCGGAAGGGCGCGGCGTCAAGACCGCAGTGAGATCATGGACAAATTTATCCGCACCGACCATTCTAAGAAGAGTTGCCGTGGACGGGGAATCCCTTCTACGGTCACGCAAACAGAATGCATTCCCGGGGGGAGTCACCATGGAGATGTCTGGCGAGCGGCTCATCGGTGCCGAACGCGCCGAAGTCTGGCGGGCGTTGAATGACCCCGAGGTGCTGAAAGCATGCATCCCGGGATGTCAGGAGATCGAGAAAACCTCGGACACCAGCTTCACGGCGAAGGTCGTTCAGAAAGTCGGCCCGGTGAAGGCGACCTTCACGGGCGAGGTCGAACTCTCGGACATTGTCGAGGGCGAGAGCTACACGATCTCGGGCAAGGGCAAGGGCGGCGCAGCGGGCGGTGCCTCCGGCGGGGCTAAGGTCAAGCTGGAAGACAGCGACGGCGGGACCCTGCTGACATATGAGGCCGAAGCCAAGGTCACCGGCAAGATCGCACAGCTTGGCAGCCGTCTGATCGACGGGTTCGCAAAGAAACTGGCAGATCAGTTCTTCACGACCTTCAAGGAAACGGTCGAGGGACCGGATGGCGCTGACGGCGAGGCCGAGACGGCAGGTGCCGGTGCAGCCGCCGCAGGGGCCGCCGCCGCTGCCGGGGCGGCATCCTCTGGGTTGGACGACGCGATCGATGAGATCAATGATGCCACCAAGGGTGTCGCAGCCAGTGTCGGAGCCGCGGTCGACAGCGCGCATGAAAAGATCGCCGAGCACATCCCGGATATGCCAGACATGCCGGAGACGCTGGAAGAGGCCGAGGAGAAGATCGACGATGCCACCAAAGATGTCGCGGCAAACCTCGGCGAGGCGATCGACAGCGCGCATGAGAAACTCGCCGACGCGGCAGAGGATCTGCAAAAGACCCTGTCCGAGGCAGAGCCTTTGAAGAAAAGCTTCTGGAAACGACTCTTCGGAGGCTGAAACCCGGAACACCGGACACTTACTGAACCCACCAAGACGACGTACGCAGGGAGGTTGCACATGTCATCGGTCTCGATGGTAGTTAATGGAAAAAGCGTCAGCGCAGAGGTCGAGGGGCGCACGCTGCTCGTGGAGTACCTGCGTGAGAAAATCGGTCTGACCGGCACCCATGTCGGCTGCGACACCTCGCAGTGCGGGGCCTGTGTGGTCCACGTCAACGGCGAGAGCGTCAAGGCGTGCTCGGTTCTGGCCGCAGCCTGCGAGGGCGCCGAGGTCACGACGATCGAGGGCATGGCAAACGCCGACGGCTCGCTCGGCACGCTGCAGCAAGCATTCCAGGACAATCACGGCCTGCAGTGCGGGTTCTGTACGCCCGGCATGATCATGTCGGCGGCGGACCTGCTGCAGAAAAACGCCAATCCGTCCGAGACGGAAATCCGCGAGTGGCTGGAAGGCAATATCTGCCGCTGCACCGGCTACCACAACATCGTCAAATCGATCCAGGCCGCCGCGGCGGCGGGCTGAGCGATAGGCCGATGCTGATCCGGACGATCATCATTGCTTTGCTCGCACTCGGCGGGACAGCCCATGCGGCCTGTCCTACCGGAGCGGATGTCGAGCACGGGATCGTTCTGACCTCGAAGCAGGACAGCACTTACCACCACAGAACCCTCGATCCTGAGGGCACGCTGGTCTGGCAGGCCACCGGGGTCTACGGGTCGCCGCCGTCTCGCAGCGATGCAAGCGTCTGGCTCTACGACCACGGACTGCTGACCGTCAGGCTGGGGCGCCGCCCCGTGCGCAAGGGCGTCGAAGCCGCCATGGTCGCGACCTATGACGGCACCCTCGCGGGACTGGGCCCGTGGTCGGTCGGCGCGCGACTGCAACTTATCGGAACGCGCACGCGGACGGACAATGACTTCCGCTCGCGGCTGATCGATACGTTCGAGATCCTCGGATCGGAGACCATTGGCATCGGAGCGTGCGACTACAATGCATTGATCGTGCGCCACGCCTACCAGCAGGTGATGCCCGACGGCGAGCTCAGACAATCGGCCACCCGCAAGCACTGGATCCCGGAATTGCGTCTGATCGCGCAGGGCTCCGTCTACGGGAACCGCAGCGGCTACCAAACCATAAGAAAGCGCGAACCGGGCGACTGGTTCGACGACAACACGAACTGACATGCCGCCCTATCGTGGCGCGGCAAGGACTTAGGGAGGACTAGCATGCCAAAAGACTCAGTGATTGGCGCTCCGGTAAAGCGCGTCGAGGACGTCAGGCTCACCAGTGGCAAGGGCCGCTATACCGACGATTTCAACGTCGCGGGCCAGCACTACGCCCATTTCGTGCGGTCGCCGCATGCCCATGCGAAGATCAACGGGATCGACAAAACCGCGGCACTGGCCGCGCCCGGCGTTGTCGCGGTCTATGACGGCAACGAGCTTGTCGGCGACGGGATCGGCAACCTGTTCTGCGGCTGGGGCATCACGTCCAAAGATGGCGAGGCGATGAAGATGGGCGCGTGGTCCGCTCTGGCGACCAGCCATGCCCGCTATGTCGGAGACGCCGTTTGCGTCGTGATCGCGGACACGAAGGCCAATGCGAAGAACGCAGCCGAACTGGTCGATGTCGATTACGAGGAACTGCCCACCGTCGCGACCATGGAAGCGGCGACAGCCGCGGGTGCCCCGCAGATCCACCCCGAAGCGCCGGGCAACCTGATCTACGACTGGGAGATTGGTGATCTCGGTGCCACGGATGCGGCCATCGCGTCGGCGGCCAAGGTCGTCGAGATCGACCTGACCAACAACCGGCTGGTTCCGAACCCGATGGAGCCGCGCGCCGCGCTGGCGCAGTATGACGAGGCAGAGGATCACCTGACCCTGCACACGACCTCGCAAAACCCGCACGTGGCGCGTCTCGTGATGTCGGCATTCTTCCAGATCGCACCCGAGCACAAGCTGCGCGTGATCGCGCCCGATGTCGGCGGTGGCTTCGGGTCGAAGATCTACATCTACCCCGAGGAGACGGTCTGTGTCTGGGCCGCCCGCAAGGCCCGCGTGCCGGTCAAGTGGACCGCCGACCGGTCCGAGGCGTTCATCACCGACGCCCACGGCCGCGACCACATTACAACGGCCAAGATGGCCTTTGATGCCGACAACAACATCACCGGCTTCAAGGTAAACACCAAGGCGAACTTCGGCGCCTACATGTCGCTGTTCTCGTCCGCGGTGCCGACCTACCTCTACGCGACGCTGCTGTCGGGTCAGTACAAGATCCCGAACATCTACTGTGATGTGCAGGCGGTCTATACGAACACGGTGCCGGTCGATGCCTATCGCGGCGCGGGTCGTCCCGAGGCGTGCTATCTGATCGAACGGATGATGGAGAAAGCGGCGGGCGAACTGGGTGTCGACCCCGCCGATCTGCGCGCGCAGAACTTCATCACCGAGTTCCCGTATCAGACGCCGGTGATCATGGCCTACGATACGGGCGACTTCCACACGACGCTAAACGCGGCGAAGGACGCCGCCGATGTGTCCGGCTTCGCCGCGCGCAAAGCTGCCTCCGAGGCCAAGGGCAAGAAGCGCGGGCTTGGCTATAGCTGCTATATCGAGGCCTGCGGGATCGCTCCGTCGGCTGCGGTTGGCTCGCTCGGCGCCGGTGTCGGGCTCTGGGAATCGGCAGAGGTCCGGGTGAACCCGGTCGGCACGATCGAGGTTCTGACGGGCTCACACAGCCATGGCCAGGGCCACGCCACCACGTTTGCCCAGGTCGTCGCGGACCGGTTCGGCATTCCGATGGACACGGTCAAGATCGTCCACGGCGACACCGACAAGGTCCAGTTCGGCATGGGAACCTATGGCTCGCGTTCTGGTGCTGTCGGCATCTCGGCGATCCACAAGGCGCTCGACAAGGTCGAGGCCAAGGCCAAGAAGATCGCCGCGCACCTGCTCGAGGCATCCGAGGCCGACATCGTGATCGAGGACGGAGCGGCCAAGGTGCAGGGCACCGACAAGCAGCTTCTCTGGCACGAGATCGGTCTGGCGGCCTATGTCGCGCACAACCTGCCCGAGGGGCTCGAGCCTGGCCTCAAGGAGAGCGCCTTCTACGATCCGACCAACTTCACCTTCCCGGCGGGCTGCTACATCGCCGAGGTCGAAGTGGATCCCGAGACCGGCGTGATCGACATCCAGAACTTCATCGCAGCGGATGATTTCGGCCGGGTGATCAACCCGTTGATCGTCGGCGGCCAGGTCCATGGCGGTCTCGCCCAGGGCATCGGCCAGGCGATGCTGGAGCAGGCGGTCTATGACGAGGACGGCCAGCCGATCACGGCGTCCTACATGGACTACTGCATGCCCCGTGCTGATGACCTGCCGATGTTCAAGGTCTCGACGCACGAAACGCTCTGCCCGGGCAACCCGCTTGGCATCAAGGGCTGCGGCGAGGCCGGGGCCATTGGCTCGCCCCCTGCCCTCGTGAACGCCGTGCTGGATGCGCTGTCGGATATGGGAGTCAAGCACATCGATATGCCGATGACGCCAACGCGCGTCTGGGCGGCGATCAACGGCTAAGCCACACGCAACACACCGTAGGGTGCATCCGTGACGCACCCTTCTCCCAAAAAGGAGAGAGACATGTATAACTTCGATTACGTCAAACCGGGCTCGCTCAGCGATGCGGTGGCGGCCCTGCAAACCGAAGATGCCATCGCCATCTCGGGCGGGCAGACCATCCTGCCGACCATGAAGGCGCGCCTCGCCCAACCCTCGAAGGTCGTCGACCTGAGTGGCCTCGCCGAAATGAAGGGCATTTCAGTCGATGGCGGCTCGGTCACCATCAAGGGCGCAACCCGCCACGTGGACGTCGAGCATTCGCTCGATGTGAAGAACGCCTTCCCGGCGCTCGCAGCGCTGGCCGGCGGGATCGGTGATGCTCAGGTGCGCAACCGCGGCACCATCGGCGGTTCGGTCGCAAACAACGACCCGGCGGCGTGCTACCCCTCGGCTTGCCTCGGCACCGGCGCAACGATCCACACCAACACCCGCACCATCGCGGCGGATGACTTTTTCCAGGGCATGTTCACGACCGCCCTCGAAGAAGGCGAGATTGTCACCGGTGTTAGCTTTCCGGTGCCGGAAGCTGGGAACTATCAGAAGTTCGTCCAACCCGCCTCACGCTTTGCACTGGTTGGCGTCTTCGTCGCGAAGTACGCCTCGGGCGTGCGCGTCGCCGTCACCGGGGCCTCGAACGATGGCGTGCACCGCTGGACCGCTGCCGAGCAGGCGCTGTCGGCGAATTTCTCGCCCGATGCTGTGCCCGCTGCCCCTTCGGCGGATGGCATGATCGGCGACATCCATGGCACGCCCGAATACCGTGCCCATATCGTGCAGGTCATGACCAAGCGGGCTGTTGCCGCCGCCTGATCGGCGACCCTGGACACTTCCGAAAGCCCCGGAGCAATCCGGGGCTTTTTGATTGGCGGGACATCCATTCTGTGCCTTGCGAAACGGCGTGCAGCGCAATAGAAACAAAGAGTGAACAATTTCTCGTTTCAGCTCGGCTCCAAGACGGCCATTGCACGGGCCGATGGCACGCTTTTCTTGCCGGACCCAGGGGTTCTTGCCGCTGGCGATCTGCACCTGGGACGCGCCGAGCGAACCGCGCGCGAGAGCGGCGGTCTGATCCCGCCCTACGAATCTCTCGACACGCTCAACAGGCTTGAAGCGGCGATCAGTTCAACGAATCCCAGGACCGTTGTTCTTGTCGGCGACAGCTTTGATGACGAGGACAGTGCGTCGGATATCGGGCCCGATCTGCTGCACCGGATCTACCGCATGGCCGCTGGGCGGCATTGGATCTGGATCGCGGGCAACCATGATCCCGGCCCGATAGACCTGCCCGGCAGTTTTCAGCAGACTTGGCACACAGACGATATCACCTTCAGTCATATTGCTGAACGCGCACCGGACGGGCCCGAGGTGTCAGCACACTTCCACCCCAAAGCCGTCGTGTCCCGCGCGGGATCACGCATCAGCCGCAAGTGTCATCTGATCGATCGCAAGCGCGTGATCCTTGCGGCGTTCGGCACCTATACCGGCGGGCTGAAGGCGAGCGATCCGGCCTTCGACCGCCTGCTCGATACCGATGCGGTGGCTGTCCTGCTGGGCAAATCAGCACAACCGATGCTGCGCACCCAACTCGCCTGCGGTTAGAGATCGCTCAGCCTGGGCACGGTGCGCACTGGCCGCGCCCGGCGTGGTCGGGTGGCTCTCGCTCTCGCGATGTGTGTCCCGATCGCAAATCCGATCCCGAGCAACACGAGCACTGCGCCTATGGCAGCGACAAGCCCGTCGTCGAACATCGCATGAAACCGCGGCAACGCTGCGCCGAACAGCAGGATCACCCCGACCCCGGCCACGGCAAACCCGATTGGCAGCGTGCGCAGTCCCGAGCGGTTGGGCCGATGCGCGCTGCGCCGGTCACGGGACTCGACGCCTAACACCAGAAGAGATGTCAACGCGGCCAAGATCGACAGACTTGTTGCAGCGTACACGAAGTAGTCCATGTCAGGCTCCTCTCAGTCAAAGATCTCGGTGGCCACGTGCGGCATGTGTTTCTTTGCGAAGGTCCGGTAGATCCAGCCGAACACCAGCGACCAGAGCCCTGCAAAGAGGAAACCAAGCGCAAGGAAGGATGCGATCTCGCCCACGCGCGGCACGTAGCCATCCGCGAAGGCCAGCAACAGCAGCAGTGGAACAGTTCCGAGATTCGCAAAAAGTCCAGCACGCACAAGGGGACCGATGCAGCCCTTTGCGTCCGGCAACCTGCGCAGCGTGAACCAGTACGCAGGACCACCGAACAGAAGATAGGGAAGCGCGCCGATCGGAACCGCAAAGAGTGGCACGATCAGAAAGAACAGGGCCGCTGCCGTGGCAAGGGGTGCAAGGATCAACGCGCACGCGAAGGTGAGGATGTCGACGTCACTGCGTGGCTCGGACACCGTCAGGTTCATCAGCATTTGCGGTCCTTTCTGTACAAAGAGAAATTAGGAGCAAAATTTTTTTAGCCATCCCCTCCCTTGGGCAGGAACCGGGCAATCCCGGCTCCGAGGCGCAGGAAGGCAAGCTGCGTCGGGCGCGGCAGTGCCGCAATGTCACGGTACCAGCGGTCGAGCAGTTCCATGACTTCGAGCGTCTCCGTCATGCGCAACGTCACATGCTGCGGCGTATCACCATCGGCCTCGGCAGTATCGCGGGCCGCCTTGACGGCTTCGATGGTCGGCACGATCTCGCGGGTCCGCCGCCCTTCGACCACAAGGCGCACAATCTCGAACAGATCCTGTTCGGATACGAAGTGGTCACGCCGATCGCCGAGTTGCCGTTGCACGCGGATCAGCTTCCAGGCCTGCAACTCCTTGATCGCATTGGAAACGTTTGATCGCGCCAGATCGAGCGTTTCGGCAATCTCATCCGCGGGCAGCGGTTCGGGCGACAGATGCAACAAAGCATGGACCTGAGCAACAGAGCGGTTCACGCCCCAACGCGCCCCCATCTCCCCCCAGTGGAGGATGAAGTCTTGCATGGGCTTGGAGAGCTGCATCGCCCGCTCCAGTTATTTCTGTCTGCACAGAAAATACTGAATGCCGCGATGAATTTCAAGCCCCCTGCCGCGACATTGCGCAACGGTCCTGCGGTTGTTTTGCGATGGTCAGCGTGCGCAGGTCAGGCCGTCAGCCCCGAAGGTTCCGGCAGATCGTTTGCCCGGCAGCAGGCGGTCAGCGTGTTCGCCAGAAGGCAGGCAATGGTCATGGGCCCGACACCACCCGGAACGGGCGTGATCGCGCCCGCAACCTCGGCGCAGCTTTCGTAATGGCAATCGCCGACGAGCCGGGTCTTGCCCTCGCCCTTCTCCGGCGCATCGATCCGGTTGATGCCGACATCGATCACGGTGGCCCCGGGCTTGATCCAGTCGCCGGTGACCATCTCGGGCCGACCCACCGCGGCAACGACAATGTCCGCTGCGCGGCACACCGCCTCGATATCCTTGGTCCGCGAGTGCGCCACGGTCACCGTGCAACTGTCCCGCAGCAGCAGGTTGAACATCGGCTTGCCGACAATGTTCGAGCGCCCGACCACAACCGCGTTCAGTCCGGACAGCGAGCCGTGATGATCGCGCAGCATCATAAGACACCCCAAGGGCGTACACGGCACCATCGCCTTCTGCCCCGTGCCCAGAAGCCCGACATTCGAGATATGGAAGCCGTCGACATCCTTGGCCGGGTCGATGGAATTGATCACGAGGTCCGAATTCAGATGATCGGGCAGCGGCAACTGCACCAGAGTACCGTGCACCGCGGGGTCCCTGTTCAACTGATCGATCAGCGCCAGCAAATCCGCTTCGGACGTCTCCGCATCCAGCTTGTGCTCGAACGAGGCCATCCCGACCTCGAGCGTCTGCTTGCCCTTGTTGCGCACATAGACCTGGCTCGCGGGATCCTCGCCGACCAGCACCACGGCCAGACCCGGTGTGATGCCGTGCGTCTCCTTCAACGAGGCGACATGTTCGGCCACCTGCCCCCGCACGGTTGCGGCAAAGGCCTTGCCATCGATCACTTTGGCGCTCATGTCGCGTCGCTCCTTTGAACAGTGTCTCGCTATCCCCGGCGGGCGTTATAGGAGCATTCGCAGCGTCCGACGATCATACAGACGTCGTATACAGCGTCAGGAGCGTCATTCGATGTGGATCTTGTGCGACCAGCTCATCCCGTCCGAGATCACGATATCCTTGAAGCCGAGCATCTTAGCAAGATCGAACCAGGTTGCGACAAACTGAAGGTCGTTGTTTCGGAAGAAGTCCGTGCTGCGCGCGTTCGAGCTGAGCTGCGCCATCACGGCACGCGCGCGGAACAGACTGCGGAAGATGTCGTCATCCAGCGCAATGATGATCATGTGATCCGCGTCGCTGCCCTTGGCGAAAATGGCGTATTCCGGCGCTTCCGGAGCGGCGTATTGAGCCTTGGTAACCTCGGTGATGAAGCCGGTCCGGATCGCTCGGTTCGCAGGCGGCGGATTGTTGATGGACCGGCTGAACGTCTCCTCGGAGGTAATCGGCGGATAATAGTACCCCTCACGCTTGTCGTCGGCACGCGCCGGGGTCGCGATCAGCAGGGCGGTCATAAGAAGGAGCAGGAGGCGCACGGTTTGGGTCCTTTCGCTTTTGGTTCCCCCGTTTAACCACGGATTTCCCTGGCGCGGGATCACAATGGCAAGGCGCCGCTTGGGGCCTTGTCAGCCATGGGCATAGATCCGTTGCGGCGGGATGAAGAGTTGGAAGGTGTCACCGAGCGCGATGCTTCCGGGATGCTCGACCCAGGCCGTGATCCCGCGCTTGTTTACCGCAACCTTCGGGAACGCCTTGCCATGGCCGGGATGCGCGGCCTCGATCAGATCCGCGGGATAGCGGCAGGGCGCGTTCTCCATATCCGCGACCAAAACCGTGCCATTGCCAAAGACAAGCCGCGCCGATGGGGGGATCAATGTGAATTCAGGGATCCCGCTGACGACCATGCTGGCACCGACCCATTCGGGTTTCACCTCGGGTATATCGAGCCGGGTTGAAACCTCGGCCAGATCCTCGGTCGAGAGGATCGAAAGTTGCCGCGTGTTGCGGATCTCGGTCCCCTCTTTGGGATAGATCGCACGGACGCGAACACAGGACGGGCGGTTGATCCTGGAATGGCAATCGCCGGTGAACCCGTCCCAGGTCACCTCGACTTTATCGGTCGACTCGGCTGCGATCGAGGCATCGCTGTCGGCCACCGTGCCGAGCCAGGCCACCGTCCCGGTCAGGGCGGTTTTCTTGAGGATCGCCATCAGAACGGCCTTTGATAGCCGGGCAGCGCGTCGACAGCGGCGACGAGATCACGGGCGGCGTCGGCTGGCATCGGCATCAATGGCGGGCGGAGGCGGCCCCAGCGCTCATCACCGGTCCACGCCTGCATCAGGGCTTTCTGCGCCGGGATCGGCCCTGCCCCTGCGACCAGCTTGCGGAAGGCCCCAACCTCGGCGTTCAGGGCATCACGCCCGTCGGTCTCGCCGCTCTCGATCATAGCAATCAGCCGCGCGATGGCTGCGGGGTTGAGGTTGGCGGTGGCCGAGATGCAGCCCGCCGCATCGAGCGCATGACCCTCCATCAGGGTCGACTCCTGCGCCGGGTAGACGATCAATCCATCGATGGCCAGCAACTGCTCGGTGTTCGACCAGTCGCCAGAGCTGTCCTTGATCCCGACCACACATTCTGGGAACGCACTGTGCAAACGCTGCGCGACAGCGGGCGGAATGCCGACGCCAGCCACCTGCGGGATGTGGTAGAGGTAGAGCCGCAGCGCAGGCCGGTCGACCGCCTCGATCAGCCAGGCGAAATAATCATAGAGCCCCTCGTCCGAGACACCCTTGAAATAGAACGGCGGCAGGGTCATCGCACCTGCGCAACCCAGATCCACGGCATGCTGGGTCAGACGCACCGTGTCGGGCAAACTGGTCAGTCCCGTCCCCGGCACGATCTTCGCGGGGTCGATCCGTGCAACCAGTTTCTCGAGCAGCGCAAAGCGCTCCTCCATCCCGATGGACAGCGCTTCGCCCGTCGTGCCGAAGGGCGCCAACCCGACACAGCCTTGGTCGATCAACCACGCCGCGTGGTCGAGATAGAGTTCGTCGGCAATCGAATAGTCGGCATTGAAGGGCGTAAGGTTGGGCGCGATTACACCGCGCAAGGCGTCTGTCGTCATGGATGGTCCCCGATTCGGTTGGCCCTGATCTGATCAACCACCCCGCGCGATGTCCAGCAACCCGTCGAGATCGGCATGTGTCTCAAGATGGTCCGCCAACCCATCGAGTGTCTGTTCGACCGCAGCTTGGTAACTGTAGGCCACATCGGACGCGCCGAGGCCGGACAGCCAAGCCGAGCGGAAGGCATCGCTGGAGAACACCCCATGTACATAGAGCCCGGCAACCCGGCCATCCGGTGATTTCGCGCCGTCCAGCCGGCCATCGATGTCCAGCACCGGTCGCTCGCAATCGGGACCGTCGGTCCGACCGATATGAATCTCGTAGCCTTCAATATCGAGTCCGGTTGCGAGGTCCCGTCCGGTGATACGGTGCAGCGACTTGTCCGGCACCATGACCGTCTCGACATCCAGCAGACCCAGGCCATTGTCAGTGCCAGGCGGGCCTTCAATCCCTTCCGGGTCCGCGATCGTTCGCCCAAGCATCTGATATCCGCCGCAAATCCCCAGCACTTGCCCGCCCCGGCGCCAATGGCCCATCAGATCGATGTCCCAGCCTTGCGCCCGCAGGAAGCTCAGATCGCCGCGAGTGGACTTGGATCCGGGCAGGATCACGACATTGGCATCGCCCGGCAGCGGGTGGCCCGGCTGGACCATCTCAACCGTCACGCCCGGCGTTTGCTTCAGCGGATCGAGATCATCGAAGTTGGCGATCCGCGAGATCATCGGGCAGACGATCTTCAGGGTGCCACCATGGGCATTTGGCCGGATATCGGCGGCATCCTCGGCAGGCAGGCGATGCGCATCGGCGAACCAGGGGATGACGCCAAGGCCGCGCCATCCCGTGCGGTCTGCGATCTCGTGATAGCCGTCATCGAACAGCGAGGGGTCTCCACGAAACTTGTTGATCAGAAAGCCGCGGATCCGGACGCGATCCAACTCCGGCAACACCGCATGAGTGCCGACGATCTGCGCAATGACGCCGCCTCGGTCGATATCCCCGGCGAGCACTACGGGCAGGTCCATCGCCTCGGCAAAGCCCATGTTCGCGATATCGCCTTTGCGCAAGTTGATCTCGGCCGGACTGCCGGCGCCTTCGACCAGAACGAGATCCGCCTGTTGCGAGAGCGTGCGAAACCCAGCACAGACCGCATCCAGCAGCGACGGTTTCAGCGCCGCATAATCCCGCGCCTTGACCGTGGTCAGACGCTTGCCATTGACGACGACCTGCGCGCCCCTGTCGGTCTCCGGCTTCAGCAGCACAGGGTTCATGGCCGTGACCGGGTCGACCCCGCAAGCCTGAGCTTGCAGGGCCTGTGCGCGGCCGATCTCGCCGCCATCGGTGGTCACCATTGCATTGTTCGACATGTTCTGCGGTTTGAACGGTCGCACTGTCAGACCACGCCTCACATAGGCCCGGCAGAGCCCCGCGACGAGCATCGACTTGCCGACATTGGAGCCTGTGCCCTGGATCATGACCATCGCGGTCACGGGGCGCCCTTCAGGGTCATGGGCAGGCCAGCGGCCATGAACTCGACATGATCGACCGCGGACGCGACCTGCTGGTTCAGGCGACCTTGAGCATCGCGGAATCGCCGGGCAAGTGCGTTCTCAGGCGCGATGGACAGACCGACTTCGTTCGAGACGAAGATCACGCGGGCCCGCGCATTTTCGATTGCCTGAAGCAATCCTGTGGTTTCCTGCGCGATATCCCGGCCATGGTGCATCAGGTTGGACAGCCAGAGGGTAAGACAGTCGATCACCAGCGTGCCGGTTTCAGCCTCGGCGACCGGGTCGGCGATATCCAGGGGCGCTTCGATGAGGCCCCAGTCGGCGCCGCGCTCGGCCTTGTGAAGTGCGATACGCTCGGACATCTCGTCATCCAGCGCCTCGGCGGTGGCGAGAAAGATCCTTGGCCGATCCGTCGCCAAGGCCAGCGCACGCGCCGATTTGCCGGATCGCGCGCCGCCGAGGATCAGGGATGACCGCGCGCTCACAGCGGTTGCTCGATGATCTGGATCGGCGTGCAATAGGGCACAGCCTCGGAGAACACGGCATCGAAGCTGGCGCCGCCCAGGATCATCCGCGCCGCACGGATCACCCCCGCATGGGTCACGATGAGCGCGTTCTTTGGCGCCGCGGCAAGACCATCGGCGACCCGGTCGAACATCGCAGCAAAGGTCTCGCCGCCCGGCGGGGCACGTTCCCAGGGGTCTTCGGCCCAGTGATCGGTCTGATCGCGCGGCAGCACGTTCCACGCGCAGCCTTCCCACTGGCCGAAATCCATCTCCTGCAAGCGCAGATCCTGAATGACCGAGATGCTGTCGCGGCTTGCAATCGCAAGCGCCAGCGTCGTGCAACGCCGTGCCGGACTGCTGACGATGGCGGTCTGGCGGGGAAGCTTCTCCAACACCTCACGGATCTGCCGCCCGCCCGCTTCGCTGACTTCGACATCGAGCCGACCGTAGCAGAGACCCGGCGCTGCCGCGGTCACGGGATGACGCAGAAACATCATGTCCAGGCGGCCGCGAGGAAGATCAGCACCGAGATCTCGGCGACCTGCTGCACTGCGCCAAGTCCATCGCCCGTGTAGCCGCCCAGGCGACGGAAAAGCAGCGCGACCATGACGCTGGCCGCGATGATCGCCGCGGCGAGGGCGCCAAGACCAAGTGAGGGCCCAAGGACCATGGCAATCAGGACGGCGGTGGCAACGGCGAACGCCGCTTCGCCCCTTGTCACGTCGGCGGCAGATCGCGCCAGCCCATCGGCGCGTGCATAGCGGCCAAAAGCCAGCACGGGCGGGATCATCCCGCGGCTGACCGCATGGCCGACCAAAATGGCACTGGCGCCATGGCTCGCCGTCATCACCGAGAGCGCGCCCCATCTCAGACCGATTGAGAACACCAGACCCGCTGCACCGTACGCGCCGATCCGGCTGTCGCGCATGATCTCGAGCGCACGCTCACGCGTCGATCCGCCGCCAAGCCCGTCGCAGCAATCGGCAAACCCGTCCTCGTGCAATGCACCCGTGAGAAGAACCCCAAAGGCAAGTGCCAGCCCAGCGGCGAGCACGCCGGGAAGCGCCTGCGATGCAAGCCAGAAGGCAGCGCCCGTGACCCCGCCGATCAACAGGCCGACCAACGGGAAGTAGCGTGCGGCGCGGGCCAACCGGGTTTCCTCGTACTCCAGCGCAACGGGCACAGGGATCCGCGTCAGGAATATGATCCCGATCAGGAGATGTCCGATCTCTCGCCCGATTGCCCCCATCGCGACGTCTCTATGCCTTGTCCGAGACGCCGGCGCTCTCGAATGTCGCCATATCCGCAAGCATGGCACAGGCGGCCCGCAGAAGCGGCAGCGCGAGAAGCGCACCCGTCCCCTCGCCGAGGCGCAGATCGAGATCGAGCAAGGGACGGGCACCCAGCGTGTCCAGCATCAACCGGTGGCCCGGTTCGTGCGAGCGGTGGGCAAAGACCGCATACGGCTTTGCCTCAGGCCGTGCCGTCAGAGCAACAAGCGCTGCCGCGGTCGCGATAAAGCCGTCAATCAGGACCGGCATACGGCTCGATGCTGCGCCGATGATCGCGCCGGTCATACAGGCGATTTCGAGACCCCCGAATGCCGCAAGCGCATCCTCGGGACCCGACACCGCTCGACGTGCAGCGGTTCGCGCAAGAATTTCGCGTTTACGCTCCACACCATCCGGATCGAGACCTGCGCCGGGGCCTGTGAGAGCGGCGAGGTCCAAGCCCGCAACGGCATGCGCCAGCAGAGATGCGGTCGCTGTGTTGCCGATTCCCATCTCCCCGAGCAATAGCACGCTGGCTCCATCCGTTTTCTGGGCCGCAATCGCCAGATTGGCTCCGTAGCGCAGGGCCTTGGTGACTTCCCCGGGCGTCAGAGCATCTTCCTGTGCCGCGTTGCGTGTGCCTTTGCGAATATTGGCCCTAAGGAGGGTATCGCTGTCAGGCAGATCCGAGGCAACGCCCGCATCGACAACACGCAACCCTGCACCGTTCGAACGTGCAAAAACATTCGCCGCAGCACCGCCGCCAAGAAAGTTGAGCACCATTTGGGCCGTCACTTCTTGTGGCCAGGCCGAGACACCCTCTGCCACCAGGCCATGATCCGCCGCAAAGATGATCAGATGCGCCGGATCCGCGGTCGGGTCAGGCCGGTCCTGGGCAAGCGCCAGCGCCAGCGCGAGCTCCTCGATCCGCCCAAGCGATCCCGGTGGCTTGGTTTTGACGTCGATTGCATGCCGGACCTGTTCGGGCAGCGCCGCATCGACCGGGGCGATGGTCAGATCACTCAGCATCCAACGCCCCGATGGCTGGAATGCGTGCCACGAAATGGCCTTTGACGCCTTGCGGCCATTGCTTGAAAGGGACCTGCCCACTCTCGCTCGCCGCATGCAGCACGGCATACTCAACAACCGCTGCGGCCGCGTCGTCGGACGGCTCGAACGTTCCGAGCACATAGGTCAGCTTGCCGGGCGCAGCGATCGCCGTGTTGCAATGACGCTCGCAGCCCATCAGGCAGGACTGGCGCTTGACCTGCACGTCGGGCGTGTCCACGGCGGCCGCCTCGACCAATCCGGCCAGAATTTCGCCCCCCGTGCGCCCAGCGGGATCCGTTTTCTCCTCGGCCGAGAATTTGCACGTGTCGCACACGAATATGGTCGTCTTTGTCATTCTGCTCGCTGTCTCCGTGAGTCGTGCCTGATATCTAGCCGCCTGCTGCCGTCGTGTCTGCGCCCTTAACGGGCGAATTTGTCATTGAAGACGACATGGCCCTGCCCTAGACCCGGTGATACTGAACGGCGCACCCATCGGGGGCTGAGCGGATCCGGGCCTAGGCCGACCCATATCGGGGGCCGCGGACGGAGCGGTTCGGAAGGGCACGATGTGCCTGGTCCTCGCTTGCGTTTTGACCTGAGCACGAGGACATCATGCCCAAAATCCTGACCTTTCTGACCGCCGCCGCCCTTTCTACCAATGCCTTCGCCCATGCTGGCCACGTCGCCGAGACCGCGGGTCACACCCATTGGGGCGAGGTAGCTGCAGTGGTCGCGCTGATGGCAGCAGGGATCGCTGTTCTGGTGCGCTCGGCGTGCAAGACCACCTGATGTCCAAGATCGGGGTCATGATCTGCGGCCATGGCTCGCGTAGCCAGGCCGCGGTAGACGAATTCGCGGTTCTCGCCGAGCGCTTGCGGGATCACTTCACCGACTGGCCGGTCGAATACGGTTATCTCGAATTCGCCAATCCGGTGGTGCGCGATGGCCTCGACAAACTGCGTACGGTTGGGTGTGATCACATCCTTGCGGTGCCGGGAATGCTGTTCGCAGCAATGCATGCGAAGAACGACATCCCCTCTGTCCTGAACACCTATGCCGCAAAGCACGGCATCAAGATCCAGTACGGCCGCGAGCTTGGCGTAGACCCGAAAATGGTTGCCGCCGCCGGGGCCCGGGTGCAGGAGGCCTTGGACCGGGCCAACGCCGAGAGCGATGAGGTCCCTCTGCACGAGACGTGTCTGGTGGTGATCGGACGCGGCGCCTCCGATCCGGATGCCAACGCGAATGTCTCGAAGATCACACGGCTTCTGTGGGAGGGCTTCGGCTTCGGCTGGGCCGAGACCGGCTATTCCGGCGTCACCTTCCCGCTGGTGGAACCCTGTCTCGAAAAGGTCTCGCGCCTTGGCTATCGCCGCGTGATCGTCTTCCCGTACTTCCTGTTCACCGGCATTCTGATCGACCGCATCTATGGCTTCACGGACGTTGTCGCCGAGGCCCACCCAGAGATCGAGTTCGTCAAGGCGGGCTATCTCAACGATCATCCCCAGGTGATCGCCACGTTTGCCGAGCGCGTGACCGAAATCCTCGACGGTCAGAACCTGATGAACTGCGCCATGTGCAAGTACCGCGCACAGGTGTTGGGCTTCGAGACCGAGGTTGGCATGCCCCAGGAGAGCCATCACCACCATGTCGAGGGACAAGGGGCGAGCGCGCCCGGGTCAAACGTCGCGGACTGTGCGCTGTGTGATACGTTCTGCACGGGCGCATGTCGTCTCGAGGCGGGTCACGCGCATGGCCACCACCACCATGATCACGATCATCACCACGGTCACAGCCATGATCATGATCACGACCATCATCACCCGCCCTACCCGCATGCAGACCACCCGCTCGGGCCTGAAAGCGTTCGTAAACACATGAAGGAGACGGGGTGAGCGCCCCGCTCTTCGATGTCTACGTCATGGTGGACTGGTCTGCGGCATCAAAGCCGACCACAGGGACCGATTCGATCTGGATCGGCGTGTCCGAGAGCGGTGAGACCAGCGTCGAGAACATTGCGACACGTGCCGAGGCGATGGATCATCTCAGTCGGATTGCGCACGACGCGATCGACGCGGACAAACGGGTGCTCATCGGGTTCGATTTCCCGTTTGGCTATCCCGTCGGTGTCGCAAAGACGCTGACGGGCGAGGCGGACGCGCTCGCGCTCTGGGCATGGCTGGCCAAACGGATCGAGGACGGACCTGACAACGCCAACAACCGCTACGCCGTGGCGGATGAGATCAATCGCGTCTACTTCGATGGTACTGGGCCGTTCTGGGGACGGCCGGCATCCTGGCCTTATCTCGATGTTCCGACAAAGGCATCCTCTCGTGCGGGCCGTGGGCACCCGGCGGAGCGGCGCCTCGCCGACAGAACCGCCAAGGGGGCGAAAACGGTATGGCAGCTGGCCTATGCCGGGTCGGTCGGCTCCCAGGTTCTGCTTGGCATCCCGGCGGTGCATCGCCTGCGGCACGACCCGAGATTGGCGGACCACACCCGGATCTGGCCGTTCGAGACCGGTCTCACAGCGCCTGCCGACACCATCGTGCTGGCCGAGATCTATCCATCGCTGATCCCGCCCGATCCAACCGAGGCAATCAAGGATGCCGGTCAGGTGCGCGCGGTTGCCGATTGGCTTGCTGGATTGGATCGCGATGGCGCCTTGGCAACACTGTTTGCAGGCCCACCGGATGCCACCGCCGACCAACGGCGGATCATCGCGACGGAGGAAGCGTGGATCCTCGGCCTCGGCGCACCCGCCGTGCGCGCGGTCGGAGAGACAGCAAAACCCTCGCAGCCCCCTGCTGTGACAGCATCTGCTCCGCCGCGTGCACCCGCTCCCGCACCGCGATCGCTCAGCTATCAACGCGATCCGGCCGAGATCTACCGGCAGTCTTTCGACACTGTCCGGACCGAGGCGCGACTGGACCATCTGCCCGAAGACCTTCACCCGGTCGCAATTCGCCTCGTTCATGCCTGCGGCATGCCGGATATCACGGCAAGGCTCGCCTGGTCAGCGGACATCGCCGAATCCGCCAGAGCCGCGCTCACAGCAGGCAAGTCGGTGCTCTGCGATTGCGAGGCGGTGGCATCCATGGTGATCCCGCATCGTCTGCCAGCCAGGAACCCCGTCCGCTGCACATTGCGAGACCCTGACGTCCCAGAGCACGCCCGGCGCATTGCGAATACGCGATCCGCCGCTGCCGTCGAGTTCTGGCGGGACGAGATAGATGGCGCTCTCGTCGCCATCGGGAACGCACCCACGGCGCTCTTTCATCTTCTGGAACTCTTCGATCAGGGTTGGCCACGTCCTGCCGCGATCCTTGGATTTCCCGTCGGCTTTGTCGGAGCCGCCGAGTCGAAAGCCGAGCTTGCCGCCAATCCGCGCGCGACCCCCTTCCTGACATTGCGCGGTCGCCGTGGTGGTTCGGCCATGGCTGCCGCTGCCGTCAATGCCCTCGCTGCCGGCCTTGCAACGCCATGATACCTCGCGCTTCATCAGCCACGGGGCCAAATGCGGCCATCTGGACGCCGCAGGCGGACAGGCCGGGGGCCATGGCCCCCGGTGTTTCGCCAGAAACATGGCCGCTTTCGACCAGGGGGGCACCATGATGTCGCGCTGGCTTACGATCATCGGCATTGGCGAGGATGGCGTCGAAGGATTGTCACCAGGGGCCAGACACGCGCTTGAGACCGCAGAGGTGATCGTCGGAGGCGACCGGCACCACAACCTCACAGCCAACGCAACGGCAGAACGGCTGAAGTGGCCACACCCGTTTGATGCGTTGATCGAAGACCTCCGGGCCCGCCGGGGCAAACGCCTCGTTGTCCTCGCCACGGGTGATCCGCTCTGGTATTCGGTGGGCGCGCGGATCGGCAGGGCGATCCCTCCTGACGAGATCACGTATTTCCCGCAGCTATCAGCATTTCAATGGGCGGCGGCCCGCATGGGGTGGTCGCTCGCGGATGCCGAGACCCTGACGGCGCATGGCCGCCCCGCAGAACAGGTCGTGCCGTTCTTCTGGCCCGGGGCGGCGCTGTTGATCCTGACCGCAGGTCCTCAGACACCTGGAGAAATCGCGCGATTGCTCACCGCACGTGGCTATGAGACATCGACCATGACTGTGCTCGGAGCCTTGGGCGGTCCGACGGAGACTCGCTACGATGGCACAGCAGCGACATGGGCCGCAGAGGACCCGGCCGAGCATCTGCCTGCCTTTCACACACTCGCCGTGCATTGCTCCGGCACCTGCCCAAAACGGATGCCAAGGATTGCCGGCCTGCCGGATGAAGCGTTCGAACACGATGGCAAACTGACCAAGCGCGAGGTCCGTGCCCTGACACTTGCCCGTCTGATGCCTGCTCGTCACGAGGTGCTCTGGGATATCGGCGTCGGCTGTGGGTCGGTCGCGATCGAATGGATGCGCGCCGCCAAGGATGCGCTGGCCTTTGGCATCGACACCAACCGCACGCGGCTCGATATGGCGGCTCGCAACGCAATGACACTGGGAACACCAAAGCTCGATCTGATCGAAGGGCACGCACCAGAGGCCCTTGGCAACCTGCCCGATCCCGATGCCATCTTCATCGGCGGCGGGCTGAGCCAACAGACAGCGGCTGCCTGTCTCGAGGCTCTTCCGCCGGGCGGACGGCTGGTTGCCAACGCGGTGACACTCGAAAGCGAAGCCGTCTTGCTCGGGCTCCACCGCGCGCACGGCGGATCTCTCACGCGGCTTTCCGTCCAGCGGGCCGATCCGGTTGGCGATCTGACCGGGTGGCGCCCGGCCATGCCCGTCACACAATGGGCACTGGAGCGATGAGTGGCACACTCTACGGCGTGGGCGTCGGTCCCGGCGCGCCTGACCTGTTGACCCTGCGCGCAGACCGTTTGATCCGCAGCGCCCGTGTGGTGGCTTATCCAGCGCCCGATACGGGACCAAGCCTTGCCCGCCAGATCGCCGCCGATGCGATCCCGAAAGACGCGATCGAGATCCCCATGATCGTGCCAATGCGGACCGAGCGCTTTCCAGCGCAAGATGTCTATTCCAACGCCGCCTCCGAGATCTCGGGGCATCTCACCGTCGGCACCGATGTCGTGGTGCTGTGTGAGGGTGACCCCTTCTTCTTCGGATCCTTCATGTATCTCTTCGCCCGGCTGGCCGATAGCCATCCGGTCGAGATCGTGCCCGGTGTCTCGTCTCTTGGCGCCTGTGCCGCAGCGATCCGGTGGCCTTTGGTTGCGCGGAACGATGTGATGAGCGTGATCCCCGCGACCCTGCCGGACGATGCGCTGCGCACCGGTATACACGGCGCCGATGCCGTAGCATTGATGAAAGTCGGGCGCCATCTGCCCCGTGTCCGTGCTCTGATCGAGACCATGGGGCTTACGCAGCACAGCGGCTACATCGCACGCGCCACGCTGTCAAATGAGGTGGCGTGCTCGTTGTCGGACGCGCCGGATACGGCACCGTATTTCTCGATGATCCTGATCTCGAAAGGAGAGGACCCATGGCTCAGCCAGCACCCGCCGTTCTCTGCCTGACCGCCGCGAGCGAGGATCTCGCGGCGCTTATCTCGGATGCCGTTGGCGGCGACGTTCATGCGCGGGCGGGCCGCACGCGCGCCGATGTCATGTTCGAGGAAACGACGGCCCATGTCCGAGACCTCTTCGCGTCAGGCACGCCGATCATCGGGGTCTGCGCCGCTGGGATCTTGATCCGCTCGGTCGCGCCCTTGCTGGGCGACAAACATTCAGAGCCTCCAGTGATCGCGGTATCCCATGATGGCGGCACCGTGGTTCCTCTTCTTGGCGGGCATCAAGGTGCAAACGATATGGCCCGCCTGATTGCCGAGGTCGTGGGTGGCGCCCCGGCGGTCACAACGGCGGGCGATACGGCATTCGGTGTTGCGCTCGATGCGCCGCCCCCTGGTTGGGTGCTCGGAAATCCCGAGCACGCCAAGGACGCTATGGCCACGATGCTGTCGGGTGGCCGCGTTCGCAAGACCGGCGAGGCCTGGGGCACAACCAAGTGGCTCGACGCGCTCGAGACATCGAACGAGGGCGCATTGACCCTGACCGCAACACTGTCTCCCATCGAAGGGGATATCAACACGCTCGTCTATCACCCGCAGCGCGCGGTTCTTGGCGTTGGCTGTGCCCGCAATTGTCCGCCCGAAGAGCTATCGTCGCTTGTGCAAGAGGCATTGGCCGACGCCAGCCTGTCCGAGAAGGCGATTGCGGCGGTATGCTCGCTCGATCTCAAGGCAGACGAACACGCTGTTCTGCAGTTGGCCGAGAACCTCGACCGGCCCGCCCGGTTCTTCACGGCCGCGGAGTTGGAAGCGGAGGCGCCGCGCCTCGCCACACCATCAGAGGTTGTGTTTGCCGAGGTCGGCTGCCACGGCGTGGCCGAAGGGGCAGCGCTGGCCGGAGCCGGTGCTGAAGCGACTTTGCTCGTCACCAAGCGCAAATCGGCCAACGCGACCTGCGCTGTCGCACTTGCGCCTGAACCGATCAGCGTTTTGCCCGGCCGCGAGCGGGGCACGGTCTGTCTTGTCGGGCTTGGTCCGGGCCGCGCGGATTGGCGCACGCCCGAGGCGAGCCGAATGATCGCAGCAGCAGACGAATTGGTGGGCTATGGGTTCTACATCGACCTGATTGGCCCGCTCGCCGCGGGCAAACCGCGCAAAGATTTCCCGCTGGGTGGCGAGGAAGATCGCTGCCGCTATGCACTCGAGCGCGCGGCGGAGGGCCACAGGGTCGCTCTGATCTGCTCCGGCGATGCCGGGATCTACGCCATGGGTGCGCTGGTCTACGAGTTGATGGCGCGCACCGAGAACGGCGTAACCGACGCCGCCCGCCGGGTGGATGTCGTAACCACGCCGGGGATCACGGCGATGCAGGCGGCTGCGGCGCGGATCGGCGCGCCGCTGGGGCATGACTTCTGCGCCATCTCGCTTTCGGACCTGCTGACCCCGCGCGTTGATATTCAACGCCGTTTGCGTGCCGCAGCCGAGGGCGATTTCGTGACCGCGCTTTATAATCCTGTCTCCAGGCGCCGACGGGAGTTGTTCGTCGAGACGATCGCCATCCTGCGCAGGCATCGCCCCGTTGACACGCCTGTGGTGCTCGCCAGCAGCCTTGGCCGACCCGACGAGCGGATCAGCTATCGCACACTCGCGACTGTTGACGTGGATGAAGTCGACATGATGACCGTCGTCATCATCGGGTCGAGTCAGACACGCGCTGTGTCCGTGGGCGGCACGCCGCGTTTGTTCACCCCTCGCGGCTACGCGAACAAGATCGCTGATACCAGCAAAGAGGAAAGCGCAGCATGACGGTTCACTTCATCGGCGCTGGGCCGGGCGATCCCGATCTGATCACCGTCAAGGGTTTGCGGCTGATCCAGCAATGCTCGGTCTGTCTCTATGCCGGATCTCTTGTGCCGGAGGCGATTGTCGAAGCGGCGCCCGAGAGCGCTCGGGTGATCGACACTGCGCCGCTGACGCTTGATGAGATCATCGCCGAGATTGAAGCGGCCCACGCCGCCGGGCACGATGTCGCGCGCGTCCACTCCGGCGATCCATCGCTCTATGGCGCGATTGCCGAGCAGATCCGCCGCCTGCGTGCGATCGAGATCCCGTTTGACGTCACCCCCGGCGTGCCTGCCTTTGCCGCCGCTGCTGCCGCGTTGGGTCAGGAACTGACGGTACCGGAGGTTGCGCAGACCGTCATCCTGACCCGCACGGCGATGAAATCGTCGGCGATGCCAGATGGCGAGGATCTGGATTCGCTGGGACGCACCGGGGCAACCTTGGCGATCCACCTGTCAGTTCGCAATCTTCTGGAGGTCGAGCGGCGGTTGACGCCGCACTACGGTGCCGATTGTCCGGTGATCGTTGCCTACCGTGTTGGCTGGCCGGACGAGACGTTCATCCGCGGCACGCTCAGCAATATTCGGGACAAGGTTCGGGCGGAGAAGATCACGCGCACTGCGCTGATCCTGATCGGACCGGCCTTGCGGGATACCGACTTTCGGGACAGCGCGCTCTATGACGGTGCCCATGTACACATTCTGCGCCCGAAGCGAAGCGCCTGACGGGATTAATCCCGTTCGACCAGGTGCATGTAGGAGCCAAAGATCCGACCATGCCTGAGGCCCGCAGTGCCGAGATCCGAACCCGCGGCATCCTTTGTCGTCGCGAATGGCTCTCCGTGTTCCGACAGCGCTTCGGAATAGTGGAACTCGTGTCCCCGGAAGGTGCCACGCAACGGGCCATCGCCGATGGTGATCTGCCGGTAGCCGAGCGTGCGGGACGGTTTGGCGAAACTCGTTTCCACTCGTAAAAGCCCAATCATCTTGTGGCGCACGCCATCACCATCTGACAATCCGTCGCCAAGCACCATGTAACCGCCGCACTCGCCATAGATCATGGCACCAGCTTCAGCACGCCGCTGCATGCTCGTGCGGAACGTGTCTGCCGCTGCGAGACGCCCCGCATGAAGTTCGGGGTATCCACCGGGCAGATAGATCGCATCTGCATCACCATCGGATGCTTGATCGGCCAGCGGTGAGAAGAACGAGAGCTCAGCCCCCTGCGCGCGCCAGTCCGACAGCAGATGATCATAGCAGAACGCAAACGCCAGATCCCGAGCCACGGCGATCCGCTGGCCAAGCACCGGTAGCGGTTTGATACCGATAACATTGGCCTTTGCTGTTTTGGTCGCGTTCAGAATGGTATCGATATCACAGCCAGCCTCGACATGGTCCGCTGCGGCATCGAGGAACACGTCGAGATCCTCACGCTCCCCAGCCTGCACCAGCCCGAGATGGCGGGATGGCGTGGATAGGGACGTATCCCGACGAAGACAGCCAAAAACCGTACAGACGGTCTCGGCAGCGCGGCGCAGCATCGCCTCATGCCGGTCCGAGCCGACGCGGTTCAGAATGACACCTGCGATCTCAATGTCGGGATCATAGGTCATCATCCCATGCAACAGCGCTGCCACCCCCTGCCCCATCCGGGCTGCATCGACAACAAGGACGACCGGCAAGCCAAGCGCCTTGGCGACCGTGGCGGAGGAGGCATCGCCCACGGGTCCACCGGAGGCAGCGCCATCCCAAAGGCCCATGGCGCCTTCGACGACAAGAACCTCGCCCTCGGCTGCATTGGCCCGCCCGCGCACCTGCGCTGCATCCGCAGCCCAAGGGTCGAGCGTGAGACAAAGCTTTCCTGTGGCCGCAGCGTGAAAGGCGGGGTCGATGAAATCGGGACCGCTTTTGGCGGATGCAACGGAAACACCGCGTCGCCGCAAGGCTCTCAGCAATCCCAGAGTGACCGTGGTTTTGCCCTGCCCGGAGGCTGGCGCAGCAATCAGCAGGCCATGCATGGCGCGGGGCGCATCAGGCGCTGTCAGACAGGTGGCGGGCTCTCAAAGGATCAAGATCCGATGGCGCTGTCCCGGCCATCTGGCCGACCCAATCCAGAACGGCGCGCATCCGCACCACCTCTCCGATACAAACGATGGCAGGCGGCGCAATGCCTGCCCTGGACACATCCTCGACCACCGAGCCGAGGGTCGTCTCCAACACCTGCATCTCAGGCATCGTCGCATTGCAGACCACCGCCACCGGCTCGGATGGCAGCCGCCCCCCGGCAATCAGACTCGCCGAGATCTTCGGCAGTGTCTTGATCGCCATGTACCCCACAATCACCGGCGAGGATTGCGCCAGCGCCTCCCAATTGATCGCACCGGGCGCATCGCCGGTCTGATCGTGCCCGGTCAGGAAGGTCACGCTCTGGTTCACGTCGCGATGGGTGACCGGGATCCCGGCATAGGCGAGCCCACCAATCCCGGCGGAGACCCCAGGGACGATCCTGATCGGCACCCCCGCAGCGACAAGGGTCTGCGCCTCCTCGCCCCCGCGCCCGAAGACGAAGGGATCGCCGCCCTTGAGACGCAAAACGCGATGCCCTGCGCGCGCGAGATCAATCAGCCGGAGCGATATATCCCGTTGTTTAGGCGAAGGTTTGCCACCTCTTTTGCCCGCATAGATGATTTCGGTTCCGGGGGCTGCCCAGTCCAAGATCTCCGTATTCACCAGAGCATCATAGACGATCACATCGGCCTGTCGGATCGCGTTCAGACCATGAAGACTGAGCAGCCCCGGATCACCGGGCCCGGCCCCGACAAGCCAGACCCACCCGGGCAAAAGCTCGGGCCATCGGCCATCGGGAATACGAATGTCGCGCTGCATCATGATGGTATAGTCCGGCACCGCCGCGGCGCGAAAGCCCGAAACGACCGGATTTCTGCTTTTCGCGCCCGGGTCCTGCGCCCTATGGTCCAAGCATGTCTCGGGACGACACATCAAATCTTCGCATGGGCTGGACGACGGGCGCCTGCGCAACCGCTGCGGCCAAGGCAGCGGCCGTTGGCGTGTTCACGGGCGAGATCCCGCCATCGGTCGCCATCACTCTGCCGCGGGGAGACATGGCGGAGTTTATCATCCACGATGGCGCCTTGCGGGCATACGCGGCGAGTGCAACGGTTATCAAGGATGCAGGCGACGACCCCGATGTGACCGACAAGGCCGCGATCACGACAGAAGTCACTCAAGCCCCGCCCGGCCATGGCATCAGCTTTCACGCTGGCGAAGGTGTCGGGATCGTCACGAAACCCGGCCTACCGATCCCGCCGGGCGAACCTGCGATCAACCCGGTCCCGCGCCAGATGATCGCTGGCACGCTGCACGATGCGGCGGCAATTTACGGCGAGGCATCTGATTTCCGTGTCACCATTTCGGTCGCAGGCGGCGCAGAACTGGCGAAGAAAACCTGGAACCCGCGCCTTGGGATCGAGGGAGGGATATCAATCCTCGGCACCACGGGAATCGTCAGGCCCTATTCATGCTCCGCCTGGATTGCATCGATCCACCGCGGCATCGATGTGGCACGCGCCGCGCGCCTTCCGCACGTGATGGGGGCAACAGGCGCGACCTCAGAGGCAGCGGTGCGCGCGCACTATGATCTGCCAGAGATTGCGTGTCTCGATATGGGTGATTTTGCTGGCGGTCTGTTGAAATACCTCCGGACACATCCTGTGCCGCGACTGACCCTTGCGGGCGGGATCGGCAAGATGACGAAGCTGGCCCAAGGTGCGTTGGATCTTCATTCGCGCCGGTCTCAGGTTGATTTTGCTCGGCTTGCCACGTGGGCAGGCGAGATCGATGCAGACGGGGCCGCGGTTGGCGCAGCAAACACTGCCCTCGAAGCGCTTGAAATCTGTGGACCACGACTGGCCGGGGCGGTTGCCGAGCGAGCGTTGAAGACGGTGCAGGAAACGCTTCGCGACGCGCGTATCGAAACCGAAGTCGCGGTTGTCAGCCGGACAGGCGAGATCCTCGCGATCGCCAGATGAGCATCCTCGTGTTGGGAGGGACCGCGGAGGCACGCGCGCTTTGTGCCGAGCTGTCTCAAAGAGGTTTGCCGACCATTGCGTCACTCGCAGGCGTCACGACGCTTCGCACACGCTATCCCGTTCCCCTGCGCGTCGGAGGGTTCGGGGGCGCCGAGGGCTTGGCGACCTGGCTTCGCTGTCAAAAAGTCACAGCGGTGATCGATGCGACCCACCCGTTCGCTGCGAAAATGCCCTGGCATGCCGCCTCGGCCGCCAAGCAAATCGGCACACCGCGTCTGCGTCTGCTGCGTACGGCTTGGCCCCCTCGCCAGGGTTGGATCATCGTTCCCGATCTCGTTGCAGCAGCAGACACGCTGCCTGTTGGCGCCCATGCCTTCCTCAGCACCGGGCGCACCGAAGTCGCCGCCTTCGCCGCGCGCGGGGATGTCCGCTTTACGCTCCGCAGCATCGAGCCACCCGGCGATCTTCCTCCTCATATCGCATCGGTGGTCGCGCGTCCGCCCTTCACGGTGGACGCCGAAGTCGAAACGCTCACCCGGCTCGAGATCACACACCTTGTCTCGAAGAATTCAGGTGGCAAAGAACAGGCGAAACTCGAAGCCGCAGCGCGACTCGGCTTGCCCGTGGTCATGATCTCTCGTCCCCCTCAACCGGATGGGCCGAGCGCCGCCAAGGTAGCGGATGCCGTCGCCTGGGCTGTCAAAACCGTCGATATCTGATCATACCCGTCGAAACCAGGCCGCCACCGCCAAGCATCGCTTGACACATTTCCCCCGTTCGCTGAATTGTCACAGTGCACGGTCCCGTCACATCCCCGCATCGCAGCGGGTGGCGGGCTAAGAGGGAATGCGGTGCGCTTCAACCCAATCCGGGGAAGCAAAGCCGCAGCCGCCCCCGCGACTGTATGCGGAGCGCGCGACCCATCAGCCACTGGTCCAATCGGGCCGGGAAGGCGGGATCGCCGGGCCCTTGCCCACTCCGTCAGCCAGGAGACCTGCCGTGTACCGGTGTGACCCCTCCCGTCGGGTGTGACGGGTATGGAGAGACAATGATGAGAAACCTTGCCCTCGGCTCAGCCATCGTGCTGTGCACTACCCCCGCCCTTGCCCACCATCCGCTGGCCGGTGCTCCGATGGACACGTTCACCCACGGTGTTCTGTCCGGAATTGGTCACCCGATCCTCGGCTTCGATCACCTGTTCTTCATAATCGCTGTCGGCATCGTTGCCGCCTATACAGGGCGCGCCCTGATCGCGCCGCTCGGCTATGTCGCCGGTATGTTGGCTGGCTGTACCCTGATCATGGGGGGCATTGCCCTGCCTGCAGTGGAGTTTGTGATCGCCGCCTCGCTCGTGGTTGGCGGTGCGGTTTTGATGTCGGGCCGGGCGCTTTCAGCACCCGTTGCCATGGCGTTGTTCGGAGCACTTGGTCTCTTTCACGGCTGGGCCTTTGGCGAGAGCCTCGCGGGCCAGGAAGGCGGCGCTGCAATCTCGGTCGCTGCGGGCTATCTGATCGGGCTGTCTGTCTCGCAGTGGGCGATCGCGATCGCGGCAGGCTTCCTCGTCACCCGCGCGATCGGTGCCCTGGAGGCAACGGCGCTGCCCGCTCGCCTGACCGGAGGCATGGTCGCAGGTGCGGGCGCGTTTCTTGTGCTGGAAGCCGCCGAAAGCGCCGCCTTCTCCGCGCTCGGCCTCGGCTAACCCCACCATCACCGCGACACGGTGCGGCGGGCCAAACCCCGGCCGCCATCGCGTCCGCTCAGGAGGCACGCTATGCCCCAGAAGATTCCAGCCACCGTCATCACCGGCTTCCTCGGAGCTGGCAAAACAACGCTGATCCGCAACCTGCTCACCCAGGCAAACGGCACCCGGATCGCCCTGGTGATCAACGAGTTCGGCGATATCGGTGTCGATGGCGAGGTGCTGCGCGGCTGCGGCGATGCAGCCTGCCGAGAAGACGACATTGTCGAGCTGTCCAACGGATGCATCTGCTGCACCGTTGCAGACGACTTCCTGCCCGCCATGCAGAAGATCCTGGATCGACCGGATCGACCCGATCATATCGTGATTGAGACGTCCGGGCTTGCGCTGCCCCAGCCTCTTGTGCGCGCCTTCAGTTGGCCCGAGATCCGAACCCGCGTCACTGTCGATGGCGTTGTGACCGTGGTCGATGGTCCAGCGACGGCGGCGGGGCAGTTCGCTCACGATGTTGCTGCTGTCGATGTCCAGCGGGCGGCGGACGAAAGCCTCGATCACGAGACGCCGCTTGCCGATCTCTTCGTGGATCAGCTGACCTGCGCCGATATGATCGTGATCTCAAAGACCGATGTTATGGAGGAGACGGCGCTCACAGCGCTTGAGGGACGTCTCGCCCAGCAGGCCCGGCAAGGTGTTCGCCATGTCCGCTCTCGGCCGGACGGTCTAACACCGGGTGTCCTGCTCGGCATCGGATCGGGTGCCGAAACGGACACAGCGGCCCGCCAAGAAAAGCACCATCATCATCATGATGACCATGATCACGACCACCATCATGACGACGATCATCACAACCACGACCATGACGCATTCGACTCCTTTGCACTGTCAGGCGGGGAGATCACAGATGCGGAGGCGTTCGCTGAAACGATTGCCACAACGATGCGCACACATGGCATCCTGCGTCTTAAGGGCTTTGCCGCCGTCGCTGGCAAACCGATGCGCCTCGTGATCCAGGCTGTCGGTCCACGGATTGAAACCTACTTCGACCGGCCTTTTGGCGGTGACCCGCGGGAGACGCGGCTCGTCGTGATCGGGCATACCGGGCTCAATCGGACAGAGATCAGCGCGGCCCTCGATCTATGATCACCCCGCCATTTGTTTCAAACCTCAACCGGTCCGCCGCGTGCGGGTGGGTGGGCATGCACAACATCAGGCCTGGCAAAATCGTCTGCACGGGAGCACGCGGCGGACCGATCCCGGAACCAGCCTGATGCACCTCCTCCTTGCTCAACCAGGTGCCGTGATGGATGGATCCGAGGCGGTCGATCTCGAGCAGACACCCGGCGATATCGTCATCATAAGCGCTGCGGACACCGAACTCGCCGCGCTGGCCGAGGCCCGCGCAACACGGACCGACCCGCTCGACCTGCGTCTTGCCTCGCTGATGCATCTCACGCATCCAATGTCGGTGGATCTCTACCTCGATCAGACTGCGACCAAGGCAAAACTGGTGATTGTCCGCGTTCTGGGGGGTGAAGGCTACTGGACCTACGGCCTTGAGCAGTTTGCAGCCCGTCTCGGCGCGGCGGGTATCGGGTTTGCCGCTCTTCCCGGCGACGACAAACCGGACGAAGCGCTTCTCCGGGCCTCTACGGTGATGACCGAGGACTGGCACGCGCTCTGGTCGTATTTCGTCGAAGGCGGGCCGGAGAACATGGCCAATCTGCTGTCCACTGCCGAGGCCATAGCCAAAAACAGTCGGGAACGCCCCGTGGCGGCGCGCCCGCTTCTGAGATCCGGCATCTATTGGCCCGGCACCGGAATCGCTGACCTCGAGACGGTTCGGGCGAGTTGGTCCACTCCAGATGCCCCTGTTGCTCCGATCATCTTCTACCGTGCACTGGTCCAGGGAGCCGGCCTCCACCCGGTCAATCGACTGGCGCGTGCATTGATGAGCGAGGGTCTGAACCCGCTCCCGATCTTCGTTGCTTCGCTCAAGGACCCCGTCTCTGCCGCGACACTTGATACCTTGTTTGCCGAGGCGCCCCCCGCTGTGATCCTCAACACCACTTCATTTGCAGTCTCCTCCCCCCAGACCGGCCCGTCGGAAACCCCGCTCGACCGTCCGGGCGTTCCGGTCCTGCAGGCGATCCTTGCGGGCGGGACCGAGGAGGCATGGCGCGATGGCCTGAGCGGCCTCTCCGCGCGCGACATCGCCATGAACGTCGCCCTGCCCGAGGTCGATGGCCGCGTTCTGTCCCGCGCCATCAGCTTCAAGGGCGAGGCCTTTTTCGACGACGCAACGCAGTGCCGGATCGCGACCTATCAGGCGCAAGGGGACCGGGTCGCATTCACCGCCAAGCTGGCCGCGAACTGGGTGCGCCTCGCGCACACTCCACCATCTGAGAAGCATGTCGCCATCGTCCTCGCCAACTACCCCAACAAGGATGGACGGCTCGCCAACGGGGTCGGCCTCGATACACCGCAATCTGTGATGGACATGCTGAGTGCCCTGGCGGAGGCAGGCTATCGGATAAACAACGCTCCGGCGGACAGGGCCAAATTGATGGCAGCTGTCCAGGCGGGTCCCACGAATTGGCTCAGTGACAGGGCGCACCGCTCCGGCGGCGAGACCCTGTCACCGGAAGACTACCGTGCCCACTATATGGACCTGCCCTGGGCCATACGGTCACAAATCGAGACCCGTTGGGGCGCGCCGGAGGACGACCCCTTCTTCGAGCCGGGGCGTGGCTTTGCCCTCTCGATCCTGCGCTTTGGCAACGCGATTGTCGGCATCCAGCCCGCGCGCGGCTATAACATCGATCCGAAAGACAGCTACCACAGCCCGGATCTGGTCCCTCCGCACAACTACCTCGCGTTCTATTTCTGGCTCCGTCACCAGTTCTGCGCCCATGCCATCTGCCATTTCGGCAAACACGGCAACCTCGAATGGCTGCCCGGCAAGTCGCTCGCATTGTCCGAAGAGTGCTTCCCCGAGGCGGTTCTTGGCCCCACGCCGCACCTGTACCCGTTCATCGTGAACGATCCGGGCGAGGGCACGCAGGCCAAGCGCCGAACCTCCGCCGTAATCCTCGATCACCTGACACCGCCACTGACCCGCGCCGAGACCTATGGCCCACTGAGAGATCTCGAAGCACTGGTCGACGAGTACTACGAGGCTGCCGGGGTCGATCCCCGCCGTCTTGAGCATCTGCGCCGCGAGATCCGCACACTGGTCTCGGCGGAGAAACTCGATCTCGACGCCGGGATCACGCCGGAGATGGACGAGGATGCAGCTTTGCAGCAACTCGACACCTATCTCTGCGAGCTTAAAGAAAGTCAGATCCGGGATGGGCTCCACATCTTCGGATCATCACCTTTGGGCCCGTTGGAACGGGACCTTGCCATTGCCCTTGTGCGCGTCCCACGGGGCGATGGTCGCGGTGGCAACGCGTCCCTGATCCGTGCGTTGGCAGAGGATCTCGATCTGGATCGCGCGGTCTTCGATCCGTTGGACTGCGCGCTTGGCGCCACATGGGCCGGTCCGCGGCCTGCGCGCTTGGAGGGCCTGTCGACAGAGACGTGGCGAACCAACGGCGACACGGTCGAGCGGCTGGAGGCGCTTGCATGTGAGGTGTTCGACGGTGTGCCAACTCCCGGCCCCGCGTCAGCGGCGGTCGTCGAAGACATGCAAACAGACATCCTGCCGACCTTGCGAGCAAGCGGGACAGCCGAGCGGGACGCATTGATTGCCGGGCTCGATGGCCGGTTCATCCCCCCCGGCCCCTCGGGTGCGCCGACACGCGGCCGCCCCGATGTTCTGCCAACCGGACGCAATTTTTACTCGGTCGACAGCCGTGCTGTTCCAACGCCAGCGGCCTGGGCTCTGGGATGGCGATCGGCCGAGATGCTGATCGAGCGTCACCTGCAGGACCACGGGGACTGGCCCCGCACCCTGCTATTGACCGCGTGGGGCACCTCTAACATGCGCACCGGCGGCGATGATATTGCACAAGGCCTCGCGCTGATGGGTGTGCGCCCGACATGGGACGGGGCCTCGCGCCGTGTCACAGGGTTCGAGATCATCCCGCTAAGTGCTCTCGCCCGGCCACGGGTCGATGTCACGCTCCGCGTCTCCGGCTTCTTCCGCGACGCCTTCCCGGCGCAGATGGAGCTTTTCGATGCCGCAGCCCGCGCGGTCATGGCGCTGGACGAGCCGCCCGATCAGAACCCCGCCGCTGCCGCTCGCGGTTCCGACCAAAACGATGAGGGCGCTTATCGGGTCTTCGGATCGAAACCCGGCGCTTATGGCGCAGGCCTTCAGGCGATGATTGACGAGCGTCTTTGGTCCAACAGGGCCGATCTGGCGGAAAGCTATTTGGAATGGGGCAGCTACGCCTATGGCAAGGGAGCCGAGGGAACACACGTCCGGGATGCGTTCGAAACCCGGCTCACCGCAACCGAAGCCGTCATTCAGAACCAGGACAATCGCGAACACGATCTTCTGGACAGCGACGACTACTACCAGTTCGAAGGGGGCGCCGCAGCCGCGGTCGAGCACCTCTCCGGCACGGCGCCGACAATCTATCACAACGATCATTCCCGCCCCGAGCGTCCGGTGATCCGAACGCTCGAGGATGAGATCGGCCGGGTCGTCCGCTCGCGCGTGGTCAATCCGAAATGGATCGCCGGGGTCATGCGCCACGGATACAAGGGCGCATTCGAAATCGCAGCGACGATTGATTACCTCTTCGCGTTTTCCGCCACCACCGGCGCTGTGCGCTCGCACCATTTCGATCTGGTCCATGAGGCGGTGCTGGAAGACGAGGCCGTACGCACCTTCATAGCCGGCGCCAACCCGTCGGCCCTGCGGGAGATCGCCGAACGCCTGTCCGAAGCAATCGAACGCGATCTATGGCAACCGCGTTCCAACTCGGCCAAGGTGTTGCTGGAAGGATTGCGATGATCAACCGGCGGACACTTTTGGCATCAGCACTTGGCGCCGCGGCGATACCCGGCGCCGCGATGGCGACCAAATGCGGACCGATGCCCGCGGAGTGGGAGCCACACGCGGGCTGCGTTATGACGTGGTGCTCAGCCTTCGAAACCCATGGCAAGGACACCGTCGCGGCGATCCGCGTCGAGCAAGCGGCCATGGCCCGGGCCATCGCCACGTTCGAACCGGTGACGATGCTGGTCAACCCGGGCGAGAGCGTGGATGCAGCCCGCCAACTCGGTTGGGACATCGGGGTGGAGATTCTCGAACACCACGACATGTGGGCACGCGATACCCTGCCAACACCAACGAGGTGCATTCCAACCAACTTCGTCACAGGCTGGAACTTCAATGTGTGGGGCGAGAAATTCCCGGAATATGACGCCGACCGCACGCTGGCCGCGCGGTATGCTCATTCTAAGGGGCTGACCCTGACCAAGGCCGGGATCGTTGCCGAGGGCGGCGCGCTTGAGACAGACGGGCGCGGGACGCTGCTGACCACTGAGACATGCCTGCTGAACGACAACCGAAATCCAGGAATGACCCGCGACGAGATCGAAGCCGACCTCAAGCTCCACACCGGCTGCGAGCGGGTCATCTGGCTCTGGGGCTCCGAAGCCGATTTCATCACCGACGGTCATGTCGACGGGCTGGCACGGTTTATCCGACCGGGTCTGGTCGTCGTAGAGGTGACGGACGACAAGGAAGACCCTGAGTACCGCGATCTGCAGGAGAACGCCCTGCGCCTTGAGGCCGCCCGCGATTCGCGGGGCGAGCCGCTCGAGGTGATCCGCCTCAATCGCCCGCGATGGGAGGAGATGCCGGAGCGCGGCCCGGATTTCGCCCCATCCTACGTCAACAGCTATTTCCCGAACGGCGGGATCATCATGCCGCGCTTTCGCGACGAGATCCGCGATGAGGCCGCCCGTGCGCTTTTCGCCGAACTGATGCCGGACCGGCGCATCGTGCAACTCGACATCGACCACATCGCCGAGGCGGGCGGCGGAATTCATTGTTGTACGATGCACGTCCCGGCATGACGGACCTCGAGGCGCGTCTGACACAGATCCTGCGCGATGACCCGGTGGTTTGGCCTGCCCTCGTCGCCGCGCGGGACCTTGATCTGCCAGACTGGTGGATCGTGTCCGGCGCCATCTACAACACGGTGTGGAACCACCTGACGGGACGACCACCGGGCTATGGCATCAAGGATATCGACTTGATGTACTTTGACCCGGACACAAGCTGGGATGCCGAAGATCGCGAGATCCAGCGCGGCGCAGCCTGTTTCCAACCTCACCCGCCGGTCGAGATCCGCAATCAGGCTCGGGTGCATCTCTGGTACGAGGATCATTTCGGCCATGCGATCCCGCCTCTGCGCTGTCCCCGCGAGAGTATCCTGAACTTCGCCTCCCAGACCCATGCGGTGGGTGTGCGGCTGGAAGCAGACGACCGCATGACGCTCTGCGCCCCGTTCGGACTGGAGGCAATCTTTGCGATGCGGGTCGAGGCCAACTCGCGCAATCGAAACCGCGAGACGCACGAAAGGAAGGCCGGACGCTGCAAGACCTTCTGGCCGGAACTCGACATCAGGCCATGGTCAACAGGTCCCGTCGTGACCCGTGCCGCGGACGATACTGACTGGGCCGAGGTCCATGCCCTTCTGCACCGTGCGTTTGCGTACATGGAAGGGCGGATCGAGCCGCCTTCTTCACTTCTGCGGATGACACCAGAGACACTCGCCGCGAAGGCAGACACAGAAACCTGTCTCTTGGCAATCGAGGGCGGATCGCTTCTCGGCTGTGTCTTCAGCACCCCGGCGAATGACGCGCTCTATGTCGGGAAACTTGCCGTCGAGCCCGCGCATCATGGTCGGGGAATTGGGCGGATGCTGATGCATCAGGTGGCGGCGGAGGCACGTGCGTTCGGACACTCTGCCCTTGTGCTCCAGACCCGGATTGAACTGACAGAGAACCATGCTGCCTTCGCCCGTCTTGGCTTTGCGAAGATTGGCGAAACGGCGCACCCCGGATACGACCGATCAACCTCGATTACGATGCGGCGGGACTTGTGAGGGATCGGAGATGAAACGCGTCCTTTTCCTCTGCGGCAAGGCCCGCGCACGCTCGCCAACCGCTGCGCAGGTCTTCGCCGACTGGCCCGGTGTGTCGACCGATTTTGCGGGGATCTCGAACGATGCGGATGATGCGCTCAGCGCCGATCAGATCGACTGGGCCGACCTGATCATGGTGATGGAGCGGCGCCACGCCACCCGCCTGAACGACCGGTTCGGACGCATGCTGGCGGGCAAGAAGGTGCTCGTGCTGGATATTCGCGATCGCTACACCTTCATGGAACAGGGACTGATCGACGAGCTGATGGAAAAAGCAGGACCGCGCCTGCGTTAGGGAGAACAGACATGTCGGAGAAACCCGAGGATCTGGAACGCCACGCCGCGAAGATGGCCAAGAAGAAAGCCGCGCGCGACAAGATCATGGCGACCAAGACTGACCAGAAGGGCCTGATCGTCGTGCATACCGGCAAAGGCAAGGGCAAGTCGACCGCTGCCTTTGGGATGATTTTTCGCCACATCGCGCATGGAATGCCCTGCGCGGTGGTTCAGTACATCAAGGGTGGCATGTCGACCGGCGAGCGCGACTTGATCACTTCGCGCTTCTCAGATCTTTGCCAGTTTCACACCATGGGCGAAGGCTTCACGTGGGAGACGCAGGACAAGGCCCGCGACATGGAGATGGCTCAGGCCGCGTGGGAGAAGTCGAAGGAACTGATCGGATCGGGTTTGTCGATGGTCCTGCTCGACGAGATCAACATCGCGCTGCGCTATGACTATATCGACATTGCCGAGGTCGTGGCGTTCTTGCGCGATGAGAAGCCGGAGATGACCCATGTTGTCTGCACCGGGCGCAACGCCAAGAACGAGTTGATCGAGATCGCTGATCTGGCCACCGAGATGGAACTGGTGAAGCATCCGTTCCGATCCGGGATCAAAGCACAGATCGGGGTCGAGTACTGACTCACGTCACGCCGATTCTTAGGGTTCGTCCGGCAGCGCGCGATGCAGTCAATCTGAGCGCGGGCGTAGCGGTTCGTCATGCGATCTTCGATTTGTGCACGCCGCGCAGCGGAGCCGCCTTGGCCTCGGGCTCTGCGGTGATCCTTTCCTGACAACCCTTCGTGATGCCCCAAACACTGCGCTGATACCTCTTGCAGGGACGGGGCAGGATAAACTGTCGATCCGGGCCGGGCCCTCTCCCCTTACGGCCGGTTGAGGACCGGATGCTGCACAGGGTTTGGAAGGACGGACCAAAGCCCTTTGGCTTTGATCGTCTGGCTAATCTCTGCCGCAACCGCTCGCCTGAGCCACTAATCAAGGTCGAACGGGGTGAAAAAGACGGCGATGGAATCTCCGGGGGCTCCAGCTTCTTTCGGAGGGATCGCAGACCAAAGCAGCCGCCGCGGTATACCATGCGACGTAAGTCGATTGACGCCGCCTACCCCTTGGCGCTATTTCCGCGCCTATGCCGGTTTAGCTCAGTTGGTAGAGCAGCGGTTTTGTAAACCGAAGGTCGGGGGTTCGAGTCCCTCAACCGGCGCCACTGCCTGAAAGCAGTACTCACGCACGGGCCTGGATCCTGGCCACTCTTTTTTAGCCAACACAGCAATAGTCTTTTGGCCTGGCGTTATTTCAGGTAGCTAGGGCATCAAAACACACGCGGAGAGGGAAATGCTTGGACGAATAGTCGACACGATCGCTATTTCGCTTTGCGTGATTTTGGCCACGGCGCCAGTACGGGCGGATACAGGCCCGACGCATGTTTCAGCAGATGGGTTGCCACCGCTCTCCGAAGCCGGTCTTCCGAACGGCAGCCTGTCGCCAGGCATATGTTCGGTCGACCTTGTCCGCACCGGCTGTGAGTTCCTGATCGAGACCCTGCCCGCAAAGGACAATCTAGTGGGAGTTTTCAACAGGACACTGCAAGAAATGCAGGAGAACAGATCGCTCGAAGTATCGCTGAGCAAGCATGTCGTGGACTGACTGGCAGCGCGTGCAATGATCGCGATCGATTTCTGGCGAAAACGCCTGGGCAGAAAAATCGTTGCCCTGATGATCGCCGCCTCAGCCGTGCTGTCCTTAGCCGCATCGGGCGTGCAGTTGTATCTGGCCTATGACAGTGATCGAGAGCGGGTCGCGAACGAACTTGTCATCGTCGAGGAGAGCTTTCGCAGCGGGCTTGAGAGCGCGCTCTGGACGTTCAACGATACCCAGGTCGAGGTGCTGCTCGATGGCATACTCGCGCAGCACGACATCGTCTTCGTTCGGCTAGTGACACCGACTGACCGGACCTGGACAAAGGGTCTGCAAAAGAACGGCAATCTGGTTCTGAAGGATTTCGAGCTGTTTTATCACGGCAAACCCAACAGGGCAGTTCCTGTTGGGACCCTGACTGCCGGACTGTCTCTCGAGTTCATTCAAGCGCGGTTGTGGAAACAGTTCTGGGCGCTTCTGCTGTCAAACTTCGCGAAGGCGATCCTGGCCTCGATCGCGATGCTCGCAATCTTTGACCGCCTCGCCGCACGACATCTGCGCGCGATCGCGCGTCAGGCTGACACGCAATGGCTGGAGGAAGAGGATCTGGTCACGATTGACCGGCGCCCCGGGCGCGTTCCGGACGAGTTGGACGACATCGTCAGGTCGCTCAATCAGGCTCGCGGCGTAGTGCGCGCCGCGCATGCGCAGATCAAGGAAAAGGTCGCGGAACTCGGCGCTCTCAACGACAAGCTTGCCGACATGAACCGCGAGCAAGCCGAGTTCACCTATGCAATCTCCCACGACCTGAAGTCGCCGACAAACACGGTACGGATGCTTCTGGACGAACTTCGCCAAATCAACGCTGGCAAACTGGATGACGACTCGATCGAGACACTGGACGATCTCGACACCACCGTGACCCGGATGGGGCAGCTTGTCGAAGATGTCCTTGCCTATGCGCGGTCGGTGGGTGAGGACATGTCGACCAAGCCAGTCGATCTGAAGCCGCATATCGAGAGCGTCATCACCGATCTGGCCTCGGATGTCTCGAATGCCGGCGCCGAGATCAGCGTTGGCGAGTTGCCGATCGTCACGGGCAGCGCCGTGCAACTCAGGTTGCTGTTTCAAAATCTGATCGCAAATGCCATCAAGTTCCGGCATCCCTCGCGCTGCCCGAAGATCGAAATCTCCCGCCGTCCCGACGACGGGAGCGGCTTTGTCAAAGTGGATGTGAAAGACAACGGCATCGGCATTGACGAGAAGTACCACGACGAAGTCTTCGGACTGTTCAAGCGCTTGCATACGCAAAGCGCCTACAAGGGATCAGGAATTGGCTTGACGGTCTGCCAGCGCATCGTCTCAAATCATCGGGGGACGATCGGAATCTCATCCAAAGCAGGAGAAGGCAGCACCTTTACCGTCACGCTGCCAGAAAACCTTGATGTCGACTAAAATCCAGACCGCCATGCTGATCGACGACGAGGAGATCGATCAGAAGCTCTACAAAAGGCTGCTGCAACGCTCTGGCCTTGTCGAGACGGTCATCTCGTTCATGGGCGCGGACGAGGCATATGATTATCTGAAGTCCAATGGTGATGTGTCGATCGACGTGATTTTTCTCGATATCAACATGCCACGCATGGATGGGTTCGAGTTCCTCGAGCGGGTGACGGAGGAGCTGAAGGCCGATTTCGCACATGTCGTGATCGTGATGCTCACAACGTCGCTCGATCCAATGGACCGCGACCGGGCGAAGAAGTTCGACGTGGTTCGTGACTTTATCAACAAGCCGCTCGAAATCTCGCACGTCGAACATGCTGCGAAACTGCTCGCGCAAGTCCGTGGTGAGACATAAACGGCTTGAGGCGGTTTCAGGAGATACGGTCCGATCTGAATGTCCGACGCTGCCCAGGATGACCGCCAGATCATCGACGCTCATCATCACTACTGGGACCCATGGGTGAACCCTCACCTCTGGCTGTCCGGCCCTGCGATCCCTTTTCGCTATGGCGACTACTCGGCGCTACGCCGACCGTTTCTTGTAGAAGACTATCAGCGCGCGTCACGCGGCTGGAATGTTATCGGTACCATAACGATGGAGGGCGAATGGGATCCGGCTGATCCCGTCGGCGAAGCACGATGGATATCGGATCTCGCGGCGCACACCGGCAAACCCGCGGCTCACGTCGCTCAGGCCTGGTTGGATCGCGCCGACCTCCCATCGGTGCTCGAGGCATATCAGGGCCTGCCTCTCGTGCGCTCGGTCCGCCACAAACCTCGAGCCAATGCAGCGCCCGGTGGACCCTCAGGCGGCATGACGGACGGAGCTTTCCAGCGCGGTTTTCGAGCAGTCGGTGCAGCCGGGCTGCATTTTGACCTTCAGACCCCATGGTGGCATCTCGACGAGGCCGTCCGCATGGCCGAATCCTCTCCGGACACGTTGATCATTCTGAACCATGCCGGTCTGCCAGCCGATCGCTCGGATGACGCGCTGGCTGAATGGCGACAGGCCCTCGTGAGGTTTGCCTCTCGGACCCGGTCCGTCGTCAAGATCTCGGGCCTCGGTCAGGCCGGGCAACCATGGTCGCTGGAAGCGAACCGAGGGATCATTCGGGATTGCATCGAAATCTTCGGGCCAGAACGGGCTATGTTCGCTTCGAACTTTCCGGTCGATGGCCTGTGCGGATCATTCGATACGATCTACCGGGGTTTCGAATCAGCTGTCGCGGATCTGTCACCGGGAGATCAACAAGCCCTCTTCCGCGACACCGCAGCCCAGGTCTATGGCGTGACGCTGGAACAGCTCTGACCGTTGGAACACGGCAAATGCACGCCAAACTCCTGTTCGGCACCTCACAGCGTGTCGCCCGGTACAAGAATGGACGGAATCTCACGCACATCCTGCACCACATCCCCGCGAATCCGCGCAACCAGCGCCTCGGCCGCCGCTTTTCCAAGCGCCCGCGTTGAGACGTTCGTGGTACTGAGCCGTCGTTCCAGAACCGTAGCGACATCCATGCCGCCCCAGCCTGCAATTCCAATGTCGCCCGGCACGCTCAACCCCGCGGCCTGGCAATACGCCATCCCGCCGACCGCCATCTCGTCATTCTGGAAATAGACCGCATCCAGTTCCGGGTGCCGCGACAGAAGGTTCTGCGCACCGTAGTAACCCTGGTAGAAGCTGGGACGGTCGTCGAGGATCTCCGGCGCAACGGGATCTGCTCCAGACGTCCGCAGCGCCTGCTCAAAGCCTTCCAGCCGGGCACGGCCCAGACCTGGCGCAGCAAGATCAGCACCGGCATACCCGATCCGCCGACGACCACGAGACAGGAACAGCCGTCCCATCTCGTATCCACAATCGAAGTGGTTGATGCCGACCGAGATATCCATGGGTCGAGTGTTCAGATCCCAGATCTCGACCAGGGGTAGTGTCGCGGCCTTCAGCATGGCCATGGTGCCATCCGAGTGCGCACGCCCCGTAAGAATCAGCCCAGCCGGTCGCCAGGCGAGGACGGAGCGCAGCCAAGCTTCCTCCTGCTCGGGACGGTTTTCATAGGTACCAATCATCGTCTGATACCCAAGCCGCGTCAGCGTCGCATCGATTGCCTCGACCACCTGACCAAAAAGCCCTCCCGACAAACGTGGCACCAGAACACCGACAAGCGTTGACGCCGTTTCCGAGCCAAACGCCGCTGCCAGCCTGTTCGGAACATAGTTCAGCCGGGCCGCCTCTTTCAGGACTCGCGCACGCGTTTCCTCCGAGAACCGCCCCGAATTCCGAAGCACCCGCGAGGCGGTCATTTTTGACACACCCGCAGCTTCGGCCACCTCGGTCAGGCTGGGCTTACGCTTTTCCATCTCCGGACGATCTCACTCCATCACTGCGTTACCGGTAACATTTTTCACTTGACGTCGCCAGCATGAAGGGCATGCTGGAAAATGTTATCGGTAACGCAAACACAGAATGCGGCCGAGACGGGAGGAAAACCGTATGGCGCACCGCCATAGCCAGGGTCTGTTCTTTGACCGCGTCTCGAAGTCCTTCGGAGGCACGCAAGCGCTTCGCGGCGTCTCGCTTAGGGTTGACCGTGGTGAAATCGTGGCCCTGCTCGGTGAAAACGGTGCCGGCAAATCGACGCTGATCAAGATCCTCGGCGGCATTCACCGCGCAGACGATGGCCAAGTCCTGATCGATGGTGCGCCGTATGCGCATACACCCGGGCGGGTCGATGCGCGCCAAGCCGTCGCCTTTATCCACCAGGATCTTGGCCTGATCGACTGGATGACCGTCGCCGAGAACATGGCGCTCAGCCAGGGGTTCTCGCGCATGCGTGGCCTGATCGACTGGCGCGCGGCGGAAGAGGCGGCAGAGGAAGCTCTGGCGCGCGTCGATTGCCGGTTTGATCCGACGACACGCGTGAGCAATCTCACTCGGACCGAGAAGTCGCTCGTGGCGATTGCGCGGGCGCTGGCGGTCGAGTGTGACTTTCTGGTGCTCGACGAGCCAACAGCCAGCCTGCCCGCCGACGAGGTGGAGCGCCTGTTCGAGGCCCTGCGTCCGCTCCGTGAGAACGACGTTGGGATGATTTACGTCTCGCATCGCCTGGACGAGATCTTTCGCATCGCAGATCGTGCCGCCGTTCTTCGCGATGGGTCCCTGGTCGGCATCCGTGACGTTGCGCATACAGACCCGGCGGAGCTTGTGAGCCTGATCGTTGGGCGCAAGACCCGTAGAATCGAGCGCCCCGATGCACATGACGGCGCAACGGTGCTGGAGGCGCAAGATCTGACGACCGCGGGTGCCGGGCCGTTCGATCTGAAGATCCGGCAGGGCGAGATGGTTGGTCTGGTCGGTTTGCGCGGCGCAGGTCATGAAAGCGTCGGGCGCGCCCTGTTCGGTGCCGAGCGCGCATCGGGCGCCATACATCTGAACGGCAGCGTGCCGGATCTTTCGTCACCGCGCACAGCCATGGCGGCTGGAATCGGCCTGGTCGCCCGCGATCGCATCGTCGAGTCCATCGCACCCTCTCTGACCATACGCGAGAACGCGTACCTGAACCCAGCCGCGGCCGGGCGCGGGCTATTCGATTTCAAGCTGACGGGCGTCGAGGAGCGTGAGGCGAAGGAACTTGGCGGCTCCCTCGGTCTGTCGCCGAATGATCCGACACTGGCGATCGAGGCCCTGTCGGGTGGCAATCAGCAGAAGGTCGTCGTGGGCCGATGGCTCGAGACCAACCGGACGCTGCTGATTGCCGAAGATCCGACAGCCGGCGTCGATGTCGGCGCGAAAGTCGAGATCTATGCCCTTCTGTTCGAGGCGCTGGCCTCCGGCATGGCAGTCCTCGTGGTTTCGACCGACTTCGAGGAGGTTGCAAGCATCTGCCACCGCGCGCTGGTTTTCAGCCGCGGTCAGATCGTCGCCAACCTGACCGGGGTCGCTCTATCGACCGAAACTCTCATCCAAGCGGCCTCGGCGGGCGAAGTTCCGGCGGCAGTGGCAGGAGCCTGATCCATGCAATCCATTGAATCCGATGCGCTTGAGCCGACCAAGGCCGACCTGAAAGGTCTGGGCGCGGCGGCGCGGCTGATCCGTCTGCTTCCGGTCTATGGTCTTCTGATCCTGATGGTCAGCTTGCTGCTGCTGTTCTCGCTGCTGCTGCCCGAGACGTTTCCGACGATGCTGAACCTCCGTGCAATCATCTCGGACAAGGCGATCATCGCGATCCTGTCGCTGGCAGCCATGATCCCGATGGTCGCCGGGCGGATCGATCTGACGGTCGGTTATGGCATCGTGCTCTGGCACATCCTGGCGATCTCGCTGCAGTTGATGGGCGTGCCCTGGCCGATCGCGGTCGTGATGGTGCTCGGCATGGGCGCCGTTGTCGGGTTCTGCAACGGCGTGCTGGTCGAGGTCGCCAAGATCGACGCGTTCATCGCAACTCTGGGGACCGGCACAGTTCTCTACGCGCTGGCGCTGTGGCACACGGGCGGGCGGCAGGTGGTGGGTGCGCTGGATCCGGGGTTCTACGCGCTCAACGGCACATTCATCATGGGCCTGCCAATCACCGGGTTCTACGTGCTGGCGATCACCATCGCTCTCTGGCTGGTGCTCGAGTACACGCCCATTGGCCGTTATCTCTATGCAATCGGCGCCAACCCGAAGGCGGCGGAATTGAACGGCATCCCGACCCGAAAATTCGTTGTCGGTGCCTTCGTTACCTCGGGCCTGCTGACCGCCTTGGCGGGCGTTATCCTGGCCTCGAAACTGCGCATTGGGCAGGCGAGTGTCGGTCTTGAGTATCTGTTGCCGGCGTTGGTCGGAGCGTTTCTTGGCTCGACCACCATCAAGCCCGGGCGCGTCAACGTTTGGGGCACGATCGTGGGAGTTGCAATCCTGGCGATCGGCATCTCAGGCATTCAGCAATTTGGCGGATCTTTCTGGGTCGAGCCAATGTTCAACGGTGTCACACTGCTCGTCGCAATCGGGATCGCAGGATATGCGCAGCGCAGCAAGGGCGCGTCCAAAACATAAGCTGAGAAGGAGGAAATCATGAAAAGACGTGATCTGATCGCACTGGCCCTTGGGGCGGCCTTGGCGGGCCCTGCACTGGCCGAGACACCGTTTGATGGCCCGACGAGCGGCCCCAAAGCGGCCGAGGGCAAGTCGATTGTTGTTGTCGCCGCTGATCTTAAGAACGGCGGCATCCTGGGCGTGACCAACGGGGTCGAGGAAGCGGCGGCCAAGATCGGCTGGGACGTTCGTGTGCTGGACGGCGCTGGCTCGGTTTCGGGCCGCACCGCAGCGATTGGACAGGCACTGGCGCTGCAACCCGACGGCATGATCATCAACGGCTTCGATGCGATTGAGCAACAGGCCGCGCTCGAGGGTGTCAGCGCCGCCAGCATTCCGATGGTCGCCTGGCATTCCGGCCCCAAGATCGGCTGCGATGCGCCGGGCGGGATCTTCGCCAATGTCTCGACCGACGCCATGACTGTCTCGGAGGTGGCCGCGCAGTGGGCCATGAAGGATGGCGGCGACAAGGTTGGCGCGGTGATCTTCACCGACTCGACCTACCAGATCGCCATCGACAAGGCAGACCGGATCAAGGAAACAATCGAGGCGATGGGCGGTACCGTCCTGGAGTACGTCGACACGCCGATCGCCGACACGTCGACCCGGATGGGGCCGCTGACCACGTCGCTGTTGCAGCGTCACGGCGCCAAGTGGACCCACGCTCTGGCAATCAACGATCTCTACTTCGACTTCATGGGCCCCGCGCTGGCCGCTGCCGGGTTCCAGCCAGATCAAGGTCCGAAGGCAGGCTCGGCCGGCGATGGCTCGGAAGCCGCTTTCCAGCGCATCCGTACCGGTCAGTACCAGACGATCACCGTGGCCGAGCCGCTGAACCTTCAGGGCTGGCAGCTGGTCGATGAGCTTAACCGGGCCATCCAGGGAGAGGCGTGCTCGGGCTACATCACCTCCCCCGCATTGGTCACGCAGACGGGGCTGGAGAAGCTGGGAGACAGCAACGCCTTCGACCCGGACAGCCCGTATCGAGAAGCGTACTCCAAAATCTGGGGCAAGTGAGGCCAACCGGGGCGGGCTGAGCCCCGCCCCCCACACACTGTCAGACAGGGGACTTTTATGGCTGAACCCATCGTCACAATGCGCGGCATCTCGAAACGATTTGGAGGCGTCTCGGCGCTGACGGAGGTGGATCTCGAAGCCTATCCCGGCGAGGTACTGGCGATCGTCGGCGACAATGGCGCGGGCAAGTCGACGCTGATCAAGATCCTGACAGGGGTCTATCAGCCAACCGAGGGCGAGATCCGTCTCGATGGTCAGCCATTGGTCATGGGGTCCCACTCCGACGCCATCGCGGTCGGGATCGACGCAGTCTACCAGACGCTGGCACTGGCCGATCACCTCGACCCTGCTGCGAACATGTTCTTGGGGTCCGAGCTGACGCGGTCGGTGGCGGGCATCCCGCTGCTCGACAATGCGCGTATGCGGACCGAGGCGACCCGCGTGCTGAAGGAACGTCTCGGCGTCGTGTTGCCGGACATGTCCGCCGCGACCGAGAGCCTGTCGGGCGGCCAGCGTCAGGCTGTCGCCATCGCCCGGGCGATCTATCACGCCGACCTGCGGGTTCTGGTGATGGACGAGCCGACAGCAGCGCTTGGTCCGCAGGAGACGGCGCGGACGCTCGATCTGATCCGGACCCTGCGCGAACAGGGCATGGCGATCATCCTGATCTCGCACTCGCTGGACGACGTCTTCGAGATCTCCGACCGGGTGCAGGTCATGCGCCGGGGCCGTCGTGCCGGTGTCGTCACAACCGCCGAGAGCGACAAGCAGGAAGTTCTGGGTCTGATCGTCGGTGCTCAGCAACAGGCCGCATGAGGGGAAGGACATGACCATGGCAAGCGCTGATATGCCCGCCACCCCTACCCAACCGCGGGATCTGAAATCCAGGTTGGAACCTTACATGGCGATTATCGCGCCGCTCAGCATGATCCTGATGATCCTGCTGGTCATGGGCGTGATGGAACCTGCACGGTACTTCCGCCTTTCGAACCTCAACATCATCCTGCTCGAAGCTGCGCTTTACCTGCCTATGGCAATGGCGATGACCTTTGTCATCACGCAGCGCGGGATTGACCTGTCCATTGGGTCCGTTGCGGCGCTGACCGGGATCTGCATGGCCTTTCTGATCAAGCAGTATGGCTTCCCGGCCTGGGTCGCCGTGCCGTTTGCTCTGGCGATGGGGGCAACGCTGGGCCTGATCAACGGGCTGGTGATCACCAAGTTCCGGGTGCCCGATCTGATCGGCACGCTGGCCATGGATCTGGTCTATCGCGGGTTCGCCCTGGTGCTGGCCAAGGGGCTGGTACTCGCCCGGTTCCCGGAGCTTGTCACGACCATCGGGCGCGGTGAGATCGAGGGGTTCCTGCCCGTCCCAGTCCTGATCGGCATCGCGACTATTTTGCTCGGCTACGTCCTGCTGCGGTTCACCTGGTTCGGGCGTTACACGATCGCCATCGGCTCGAACCCCGAGGCAGCAGGAATGACCGGCATCGCCATCGACCGGCACAAGATCTATGCCTATGTGCTGATGGGTGCGATGGCCGGGCTGGCGGGGGTCATGCTGACCGGCAAGCTGAACGCGGTCCAGGCGACATCCGCCCCATACTTCAACCTGCATGTGATTGCGGCGGTGGTCGTCGGCGGCACGTCTTTGTTCGGTGGGCGGGCCTCGCTGATCGGATCATTCGCCGGTGTGTTGCTACTCTCGATGATGATCAACGCGCTGGTGACCCTGCGCATCGAGTTCTTCTGGCAGTCCGTCGGATCGGGCGTCGTCATCATCACATCCGTCGCGCTCTATACGTGGCTCCAGACCAAGGACCGGGACGGTGCGACCTCGATCCTTGTCGCGATCAAAAGCAAAGAAGGGCAACGCCTGCTGCGCCTGACGGCAGCGATCCTGGGGGCGGTGTGCCTGCTGCTCGCGCTCGGTTTTGGGCTGGCGGGTGCCCCCAACCCAAGCGGATAACAGAGGAGGAAGACATGAAGACACTGTTGATGACGACCGCGATCCTGGCGATGGCCGGAACCGCGTTGGCTGCGGACCTGCCCCTGAAAGCCCTGCCGGACGACGCCGACCGCGACTACTGGGTGCCCGAGCAGGTCAACGCCGAGGGCAAGCTCGAAGCACTACAGGCGGTGGTCGGCTCGGACGCCGTCAAGTTCTCCGGGACGCAGGAGAAACCGATCCAGATCGCACTCATCTATCCGTCGGCCGATGTGTCGGACTTCTGGGCGCGCAACTATCTGGCGATGACCAAACGCCTCGACGAGCTGGGCATCACATACGAGACGACCGAGTTTGCCTCGCGCCAGATCGAGCATTCGCTCCAAGCAACCTATGCGACACAGGTGGCACAGGATGCCGATCTCTACGACTATGTGATCTTTGGCCCATCGGAACTGGCGACCCAGGCCGACAATATCGACAAGCTGGCTGGGACCGAAGGGTTCGACACCTATGTCTGGGCCTTCCACACGCCGCTGAAGTATCTAAAGAATCAGCCCGATGCGTGGTTCGATTTCTCGTCAGCCTTCGGGGCGCTGAAGATGTGCGATTTCATGCTGGAGCGGCTTGGCAAGGACGTCACCTATGCGCTGAACCGGGGCATCCCGGGGATCACCGACAACCAGCGCTCGGGCGATTTCATGGAGTGCGTCAAGGAGAAGGGCAACTGGAGCGCCGTCTATGAGCACTACGGCGAGTACCAGCGCGAGGGCGGCTTTGCCGGCACCAACCTGATCCTGCAGGCCTACCCGGAAGCCAAGATCATTCATAACGCCAACACAGCGATGGCCATGGGCTCGGTCGAGGCGCAGGTGGCCGCGGGGGTCGAGAAGGACATCTTCTCAACTGGTTGGGGTGGCACCGGGCTGGAACTCGATGCCATCCGCCGGGGTGAGTTGGACGCAACCCCCATGCGGATGGGCGACGACGTCGGTGCTGCAACCGCCGAGGCGATCAAAGCCGACATGGAAGGGCGCAATGATGAGTTGCCCTTCGTCTTCCTTGGCCGGATCACGGTGGCGCACGACCAGATGAGCGCCGAGGAACTCGACGCTTTGCAACAGGAAGCATTCCGGTTCTCCGGCGTCGGAAAGTTGACCCGCTAAGTCGATGGTACCGGGCGGGATGTCTCTCGCCCGGTCTCACCGTCTTTGTTGCGCACAGCGCTTTCGCATCAGTGACGCGCCCTGGAAGGCGGTTGATGGCCCTCCTCTGAACCCGACCCGCAACAGAACGTCTCACTGGGTGCTGTGGTGCTGGCTGTGCCGTGTTCACGCAAGGCCAAGCGTGCTGAAGAGTTGCTTGCTGGTGCACTGCCGCCAAGGTTACTTTGGTCAATCCTGGAACGGCGTTATGCCACTTGGTTCAGAGAAATCGATACCTTTCCCCTAAACCTACACGCGTCCTGATCTCCCGGACTGATGTGACACGCGTGTTTGTGGACGTGCAGGCACGTTAGCCGTGCGGGTTCTCTGACATCGGCCAATAGTCGTCTGTGAACTTGCGATACGGGATATTGGCGAAATCGGGCGGGATTGCCCCCTCGGCCGCAATGTAGTGAACCGATGACGCAATCGGGGCGAAACCGGCATAAAAGTGCTGGCTCGACTTCAGGACAATTGCCCGGTACGCGCCGGGGTCCATCCCCATCTGGATCAAGCTATCCGGGTGGAACACCTGCGTGCGCTTGGTGTTCACGATCACGTCCGGCCCGTCCTGAAGCGAGAGCCACGCCACCGTGCCCATCTGGTTGACGGAATCTCCGAAGGTCTGGGTCCCGTTTTCGACGATCCTGTTCACTGTTGCCACGACGTCCATCGGATCGCCCGAGGACACCCCGCATTTCCCGCCCAGGCGCAGGTTGAGCGTATTGCCCTCGCCCGCCTCCTGACAGAAGCGGACGGCCACGGGATCCCAATAGTGACACGAGACAACATTGGTCATCTTCCGGTCCAGCAGACCGCGCAGCATGAAGGTATTGTCGGACGGAGCTCCGCCGCCCGCATTGTCGGCCACATCCGCCAGCACGATGGGTTTGTCCGCGGTGTTCGCTGCGATGGCGTCAAGCGCCTGCTCGACGGTCAGCATCGGCTCGACCAGATCCGCGCGCAGATCCCAGATCCTCTGACCAAAGGCCTGCGCGGTCGCAGCAGCCTTGTCTTGGTCGCCGTCGGCAATCACCAGCATCTTGCCAGAGGTCGCCGGCACATCCTGCCAGGGAAATCCGTGAGCAAAGGACACGGACAACACACCATCCTTCCCCTCCGCGGCCTGCATTTCGGCAACCACCGACGTCATTGGCTCCTTTGGTGTCCGGTATTTGTTGATCATCTTCAGATCATGAACCGCAATCACCGGGTTGATCTCGCCTGCGTGGGTCGCACGGCAAAGCTCAAACACTTCCTCGGCACGGGGCCCCACATCGGTGTGGGGGTATTCCTTGAACAACACGACGACATCGGCGTTCCCGGTGATCTCCGGCGTGATCGAGCAGTGCAGATCAAGTTCAACCCCGATGGTGACATCCGGCCCGACAATCTCGCGCACACGGGCGATCGTATCGCCTTCGCAATCGTCATAGCCATCGGCGGTCATCGCGCCATGCATCGACAGGAGAACCATGTCCACTGGCAGCGCCACGCGTAGATCAGTCAGGATACGGTCGCGCAAATCCTCGTAGACTTTGCGCACCGTCACACCAGCGGGCGTTGCAAAAGCCGCGAGACTCTCGACCACCGTACCCTGCATCTCCTCGGTCTTTTGCCGCCATATATGAAGCGGCAGACTGAAGGTCGCGGGGGGATGCCGGGTCGCATCGCCCTCGAAGTACATCGAGTCGCGAAAGGTCTGCATGCCCGTGGGCATGGAGGAGAACGAGTTTGTCTCGGTCCCGAGGCAGGCGATGAAGGTTTTCATTCTAATCTCCGAGGGGCAACCCGGTTCAGGCGCTGACCGCCTCGGCGGGTTTGAACAAGTGACACTCGGCCATGTGCCCATCCTCGGTCATCGGATCCGGCGCACGTTGGCTGCAAATGTCCATGCAGGCCGAGCAGCGGGGATGGAACGAGCACCCGGACGGTGGATCGATCGGGTTCGGGAACACCGCGCCGAGATGCGTGTCCGGCACGCCGAGACGCGGGTTGGGTGTCAGCACAGAATCCAGCAGTGCCTTCGTGTAGGGATGGCGCGGATCGTTGAACAGCGTCTCGGCATCCGCCTCCTCGACGATCCGGCCGAGGTACATCACCGCGACCCGATCGGCCATGTGCTCGACCACCGCGAGGTTGTGCGAAATCAGCAGATAGGTCAGCCCAAGCTCTGTCTTGAGATCCTGCAACAGGTTCAGGATCTGCGACTGCACCGAGACATCGAGGGCCGAGGTCGGCTCATCACAGATCACCACCTCGGGCTTCATGATCAGCGCTCGCGCGATAGCCACACGCTGACGCTGACCGCCGGAGAGCTGCGAGGGGTAGGATTGCGCAACACGGCGAGGCAGGCCGACGACATCAAGGATCTCCGCGACCTTCGTGTCCCATTCCAACGGATCGCCGACCTTGTGGATACGCAGCGGGAGCGAGACGATCGACGCGATCGTCTTGGTTGGGTTCAGGCTGGAATAGGGATCCTGAAAGATCGGCTGGATGCGCCGGGCGATCTGCTTGCGTGTGAAGCTGGCTGCACTTTCACCGGAGTACAGTACATCGCCTGTTGTCGGGTTCTGCAGACCCAGCAGGATGTTGGCGAGCGTGGACTTGCCGCACCCGGACTCGCCGACAAGGCCAACGACCTGCCCTTTCGGGATCTTCAGGGAAACACCGTTGACCGCACGAAGAGGCTTCGAGCCCTTCATCAGACCCTGACTGACCTGGAACACACAGGTGACATTGTCGGTCTCCAAGGCCGGGGTCGCCTGCATCGTCATTCCGCCGCCTCCATGGCCAGTTCCGGCGACCGGATGCACGTATAAGCATGGCCATCGCCGACGCGGGTCGGCGCGTCGCCAAGGCTCGCGCAGGCGGCAGTGGCAAAACCACAGCGGTTTCGGAACATACAGCCGGAGAGATCACCAACAAGGTTCGGCACGATCCCGGGGACCGAACCGAGCCGCGCGCCCCGCTCGGTCTTTCCCGGCACTGGGATGCACTGCAAGAGACCGGAGGTATAGGGATGAAGCGGTCGGTCGAACACGGACTCGCATGGCCCTTCCTCAACCGTCTTGCCCGCATACATCACCTGCACCTTGTCGGCGACGCGGGCCACGATGCCAAGGTCGTGAGTGATCAGGATCAGGCCCATATCAAATTCGCGCTGCAATTCGGCCAGGAGGTGCAGGATCTGCGCCTGGATGGTCACGTCCAGCGCCGTGGTCGGCTCGTCGGCGATGATCAGATCCGGCCCGCACATCAACGCCATGGCGATCATCACGCGTTGGCGCAGCCCACCCGAGAGTTGATGCGGATACTGGCCAAGGCGCGATGCAGCAGACGAGATCCCGACCTTTTCCAGCAGGAACACCGCTCGGTCACGGGCGGCGTTCCGGTCCCGCTCGATATGACGCAGATAGACTTCCTCAAGCTGGTTTCCGATCGTGTAGGCCGGGTTCAGCGAGGTCATCGGCTCCTGAAAGATCATCGCCATGTTGACGCCGCGCAGCGCAGCCATCTCGCGCTCACGCAGATTGCGGATATCCTGGCCCAGGAAGTCCATCTTGTCCGCCGTGCGGATCGCGGTCTTGGGCAGCAGTCCCATCAAAGCGAGCGAGGTCAGGGACTTGCCGCAACCGGACTCGCCGACGATGCACAGCGTCTCGCCGCGTTTTACGGAAAAGCTGATGCCGCGCACTGGGTGCAGCATGCCTGCCGAGACAGGGATATCGACCTTCAGGTTCTGGACATCGAGGATCAGGTCGCTCATCGCTCGCGCTCCAGCGTTACATCACGCAGTCCGTCGCCAAAGAGATTGATGGCCAGCACCAGCACAAAGAGACAGGCACCGGGCAGTGCGACGGTCCAGGGCAGGAACAGCATGTATTCACGTCCCTCGTTCAGCATCAGACCCCAGTTCGGCGTTGGCGGTTGCACCCCGAAACCGAGGAAGGACAGCGCGGCCTCAAGCAGGATCGCGTTCGCCATCTCGACGGTGGCCACCACGGTCAGTGAGCCGATCACGTTGGGAAAGATCTCGCGCACGATGATGTAGGGGGTCGAGCAGCCCATGGCGCGCGCCGCCTTGACGTAATCAAGGTCCCGCGCCTGCATGGTGATACTTCGCATCACCACGGCGAACCGATCCCACAGGAAGAGGCCAAGCACCAGGATCACCACCCAGAGCGAGGCACCAAAGGCCACCACCGCAGCCATGGCTACCAGAAAGACCGGCATCGCGAGGCGCGTGTTGATGATGAAGTTGACCACCATGTCAACGCGGCCACCAAAGTAGCCGGCTGTCACACCCAGCACCGTCCCGATGAAACCGGAGATCAACATGGTCGAGACACCGATCAGCAGCGAGATCTGAGCGCCATAGACGAGACGCGAGAAGTAGTCCCGCCCAACCTTGTCGGTGCCGAGAAGATGTTCGGGGGCAGTTTTGGTCTCGTACCAGAACGGGTTCAGGAGGCGCCGGGCGGTGTCCTGATCATACGGATCGTGGATCCAGCCGAACGCTTCGAACACTGGCGCAAGCAGAGCCACCGACGTGATCAGGACCAGGATGACCGCCCCAATCAGGAACGAGTAGTTCTTGAAGACGCGTTTGCGCAGCTTGGACATCGGGCTCGGCTCGAGGATCTCCTCGGCCGTTTTCCGTCCACGGAAGGGAAGGGCAGCGTCGGTCATTTGACGGAGATCCTTGGGTCAAGCCAGGCGTTCAGGAGATCGGCCAGAAGCGTCAGCACCACGTAGAACGAGGCGAAGATCAGCACGATGGCCTGAACAACAGGCAAGTCCGAGCGCAAAAGCGCATCATAGCTGAGCCAGCCGAGGCCCTTGAGGTTGAAGATCGTCTCGATGACGATGGAGCCGCCAAGCATGAAGCCGAACCAGACGGCGGCCAGCGCGACCACCGGGATGATGGCGTTGCGCAGTGCATGTTTGAAGAGAACGACAGTTGGCGACAGCCCCTTGGCGCGGGCGGTTCGGATATAATCCGAGGCCAGCACCTCGATCATGCCGGCGCGGGTCAGACGCATCAGCGCGGGTGTTGCATAGTATCCCAGCGCAATGGTCGGCATCACGTAGTGCGCCCAATCTGTGTGTCCGGAAATCGGCAGCATGCGCCACCAGATACCGAAGACGATCATCATCATCAGGGCGAACCAGAAGGTGGGCAGCGCCTGCCCAAACACCGCGATCAGCAGAGCAAACCGATCGATCAACGAGTTTGGCCTCATCGCCGCGAGCGTTCCCATCGGAATGGACACGACAAGGGCAAACAGGATCGCGAGGAAACCGAGGAGCATGGTGCGCCCGATCCGCTCGCCGATCATGTCAGCAACGGGCTGGCGGTAGTGATAGCTCTCGCCGAAATCGCCCTGCAGCGCCTTCAGGCCCCAGTCGAAGAACTGGACGTAAAGGGGCCGGTCAAATCCGTAGAGGACGCGAATTGCCTCGATATCCTCGTCCGAGGCCTGCTCCCCGCCGATTGTCAGCGCCGGATCACCCGCGAGATGACTGAGCGAAAAGGTCAGCCCCGATACAACGATCAGGATCAGGAAGGCCACGAAAGTGCGTTTCAGCGTATAGGCCAGCATGGCGGCGGATCACCCCGGTCCGGAAAGCAGGGTGCGTCACGGACGCACCCTACGATTGCGTTGCGAGTCAGGCCGTCGTCACGACTTCCAGCCATACTGCCAGAAGCGCGGGATCTCATCCTGATAGGGAGTGAATTCCAGCTCCTCGCGGTAGCCGTAGTTCCGCACGTGGTTGAACATCGGCAGCCAGTAGACCTCGCCGGTGATCTTCTCGATGGCCTTGGCATAGTTGGCCTTGCGCACGTCCGGATCCGAGTTGGTGTCACCGGCTTCCAGCCAGCCAGCCACATCGTCATCCAGCGCGAAATCATCCGGGCCCTTCTTGAAGAAGTGCGAGGTGATCGCCGACATGTCGTTCATCGAGTACGAGCCCCAGTCCATCAGGAACATCGGCGTCGTGCCCTCGTTGCGCTGTTTGTCGCGCAGCGCAAAGTACGGCATCTTGGTCAGGGTCGCCTTGATGCCGACCTTGGCCAGATCACCCATGATCGCCTCGGCCCAGTCCGCCGGACGGAAGGTGTAGAACTCGATATCGAACCCGTCGGGATAGCCCGCCTCGGCCAGCAGCGCCTTGGCCTTGTCCGGATCGAACTCGTACTTCACCGCCGCGTCGACCGAGCACCCGAATTGTGTCGGGAAGCACGGAGTGTGGATCACACCGGCGTCGCCGCGGATCAGGTTCTTCACGAGGCTCTCGCGGTCGATGGCATGGGCCATGGCCTGACGCACCTTGAGCTTGTTCACAGGCTCATGACCGGAACGGTTCGCCGCGTCAAAGCCGATATAGCCCGTCCGCATGGTGCCCGCCTGAAGTGCCGTATAGCCGGGCACGCCGCCGATCTGATCGACGTGGTCCGCCGAGATATCTGCGGTGATGTCGATCCCGCCCGCCAGTAGCTCGGCGATCTGGGTCTGCACATCGGCGATCTCACGCACGACGATCTTGTCGACCTGTGCCTCACCCTTGGGCGAGCCCCACGTGTAGTCGGTGTTCTTCTCGAACACGTACTCTTCGGCCGTCGTGATCGAGACGACTTTCATCGGACCAGTGCCGACCGGCGCCTTGTGCATGCCGTCCGGGCCGACTTTCTCGTAGTACTCGTTCGGGTAGATCGTGATCGGGCCGGACAGGAACTCGAAAGCCTGCGGGAACGGGCGCTTCATTTCGAGATCGACCGTGTACTGATCAACCTTGCGGGCTTCCTTGATCCAGTTGACGTTGCGCTGGACCTTCACACCGTTTTCCGGATTCGAGATCCAGTTCAGTGTGTAGACCACGTCGTCGGCATCAAACGGCTCGCCGTTGTGAAACTTCACCCCCTCACGGAGCTTGAACTGCCAAACGGTATCCGAGAGTTGCTCCCAGCCCGTTGCGAGCAGCGGCTTGTATTCGAAGGTTTTCGGCTCGCGATAGATCAGCTGGTCCCAGACCATACGGCTGAACCAGATCCCGGTCCGGTTGGTGTTGACGTAGTTGTCGACATGCTCGATCGGTCCGGTCGAGCCCCAGGCGATCACGAGGCTGTTGTCATCCGGCCCGGCAAGAGCAGCAGTCGACAGCATCGTCGCTGTCACCGCGCCAGTCGCAAGCGTTGCGAGGTGTCTTAGTTTCATTGTGCGCTCCCTGTTCGGAGTTTCGGGGGTGACGTGTCGGATCCCGAGCGGTTCTCCGCCTCTTTCAACTCCGGTCCCCAATGCGCCGTTGCACGATCCGGAGAGGGTTCTGATCTGACCGTCTGGTCAAACTCATGCACCATGACGCCGGACTGTCAACCAAATGGATTGCTGCGGTGCGAAAAATAGGGTCAGACTTGGTTCATATCTCGGTTGCGATATAGGGGTGATATGATGATCAAGGCCAACAGCAAACGTGTACTGCGCGATCTCTACCACCTTAGGTCGATTGGAACTTTCAAGACCGGGGTGCACCGCCCGACCCTTTCGCCCGAAGACATGGAAACGCGTCATTGGCTGGCCGGGGAGCTGTCTGCGATCGGTCATGACGCTCAGATCGACGGGATTGCCAACGTGATGGGCCGTGCACCGGGATCGGGACCGTTCGTTCTGGCCGGGAGCCATATCGAGAGCCAGAACAAGGCTGGCTGGCTCGATGGCGCGCTGGGTGTCGTCTATGCGCTTGAGGCCGCTCGCGCGGTGGCCGAAGCAGGCGGCCCCGGCGGCGTGGACGTCATGGCCTTTGCCGATGAAGAAGGGCATTTCACCGGCGGCTCGTTTCTTGGCTCCGAGTCCTTTGTCGGCGATGTGACCGAAGAAACGATGGACGCGTCCATCGATCGGTCGGGTCGCGGGCGCCTGCGCGATCTTCTGGCCGAGGCCGGGCTGGCCGGGCGTCCACGGGTGCGGATGGATCCATCGCGATACACGGCGTTTCTCGAGGCCCATATCGAGCAGGGTCAGCGGCTGGAGGACGAGGGCCTGAGGATCGGCGTCGTCACCTCCATTGTAGCGATCTGGCAGTACCGGATCACTGTCTCTGGCAATCAGAACCATGCGGGCACGACACGCATGGCCATCCGCCGCGATGCGGGAAAAGCACTGATGCAGTTCTGGCAGCGGATCGAGGAGGTGTTCCCCGGCATCGTCGGCCCCGATTCGGTTTGGACCGTTGGACGCGTAACCCTCGATCCCGGCGCGCCGTCGATCATCCCGGGCGGCGCGGAGATGCTGTTCCAGTTCCGCGATGCCGATCAGCAGATCCTCGACCGGTTGCATGAGACGCTGTATCGCCTCGTCGCCGAAGCCGATGCGGAAGGGCCCTGCTCCGTGACCATCGACACCATGAGCCAGTCGAAGCCGGCGATCATGGCACCAGGGCCGCAAGGTTGTGTGCTCGAGGCAGCCAAGGCGCTTGCACCCGATCATCACCTCGTGATGCCATCGGGCGCAGGGCACGACGCACAGGTCATCGCGCCGCATGTCCCCTCGGCGATGATGTTTGTCCCCTCGATCGGCGGGATCAGTCACCACTGGTCCGAGAACACATCGGACGCGGATATCGCACTCGGGGCCGAGGTCTACGTTGATGCGATACGGCGCATGATCGAGGCCGCGTAGACGAGCACTGTGAGCTAGCCCGCCGCCAAAAGTGACGCGTTGCCGCCCGCCGCGGTCGTATCGATGCAGATGTGCCGCTCGTGAACGCAAAGCGCCGCCATGCTCGCGGAGACCATCAGCGGAAGGATCGGCCCATCACGTTCCGCGAGTGCCTCCCGACAGGCGCGCACATCATCCCCTGTCGACCAGAGCGCAACACCGGCAAAACCTTGCAAACGCTTCAGTGCGTCTCGCGGCAGGACGCCGTCCACCGCGTGCTCGCCTGATACGCTCGGAGCAACCATTACCGCCGTGCAGCCTTGGGATACGGCGATCTCGAACTGCGCCTGCGCATCCTCGGCGCTTGGCCCAAGGCACAGGATCGTTCCCCGAGGGTAGAGCAGCAGCCGATTGGACTCGCCGGTCGGCCCCGGCAGCTCCGTCCCGCAGAGCAACGCATGGCGATGTCCGGCAAAGGTCAGCAGTTTGGCCTCGACCTGTCGTGGATCGGCCGCGGGGCCGGATACCATCGAGCGCTCGGACCGCGCCTGGCGCGTGAATCGCGGCACGTAGTGCGGACCACCAGCTTTTGGGCCGGTGCCCGACATACCCTCGCCACCGAACGGTTGCGAGCCGACAATCGCTCCGATCTGGTTTCGGTTCACGTAGATGTTGCCAACATCAAGCTGACCGGTGATCTGCTCGACACGATCGTCGATCCGGCTGTGCACGCCAAAGGTCAGCCCGTATCCGCTGGCATTGATGTCTGCGACGATCCGGTCGATCTCGTGCGCCTCGAAGGTGGCGACATGAAGCACCGGGCCGAAGATCTCGCGCTCGAGATCCTGAACGCCGGACACCTTGATCACGGTGGGCGGAACAAAAAGCCCTGCTTCCGGAACCGTGAGCCGCTTCATCAAGCGCCCGTCGCGATCGGCTTGCTCGATATGCTCAAGGATCCCCTGCCGCGCCCGCGCGGAAATCGCGGGTCCGACATCCGTCGACACCTCCCACGGGTCGCCAATGCCAAGCTGGTCCATTGCGCCATAGAGCATCTCGAGAAATTCGTCCGCAATGTCGCGCTGCAGATAGAGGACACGCAAGGCCGAGCACCGCTGACCAGCAGATTGAAAAGCGGATGCGAGAATGTCTCGGATTGCCTGCTCCGGCAGGGCGGTCGAGTCGACGATCATCGCGTTCAGCCCACCGGTCTCCGCGATGAACATCGCGTCCGGATCGAGTGTCTTGGCGATGGCCCGGTTGATCGTTTGCGCAACCGCGGTCGAGCCTGTGAAGCAGACGCCGCTGACGCGTGGATCTGTCGTTATCTTCGCGCCGACGATCTGTCCTGGCCCCGGCAGAAGTTGCAGAACATCCGCGGGAACACCGGCCTCATGCAACAGGCGCACCCCGATCGATGCAATGATCGGGGTCGGATCCGCCGGTTTCGCGAGCACGCCATTGCCAGCGGCCAAGGCCGCGGAGATTTGCCCCGTAAAGATGGCAAGCGGGAAATTCCAGGGCGAGATGCAGCTTACGATCCCGTGCGGTTCGCTGCCATCAAGATGGAGTGCCTGCGACCCGTAGTAGCGTAGAAAGTCTACCGCCTCCCGGATCTCGGCAACAGCATCGAGCGGCGTTTTCCCGGCTTCACGGCAGAGTGCGGTAAAAATCTCACCGGCGTTTGCTTCATACAGATCCGCTGCCCGGTTCAGAATTGCATGGCGCCCGGAAGCCGTTTCCGATGACCAGTCACGCGCGGCAGCGACTGCAAGCTCGACATCCGCTTCGCTCGCGTGAGCGGCGCGACCGACGATGTCCTCGGGATTGGCCGGGTTGAGGATGTCTTCCACTGTGGCGGTCTGAACCTGGCCAGCAATGATCGGACCGACCGACCACTGCGTTGCCCGGAACGGATCGCGCGCAGCGTTGAACCGGGCAAGATCATCGGTGTTCCGCAGATCCCACCCGGCGGAGTTGCATCGCTCTGGCTGGTAGAGATCCACTGGCTTGATCACATGGGCAGCATTTGGACCGGTGCCGCGATCAATCGCATCGAAAGGATCCGCCGCAACCACCTCAGGCGGGACATCCCTATCGACGATCTGGTTCACAAAAGAACTGTTTGCGCCGTTCTCCAGCAGCCGTCTGACCAGATAGGCCAGCAGATCGCGATGCGCGCCGACCGGCGCATAGATGCGGCTTTGAACACCAGGCCCGGCTAGCAGCAGATCGTGCAGAGCATCGCCCATGCCATGGAGTTTCTGAAACTCGAAAGCTTTCGTGTGTTCCGCGATCTCCAGGATCGAGGCAACCGTGTGTGCGTTGTGCGTGGCGAACTGCGGATAGATCCGATCGGCTCTGTCCAGCAACTGAGACGCACAACAGATGTAAGACACATCAGTCGCCGCCTTTTTGGTGAAGACCGGGAAGTCCTCGACCCCGTCCACCTGAGCGACCTTGATCTCGGTATCCCAGTACGCGCCTTTGACCAGACGAACCATGACCTTGCGATCAAGTTCGACCGCGAGGTCATAGAGCCAGTCGATCACGGCAGAGGCCCGTTTGCCATAGGCCTGAACGACGACGCCGAAGCCGTCCCATCCGGCAAATTCCTTTGACCGGATCACGGCGTCGATGACGTCGAGCGAAAGATCAAGACGATCGGCCTCCTCCGCGTCGATGTTCAGCCCCATGTTCGCAGACTTCGCCAGCAGGGCCAGTTCGTGGACACGCGGCACCAGTTCCGCCATCACGCGTGTCCTCTGAGCCATCTCGTAACGCGGGTGCAGGGCGGACAGCTTGATCGAGATCCCAGGGTTCCGCGCCACGTCGTCCGAGGTTGCCTTCGGCGCCAGTTCCCGGATCGCATCGCAATAGGCGTGAAAGAACCCTGTGGCATCGGCCGAGGTCATCGCCGCCTCGCCCAGCATGTCATACGAGTATGTGTAGCCGCGAGATTCGAAGTCGCGCCCGCGCTGCACCGCCTCTTCGATCGTGCGGCCCAGCACAAACTGATGTCCCATCTCCTTCATGGCGCGCTGAACCGCAAGGCGAATGATCGGCTCGCCGAGGCGCTTGACCGCACCATGCAACAGATCGGCAATACCGGAGCCGTCGGGCTCTTTGAGCACCCTGCCCGACAGCATCAGCGCCCAGGTCGACGCGTTGACCAGCGATGAGCTTGATTTGCCGAGATGCTCCCCCCAGGACGAGGGCGCGATCTTGTCTTCGATCAACTCATCGATGGTGTCCGCATCGGGGACCCGGAGCAGAGCCTCCGCCAGGCACATCAGGGCAACACCTTCATCGGTCGACAGGCCGTACTCGGCGAGGAAGACCTCCATCAAGCCGGGATTGCCGTCGCTTCGGATCTTCTCGACAAACTCAACGGCGCGGGCCTTCGCCCGATCGCGTGTTTGCGCATCGGGGGCATGGCGACGCCGCAAAGCTTCGAGCACGTGTTGCTCGGACGCGCGGGCAAGCATCCGGATCGCCTCTCTGTGCTCGATCAAGGTTGGCATCGACGCCCTCTCCTTTGCTGACCCAACCAGAATAACATCGACGGGTTGGTCAATTTTCCTTATTCACAGGAAATACAGGACAGATTGCCTGAATATTCCTGCAAGGAAGGGCGTTTTGATGACAGAGGTTAAAAACACCAGCCATCTGGACGCGTACGACGCGCGGATCATCGATGTTCTCTCAACCGATGGGCGGATCACCGTGACCGATCTTGCCAAGCGTGTTGGTCTGTCAAAAACGCCCTGCCAGGTGCGGATGCAACGCCTGATCAAGCAGGGCTACATCACCGGCTTCAAGGCGAGCATCGACTATCAGAAGCTAGACCTTGGCCATGTCGCCTTCGCAGAGGTCAAACTGCGAGACACGACTAAGGCAGCGCTCGAGGCGTTCAACACGGCCGTGCGCACGATCCCCGAAGTCGAACAATGTCACATGATTGCTGGCCCGTTCGACTATTTGCTGAAGATCCGCACCCGCAACATCAACGCCTATCGCGAAGTTCTGGGCGAGCGGATCTCCGCCCTGCCCCATGTGGCAAGCTCCTCAACCTATGTGTCCATGCAATCCGTGAAGGAAAGCGGGGCGGGGTGATGCGGCGCGCGCTCGTCTCCTAAGGGGCCATACCGTCCCGGCCCTATCCCTGCGGGCAAACTCGAAACCGGTACATCAAGCAGGCACATCGGTCGCTGCCACGCCCCGCAGTCACGATCTCGAACACCCTTTCGCTGAGTCGCGCCGTGCCTAAAGGGCTTGGTGCCGCGGTTGTCGGCGAGTGCACCATTACCGACAATCTCAGCGCTCGCCCGCCGATCGATCTGGTCCCGAAGACCGAGGTCAGCGCCGGACCGTTCGACAGCCCAGCGTGGATCGTCTACCTCTCATGCTCCTACATGCCGAGACGTATGCGGGTGTTCATCGACCACCTGTCACTGTCGCGGGCATCCTGAGGGGCAAAGACCTGTGACCACTGGACCAAAGCCGCGCATCGCCATCGCCGGGTTTCAGCATGAAACCAACGTTTACGCGCCAGTCCGCACGTCGTTTGCCGACTTTCTGGATGGTGGCGGCTGGCCGGGGCTGACGGCCGGCGATCAGGTCGTCGACATCTTTCGTGGGTTGAACATTCCCATCGGCGGGTTCATCGACGCGGCGCTCGAGGAGGCTGAGCTTCTCCCGATCCTCTGGACCAGCGCCGAGCCTGCAAGCGTCGTTTCGGCCGATGCGTTCGATCGGATCTCGGATCAGATCCTCAGCGCCGTGCGACAGGCGGGTCAGATCGACGGCGTGTATCTTGACCTGCATGGCGCCATGGTCACCGAGACATCGGAGGATGGCGAAGGGGCGCTCCTGCGGCGGATCCGCGACCACTTTGGACGCGATCTCCAGATCGCCGTCAGCCTTGATCTTCACGCCAACATCACTGCCGAGATGGTCGACCTCTCGGATGTGATCACGATCTACCGTACCTATCCGCATCTGGACATGGATGCGACGGGCGCACGGGCGTGGTCGCTGCTCCGCGATATGATCCGAACCGGCACGTGCCCCGCCAAGGCCTTCAGGCGGGCCAGCCAACAGATCCCTCTGTCGGCGCAATGCACGGAATTCGGCCCCCTGCAAACGCTGTACCGCGGGCTGGAGGCTCTGCCCAACGGCGTGTCGGGCGATATCGCCCTTGGCTTTCCCCTGTCCGGTGTGCCGGGGTTCACCCCCTCATTGGTTGTGTATGCCATGGATGCGGTATCGGCAGACCTGCTCGCCGATCGGCTTCTTGCCGGACTGGAGAGCGCCATCGCAACGGTCGAAAACCCGCTGTTGAGCCCGGAGGATGCCGTATCGCGTGCGCTTTCGCTCTCAAACGAAGGCGAGACGATCGTGCTCGCAGATGTGCAGGACAACTCTGGCGCCGGTGCGATGTCCGACACAACGGGATTGCTGAAAGCGCTGGTGGATGCCGGTGCGAAGGACGCGGTCTTGGGAACGCTATGGGACCCGGTCGTCGCGGCACGTGCCCATGAGGGCGGCGTCGGCGCGCGGATCCAGGTCTCACTTGGGGGGCGTCATGGTCCGGCAGGCGTCGAGCCGTTGCCCTGCGAGGTCGAGGTTCTGGCACTCACCGACGGTGTCTTTACGTGCAGGGGCGCAATGCAACGGGACGTCGAGACAGATATCGGGCCCTGCGCGTTGCTGAAGATTGTTGCGAGCGAGAGCGACGTCTCGGTCATCATCTCCTCGCGGCGCCATCAGGTGATCGACCAAGAGGCGTTTCGGCATATCGGCGTGGACCCCGCGTCCCGCCGGATCGTCGCGGTCAAAAGCACCGTCCACTTCCGTGCCGATTTTGCGCCGATTGCGTCACGGGTCCTCTCGGTCATGGCGCCGGGTTACAGCGACTGCACCCCGGTCACGGGGAAGCGGAGCGGCTCGCAGTCAACGCGGACTGATACTCACTGAGTGTTAACGTTACCGCGGATATGCATCTGCCGGTGACTGGGTGGGGGCTCTTCACGCCCGGGCCAATGCGAACCGTGATCCATGGCGGGTGAAATGAGCCGGAACGAAACCGCCGCCTCGATATCCTTGGCAGATGATGGGGCCCGGTCGATGCTGACCGCGCGGTTGGACTCGCAAAGCAAAACCAAGCTTTGCCCCTCGTGATCCAAAGCACCGGCAACCGGGGCAGTGATTTGACTCTCAGCATTCACACTTTCAAGCGCGCCGCATGGCTCCCCAGACGGTTCCACCCGAAATGAAGGCAAGAAGATGTAAATTGATCATGACAGTTTTCTGCAACCAAAGGTTTACGGCCATCCCTGCTCGAACTAAACATTCGATCAGTCCTTGGTAGGGAGACGTTAAGATGGATCTGGAGCAACGGGCCCTGGAGGAATGTGATCGCGAGCCGATCCATATTCCGGGAACGATACAGGAAAACGGTGCATTGCTTGCGCTGGATCCAGCCACCAAGCAGATCGTGTATGCCAGCGCGAATGTCGGCGACTATCTGGGCGGCACGGTCGAGGGATGGCTAGGCAGCTCGATCCAGACGCTCGGTGACCGCAAGCTCGTTCACAGCATCAACAATCTGATGGAGTTGCCCACCATCGCCGAGCGGCGCGAGCCGGTCTGCAGTTTGGAACACGGCGGACAAAAATTCGAGGCTCACGGCTTCCAATCGGGTGATCTGTTCGTTCTCGAGATCGAGCCGTCTGCCACACCTCCCTGGGCCGATGCCGAGGTCTCGGCCCGGATCAGCGAGCTTTTCCAACTCGTCAATAAACAGGACGACCTGCATCGCCTCCTCAACATCTCGGTGCGCTGGCTGCAACGAATGTCGGGCTATGATCGGGTCATGATTTATCGGTTTGCCGAGGATTGGAGCGGCGAGGTCATCGCAGAAGAGAACACATCGGAGCACGACGATTTCCTGGGTCTGAACTTTCCGAAATGGGATATCCCGACCCAGGCCCGCGAGATTATGCTGCGCCTTCCGCTGCGCATGATCACCGATGTCGATCAGACCCCGGTGCCGGTTCAGGCCGCATCAGCGGATCTGCCGCCGCTGGACCTGTCGCTTGCGCAATTGCGCGGTGTCTCGCCAGTCCATGTAGAGTATCTGCGGAACATGGAGGTCGAGGCCACGATGACACTGTCCATCGTGGTCAAGGGAAAGCTGTGGGGAATCATCTCGTTCCACAACTACGCGCCCATGGTTCCGCCGCCCCGCGTGCGTGCGGTCTGCCTGCCGTTCATCGAGTACTTCAATGTGAAGCTTGCTTTGCTGGAAGATCAGGAGCTTCAGGCCGCGCGCGAGACCGTGCGCGAGATCCACCAAAGGATCAGCGCAGAACATGCCGAAGGCAGCGATCTGAAAGAGATCATCACCGGTGATCCGTTTCCGCTGATCGAACAGTTCAATGCCGACGGCATGGTCTTGCATCTGGATGGCAGCTGGCACGAATACGGGGATTGCCTGCCCTGGCAGAAAATCAGCACACTCGTGACCGAAACCTGCGCCGATGGCAGGGTCGTGGCCTTCACAAACCTTGCAGAGCTCCTGCCCGACTATCAGCGAACCCCGGACGCCATCGCGGGCCTTATGATCATCCCCCTTGGCAATGAAAACGCCGCCGTCGTCTTTCGCAAAGGCCAAGAGACGCAGGTCAAGTGGGCCGGCGCGCCGAATAAAGACATCGTCGAGGAAGACGGCGTTGTCCGTCTGAGCCCTCGTGGATCCTTCAGCCTTTACGTCGACACGGTACAGGGAACCTGCGCCCCATGGCGCCCCCTGGACTACGAACTGGGCGATGGGCTTGCCCGTGTCGTTCTGCAAACCACGCAGCAGCGCGCCCGGATCGAGCGCGCGTTTTTCGAGGACCGTGATCGTCAGCAAAAGCTGATGATCAGCGAACTGAACCACAGGGTGCGCAACATCCTGGCGCTGATTCGGTCCGTCTCGCGTCAGGCACGGCGCTCGAACTCGTCCTTGTCGAGCTACTCCGCAGCGCTCGAGCAGCGGATCAAGGCGCTTGCGGTGGCCCACGACCTCAGCAACACGGGCATGGTTGAAAGCGTCAGTCTTGCGAAGATCATCGAGACCGAAGTCCAGCCTTACGACGAAGGCGGCAGACATCTCTCGATAGGCGGCGAGGATGCCTCGATCCGCCCAGATCTTTGTCCGATCTTCGCACTCGCAATACACGAGTTGACAACCAATGCGGTAAAGTATGGCGCCCTGTCACAGCCAGATGGCAGCATTTCCATTGTGCTGAAGCGAGAGGACGGCGGGTGCACGATCAGCTGGCGCGAACGTGGCGGACCGGCGGTGCAGGAGCCATCTAGGACCGGCTTCGGCTCGACTCTGATAAAGCAGGCGATACCGTTTGAACTGGACGGAAGGGTCGATCTTCGATTTTCCCCAGAAGGGGTCGAGGCCGAGATCTGGTTGCCGCAAAGCGTTTTGGGGACAGGCTTTGCCTCCGAGCAGTATACCAGCCCGATTTCTCAAGTGGACCTGGCGCCCGTACCGCACGATCGGCCGAAAACCGGCCGCCTTCTTCTGGTCGAGGACAACTTTGTCATAGCCATGGACATGGAAAGCATCCTGTTCGATGTCGGGTTCGAGAATGTCTCGACCGCCGCCAGCGTGCAAAAAGCGATGAACCTGATCGACCGACATACGTTTGCCGCCGCCGTGCTCGACATGCATCTGGGCAATGAAAACAGCTTCCCGATTGCCCGGGAGTTGAGGGCACGCGGCATCCCGATCCTGTTTGTCACCGGATATGGCTCGGATCTGGAACGGCCCCAGGATATCGAAGAGATCCCCTATCTGACCAAGCCCGTTGAGTCCTCCGTGTTGGCCGATACGCTGTTTGAGCTTATCGCTGAAGCCGAATGCAGAAAAACCGTGAGATGAGTGCGGTCTCGGTGTCGCAGAATTCTGATCAGCAACGGCTCAGCGGTGCACTTGCCGCACTGATCGAACGGTATGAGGGCGCCGAGGACGGCTGGCAGGACGCGGCCGAGCGGATTGGCCGGGACATGGTTCAGGCCGGGTTCCCGCTGGTCGATGTTGTTGCCTGCTGTGACCGCGCCAGTCAGAGGGCGGCAGGCCCACAAGCCAAAGCGATCCAGACTCAGATCCTCGATATCTATCAGCGCAGTTTCCAAGGATATCAGACTGTTCAGGCAAAGCTGACCAAGGAAGTTCACGAGCGGCGTCGGATCGAAGAGACGCTGAAGGAGGTCAACTTCGAGCTGAACGAACAGCGAAAACTTCTCAGCAGTGAAGTCCAGGCACAGACCCGCGCTCTTCGTGACCGCTATGCCGAAGCGCAGGCCCTGTCCGACAGCATCGCGCATCAACGCGATGAACTGTCCGAGATGATTTTTGCGATCTCCCACGATCTGAAGGGGCCGCTGAACACCATCGGCATGCTGATCGAGGCATTTCTTGAAGACAATCACGAGATGCCAGCGGACTTCGAGGACCTCCACTTCGCAACCGGAACGGTGAAACGCTCGAAGAAGCTGCTGGATGACCTGATGTACTTCTCGCGCACACTCGACGAAGAAAAAGTGCGGACGGAAATTGACCTGAACGCGCTGATCCCGGAGATCATTCAAGACCTTGTCGGCAAGAATGACGAGAAAATCGCGACCTTTGAAGTCGGGCCGCTGCCGATCATTTCCGGGTCAGAGTTTCAAATCCGGCATCTGTTTCAGAACCTGATTTCGAACGCGATCAAGTTTCGCCATCCCGATCGCCATCCCGTCATCCGGATCGAGGATCTCAATCCCCTCGCCCTCAGGCGCTGCGGCATTCGTGTTGCGGACAACGGCATAGGTATCGACAAGATACATCACGAGAAAATCTTCGGGTTGTTCAGCAGACTGCACAGCTACGAGGCAATCCCGGGCTCCGGCCTCGGTCTGAGCCTGTGCCGCCGCGTCGCCAAGACCCATGGCGGCGAGATCCGGGTGACCTCTGAACTGGGACAGGGTGCCAGTTTCGACGTGGTCCTTTCACAATGATTTACGCGCGCCAACGGACAAACACCGCCTGTCAGAGGTGTCGGTGGACACTGCGCAAGGCCCGGTATGTGACCGGGCAAACCATGTCGAACGCGAACCGCCACAAGGATGACCGCCGTGACCGCGCGCGCTGAAATCGCTGAGAAAACCAGAACTGCGCACGAAGCGCTGCACCATCATCCAGTCATAAGCCGTTTGCTCGCTGACGATCTGTCGTTGCCGGAATACGCCAGAATCCTCAGCGTTTTCCGAGATGTCTATGTCGCCGCCGAGGAACGACGCTGCGCCTTGGGCGTCTGGCCGGAATTCTCGCTTGCCCGCCAATGCCAGGCGCTCTGCCAGGACGCGCCATCACCGGTCGAGACGACCGCACACGCATTGCATGCCATCACAACGGTCGAGGAAGCGCTCGGCATGCTCTACGCGTTGCACGGCGCGCAGTTCGGCAGTGCCGTGATCTCAAAGCATCTGAAAAAGTCACTGCCGATGGCGCCAATGGCTTACTGTGGTCTGCGGACAGAACCCGATCGATGGCGATCGTTGGTCGCAGAACTCGATCGTGAGTGTCTCGATACAAACGCGCTGGAACGTGCGTCATGCGGTGCGCTGCACGTGTTTGACTTGATCGCGTCAAAAGCACGCGAGAACGCTGAAGCCGAGCGCCGTCAGGTGTACACATGATGATGAAAGCTGTCGCTGGAAAAGGCGCGCGCTCCGGCAGCGCAAAGCTGGATTGAACTGAGACGTTCTACTTTCACAACAGCGTCAGAGACTTGAGCGTCTAAATGGTGCCCGGAGAGGGACTCGAACCCTCAAGGTGTTGCCACCGGCGGATTTTGAATCCGCTGCGTCTACCAATTCCGCCATCCGGGCCGGAAACGCGCGCACTATAGGCAGCCGAAGGCCGGGGTCAATCACTTCCCAACGGCCACCGGACCGGGCCAGTGCCTGCGCCGCTTCGCCTATGGACAGCGTCGGGCGTGCGGTGTACGTCCCGCGCAATGCTGCGACGCCTCTATGATTGGGTCCTTCGGATGGCCGCTCATCGCCACGCCCTGTGGGCGCTGGCGTTCATTAGCTTTATTGAAAGCTCGATCTTCCCGATCACGCCTCTGGTCATGGTCATTCCGATGGTGCTTGCGCGGCCCGACCGGGCCTGGTTGATCGCGGGGATCTGCACCGTTGCCTCGGCGACGGGCGGGGTCTTCGGCTGGTGGCTGGGTGCTACGTTCGAGGAACAGGTCGCCCGCCCGCTGATCGAATTCTATGGCAAGAGCGAATACATCGCCGAGGCGCAGGAGATGTTCAACGAGAACGGCTTCATCGCCGTTCTGACCGCTGCTTTCACGCCGTTTCCCTACAAGGTCGCGACAATCGCCGCGGGATTCTTCAACCTGTCGATCTGGACACTGCTGATCGCATCGCTGATCGGACGGGGCGGGCAGTTCTTCCTGGTGGCCGGGATCCTCTGGTACATGGGCGAGCCAGCCAAGGCCTTCATCGACCGGTACTTCGGTATCCTGGCAACCGTCGGCGGTATTCTCTTGATCGGCGGCTTCGCGGCGGTGAAACTGTTGCTCTGATGAGCGTTTACGGTCGCATTCTGCTGGCGGGTCTTGGCTCGATTGCCCTGCTTCTGGGCGCGCTGGGATTTCAATATCTCGGTGCGCTCGCGCCCTGCCCCATGTGCATTTGGCAGCGCTGGCCGCATCTGGCAGCGGCCCTGGTTGCCGTGCTGGCGATGACGGTTTTCTGGCGGGCGCGCCGGCCTCTGTCGGTGCTTGGCGGGGCTGTGATGGCAGTCAGCGCAGGGCTGGGTGTGTTCCATGCCGGGGTCGAACAGCTTTGGTGGGAGGGCCCCGGCAGTTGCTCTGGCGCGGACCCGACCGCTCTGTCGACCGAGGATCTGATGGCGCAGATCATGAACGCCCCCCTCGTGCGCTGCGACGAGATTGTCTGGGATTTCCTGGACATCACCATGGCCGGTTGGAACGCGATCATCTCGGCTGGTCTCGCGGTATTGTGGATCTTCGCGGCGATACCGCGCACGCCGACACGTCATACAGCGCCCGGCTAGGTCGGGAGACAATACTTTACCAATCGGTTTACTTTTGGTCTCGACTCGCCTAGGCTGCCCGCACCAGCAGCAGCAAAGGTGCATTATGAAACTCTACATGTTCCCGGCCCCGAACCCGCTCCGCGTCTCCATGTTCCTCGCGGAGAAAGGGATCGACATCCCCACCGAACCCGTTGCCTTGCTTGACGGCGCGTCGCGCAAACCGGAATTCCTGAAGATCAATTCGCTTGGCGAGGTGCCGGTGCTCGAACTCGACGATGGAACCCATATCTGCGAGAGCGTGGCGATCTGCCGATATCTCGAGACGCTGCACCCGGAGCCGTCACTCTTCGGCCGGGATGATCGCGAGCAGGCTCATATCGAGATGTGGAACCGGCGGCTTGAGCGTCACTTGATGGACGTGATCGGCGGCGTCGGCCTCCACACGTTCGAATTCTTCAAAGACAAGATCGAGCAGATCCCGGCCTTTGCCGACAGCCAGCGTCGCCTGATGGCGAAGAAGTGGGCCTGGTTCGATCAGGAGATGTCGGACGGGCGCAAATTTGTGGCGGGCGACCGGATTTCGGTCGCGGATCTTACAGGCGCCGCTGCGCTGAAGATCCAGGAATACGCGCAAGAGGCCATTCCACCGGGCCTGACCCATGCATCGGCATGGGCGGCCCGCATCGAGGCACGTCCGGGCTGGCCAAAACCGGCTGAAGCGGCGTGACGCCCTGCCACCCCTGAACAAAAATGCCGCGTCCCGGTGGGGGCGCGGCGCGTCAGGCGTCGAGTTCGGCGTCCCAGTAAAGGAAGTCCATCCAACTGTCGTGCAGGTGGTTTGGCGGAAACTTCCGACCCTTGTTCTGAAGCTCGACCGAATCGGGGCGACGCGGCGGCCGCGCAAGTGACATGTTGGCCTGGCGCACCGTCTTGTTGCCCTTGCGCAGATTGCAGGGACCACAGGCGGCGACGACATTCTCCCATGTGGTCCGTCCACCGCGCGAGCGCGGGGTCACGTGATCGAAGGTCATCTCGCCCTTCGCGCCGCAATACTGGCAGGCGAACTCGTCCCTGAGGAAAAGGTTGAAACGCGTGAAGGCGGGGTAACGCGCCGGTTTGACATAGTCGCGCAGCACGACGACCGACGGCAACCGCATCGAAATCGACGGCGAGTGTACCTCGGTTTCGTACTCTGCCACGATCATCACCCGGTCCAGAAAGGCCGCCTTGATCGCGTCCTGCCAGGGCCAGAGGGACAGTGGAAAATAGCTTAGCGGACGGTAATCCGCGTTCAGGACCAGCGCCGGATTGTCCCGAAGACTGCCCGGCTGCCTCACAAACTCTGTCGCGAACGTCTCTTGCATGCCTCTGCCCCGTTTTCGGAAAGCGTTAGACCGCTCCGATTTTCCGGGCATCGACCGGCGGGCCGAGCCCTGTCGCACTCACTATATCTGGCAGCGAAGGATCATCAAGTCTCTAGATAAAGCCATCGCTCGCCACAAAAGTGTCTTACCTGAGTCGTGCTACAGAAATGTGTCCACACCACCTGTGGATAACTTTGGCCGAAACGCGGGTGCGTCGCGGACGCACCCTACATCGCAGCGCACGGTGCAAACCTGGTCGGCACGCTGTCCGCTATGTCGACGACACCCCGAGTTGGTGCGCCAGAAACCCAAGGGCCAACGACAGTCCATCCGGCGCGATGCCGTGACCGATCCCCCGACTGATATGGCTTTGCACCTGAAATCCGGCACCGCGAAGCGCCGTCTCCGCCGTACTCATCTCCGAGACGTTGATCATCTCGTCCTGATCGCCGTGCACGAGCAGGACCGGCGGTTTTGAGACAGCCTCGGCAGCCAGATCGTCACCCGGGATCAGGCGACCAGAGAAGCCGACCACGCCCGCCACAGGCTCCGTCCGGCGCGGCGCCACATAAAGGCTCATCATCGTACCCTGGCTGAAACCGACCAGAGCGGTTTGCGCAGGAGTGACCCCCTCCTCCGCCATCGCCTCGGTCAGGTATTCGTTCAGGATCCCGACCGAGCGCTTGAAGCCGGCGTCGCGCTCGGCTTCGCTCGAGCCGTCAAGCCACGGGATCGGAAACCACTGGTAGCCCATCGGGTTCACGGTGCTTTTCTCCGGCGCATTCGGCGAGCGGAAGACCGTATCCGGCAGATGCTCGCCAAGTGGCTGGGCGAGACCGAAGAGATCGTTCCCATCGGCGCCATAGCCGTGCAGGAAGATCACCAACGACTTGGTCTGGCCGGATTTTGCATCGGCCCGCGGGCCGGTCAGGGTGCTCATTCGGATCTCTCCCTTATGTCAGCGGCGGTGCGTCACGGACGCACCCTACGATGCGATGCCCTCGCGCCGCTTTGCCACCCGGTAATAGGCCCAGAGGATGCGCGCGGCAACCGAGCGCCAGGGCGACCACGGCTCGGCCAGCGCGCGCAGGGCTTTGTCGGTCGGTCGGTCGGGCAGGTCGAACAGGATCCGCGCCGCCTCCTGCAAGGCGAGATCGCCTGCCGCGATGACATCGGCGCGTCCAACGGCGAACTTGAGATAGATCTCGGCCGTCCAGACGCCGATCCCCTTGACCGCGGTCAAGGTGGCAACGGCTTCGTCTTCCGGCATCGTGGCCAATGCGGGGAAGTCGATATCCGCCTCGGCCAGGGCCTGCACATAGCGGATCTTTGGGCGCGACAATCCGCAGGCCCTGAGATCGTCAAAGCCTGCTCCCAGAACCGGCGCCTGGTCTGTCAACCCAGCCTTCTCAAGCCGATCCCATACCGCAGCGGCAGAGGCGACCGAAAGCTGCTGGCCGCAGATCGCCTGGAGCATCGCCGGGAACCCGCCCGACCGGCGCCGCAACGGCAAGGGTCCGGTCTGCTCGAGCGCCCAGGCAAAGCGCGGCTCACGCGCGGCCAGCCAGGCCGCGCCTTCCGCGACATCGGCGTCGGTCTCGATGATACGATCGGAGAGTGGGGAGGCTGCCATGGCGCGACCCTGCCGCGCCATGGCCCATTGATCAAGCGGTCATCTGCCGCCCTGCCTCAACTCTTGAATGGGGCGAGGCCATAGTGCTCGACAAGCCGCTTCAGCGCGATCTGCAAGACCACCTTGCCCGAGCGCGAGGACCAGCCCATACGCCGCTCACACGACTCGAGGCCTTCCAGAAAACAGCAGGTGCGCAAAGCCACATCTGCGAGTCCCGGCCCCAGTGCCGCGAGGGCCTTCATGACGCGGTCCCGCGCCATCATCGGGCCCTCGCCCGGTTCACCGGCACGCGGCGAGCCCGAGTACTTGTCGGATGGCGTCAGGAACTTGCGCCAATCCTGCGCGACCTGCGGACCGATGTTGGCCGTCTCGAAATCGGTACGCAGACGTTCTGCGGCGTCCACCTCCTCGGGCGCCAGGAACGGTTTGCCATCCGGCCCCTTGCGCCGGGTCAGCCAGCCGATCGGACTTTCGCCAATGTTGATGCGCACCGCGGAGGACTTGCCTGTCGCAGGGTCCATCATCAGCTTGTCGGCCATCGCCTGGTGTTGACCGAGATAGGGTACCGGAGCCTCGGCGAGACCGCCGCCCGGCTTGCGGTCAACCGTCTCCTCGGCCAGTGTGCGGCGCAGGAAGCTGCGCCCGACATCGGTGATCTGATAGCGCACTGCGGCAGAACTGCGCGAGGAGACCTTGATCCAGTCCTGCTTCAGAAACTCCACCGCGAGCGGCACGGGAAGCAAGGCCGTCGGCTTCTTGAAATCATTGTTCGCACCAAAAATGCCGGCCTTCTGCGCGCCGGGGGCGATCATCAGGAAGGCTGACGGCTCGGACAGACGGCGCAGGAATTTCTTCGCCTCTGTCCGGACCTGCTCGATGGTGAGACGCCCAGGGGCCGTTCCACTGCTCGGCCGCGCGTCGATATTTGCCTGAATCTGGGGTGTCGGCACCGGTGCTTCCTCCATCTCCGAGACGATACGGTCGAACAGCGGATCATCGCGCCGCTGTTCGATCCGCCGGACGGCCCGCAGCACGGTCGATGGATGGGTTCCGGATGCATCGGCAAGCCGTCTGATGCTTTCACCTTGTTCGGTATGCGCGAGGTAATATGCCGCTTCCTGAGGAGAACATGGGCCCGCGTTATCCGGCAGGGTCTTGCGCACGCGCTCGGCGCAATTGTCGAGTATCGCTTGAGTTTCGGTCACCTGGGTTCGCCCTATTTGATTCAATTTTTATACATTTGTCTCTACGGTTGAATGCTGAATAGTTTGTTAATCCAAAGCGCGCATCCCGTTCGATTTGCTGGACAATTAACAGAGTCCTAAGAAATCGCCCCCCTCGCGCACGCTCGTCTCGAATTCACGGCAACGCCCGGTCGTGCTCGGCATCATGCCCCCCGAGAGCGGCATGGAGACGACCATGGGCAGCGATGCCAATCTGATGAAGGAGACCTGCGCGATGAGCCGACCGAAGATCCTCGTAACCACCGCAGAATATGGCGCGCGGCGCTATCGGCGCAGCCGCGACCTGCCTGGGGCGGTCCCCGGCTTGCTGGCAAAACCCGAAGCTACGATCCTGCCCGAGCTTATGGCCGCCGAGCAGAAGTGCGAAGACGAACGGCGTGCCCGTTCTGCCGCTTACCGCCCTGCCCGGCATGTGCAGGTGTTGGCGGCCCTGCTGGCCGAAGCCTCGCCGCCGGCGCCGCTGGTCCCGACTTGCGGGCAGGAGCCGCTTTGATCAGGCGAACGCGTCGGGCTCAGCGGCCTTTCGTTCGGCGACAAAGGCCCGAAGTGCCTCGTCGATCGCGGGATCGATCGGGGGTGCCTGATAGTCCGCCAGCATCCGCTGAACCCGCGCCGCGGCGAGGGCCTGACTGTCGCGTCCTCCCTCGTCCGCCCAGGTCTCGAAGGGCTTGTAGTCAAGCACCTCCGACCGCCAGAAAGCGGTCTTGAAGTTCGCCTGGGTGTGTGCGCATCCGAGGTAGTGCCCACCCGGCCCTACCTCGCGGAGGGCGTCCAGGGCCTGCGCATCCGGCCGCATGTCGACCCCTTCGGCGACCGCGTGCAGCACACCGAGCTGATCCGCATCCAGGACGAACTTTTCGAACGAGGACACCAGACCGCCCTCGAGCCAACCGCAGGCATGCAGCATGAAGTTGACGCCGCCGAGCAGCGCGGCGTTCAGGGTGTTCGCTGTCTCGTACGCCGCCTGCGCATCCGGGAGCTTCGAGCCGCACAGCCCCCCACCGGAGCGGAACGGCAGATTAAGACGCCGAGCCAACTGCCCGGCACCGTACAGGATTTTCGAGGCCTCGGGCGTGCCGAAAGTCGGAGCACCGGAGTTCATGTCGATCGACGTCACAAACGCACCGAAGATCACCGGCGCACCGGGCTGGATCAGCTGCGAATAAGCCACGCCGGCAAGCACTTCGGCCAGAACCTGCGTCAGCGTGCCTGCGACCGAGACCGGCGCCATGGCACCGCCAACGATGAAGGGCGAGACGATCGAGGCCTGATTGGCCGCCGAATACTTCTCGAGCGCTCCCATCATCGTCGCATCGAAGGTCAGCGGCGAGTTGATGTTGATCAGCGATGTCATGACCGTCGGCAATGCGCCCGAACCGGCCTCGACCCCGAACAGGATCTCGGACATCTCGATCGAATCGGTTGCCCGTTTCGGATCGGTAACCGAGCCCATATACGGCTTGTCGCTCCACCGCATATGGGCATAGAGCATATCGAAATGGCGTTTGTTGACCGCGACATCCGTCGGCTCGCACACCGTCCCGCCGGAATGGTGCAGCCATTTCGAAAGGTAGCCGAGTTTCACGAACTTCTCGAAATCCGCCATGGTCGCATAGCGCCGCCCGCTATCGAGATCCCGGACGAACGGCGGACCGTAGACCGGCGCGAGAACCAGCGCGTTGCCGCCGATCTCGACCGACCGTTCGGGGTTGCGGGCATGCTGGGTAAACGTCGCGGGCGCCGTCGCGCAAAGCTTGCGGGCCAGACCTCGCGGGATATGCACCCGCTCACCCTGCACATCCGCACCTGCATCACGCCATCGCGCCAAGGCGCCGGGGTTCTCGACGAAATTGACGCCAATCTCCTCGAGCACCGCTTCGGCATTGGCCTCGATGATTTCGATCGCTTCGGCATTCAGGATATCGAAGTTTGGGATCTGGCGCTCGATGAACCGGGCACATTCCAGCCTTGGCGCCGTGCGTTCCGCGCGCCGCGCAGCCCCGCCGCCGCCCCGGCCACGCCGCTTCGGGCCGCCGATTTTTTCGCCCTCGATCATGGTCTCACCCTTTGAACGGAACCCGCGATGATGCCGCGACTGACTGAATCCAGTCCTAGCGCAGCTAAGCGCGACACATCTTGTCGTTTTCGCCCTGCGAACGCGCGATTGCGACATGGTGACAGGCGCAGGCATGCATCCTATAGAACCGCCACGGACTTGCCGCCGCGCCAAAAGAACGAGACCCGCATGACCACAACGCCCCCGCACGAGACCTGCCTGATCGTTGATTTCGGGTCCCAGGTGACCCAGCTGATCGCCCGGCGGCTGCGTGAGAGCGGGATCTACTGCGAGATCCACCCCTTCCAGCAGGTCGACGCGGCGCTGGTCGACGCGCTCGCGCCCAAGGCCATCATCCTGTCGGGCGGGCCTGCTTCGGTCGAGGACGAGGGCAGCCCCCGTGCCGATCAGGCGGTGTTCGACCGCGGCTGTCCTGTGCTCGGGATCTGTTATGGCCAGATGGTCATGGTGCACCAGTTGGGCGGCAAGGCCGAGGGCGGGCACCACCGCGAGTTCGGGCGCGCGTTCGTGAAGATGGCCGAGACATCTGAACTGCTGGACGGCATTGCCGGGCCCGGCGCCGAGACCGAGGTCTGGATGAGCCATGGCGACCGGGTGACAGAACTGCCGCCGGGGTTCCACGTTCAAGGTGCCTCTCCGAACGCTCCGTGTGCTGTGCTGGCGGATCCGGTGCGGCGGTTCTATGGCCTGATGTTCCACCCCGAAGTGCACCACACACCCGCCGGGGCGCGGATGCTGCGGAACTTCACCCATGGCATCGCAGGCATGTCCGGCGACTGGACCATGGCGGCCTACAAGGATCAGGCGATCGCCGCGATCCGTGAGCAGGTCGGCTCTGAAAAAGTGATCTGCGGCCTGTCGGGCGGGGTCGATTCGTCCGTCGCTGCCGTCTTGATCCACGAAGCGATTGGCGACCAGCTGACTTGCGTCTTTGTTGACACCGGGATGATGCGCGCAGGCGAGGCGGACGAGGTCGTCGGCCTCTTTCGTGATCACTACAACATTCCGCTGATCCACGCGGATGAGAGCGCGTTGTTCCTCGGCGAGCTCGCGGGCGTCACAGATCCGGAACAAAAGCGCAAAACCATCGGGCGATTGTTCATTGATGTGTTCGAAAAACACGCGCAAACCATTGGCGGTGCGAAGTTTCTGGCTCAGGGAACGCTCTACCCGGACGTGATTGAATCCGTCAGCTTCTCGGGCGGGCCATCGGTGACGATCAAGTCGCACCACAATGTTGGCGGCCTGCCTGAGCGGATGAACATGGCTCTGGTCGAGCCACTGCGCGAACTCTTCAAGGACGAGGTTCGGGCCCTTGGGCGGGAACTTGGCCTGCCCGACGCATTTGTGGGGCGTCATCCGTTCCCCGGACCGGGCCTTGCGATTCGCTGCCCGGGCGAGATCACCGAGGAAAAACTGGATATCCTGCGCCAGGCCGACACGATCTATCTGGACGAGATCCGCAAGGCGGGCCTCTACGACACAATCTGGCAGGCCTTTGCGGTGCTGTTGCCCGTGCGCACGGTGGGTGTGATGGGCGACGGGCGAACGTATGATCACGTTTGTGCCCTCCGCGCGGTCACCTCGGTCGACGGGATGACGGCGGATTACTACCCGTTCCCGCATGACTTTCTCGGCCGCACGGCGAACCGGATCATCAACGAAGTGCGCGGGATCAACCGTGTTGTTTATGATGTGACGTCAAAACCGCCGGGAACCATCGAGTGGGAGTGACGCCGCACGGCGCCAGCGAGAGCCTTACTCGACCTCGAGATGGACCTCGCCATCCTCCTGATAGACCCGCGTCACGGTCAGCTTCTTCGGCGCGCTGCGGTTGAACAGGATCCGTGACAGCGGGTTGATGAACCCGCTTTCAATCCGGTTTCCGATGCCGCGGCCCCCATCATTCAGGTCGAAGGTACAGATCTCGAGCAACTGTTCGCGCGCGTCGTCGGTCAGGACCACCTCGACCTCGTGCTCCTCCGCGGCGGCCGCCACGACACGGGATATGATTGCGTCGAAGATGATGACCGAGGAATGGATGTTGATGAACTGGAACGGCACCACGTTCTGGCCGAGACGGTTCATAAGCTCGGGCCGGCGCAGAACCGAGCGGAAATGGTACCCCACAGCGTCTGTCAGCTTGCGCTCGAGCACCTTGGCCGAATCCGAAGGCAGCACGGTCTGCCCGGCATTGTTCGACTTGTCGCCGCCAACCATGCCCACATTGGACGTGAAGATGATCAGCGCTTCCGAGAAGTAGCCGGTCTCGCCGCGCGTGTCCGACAGGCGACCATCATCGAGGATCTGCAGGAACATATCCAGGATACGCGGGTTCGCTTTCTCGATCTCGTCAAACAGGTAGACAGCAAACGGACGCGCACGGAGCGCGTTGACAAGCTCGCCCCCGTTCTCGTGCCCGGCATGTCCAGGCGGCGGGCCGATCAGGCGCCCGATCGATTCGTCGCCCATGAACTCGGACATATCGAACCGGACCATGGCGCTTTCGTCGCCGAACATCACCTCTGCCACGGCCTTGGCAAGCTCGGTCTTACCGACACCGGTCGGGCCGACGAAGAACAGCACCCCGCGCGGACGGTTGCCGCGATTCGTGGTCTGCGCGCCAGAGAGCCCCATGATCGAGCGCACGATGATGTCATACGTCCGCTCCAGCGCGCGTGGCTGGCCTTTGACGCGGCCTTCAAGAACAGGCTTCGAGTTGCGCACCCGCGCCCGCATCACGGGCGAGGTCCACGGGTTTCGCGTGGTGCCCAGGCGGAAGCTGCGCAGGGCGGTATCGATCTCCTCGAACGGAATGTTCTCGGCACGGGCCAGATCGACAATTCCGTAGATCTCCATCAGCGCCATGCCATCACAGCGCACCGCGAATCTCTCGACCGCGGCGTCGTGATCATCCGCAGACATCTCGCCGACGCTGGGCAGGGACGCCGACATCAGATCGATGAAACTCGTGCGCTCCGTCAGATCCGGCAGCCCGACCACCATGTCGCGGATGCCGGGATTGCGGAGCGAGAACCACTCCGGCACATCGCCGGTCCGGTCCACCACCCAGATGATCGGATTGCGCGGCGGCACAGCACCAAGCCGACGCGGGCGCATCGGTGCCGGACCGCGCGACGCCTTGTCCATCGCGATGAACAGCCGCGCCACGTCCGGACCCTTTTGCTTCAGCATGATCGAGGCATAGTCGATCACCAGAGCAATCGGCAGGTCGACAGCGCCCATAACCCGGTTGGCAAGATCCGCCAGTTCATCGGGCGTGTCCGCGACCGTGCCGAGGGTCAGCCCGTGGCGCTCGAGATCGGGGATGACCGCCGTATCACATTCGTGGTGCAGTCTCAGCCCCTCGACCGGGTCGTGCACCAGCAAAGCCGTGCAGTTCTTCGCCTTCAGCACCGTCCATGTCGCACATTCGAAATCGACAAACTCGAGATCCGTCTCCCCGCGGATCGGATAGACGTCCCGCACATTGCCTGAAACGACGAAGTGCGCCCGGATCGACAGGCCCGAGGACAGTTCCTGGAACCAGATCGGCTCGACGTAATCTGTGAAGGAAGATCGTGCGGCAATCTGGTCGTTCACGGGGTTACTCCGAAGGATACTGATGGTGCCGTGTGCCAAGAAAGCGTGGCACGATTGGGGCGGCATTGTGCATTTTGCAAAAGCATTTGGCCAGCCGCTGCCTGCCCCATGCCTTCAACAGCTTGCGACCACTCCTTCATTCTGGTGACGTCACTGGCCATATTCCCCACCTTGATTGACCTGACGGGACACCCGTGCTCATGTCGCACGCGACCCCGGCGATCCAACGCGCTCCGGGAGCAGACTACGATACACCTGAAGAACTGAAAAGAAATTGTGTACAAATATAGTGATTTAGTGAAAATTCTTCATATCCCCGTAGAGATAGTGATGCAGGCGCCGGTCCCGACAGCACACAGCGTGGTGCAGGAATGACCGACTCTGCGACACGCCACGCTGCGTCTGACACATCCTCACGCCCGCTGCTTGCGGCGCTTTGGATGCTGGGCGCCGTTGCGTCCTTCTCGGCCATGGCGATTGCAGGACGCGAAGTCAGCCGCGATCTCGATACGTTCGAGCTGATGCTCTACCGCTCGCTGATCGGCGCGGTTCTCGTGATCGGGTTCGGCGCGGCAATGGGGCGGCTGACAGAGGCGCGGACCAATCGCATAGGTCTGCACATCACGCGCAACATGTTCCACTTCGCGGGGCAGAATCTCTGGTTCTATGCACTTGCGTTTATCCCTTTGGCCCAGCTTTTCGCCATCGAGTTCACAACACCGATCTGGATCGCCCTGCTCGCGCCGCTGCTGTTGGGCGAGGCGTTGACCCAACGCAAGATTGTCGCCGCGGTCCTGGGCTTTCTCGGCATTCTGATCATCGCGCAGCCGGGCCTTGCGCCGCTGAACGTGGGGCATCTGACAGCGGTCCTGTCCACGGCGGGGTTCTGCGGATCGATCATGATGACCAAGGCGCTGTCGCGCACCGAGACGACGTGGACGATCCTGTTCTGGTTGACGGTAACGCAAACGGTCTATGGCTTGATCTTCGTCTTCTGGGACGGGCATATCACCCTGCCCGACGCGGCGACAGCGCCCTGGGTCGTGCTGGTCGGGATCTGCGGGCTGACTGCGCATATCTCGCTGACCTCTGCCTTGCAGCTTGCCCCGGCCTCGATCGTCGCGCCGATGGATTTCAGCCGCCTGCCGCTGGTCGCGTTTCTCGGCTGGCTGCTTTATGACGAGGCCCTGGGGATAGCGGTCGTCGCTGGTGCGGCGCTCATTCTTGGTGCGAACATTCTTAACCTGCGCTCGGCCCAGCCGAAGTAAGCCTGTCTGACCCGGAGGCATCATGACCGACGCCCTGCCCCGCGACGCCTCGGATACGCTTGTTTTCGATCGCTCCGCCGGGATCGAGCGCCTGCTCGAGATCATGCGCCGCCTGCGTGCGCCTGATGGCTGTCCCTGGGACCGTGAACAGGATTTCCGCTCGATCGCGCCCTATACGATCGAGGAGGCGTGCGAGGTCGCCGATGCGATCGAACGCGGCGAGATGGGCGAGCTAACGGATGAGCTCGGGGACCTGCTGCTTCAGGTCGTCTATCACGCGCAAATGGCTGAAGAATCCGGGGATTTCGCGTGGGATGATGTCGTGCGCGCCATCTCGGACAAGATGCTGCGGCGCCATCCTCATGTGTTCGGGACCAGGCCAGGCGGTCCGAAAGCAGATCCCGACAGCTTTGATTGGGAGGCATTGAAAGCCAAGGAGCGGGCCGAGAAAGGCATCGTGCGTCACAGCGTTCTGGACGGCGTGCCGATGACGCTGTCCGGCCTGACGCAGGCCACGGCCCTGACCAAGCGCGCAGCGCGCGTGGGCTTCGACTGGACCGATCCACAGGATGTGCTCGCCAAGGTTCAGGAGGAAGCCGCAGAGCTGGTTGCCGAGATCGACCGCGCCGATCAGGACAAGATCGAGGAGGAATATGGCGACCTGATGTTCGTCATGGCCAACCTCGCCCGCCATCTCAAAGTCGATCCCGAGGCAGCGATGCGCCGGGCCAATGCAAAGTTTGACCACCGGTTTCGCTTTGTCGAAAGTGCGCTGAAAGCCGAAGGACGCCGCCCCGAGGACGCGACTCTGGCAGAGATGGATGCGCTGTGGGATCAGGCCAAGCGGATCGAGAAATCCGGCGGATAGACCCGCTCGCTTTGCAGGAGCGCGGCGCTGCGATACCCTGTGCCCCACCAGCACAGCGCGCTCTTGGACCAAACCGACGGCAATGAACCACGTCCAGCTCGATCACACGCACCACCGCCCGGGAACGCGGACGTTCCCGGTATCGGTTCTGGCGCACGATATGGACGTGCCGATGAATGTCGGCTCGCTGTTTCGGCTGGCCGACGCGCTCGGGATTGCGCATCTCTATCTGACAGGCGAGACACCCACGCCGCCCAACCGCAAGATCCGCAAGACCTCCCGGGCGACGGAGGACAGCGTGGCGTTCACCTATGCGCCGGATCCGGTGGCGGTGGTCACTGACCTGCGCACCGCCGGGACGCGCATTGTCAGCCTCGAGATCACATCGGCCAGCCAGCATATCCGGCGGTTCACACAAGACCCGGCACAGCCGATCTGCCTGATCGTCGGCGCCGAGAATGAAGGCGTGCCGGACGCCCTTCTCGCGCTGTCCGACGCGGTCGTGCATATTCCGATGTACGGTCAGAATTCCTCGATGAACGTGGCCGCCGCCACCGCCATCGCATTGTTTGAACTGATCAAGGGATTTGAGTGATGGCCGGACCGCCAAAACATCGTGAAAGCTATTCCAAGGGCGACGATACGATCAACTACGTCGAATACGAAGGTCGCTATGGTGGCGACGACAAGGTGTTGCAGCATCTGAAGATGGGGGCCGAGACGGCGCATATCACCATCCATCCTGGCCAGCCGCCGCAATTTCGCGCCCAGAAGAACCGGCCCGAAGCGCCTTTGCGTGTGGCGGTCTCGACCGAGATGGCGGGCTACACGCC
>JBCBOR010000003.1:0-172929 GCA_039821125.1 Pseudomonadota bacterium
GAATTCGGTGTCCGACTCGTCTTCGGTCTGAGCGGGCTTGGCCCCCTTGCCGGGCTGCACTTTGCCCGGATCGGGAGCAATCAGGTCTGACAGGTTCATACTCACCCCATACTTCTGTACGCAGGCGGGAACGTTATTCGCCAAGCCTTACCGATTGTTTACTCGGATCCGTTTCAGTGTTCTGGCTTTGACCGGAGAAACCGAATGAGTGACATTTCATCTGTCCTGCGTCCCGATTTGCCGACGACCGCAACGCGCCCAGACTTTGTGCGAACCACTGAACAGACCGAGGCAACAATCCGCCACGCCGCTCAGGAGTTCGAAGCGGTTTTCCTGACCGAAATGCTGAAGCACGCGGGTCTTGGGCAGATGCCTGAGACGATGAATGGCGGTGTTGGCGAGGCCGCGTTCGCGGATTTCCTCGCGCGTGCCTATGCCGATGGCATCTCTCAATCGCGATCGATCGGCATCGCTGATCGGGTCTACGAATCGCTGAAGGCGGAGGGCACGCAATGAGCACGCTCGATGTTACCGGTCCAACGATTGAAGATCCGCGCCATCTTCTGATCGACGCGGTGCAGGAGGCCTTGGACATTCTGTCGGACGAGCGGAAAATCTTTCTGACGGGGGCATATGTCCAATTGCAGGAGATGACGGAGCGCAAGCTCGCCATCCTGGGCAAGCTGGAGACACTCATTCCCAAGGTACAGCGAAACGCCTCGGTCCTGCAGGCGATGAATACCTTGATCGCGGAGAGCCGACGCAACGAGGATATCATCCAGGCTGCCCGCCAGGGTGTGGCTCAGGCGCGTCGCCGGATCACCGCAATCCGCAAGACGAGATCCGGTGCGGTTGCCTATGCCGAGGATGGATCGACGATCATGAGTCGTGCGGACGAACTTGGCCAGGCGAAAACGGCTTAAATCCGGTCTATTTCGTCAGCGCTCAATGCGAAATCCGCGCAGCACTTTACCGGATCCTAAGTCTTTCGGTGTTCTTTGGTGTAGCGGCCCGAGAACGCCGCTTCGGAGCTGAACGCCCCGATCATTGTCAGAAGACACGTTCCCAAACAGGTGCCCCTCGGTCCTGTCACGCATCTCAGGAAACTGGGATGAAATGCAATTGCGGTGCGGAAAGCACCGCACCTGAAAGGAATGATGTCAATGGTTGCTAGTGTTCTTACGAACTCTTCTGCGATGGTCGCCCTGCAAACCCTGCGGAGCACCAATGCGAACCTTGAAGATGTGAACGCCCAGATCTCGACCGGTAAAAAGGTCGCGACGGCAAAAGACAGTGCCGCTGTCTTTGCAATCTCCAAGATCATGGAATCGGATGTCGCCGGGTTCAAGGCGCTGGAAGAATCGCTCGCACTTGGCGAATCGACCGTTGCTGTGGCCTCGAACGCTGCCGGCTCGATCGGCGATCTGCTGAACGAGATCAAAGGCAAGATCGTTGCCGCGAATGAAGACAACGTCGACCGGACTGCCCTGCAGAACGAGATCACCTCGCTGCGTGACCAGATCACCAGCATTGTTGATTCGGCTCAGTTCAACGGCCTGAACCTGATCGACGGCTCGTCGGCCAACTTTGGTGTTCTGTCGTCGCTCAGCCGCGACGCGTCGGGCAACGTGACGACCGGCCAGGTGAACCTGACCACGGCAAACACCAATCTCAGCGCTGTTGGCGGTCTTGATGTCAACGGTATCACTGCGGCTGGTGATGCTGCTGGTTCTGATCAGAGCGCGATCTCTGGTGGCTTCGATAACACCGGTTTCCAAGTTGTCGCGACGACTGCAACCTTCTCGGTTGATATCGACAACATTCAGGGCGGTGCCGGGGCACTCGATCCGAACGACAGCGCCAACACTGCCGATCCGTCGGCTGCCGGCCTGCTTGCCGGTGATCGCGTCGAGGTCACTGTCGGGTCCGTTACTGCGGCCTACACTGTCCGGCTTGGCGATATCGGTGAAGATGTTGCTGCTGGTCTGCGCACTGCGCTGATCGACGCGGGCATCGATACAACCGACTTCACGGTTGCAACCAACGGGACGGCGCTGGATATCACGAATAACGGTACGCTCGAAGTTCGTGTAGACAGCAGCTCGAGCCGTGGCACCGGTGGTCTGGCTGCTCTGTCGGGCGTGGATGTAACGTCTGCTGGTGGCGCTTCGACCGCGCTGGGCACGATCGAGAACCTGATCCAGAACGCCACCAATGCACAGGCGGAACTGGGTACGGTCGAAAAACGCCTCGAGATCCAGAGCGACTTCACCTCGACCCTGATCGACAGCTTCAAGGCTGGCATCGGTGCGCTGGTGGATGCGGATCTGGAAGAGGCTTCGGCCCGTCTGCAGGCCCTGCAGGTTCAGCAGCAGCTGGGCATTCAGGCTCTGTCGATCGCCAACCAGGCGCCGCAGAACATCCTCGCGCTGTTCCGGTAAGACTCCTTTGACCGGGGCGGCGAACCTGCCCCGGTCTCTACACCCAGCGTTCCTCACAGCGATCATATGACGACCAGAAAGGGTTATGATGTCCGCTTACGCGCTTAAGAATAACGGCTACCTGGATGCAACCAGACACACGGGGACACCTCGGGAAATCGAGTATCAGCTGTTCTCGCGGATCACTGGCCGTTTGAATCAGGCACGTGCCCAGGACGTCGCGTATGCGGATCTTGTTGCAGCACTTCAGGACAACCTGACGCTGTGGCGCACGATCACGATCGACGTGATGGACGATGCAAATTCACTTCCTCCGCAGCTGCGGGCACAACTCGTGTACCTCTACGAGTTCACAGCCGCACACACGCGGAAGGTCCTGCGGAAAGATGCCGACGTCACCGCTCTTATCGAAGTCAACGCTTCTGTGATGCGTGGCTTGCGCGCCGGCGATCCGGGGAAGGCAGGATGAGATGCCCGGCCTGATACTGAAACTGCGTGCGCACGAGCAGATACTCGTCAACGGTGTTGTGATGCAGAATGGTGACCGCAATGCGCGGCTCATCGTTAAGACACCCGACGCGAAGATCCTGCGCCTGCGTGATGCGATCCATCCGGAGGAGGCGACGACCCCGGTCAAACGGACCTGCTACATCGCCCAACTCGCGGTCGCTGGGGAGACGGATCCGGATGAGGCGCATGCCCAGCTCGAAACAGGGATCCGTCAGCTTCGTGCGGCACTGGACGGGATCGATGGCGCCGAGGCGCTCGATCTTGCCGAGGCAAGTCTTGCCGGCCAGAATTTCTATGCAGCCCTTCGTGCTCTGCGCAAACTGATCCCGATCGAGGAAGAACTGCTCGCCAACTCGGGTGATGCAGCACCTGTCGAAAGGACCATGGATCGCGCCACCGCCGCGCCTTGCGCCGGTCAACCGATACGGGCGGCGCGCTGATGCCGATCCAGCCTGCCATTCCGTTCGGTGGCCTTGCCGGGTTGCGCTTTCTCGATCAGACGATTGATCGTCAAACCGCCACGTTCAACAGCAGCGTCGATGTGCAGCGTGAGGTCGACTATTTCCTCGAGAATGCGTCGAACGTCACCTCCGTCGAACAACTTGTCGGGGACCGCCGCTTGCTCGGCGTTGTGCTCGGCGCATTCGGTCTGGACGAGGATATCGACAAAGGGGCCTTCATCCGTAAGGTCATCGAGGAAGGCTCGCAAGAACGCACTGCCTTTGCCAATCGCTTGGTCGAACCCGCTTATCGCGAGATGGCCGAGTTTCTCGGTTTTGGAGATTTCGGCGGCACGTTGGTGTTCGAGAACACCCGTCTCAACATCGTGGACCGATATCTTGAACGCCAGTTTGAACTCTCGGTTGGCGATATTGATCTGAACCTGCGCCTTGCGTTGAACTTCCGGCGTGAGGCAGCCGAGGTCGCAGCGTCCAATCAGGACGACGACACAGCGTTCCTTCTGCTGCTTGGTTCTCAACCCTTGCGGTCGGTGATCGAAGGTGCGCTGAACCTGCCGACGGAGTTCGGGACCATCGATCTCGACCAGCAGGTCGAGGAGATCAAAGACCGTGCCTCGTCGTTTTTCGGCACGTCCTCACCGCGGGAGTTGTTCACGGGCGATGGATTGTCCCAGTTTGTCGAACGGTTCATGTTGAATCAGCAATTGCGGGAAGGGGCGATCAGCCCCACGACCAATGGCGCCAACGCCTTGACGCTTCTTCAGTCGGGCGGGTTCGCCGGCGGGGCGCAGGCGAACCTCTTTCAATCACTTATCGGCTAGACGGACATTCGATTCCCGGCTTGGAACGGCCCTGAACGCCTGAACGCGCCGGGGCCATCCCGACTCAACGCCGTTGTGGTTCAAGTGCAGCCGCGGATCTTGCAAGGCGGACAAGGTTCACGAACTCAGCGCGATATCCGAACGGGTCATCGCCCCTCGCGCCATTCGCCAGGTCAATCACATCCTCATAGCTGAACTGCTGTGTATAGCGCCCGCCGCGCAGCAACTGCCCAAACGCTGCAACCGAGGCGGCGAAGCGCGCCTCTATGGCGCCCGAGACGGTCGGATCAATCTCGTTTTCCGGCGTTACAGGTTGCGTGATCAACTGGCTTTCATCTGCGTCCGGTTGCTTGTAGCGGATCTTGACGAACGCATACTCGTCTGACGCGTTTCCGGCGGGGGCTGCGGCATCCGCGTCGCCATAGCGCAGGGTGTCCACCAGTCGCGCATCGGAAGCCACGGGCGTAATCTCATAGAGCGCCGTGACCGTGTGACCCGAGCCGATCTCGCCTGCGTCAATTGCATCATTGTTGAAGTCTTCCCGTGAAAGCAGCCGAGTCTCGTAGCCGATCAACCGATACTCAGCGATCGTCGCGGGATTGAACTCGACCTGGATCTTGACGTCCTTTGCAATCGGGAACAGTGCAGACGAGGCCTCCTCGACCAGAACCTTGCGTGCTTCAGAGAGCGTGTCGATATAGGCCGCCTGTCCATTCCCGTTCTGAGCCAGTGTCTGCATCAGCGCATCGTTGTAGTTGCCGCGTCCGAACCCGAGCACCGAGAGGAACACACCGCTCTCGCGCTTGCGTTCGATGAAGCTCGACAGTTCCTCGCGGTTCTGGATGCCGACATTGAAATCACCATCGGTCGCGAGGATCACGCGGTTCACACCATCCTTGTCGAAACTCGCTTCAGCCAGTTGATAGGCTTGGCGGATCCCTTCACCTCCAGCGGTCGAGCCGCCCGCCCGAAGCCGTTGCAAGGCGCCAAGGACCTTCGATTTCTCGGAAACCCTGGTGGGCTCCAGCACAGTGCCCGCCGATCCGGCGTAGACGACAATCGAGACAGTATCTTCGGGATCCAGACTGTCGACCAGCATCCGGAACGAGTTGATCAGCAAAGGCAGCTTGTTGGGTGCGTTCATCGATCCAGACGTGTCCAGCAGGAACACAAGGTTCGAGCGTGGCTTCTCGTCGGGCGTCAGATCGTAGCCCTTTATCCCGATCCGCATGAGGCGCGTCCCCTCGTTCCAGGGCGTGGGCATCACGGCGACATTGGCGCGGAAGGGCGTCTCGCGGCTTTCAGGACCTGCATAATCATAGGGGAAATAGTTGATCAACTCCTCGATCCGTACGGCGTTCTTTTGCGGCAGGACACCGTTCGTGACCGCGGCGCGCATGAAACTGTAAGATGCCGTATCCACATCGATGGAGAACGTCGAGACCGGCTCCTCCGCTGCGAGCTTGATCTGGTTCGGCTCGATCTCCTCGAACTGATCGCGTCCGGTGTCTTCATACAAGGGCAGGGCAGGCGCTTCGCGATCCGTCTCCAAAAGTGGAGCCGTATCGCTCGGCGCGACCCGCACTGCCGGGAGAACCGAGAGACGCGAGGGCGCCGCGTGCCGCTGTCGGATGGTCACTTCTGCACCGGGTGCCATGCTGGGGGAGGCCTCACTGAGCGACGGCGAAACCTGTACTTCAGGTGCAGGAGGCATCTCGCGTTTGCTCAGAGGGACGCCATTTGTTCTACCCACTGTCTGGCCACTGCCGCCCGCATCTGCGCTTGGTGCAATCTCGGTAGATGGTGCCGGTGGTGGTACTAAGGTGACACCATCCAATCGCTGCAACGCATCGGCTGGCATCCCTTGACGATCGAGCGGCGCTTCCTGTCGGAGCTCTGCGCCGCCAACCGGCGCGCCATCGAGCGAGGATTGCAAAGCGGCATCAACGAGGGGAAGCGGTTCCTGCCGCAAGTGCTGTGTTGTCACAACAGCCAAGGTCAGAACGGCGAGCGATGCGCCGCCCATCATCATGGTGCGCGTCGAGGGCAGGGTCATGTTCATCGTGAATCTCCTCAAAAGGGGCATCAGGCCCGATTGCCTGCCCTTCTGACGGACCGCACTTCGCGATCCTTGGAGATCGGTTGATGTTTTTTCTTCGGCTGCTGCAGGGGCAGTGTCGAATGCTTCCATCGCTGATGCCATGGCACGGGTTTGCATCGCGCTCTGCGCTTTTGGCGGTGGCGCGGCGTCCAGCGCCTTGCGGATATCGTCGAGATCGTCGGTCATGTGAGCGATCCTTCCGGCGTTGCCGCCAATGTCTTCAACGCCTTGCGCACCTCCATCAGGCGCCAGGAGATGGTGGATTCTGCGACCCCGATGATCTCGGCGGCCTGCGCATGGCTGAGCCCTTCGTCCAAAACAAGCACCGCCGTCTCGCGCAGATCGCTCTTCAGTCCCGCGATGGCGGCTCGAAGCCATTCCGCCTCTGACGCGCGAGCGGCATCGGCGCCGCGGCGCAATTCGTCGACCTCGGTGTAGGCCGCGTTTGCCGCTGTCCGGGTCGCTTGACGGCGCATGGCATCGCGGGCGGCGTTCAGAACGACCTGATAAAGCCAGGTCGTGAACCGTGCATCGCCGCGATAGGACCGGATCTTGCGCCCGAGCGCGATACAGACATCCTGAGCCAGATCCTCGCTGTCGGGCGGGCCACCCATGAACCGCCAAGCGAGCCCATGGATCCGCTCGAAGTGCCGATGCAACAGCCGCTCGAACGCCGCGCGGTCTCCCGCCGCGGCATCCAGAGCCAACCTGTCATCGCCGGTTTCGTCCAACATCTGCTCCTGAGACGCGGGCCGCACTTCAATCCTTGGCGACAGGATGAATTTTTTTGAGGGGCCTCACAAAGAAAAACGGCCCGGGTGACCGAGCCGTTCTGATTTAGGCCGCGGGTGCGTGAGCGACGCACCCTTGCCAGGGCGAGATCAGGCGAACCACCAACGTTCGCAGATCCGGCTTCCATCCAGCATCCAGAGATTGCCGATCGTGCCCGAGTTGGCCAGCTTGGCCGACGCTGCATCGACGTAATTTGCATACATCGGCACGACCACTGCGCCTTCGGTCGAGCACAGCATCTGCATCTCGTGATACATCTCGCGGCGCTTGGTGGTGTCCAGTTCCGCCCGAGCCTCGAGAAGCAATGACTGGAAGCGCTCGTTTTCCCAGAAATTGTCGTTCCACGGCACACCAGTCTCGTATGCTGTCGAGAACATCCAGTCCTCGGTCGCGCGGCCCGACCAGTAGCAGGCGCAGAACGGTTTCTTCTGCCAGACATTGGACCAGTAGCCGTCTTGCGGCTCGCGCACGACGTTGACATTGATGCCAACAGCGCCTGCCGATTGCTGGAACAGCACCGCTGCATCGACTGCGCCGTTGAACGCCGCGGCCGAAGCGGAGAGGTCAATGTCCAGACTGTCGAGACCAGCCTGCTTCAGGTGGAACTTGGCCTTGTCTGGATCGTACTCGGTCTGCGGCAGATCCGAAGCAAAGTACTGGTTTGCAGGGCCAATCGGGTGATCGTTGGCGACCGCGCCATGGCCTTGCAGGATCTTGTCGACGAGTTCCTGACGATTGAACGCATACTTGATCGCCTTGCGCACATCGAGATTGTCGTAGGGCGAGACGTTGGCGTGCATCGGGAAGGTGTAATGCTGGTTGCCCGTCACCTCGACAATGTTCACGTTCGGGTTGCGGTCCAGCATGGTCATGGTCGAGAAGTCGACCTTGTTGATCGCGTCGACCTGGTTGGTCATCATCGCGTTCATGCGAGCGGTCGTGTCGGTGATCGCAAGCGCTTCGATCGAGTCGAAGAAGCAGGCGTCATCCTTGTAGTGGTTCTCGTATTTCGACGCGAGCGTGCGCACACCGGGCTCGTGGTTCTCGACCTTGTAGCCGCCGGTTCCGATGCCCTTTTCGATGGATTCTTCGATCATCCCTGCCGGATGGATCACGATGTGATAATCGGACAGCAGGAACGGGAAGTCCGCGTTGCCGGATTTCAGGGTGAACTGCACCTGGTGACTGTCGAGTTTCTTCGTCTCTTCGATCGCGGCCAGGATGGGCTTGGCAGGCGATTTTGCGCCTTCCTCGGTGTGGATCGCAAAGGTCTCGATCACGTCATCGGCGTTGAAGTCCTTGCCATTGTGGAAGGTCACGCCCTTGCGCAGGTTGAACGTCCACGTCTTGGCGTCTGCCGAGGCTTCCCAGTTCTCCGCGAGTTCGCCTTTCAGCGTGCCGTCGGCAGCAACTTCGGTCATGCAGTCGAAGACACAGCCATGGCCCATGTTGATCATGTAGCTGTCCGAGTGTGTCCGGCCGTCCCAGCTGTCAGACGTGTTCGCTCCGCCCATGCCAAGGCGCAGCGTGCCGCCTTTCTTGGGACCTTCAGCGAGAGCCGGACCGGCGCTTGCATAGGCAGCGGCAGCAGCGCCCGCCTTCAGCATTGTGCGTCGGTTAAGATTCAAAGCCATCATCTATCTCCCTGTGTTGGCTTGATTTGCTTGTCGTTCGTCGCGTGCACCGATCGGTGCATTCCCCCAAGATCGATAGTCATGCACGCGGGCCTCCGCGGGCATAGTTCCAATGTCACATCTGGCTTGTGGCAGCGTCGCCGATATTGTCCACGCCGCGTTCCTGTAGGAGGTTGGTCAGCCAATCCGGGTCCATCTCGGGCACCGAGCTGAGCAGCAGGTCCGTGTAGGCGTGGTGTGGCGGGCGGAACATCTCGTCCTTGGGCCCCGCCTCGACGACCTTGCCTTCCTTCATCACGACGACTTCATCTGCGATCGCGCGTACGGTCGCAAGGTCGTGAGTGATGAACATATAGGCGAGATCCAGCTCATCCTGCAGGCGCGCCAGCAGTTTCAAGATCCCTTCCGCCACCAGCTGATCGAGCGCCGAAGTCACCTCGTCACAGATGATGAAGTCTGGCTCGGCGGCGAGGGCACGGGCGATACCGATGCGTTGCTTTTGCCCGCCGGACAGCTCCGAGGGATACCGGCTATAGTACTGGCTTGGCTCCAACTCGATCAGGTCCAGGAGTTCTTCAACTCTGCGGCGCTGCTCCGCCCCGCTCAGGCCCATGTAGAACTGCACGGGACGGCCGATGATGTCGCAGATGCGGCTTTTTGGGTTCAGCGCCGTGTCCGCCATCTGGTAGATCATCTGGGCGTGGCGCAACTCGTGCTTGGAACGCTTGCGATAATCGGCCTGCAGAGGTTCACCGTTGGCCAGGATGCGCCCGGAGATCGGTGGCAACAGACCGGTGATGCAGCGCGCAGTGGTGGACTTGCCTGATCCGGACTCGCCAACCACGGCGACTGTGCGCCCCTTGTGAATATCGAAGCTGACGTCATGCAGTACCGGGATCTTGCCATAGGCCGCCGTAACTCCTTCGACCCGGATCACAGGGGTCTCTCCGGCACCTGCGAGCGGTTTTTGCGGGCGTTCGAAGGACCGCACGGCCCAAAGTGATTTGGTATACTCCTCGGTCGGGGCGCTGAGCATGGTGCGGGTGTCGCTTTCCTCGACCTCGTCGCCTTTCAGCAGCACCTTGATGCGGTCGGCCATCTGCGCGACGACGGCGAGATCGTGGGTGATGTAGATCGCGGCTGTGTTGAACTGCTCGACGATGTCCCGGATTGCGGCCAGGACCTCGATCTGCGTGGTCACATCAAGCGCCGTTGTCGGCTCGTCGAAGATGATCAGATCCGGGCGGCACGACATGGCCATCGCGGTCATGGCGCGCTGAAGCTGCCCGCCGGAGACCTGGTGCGGATAACGAAACCCGATCTCGTCCGGGTTCGGCAGGCGCAGGCGACGGTACAGCTCGATCCCGTCCTCCTGGCTTTCCGAGCGACCTTTGACACCGTGCTGGACCGGCGCCTCGGTGTGCTGATCGATCAGCTTGTGCGCCGGGTTGAAGCTGGCCGCCGCGGACTGGGCCACATAGGCGATGCGCTTGCCGAGCAGGCCCCGCTTAACGTTCGCTGATGCATTGACGAGGTCGATCCCATCGAATTCAACCGAGCCTTCGGAGATCCGGCAGCCGTCCCGGCAAAAGCCCATTGCGGCGAGGCCAATGGTCGACTTGCCCGCGCCGGATTCGCCGATCAGGCCCATGACCTCGCCCTTGTGCAGGTCAAGGTCCACCCCGTGGACGATTTCGTTCCAGGTCTCGTCTGCGCGGCCCTCGATCTTGAGGCCGCGGATCTTGACGAGAAGTTCCTGATTGCTGGTGCTCGTGCTCATGAGATTACTCCTTCAGGCCCGAGGACCGGTGCAACATCCAGTCGACGACAAAGTTGACGGCAACGGTCAGGAGCGCGATGGCCCCCGCCGCCATGAGGGGGAGGGACGCCGCAATCGGTGCAAACGTCGCGAAGCTGATGAACTGCGCAAGCTCGGACACCATCGAGCCCCAGTCTGCCAGCGGCGGCTGGATGCCGAGGCCGAGGAACGAAAGCGCCGCGATCGTCAGGAACACGAAGCAGAACCGCAGCCCGAACTCGGCCAGCAGCGGCGCCGTGGCGTTGGGCAGGATCTCCTTGAAGATCAGGTAACCCAGACCCTCGCCGCGGAGCTTTGCAGCCTCGATGTAGTCCATGACGACGATGTTCAGGCCAACAGCACGGGCCAAGCGGTAGACACGCGTTGAATCGAGCACCGCGATGATCAGCACCATGAAGATGGTCAGCGAGACACCGAGGCGGCTGGCCCAGGCCGATGCAATGGTCATCAGCAGAAGCGCGAAGATCAGCGACGGGATCGACATCAGAACATCGACGATCCGGCTGAGCAACTGCTCGAGCCAGCCGCCAACCGTCGCCGCCAGAAATCCGAGCGACGCTCCGATTACGAAGGCCAGGACAGTGGTGACGAAGGCGATACCGACCGTATTTCGTGCGCCGTAGATCAGGCGACTGGTGATATCGCGCCCGATCTGATCCGTGCCCAGAAGGAACCGGGGGTCATCGCCTGGCAGCAGAAGGCTCTTCTCGAAGACCTGCGCTTCGCCATAGGGCGCGAAGATATCTGCGCCAATGGCCAATACGACATAGATCAGGATCACGAGGATCCCGAACGCTGCGGTCAAAGGCGCCTGACGCATCGGCTTGGCGATGATCTCGGGCATGGTTTTGCGCAAGGCTTCGCGAAAGATCCATGCCGCGGCGATACACCCGGCGATGACGATAGCGACCCACATAAGAAACATCATGACAGCGTCCCCCTTACTTCGGATGCCGGAGACGCGGGTTCGACAGGATCGAAAGAATGTCCGCAGTCAGGTTCAACAGGATATAGGCAGCGGCGAAGATCAGGCAGCAGGCCTGGACCACGGGGATGTCTCGCAATCGGACGCTGTCGACGAAGAGCTGGCCGACGCCGGGATAGACGAAGACCACCTCGACCACCACAACGCCCGTGATCAAATACGCGAGGTTCAGGGCGATGACGTTGATGATCGGGGCAAGCGCGTTGGGGAGCGCGTGTACAACGATGATGCGGGCAGGGGAGAGCCCCTTGAGCCGTGCCATCTCGATATAGGGTGAGGCCAACAGGTTGATAATCGCCGCACGGGTCATGCGCATCATGTGTGCCGTCACGACCAGTGTCAGGGTCAGTGCCGGCAGCATGGTCGCGTAGATCCGGTCGAAGAAGTTCATGTTGTCATAGACGTTTGAAAGCGTCGGGAACCATCCGGTCTGCACTGAGAGGAACAGGACCAACACATAGGCGACGAAGAATTCGGGCGAGGAGATCGACGTCAGCGTGGAGACGTTGGCGACCCGGTCGAACAGTGTATTGCGGTAGAGCGCGGCCAGGATGCCGATGGTCAGAGAGAGCGGCACGGCAATGGCGGCAGCGACCAGGGCCAGGAACAGGGTGTTGGCAAAACGCCCCTCGAGCTGCTCGGCCACCGGGCGCTTGTTTCCGAACGATGTGCCAAAGTCGCCCTGAACAGCGTTACCGAGCCAACTGAAGTACCTGGTGACGGCGGGTTGATCGAGACCAAGCTCCTTCTCGATGGCGGCGACGGCCTCGGGCGTCGCACCCTGTCCGAGAATTTCCTGCGCGAAGTTGCCGGGCAATGCCTCGACGGCTGCGAAAATCACGAGCGAAACGACGAAGAGCGTGACGAGCCCCAAGCCAAGCCGTTTCCCAACGAGACCAAATATATCTGCCTTGATGGCCAAAATGATCACCCCTGTTGCGACGTGGACCGGAATTTTTTCTATGCCCGGTTCCCATTAGCGACATTCTTTGTCGTGAAACCGCAGTATCGCAAGTGCGAACTGTGGATTTGGGCGTGTTTCCTGCGGATTCGCACAATCTGGACTCACCGGCGGGTTGCATGTCATCTTTCCTGACCGTCTCCTTGACAGCGGCGCGCGTTTTTCAAACGCTGTTTGTTCACGATCCAGCAAATCGCCGGGCAAAACCGGGGTGATCATCGGGAGGAACACAGAATGCGACTTGCTATGAAACTGGTCACAAGTGCCTTGTTTTCCGCGGTTCTTGGCACGGCGGCATTGGCCGAGGACACGGTCAAGATCGCGTTCATCGATCCCCTGTCGGGACCGTTTGCCACGACAGGTACGAACGGTCTGGCCGAATGGGAGTTCGCCGCAGAGGAACTGGTGAACAAGCAAGGCGGCGTGCTTGGCGGCAAGAAACTCGAGATCGTTGCCTTTGACAACAAGATCAGTCCGAAGGAGTCGCTGATCCAGCTTCAGGTGGCGATCGATCAGGGCATCAAGTTCATCGCACAGGGCAACTCTTCTGGCGTTGCCAGTGCACTCACGGATGCGATCAACAAGCACAATCGTCGCAATCCGGACAATCGGGTGCTGTTCTTGAACTATTCCGCTGTGGCGCCTGAACTGACGAACGAGAAGTGCAATTTCTGGCATTTCCGGTTCGATGCCAATTCTGACATCAAGATGGACGCGCTGACCGATGTGATCGCGAAAGACGACGGCATAGAGCGGGTCTATGTGATCGGTCAGGACTACTCTTTCGGCAAATCCGTTGCAGCGGCAGCGGTGCGGTTTCTCGCCGAGAAGCGCCCGGATATCGAGATCGTCGGCAATGAACTGCACCCGATCGGAAAGGTGAAGGACTTCACGCCCTACGCGCGCAAGATCGTGTCATCCGGTGCAGACGCGATAATCACCGGCAACTGGGGCGCGGATATGGTCGGCCTTGGCAAGTCTGTGATCGAGGGTGGCTTCGATGGTCCGATCTACACCTACTACGCAGCGAACAACGGCATCACCGCGACCTTTGGCGACGTCGGCAAGGACCGAATCCGGCTGGTGCAGGAAGGACCTTTGAACCCGCCTGCGTCCGATCGCATGTCGGTATACGTGAAGGCGTTCAAGGAGAAGAACCCGGATTTCGACATCACGCAGAACCGGATCACCAACGCAGTGGAGATGTTGGCCCGTGCGATCGACGCGGCAGGCTCGACCGATGCGGTGGCGGTCGCGACAGCGCTGGCCGGAATGGAGCATGACTCGCTTTGGGGCGGCAAGATCTACATGCGGCCCGAAGACCATCAGGCCATCCAGAACGTGCACATCACCAAGCACACGGACGAGGGTGTGACATTCGACTCGGACAATTCCGGCTACGGTCTTGTCGTCGAAAGCTCGATTGAGATGGCCGCGGCCGACAGTCCGACCACGTGCGAAATGAAGCGTCCGTAACGCAACGACAGGGGTGGGCACCGCGCCCGCCCCGCAGTATTCCTGAGCGCTATGGAGCTCATCCTCATAAATCTGCTCGACGGGCTGGTTACGGGCCTGCTGCTTTTCATGCTGTCCGCGGGACTGACGCTGATCTTCTCGATGATGGGCGTGCTCAACTTTGCCCATGCCAGTTTCTACATGCTGGGCGCATACTTCGGGTATCAGATCAGCCGCTATGTCGGGTTCTGGCCCGGGCTGGTAGTGGCACCTGTCGTGGTCGGGCTTATGGGGGCCGCGGTTGAGAAGTACGGCTTGAGGCGGGTGCACAAGCACGGACATGTGCCTGAACTGATCTTCACCTTTGGCCTTGCGCTGTTGATCGAGGAGGTCGTGCAGTTCTTCTGGGGCAAAAACCAGATGGCCTACACCCCGCCCGAAGCGCTGAACTTCACTCTGTTCGCCATCGGCGACAATGCGTTTCCAGCCTACAAGTTCTTCATGATTGCGATTTCCGCCGCGGTGTTTCTGGTTCTGTTGACGATCCTGAAGCGCACCCGCGTCGGTTTGGTCATTCAGGCTGCGCTCAGCTATCCGCAAACGGTCGAGGCGCTCGGCCATAACGTGCCACGCGTCTTCATGGGTGTGTTCGGGGTCGGCACAGCTTTGGCAGGTGTGGCTGGTGTGATTGCAGGACCGGTGCTTGGCACCTTCCCGGGCATGGCCGTCGTCTTGGGCTCGATCGTCTTTGTCACCATCGTTGTCGGAGGGTTGGGATCGCTTTGGGGCGCGCTTGTCGCCTCGCTCCTGATCGGGTGGATGACGACCTTCGCCAAGACCTATAACGTCTCGGGCGCAGATGTCATGGCGCTGATCGGTCTGGTCCCGCCCACCGATATGTCCGACAATCCATTTCGCGATGTCTGGACCATGACCCTGCCGCAGATCGCCGACATCCTGCCCTACATGTTCATGGTCCTCGTGCTGGTCTTCCGGCCAAACGGCCTGATGGGACGGCGGGAGACATGAGCGAGACTGCCCTGGCGGCGCGTCCGACAACCGGAATGTTGCGCGCAGCGAGCCCTTGGCTGGGCGCGATCGTCCTCGTCGTTGCTCTGCCGTTTGTCTTCTCGGACAGCTCCGCCATCACGATCATGAATCAGATGGCGATCACCATCGTGTTCGCGCTCAGCTACAACATGCTGCTGGGGCAGGGCGGGATGCTGAGCTTCGGGCACGCGGTCTACATGGGCCTCGGCGGGTTCATGGCAATGCACATGATGGGCTGGATCGAGGAAGACGGCCTGCCGATCCCGTTGCCGCTGTTGCCACTCTTTGCCGGGCTTTTCGGGCTCGCCTGCGCAGCAGTGATCGGCACGTTTTCCACGCGCCGTGCGGGCACTGGTTTCGCGATGATATCCCTCGGCATCGGCGAGTTGATCGCGGCCTGTTCGATCATCATCGTCGCCTTCTTTGGGGGCGAGGAGGGGATCTCTGGTGATCGAACGATGGGTCCGCCCGTCTTTGGCGTCGAGTGGTTCACGTCGGGCGAGGTTTATTGGATCATATCCGGGTGGATGCTGCTCTCGGCGCTTCTGATGTACCTGTTCTCGCGTACACCCGTGGGGCGCATGGCCAATGCGGTGCGGGACAACCCGGAACGGGCTGAGTTCCTCGGATATTCTGCGCGCTGGGTTCGCTATATCTCGTTCTGTGCGTCGGGGTTCTTCGCAGGGATCGCGGGAGGGCTGTTCGCGATAAACTACGAGATCCTGACGGAAGAAAACCTGAACCTTGCGACCTCCGGTGCGATCCTGCTGATGACGTTCCTTGGTGGGGTCGGGTTTTTCGCCGGGCCGATCATCGGCGCGATCGTGTTCACGTTGCTCCAGACCGTACTCAGCTTGCAGACGGAGCTTTGGGCGCTCTATGTCGGCGCGCTTTTCGTGGTGACCGTCATGTTCTTCCCTGGCGGGCTGACGGGATTGCTGACGATCCATATCATGCCCTGGCGTCTGGGCCGCCTGAGCGAGTTGATGATCCCCTATGCGAAGACACTGCTTCCGGGTGCAATCGGCGTTCTCGGGTTCTGCGGCTTTCTCGAGATCCTGTTCCATGCGCGGCACGCAGCAGCGGGCGATCACGAAATGATACTGTTCTGGATCACCTTTGACACTCACGGACCGTTGCCGTGGATCATCACGGCGGTCGTCGCGGGCGCGGGCTACTGGTTGGCCCGCCGCAATGCGCCGGAGCTGAAGGCGGCGCTGGATCATGCGTCTGCACCGGACCGTATGCCATGAGCGCTGCTCTTGAACTTGTCGGCGTCCACAAAGCGTTCGGCCGGGCGGAGATCATCCGCGGCGTGGACCTCAGTATCGGGAAGGGCGAGCGCCATGCTGTCATTGGCCCGAACGGAGCGGGCAAGTCGACGCTGTTCAACCTGATTACCGGACGCTTCCCTGTCACCTCAGGCGTTGTGCGCCTTCACGGGTCGGATGTGACCGGCTTGGCACCGTATCAGATCAACCGGCGCGGTTTGTCGCGCAGTTTCCAGATCACCAACATCTTCCCGCGGATGAGCGTGTTCGAGAACGTGCGCTGCGCGCTTCTCTGGCCGCGTGGCTACCGCTACGCGTTCTGGCGTCTCTTGGACCGTGAGCGTGCGCTGACCGATGCTGCCGATGAGATCCTCGATCAACTCAATCTGACCAAGCGGCGCGACTTGCCTGCGGGTGTTCTGTCTTATGCCGAGCAGCGCGCGCTTGAGATCGGAATCACCATTGCGGGCGGTGCCGATGTGATCCTGCTGGACGAGCCGACCGCGGGTATGAGCCATTCCGAGACGGACTACATCGTCGGACTGATCCGACAGGTGACCATTGGCAAAACCCTGATCATGGTCGAGCACGACATGGGCGTCGTATTCGGGCTGGCCGATCGGATCTCGGTCCTTGTCTACGGGCAGATCATCGCCACCGGAACGCCCGAGGAAGTCCGCGCCAACGCAGCCGTTCAGGAGGCCTATCTTGGCGCGGCGCTCGAGGAAGACACCTGATGCTGACGGTTACGGGTCTCCACGCCTATTACGGCAAAAGCCACATCCTGCAGGGCGTGGACATGACCGTGGGCGAGGGCGAGATCGTCGCGCTGCTCGGCCGGAACGGGGTTGGGCGGTCAACGACCTGCAAGGCGATCATGGGTGAGGTGCCGCCCGAGGGATCCGTCCGGTTTCGCGATCACGAGATCGCCGGGCTGAAAGCCTTCGATGTTGCCCGCCGGGGAATTGGCTATGTTCCGGAGAATCGCGACATCTTTCCGGGCCTGACCACGCGGCAGAATCTGATCCTCGGGCTGAAGCCCGGTCAGCAGGACGGGCAGGGCCGCTGGTCCATGCAGGACATGTTCGATCTCTTTGAGAACCTTGCCAATCGCGCGGATGTCGAAGCGTCTGTCCTGTCCGGCGGCGAGCAGCAGATGCTGACCATATGCCGGACCCTTATGGGCGACCCGGATTTCATCATGATCGACGAGCCGACCGAGGGATTGTCGCCGCAGATGACCGCGAGGGTTGGTGAGCTTCTGCAGGAGATCGCCCGCCGCGGCGTCTCGATCCTGCTTGTCGAGCAAAAACTGTCGATCGCTCTGCGCATCTCGCATCGGGTCTACGTCATGGGGCACGGGCGGATCGTCTTTGAAGGCACGCCGAGCGAGCTTGAAGCGCGCGACGATATCCGCAAGGAATGGCTCGAGGTCTGATCGCAGGTGCTACATCGTGTAGGGTGCGTCCGTGACGCACCCTTGCCGACAGAGAACTTCGGGGGAGGAATATGATCGATATTCAGAACATCGCGCGGGACAAGCTCGATTCAGGAGAACTGGCCCTCGGGGTCGGTCTGCGGTCGGCCCGTACGGTCGATATCGGACGCGCGATGAAGACCGCCGGGTTCGACTGGCTCTTCATAGACATGGAACACAACACCATGAGCCTCGATGATGCCGCGAACATCTCGGTCGCCGCCCAGGACGCCGGGATCACGCCCATCGTGCGTGTGCCGGGGGTCGAGCACCACCATGCTGCCAGAGCCCTGGATGGCGGTGCGCAGGGGATCGTGGTGCCGCATGTCGACGACCTCGAGACCGCCAAGCAGATGGTTCACAACGTGCGCTACGCGCCGATCGGCGGGCGGTCGATGTATGGGGCCCAGCCGCAGGTCGCGTTCGAAAGCCATCCGCAGGACGACTTGATGGCGGCGTTGAACCGCTCGACATTTTTGGTTCTGATGATCGAAAGTCCGGAAGGCGTTGAAAACGCCGAAGCCATCGCAGCGCTCGACGGGGTCGATGCACTGCTTGTCGGCACGTCGGATCTGACAGCCGAGATGGGCATTCCAGGCCAGCTCGATCATCCGCGGATCGAGGCGGCCTATGAGACCGTGATCGCTGCATGCAAGAAGCACGGCAAGCATCCCGGCATGGGCGGCGTCTATGCGCCCGCACTGATGGAAAAGTATATCGGCATGGGCATGAGGATGATCCTCGCCGGCTCCGAATTTAGCTTCATGATGTCCGGCGCCACGCAACAGGCGCAGGCGGTGCGCGCGCTGCTCTGATGCTGGGTGAACTGTTTGCCCGCCCGACCGATGATCAGCGGTTCCCGTCGATCGCTGCCATGGAACGGGTGGCCCGGCGCCGCGTCCCGAAGTTTGCTGCAGATTACATGCTGGGCGGCATCGGACGCGAGGTTGGTCTGTCACGCAACGTGAATGACCTCGACCAGATCCGATTTACGCCGCGGTATCTGATTGATCCGATCGAGCTTGCCCCCGCAACCGAGATCCTGGGCCACAGGTTGCCGCAACCCTTTGCACCGGGGCCGGTCGGCCTCACGGGGCTGATGTGGCCGGACGCCCCGCTGCACATCGCGCGCGGGGCCGTGGCGCATGGCATGGCGGTAGGACTGTCGACCTATGCGACCTCGTCGATCGAGGAGATGGGTGCGATTGCAGGCAAGAACCTCTGGTTCCAGCTCTACCCGATCAAGGATCACGACATCGAGGCGAATCTACTGAAGCGCTTTGCCGAAGTTGGCGGCGAGACCTTGTTTGTCACGGTCGACATTCCGGGGCCGACCCGGCGCGAGCGTGACCTTGCCAATGGTTTGTCCGTGCCGCCCCGGCGCGATTGGCGCACATATCTGCAGGCGGCGATGCGTCCGGCCTGGGCGCTGGAGACACTGCGCAACGGCCTGCCCGAGTTCAAGAATGTCATCCGCTATGCGCCGGGGGATGCCAAGACGCTGACAGCGCTCGAGTTTCTCGGCGGCATCATGGCGGGCCATGTCGGCCCGGCGGAGATCCGGCGCTATCGCGATCTTTGGCCCGGCAAGCTGGTGCTGAAGGGTGTTCTGGATCTGACCGATGTTCGGACCGCGATGGATTGCGGGGTGGATGGGATTGTCGTCTCGAACCATGGGGGGCGGCAACTCGATGCTGCGCCGACAGCGCAGGAGGTGCTGCCTGCGATCCGTCAGTTGGCAGGCGGGAAGCTCGCGATTTTTGCCGATGGCGGTGTGCGGACCGGTCTCGATATCGCACGTCTGCTTGCCATGGGCGCTGATTTCGTCCTGCTGGGCCGTGCCTTGACCGTGGCCGTCGCGGCGATGGGCGCTCGGGGTCCTGAACACGCCCTGAAGATCCTGAAAGAGGAGTTCGAGGGCACGCTGCGCCAGATCGGGTGCGCGGATCCGCGCGACCTCGGTCGATATCTGCAGACGGCGCCCTAGCCGCGGGACAAGCACATTCGCCGCTGCTGCCCGCTGGCCTTGGCTTGCCGCCCCGTGCTAAGCCGCGGCGACAGTCACAACAGGCCAGTGCATGACCCGAGAAATCATAGAGTCCCGCGGCGTCCAGATCCCCTTTTACCCCGAGGTCATGACCCCGCCGATCGAGCGCCCGTTGCGCAAGGGCCGCTATGAGGGGGGCGAATGCCTCGCCGTCGAAATCGTGGTCGGTCGGGGAGACAGGGTTCTGGAACTCGGCACGGGGATCGGCCTTGTGTCGACCAAAGCGGCAATGGCTGAGGGTGTCGAGCGGGTTCTGACCTTCGAGGCCAATCCCAGCCTGATCCCGGTGATCCGCGAGATCCACCACTTGAACGGTGTTGCGGATCGAATCGAGGTTGTGAACGGTCTTGTCACGCGCGGAGAGGCACCGGAGACGCTTCCGTTCTACAGGCGCGGCGATTTCTGGGCATCGTCACTGTCACCGGACGCCGGTGCTTACGTGGACCAGGTCGACGTCGCTACGCATGACTTTGACGCGGTTCTTGCGGATCTGAAGCCAACGGTCGTCGTTTGCGATATCGAGGGTGCTGAGCTTGATCTCTTTGATGGCGCGGATCTCGCCTCCGCGCGCTTCGTGATCATGGAGATCCATCCGAAGGTTTATGGCGCTGAAGGCGTGCGGCGGATCTTCGACAACATGTCCGCGAAGGGGTTCGGCTACTCACCGAAGGTGTCGCGCGGCGGAACGGTCGTGACGTTTGAACGGGTCGGCCCGCCGCGTGTCGAGGCGATCAGCACGTTCGTCCCGTCGCCGATGGCCACGCCAGTTGCGGACAGCGCAGAGCGGTCGCCCGCCACGACGGCAGGTCCGCGTGTCCTGATCCCGACCTGCATGAAGAACGAAGGCCCGTATATTCTCGAGTGGATCGCCTATCACCGCGCCATCGGTGTCACAGATTTCGTGATCTTCAGCAATGACTGCACAGACGGAACCGATCTTCTGCTCGACCGTCTCGATGATCTCGGCGTGATCCAGCACCTCCCGAACCCGGCGCTCTCGGTGAACTCGCCTCATTTCCAGCCGATTGCGCTCACCTATGTGCCGCATCTCAGAGCGTTTCGTGAGGCGGACTACGTCATATCGATGGACGTGGACGAGTTTCTGAACATCCGCGTCGGCGATGGGACGATATCCGCTTTGCTTGATGCGATCGGAGATGCCGATGCGATCAGTCTGATGGAATCGATCTTTGCCTGTGACGGGCAGGAGGCCTTCGAAGACGATCTGATGATCCAGCAGTTCACCCGGTGCATGACCTACCATCCCGGAAACCATCGGGCGCGTCGCGGCGTGAAGACGCTGGTGCGCCGGGCCTCTGGTCTGACCATCAAGAACCATCGCCCGCTGGAGACCGATCAGGTGTCCTATGACGAGATCCGGTGGCTCGATGGGGGCGGCCGTCCGGTACCGGACGCGTTCATGGCCGATGTCGAAAATGGTATGGACTGTCGCGGGCGCTATGATCTGGCGTACCTCAACCACTATCCGTTACGGTCAATGGAAGGGTTCCTTCTGAAACATGACCGGGGCGATGTCGTCTCTGCCAATCGGCGTGTCACACACCGCTATTGGCGGACCCGCAACCACCCGGATGTCGAGGACACGTCCCTGCACACCTGGCTGCCGCAGATCCGTGATGGTGTTGCCGCACTGATGGAAGATGCGGAGATCGCCCGTCTGCATCAGGCCAGCGTCGATTGGCATCGCCAGCGCATCGCCGAGCTGAGGGCAATGCCAGAATATCTCGAATTTCTGGAGGGCCTGAAAGCCATGTCCGGAGTGACGCCGGACGATGTTGGTGAGGGCACCGAGGTGCCCTCAACCTGAGGGCCGGTTCTGTCAGATCATTTCGGCAGGTCACCCTGCACACCTTTCACGAACCAGTCCATGCCCAGCAACATCCCGTCATCGGCGGTGGCACCGGCGGGAATGCGTTCGGTTCCTTCGCGATCGACAATCGGTCCGGTAAACGGATGCACCCGACCCGAGCGGACATCGGCCTCGGCTTGTGCGGCCATGACCGCAACGTCATAGGGCATGTTCCAGTAGGGGCTCATGACGACTTCCTCGACATCGAGACCGCCCCAATTGTCCGAACTCGCCCAGGTGCCGTCGAGCACTGCCTGGGTTCGTTTGACATAGTAGGGTGCCCAGTTGTCCTCGATCGCGGTGAGCTGCGCACTCGGTGCGAACTTGTGCATGTTCGAGGCTTGGCCGAAGGCAAGGACGCCGCCGGCGTTCTCCGCCGCTTGCAAGGCTGCCGGGCTGTCGGTGTGCTGCATGATGATGTCAGCGCCCTGCGCGATCAGCGCCTTGGCGGCGTCGGCTTCCTTGCCGGGATCGTACCACGTGTTCACCCAGACGACCTGAACCTCGATATCGGGGTTCACCTGCTGCGCGGCGAGCGTCGCGGCGTTGATGCCGCGCACGACTTCGGGGATCGGGAACGAGGCGATATAGCCAATCTTGTTGGTCTTGGTCATCTTGCCCGCGATCTTCCCGATCACGTGGCGCCCTTCGTAGAAGCGGCCCGAATAGGTCGAGACGTTGTCGGCACGCTTGTAGCCTGTGGCATGCTCGAACTTTACGTCGGGAAACTGCTTGGCGACCTTGATCGTCGGGTCCATGAAGCCGAACGATGTCGTGAAGATCAGTCCATGGCCCGAGGCGGCAAGCTGGCGAATGACGCGTTCCGCATCCGGGCCTTCCTTGACGCTCTCGACAAAGGTTGTCTCGACGCGGTCACCAAACGCGGCCTCGATCGCCAGACGACCCTGATCGTGCTGATAGGTCCAGCCATGGTCACCGATGGGGCCGACATAGACGAAGCCGACCTTCAGTTCGGGCTCGGCGGCTGCGGGGCCAGCCATCAGGGCCAGCGCGCTCAGCGCCAGAAAAGTTCTGCGGATCATTCGATGCTCCTATGCCGTTTTGTGGGTGGGTCCCCAGTCTTTTTGTGCGGGTCGTTTCTGTGGGTCACGCGGTGCCGCGATATGGCTCGACATATTGCAGCGCCATGTCCCAGGGGAAGAAGATCCATGTGTCCTGCGACACCTCGGTGATATAGCTGTCGACCATCGGCTTACCCTTGGGTTTGGCATAGACGGTCGCGAAATGGGCTTTGGGATAGAGCGCGCGCACCACCTCAAGCGTCCGACCGGAATCGACCAGATCGTCTATGACCAGAATGCCCTCGCCATCGTTCATCAAGACTGCGTCTGGCGACTTCAGCACCTGCGTATCGGTCTGATCCTGATGGCTGTAGGACTTGACCGAGATCGTGTCGACGACCCGGATGTTGAGTTCTCGTGCGATAATACAGGCCGGGACCATGCCGCCGCGCGTAATCGCGACCACCGCACGCCACGCCCCGTTTTCACCCGGTCCCTGATGGTCGAGCCGCCATGCCAGGGCCCGGCTATCGCGGTGCATCTGCTCCCAAGAGACGTGAAACCCCTTCTCGTGTGGGAGCTTGTCTGTCATGGCCCGGTCTCGCGCGTCGTTTCGGCTTTGCCGGTATTCATAGGCGCGGCAAGGCGTGCGGTCGACTCTTTCCTATCTCACTGGCCGATCGCAATTTCCACGGTCATGGCCGAATAGAAGACAAATGTCGCTGCGAGGACGAAGAAGTGCCAGATTGCGTTCTGGAAGGGTAGCCGCGTCCAGACGTGGAAGATCACGCCCGTCGTGTAGAGGCAGCCGCCGACAATGATCAGCACCATCGTCTCGGTCGCGATGGCGTCGCTTACAGGGCCCGCTGCGAAGACGAATGCCCAGCCGAGTGCGAGATAGAGTATGACCGACGCGCGCTCCCACCGGTCTGGAGCGATGAGTTTGCCAAGAAGGCCGAGAACGGCGCCCGACCAGACGCCGATCAACAGCCATCGCCCGACAGGTCCACCTGCAATGACGGCATATGGCGTGTAAGTGCCTGCGATCTTGACATAAATCGCTGCGTGGTCGAGCCGGCGCAGCGTCTCGATCAGGAAGGCACTGCGCGCCCGCAGATTGGCCATATTGTAGCCGGCGGACAGACCGAGCATCGCGACCATGGTCACACCATAGATTGCCACTGCCGCGATCGTCGCCCCGTCGTCACGCCAGACGGCGGCTAGGGTGACCATCACCGGCACAGCAAGAAGGGCTGCGAGCACCCCAACCACATGTATCGTTTCGTCGGCAACCTGCTCGGCCCAGGATGTCACGCGTTCAACTGCCTTAGCGTCCATCGCTTTTTCTTACCGCATCGTTCTTTACGGAGCCTTAACCCTAATCACTGTCCGTCGCCGGATCACCCTGAATCTTTTCACGTTTTCTAAATCATGTCGCGAAGTGGAATGGCAACAGGTTCTTTCTACCGTGCGCGGTAGGGCCAAAGACTGGCTGAGAGGCAGCAAGGATCAAGTGTGGTGGGCAAGGTGGCATCCAAGGCTGTAGCGCCAATGCGTTCGCATCCGGTGGATCCGTCCGCACTGGAGGATGACGTCGAGGCGCGCAAAGCGAATTTCGATCAGATTCTCTACCACATCACACACGATCTGCGCGCATCGATGCGGGCATTCAAGATTGCTCCCGATTGGATCACCGAGGATCTGAAAAACGCGGGCGTGGCCTGTCCGGCAGATGTCCGCGAAAGCCTCGATCTGCTGAAGGTTCAGGCCGAGTTGGCGGACAAACTGCTTGTCGATCTGCTGACCTACTCGCGTGTCGGGCGAAGCTCGGGTGCGCCCGCATGGCAGAACCTGCCGGAGCGGGTCGCCGAAGCGGTTTCCGCTGCGAATGTGCCGAGCATGTTTCTGGTTCATCAATCCATCGACGTGGCCCGGGTTTTTGCGCCCGGAGACGATCTGGTAACGCTCCTGAGCGCACTGGTGCACAATGCGTGGTGGCATCACGGCTCGGACCACGGTGTCATCGAGATCGAAGCGAGGATGATCGCGGGGCAGGGCGGTCCGGAGCGGGTGCAGATCGCGATCACCGATGATGGCGACGGTGTGCCACCGGAGCATCATACGCGAATCTTCGAGATGTTAACCCGCCTGAGGCCGCGCGATCAGCATCCCGGATCCGGTCTCGGTCTCGCGATAGGGCGCAAGATCGTCACTTATCTCGGCGGCTCGCTGGAGATCTCGCCGGATGTATTATCCGGAGCGCGCTTCGAGGTGACGTTGCCGCATCCGCAGTCTGTGATCGGGTGACATGTTTCAGAGAGACGGGGGTCGGTTGGTCGCGCCGCTTTAGCGGAATCTTTACGCACCTTGGGTCAAGTGACGGTGCTTATCGCAAGGTCCAGAATGGGATTTGAACTATGGCGGTCGCTGCATTGAAAATGGATGGATCTCAAACGGGATATCGAATGGCGCGTGGGGCATCGACGCCCATTGCTCCGCTCCGCTGCGTGGTGATGGACGACAGCCGGTTTGATCGGAAGTTCCTGCGCAGCGTGGCGAACGAGTCGCGGTTCGATCTCGATTTTATCGAGACATCAAGCATCGCGGAAACGAGTGAGTTTCTGGAGAATGATGTCGCTGACCTGGCACTGCTGGACTACCGCGTTCCGGATGGCGATGGGATCGATTTTGCACGCAAACTGACATCGGGCGGCGGCGCCATGGGGATGCCGATCATCGTCGTTACGGGCGATGGAAGCGAAGCAGCTGCGGTCCAGGCGTTGCGCAGCGGAGCGGTCGATTACCTCAACAAGAACGAGATCACAGCCGAGTCGTTCGATGCCGCTATCGAGAATGCACTCACCCGCGTCTCACGCGGGGATGTTCCTTTTGTTCCCGGGATAGACTCGCTGCTGGACGAAAACCGGTCGCTTCGCCGCATCGCGATCCGGAACATGCGCTTGCTGAAGGGGCAGACGATGCCACTTTTGTCCTTCGCTGGCTCTGCGGTTGCGAAGATGACAGCGGAGGACGATCCGGACGGAGGCAAGTCACGCCGTCTTGCCAAGATTGCTCGCAACGTTCTGGGTCTGGTGGATGACACGGTCATTCACGCCGCGACCTTTCGTGTCGGCGACGAAAACGAGGCCGTCGATCTCGGCGCAGTCATTCGAGACCTGATTGGCGACGAAAAGAGCGAAATCTTCACCAGCCATGCCCATGTTCTTGTCGGAGACCTGCCGGTGCTCATTGCGCGCCGGAGCCAGATCATCATGTTGTTCGAGGAGCTGCTCCTGAACGGGATCCGATCCTGTGAGGTTGGAAAAGTTGCTGACATCTCGATCAAAGCGTCTCGTGATCCAGACGGAAATCCGATCGTCGTTTTTGAGGAAAAATCCGCAGCCCTGCCAACCCAGAAGCAGAGGCTGAAAGAGAAATATGAAGATCTCGCAACGCCGGAAGTTGATCCTCGGGTAGACCCAAACACTTGGTCGCTCTGCCAGCGTTTGGTTGAGAAGAACAGCGGCAACTTTCGGATCGCTCAGAAGACGCCTGATCGAACGCGCATCATGATGCGGTTCCCGAAACACATGATCGCGTAAGAGCCTGCCCGAGCAGAGCCTAGAGATCGCTGAGCTTGGTCTCTAGTCCGCGAAGGCTTTGGATCGTGAGTGACCGTCCCTGACGATCAATCAGGCCCTGATCTTTCAGTTTAGACATTTCCCGCCCAACTGATTCTCGTTGTGATGAGATCAGCGTCGCCAGCTCCTGTTGCGTCGCTAACTTCTCTATGAACCCGGTATCGCGACCTGTCTTTTCACACATCCGCAGAAGTTGTGCGCAGAGTCTCTGTTCTGTCGACAGGGTCGTCGCTTCGGTCATTCGGCTCGAGAGATACCTAATCCGGTCCACGAGATAGAGAATGAAGGCCTCGTTGACCTTGCGGTTCTCGTAGAGGACTTCTCTGAAATGCCCAGCCGACAAGCGTGCGATCCGACTGTGTTCTTTTGCGAAAACATTCGTCGATCTGGGTTGTCCATCGATCGCAGCGAATATTCCGAAAGACTCGCCAGGCGGGAGGTCAGAATAAAGGACCTCGCGTCCGTTGTCGGTAAAAGTCGCAGCCCGCGCCAAGCCTTTGACGACAAAGAACACGTCGTCATCCGTGTCGCTCTCGCTCACAATGACAGATTTCGGCGTGAAGTTGCTGACTGTCCAGTGCCGAGCAAGTTCCTCGCACCCCTCCGGTCCGCACGCATGCAATGTGCTGCCCTCAGGGTAGCTATCGTTCTCTGCTTCCGACATTCCGAAAGTTCCCGTGCCTCGATGTTCCGGTCGACCACCGAAACCCCCTCTTGGCGATACACTAAGTGACCTCTTGCGCGTGGGAAAGCGCGCTCTCGGCAAAAATGGGCATTTTTGTGACGAAAATCACAGTGGCAACATTTTGCACGGAGGTACATTGTAGTTGCGTCCGCAGCTTGCTGCTCGTGGTGTTGGATCCGAACCCGTCTCAGCCATGAATGGACGCGCGTAAGTACGCGTTCAGAAGTTTAGCGTCGCGGGCGGCCATCTCCGGGGCCGCCCGCATTCATTCAGGGAAGTACGCGTAAAATCAATTTTAAAGAGATTAATTAAGAAAAGATAAACTTAAGATTGTATGGACTGAGTCAGTCCACCGCTGGCTTCTCCGGCAATCCGCCGCACCAAATTGGGTGTTTCCAGAAAAGGTAGACGTGGAATAGAGAAAGCTCTTGTGGCGCTGGCGCCGAAGTTGGCGTTCAACGCCCTACCGTCCTTCTTGTTGAACGGGCGCCGACGCGATTTCGCGACGCGTCGGCTGGGATGCTCAACCCGCGGTGAGGAGAGGAGTCTTTTCCTCAGGCAGTTGCGGTTTGCCCGGCGGTACCGTCTCGAGATGCAACTTCCCATCCTTGACGCTCACCCTGACCACGCCCCCCTTCGCGAGAGCACCAAAGAGCAGTTCCTCGGCCAGCGGCTTCTTGATGTGCTCTTGGATTACACGGCTGAGTGGGCGCGCCCCCATCTTGTCGTCGTAACCCTTGTCTGCAATCCACTCAGCCGCCGGTTTGGTGAGTTCGATCGAGACTGACCGCTCCATAAGCTGAGCCTCGAGTTGCATGACAAACTTCTCGACCACGAGCAGGATCACTTCCTTGGGCAGCGAACCGAAGGAGATGATCGCATCGAGACGGTTGCGGAACTCGGGCGTGAACATCCGCTCAACCGCTTCCGTATCCTCGCCCTCCCGCCGGTCGCGACCGAAGCCGATCGCTTCCTTGGCCTGTTCGGCAGCACCTGCATTCGACGTCATAATGAGGATCACGTTCCGGAAGCTGACGGCTTTGCCGTTGTGGTCGGTGAGTTTGCCATGGTCCATAACCTGCAGCAGGATGTTGAAGACGTCCGGATGCGCCTTCTCGATCTCATCCAACAGCAGCACGCAGTGCGGGTGCTGGTCGATTGCATCGGTCAGCAGGCCACCCTGATCGAAACCGACATAGCCCGGAGGCGCTCCGATCAGGCGACTGACCGAGTGCTTCTCCATGTACTCGGACATATCGAAGCGCTTGAACTCGATCCCGAGAACCGAGGCCAACTGCTTCGCGACTTCCGTTTTCCCGACGCCGGTAGGCCCGGTGAACAGGTACGAGCCGATCGGTTTCTCAGGCTCGCGCAGTCCTGCGCGGCTGAGTTTGATGGCTGACGTCAATGCGTCGATGGCATCGTCCTGGCCAAAGACGACGCGCTTCAGGTTCCCTTCGAGATCGCGCAGTGCTTCGGTATCAGACTTCGAAACCGATTTCGGCGGGATCCGAGCGATTTTCGAGACGACGTTCTCGATCTCCTTCGGCGTGATCGTTTTGCGCCGCTTGTTCGCAGGCAGCAGATGCTGTGCCGCACCTGCCTCGTCGATTACGTCAATCGCCTTGTCCGGCAGTTTGCGATCGTTGATGTACCGCGACGACAGGTCCACGGCGGTCTTGATCGCATCGGCAGTGTATTTGACTTCGTGATGATCCTCGAAAAACGGTTTCAATCCGCGCAGGATCTTCACCGCATCATCAACAGACGGTTCATTCACATCGATCTTTTGGAACCTGCGGCTGAGCGCGCGGTCCTTTTCGAAGTGCTGACGGAACTCGTTGTAGGTTGTCGATCCCATGCAACGCAGGCCACCGGACTGAAGCGCCGGCTTCAGCAGGTTAGAGGCGTCCATTGCCCCTCCGGTCGTCGCGCCCGCGCCGATTACCGTATGGATCTCGTCGATGAACATCACAGCGTCGGGATGCTCTTCGAGTTCCTTGATGACCGCCTTGAGACGCTCCTCAAAGTCGCCGCGATACCGCGTTCCGGCCAACAGAGCGCCCATGTCGAGGGAGAAGATTGTTGCGCCTGCAAGGATTTCGGGCGTCTGCCCGTCAACGATTTTCTTCGCCAGACCTTCAGCGATCGCGGTCTTGCCCACGCCGGGGTCGCCAACCAGCAGTGGATTGTTCTTGCGGCGGCGGCAAAGCACCTGAATGCAGCGCTCAACCTCGTCGGAACGACCGATCAGCGGATCGACATTGCCAGCGCGTGCCTTGGCGTTCAGGTCGATGCAGAACTTCGCGAGAGGCGTGTCTTCGGACGCCTCATCGGGCGCTGACGTCTCTTCCGTCACGTCTTCCTCTTCGCTTCCGCGCACGGGGCGCCGCTCGCCGAAGGCGGGATCCTTCGCGACACCATGGCTCAGATAGTTTACGGCGTCATAGCGTGTCATATCCTGCTCCTGCAGGAAGAACGCCGCGTGGCTTTCACGCTCGTTGAAAATCGCGACCAGGACATTTGCGCCCGTCACTTCCGACCGGCCCGATGACTGCACGTGGATCGCAGCGCGTTGAATGACCCGCTGGAACCCGGTCGACGGCGACGCTTCCGTTCCCTCGACATCGAAGATCAATGTCTCGAGTTCGGTGTCGATAAACTTGGTCAGCGTCTTGCGAAGTTCTGCAAGATCGACCGTACAGGCCCGCATCACTCGTGCCGCGTCAGGCTCATCGATCAGCGCGAGCAACAAGTGCTCGAGTGTCGCGAGCTCATGCCGCCGCGCATTGGCAAAACCGATGGCGCGGTGGATTGCGTCTTCAAGTGTGTTGGTCAGCGACGGCATCCGTATCTCCTTCGCGCATCCTGCGGCGACCGATGACTCGCAGTGTGACTGCAATCACCCCCGTCCCGCAAGAGCATGGAACGTTAGAATAGTTATTTTGGGGTTGTCGGAGGCAGGATCAAGACAACGATGCTCAAGACATACGTTGGTGACGCAACGACAGGGCCAGCGCCTACTCTTTTTCCATGGTGCACTGCAGCGGGTGCTGGTTCGAGCGCGCGCAGTCCATCACTTGGGTCACTTTTGTCTCTGCGACCTCAAACGGGAAGATTCCCACCACCGCGACGCCCTTGTTGTGGACCGTCAGCATGATCTCGACAGCGGCGGCGTGATCGAGATTGAAAAATCGCTCGAGCACGTAGACGACGAACTCCATCGGCGTGTAGTCGTCGTTCAGCATCAGAACCTTGTAAAGCGACGGCCGCTTGGTCTTCGGCTTCGCCTTGACGACCACGCCCACATCGCCGTCACCGTCACGATCCTTATCGTCGTCGGACGCCCGTGTGGGCGGAAGCGTGTCTGGCCAGCGATATCGAGTCGGTTTCGTCATGCGCACTCAGTGATCTGTGGGGGGGCGGCTTGCTGCCACGCGCGCAATATAGACCTTTCGGCCAAAGAAAAAAGGGGGGTCTCGGCCCCCCTTTCAACACTTATGACGAGATCCGTCCGGATCAGACGTTGTAGGTCTTCACCAGGTCAGCAGCAGCCGTGAAGCGCGCGTTCAGAGGCTCGAATGCGCTCTTTGCGGCTTCGCTCGACATCTCGTTGATCTTGGTGGCTTCGGCAACGAAATTCTCGAACGACGACTTTGCAAAGGTCGTTTGCTTTTCGAAGAATTCGGTCACCGATTTGACCGAGGACAGCTCTTTGGCAGCGGCCATGCTGTCCTGGTAAGACTTCTTGGTGAACGCGGTCAGCTCGGCGTTCAGCTCTTCTGCCGCCTTGGTCATGACCTTGGTCGAGGCGACCATTGCTTCGACGTTGTCCTGACCGAACTGGGTCGCGTCTTCAAACCCTTTGGTCACTTTCTCGACGCCTTCTTCCATGGTTTTCTTGGCTTCGGCGGTAAACTCTTCGACGTTTTTCGTGGCGGCTTTTGCCATCGTTTTTCTCCCGAGGGTGTGGTTGGCGCAGGGTGTCAGCACCTGGACGCGCTGTGAAATGCGTCTGTGAGATATAGGTCGATTGCTGCGCTGCGTCAATATGAGATTGTGCGCCGCACAATATATGAATTCGGCTTGGTAGAAAGCGATATCGATCGCGCCAAATTTGGGATTCTAATCCCAGAAACAATCTGTTAACCTTGTATCCACAATATACAAATGAACATAGCGGGCAAAGACCCGTAACGAGGCAGTGAAACAGGTAAGGGCAGCGGGTATGATGATCCCTGCAGTGGTGGCGCGTGCGGTTTTCGCAGCGCTGATTTGCGCAACGGCGATGATGGTGCCGCAGGCGGTTCATGCGGCGCCGCAGGCGTCTATCGTGATGGACATGCGAAACGGTAAGGTGCTGCAGTCGCGCAGCGCTGACCGCAAGCTTCATCCAGCGTCGCTTACGAAGATGATGACGCTGTATCTGACGTTCGAAGCGGTTCGGGACGGACGTTTGCGGCTCGATCAGAAAGTCAGGGTGTCGCGCCATGCCGCGAGGCAACCGGCGTCGAAGCTTTATCTCAAGACAGGCCAGCGGGTGACCGTGCGCAGTCTGATCCGGGCAACGGCGATCAAGTCGGCGAACGACGCGGCCATGGTGCTTGCTGAGGCTGTCGGTGGGTCACAGCGGGGCTTTGCCAAGATGATGACCCGCAAGGCCCGTCGCCTGGGGATGAAGAACACGACGTTCAAGAATCCGCATGGCCTGACCCAGCGCGGACATCTCTCGACTGCGCGCGACATGGCGATCCTCGGCCGGCACCTCTTTTTCGACTACCCGCAGTACTACAACATCTTCAAGCGTCGGACGGACTATGCGGCGGGCAAGCGCATCTGGACCACGAACCGGTTGCTCAGCCGTTATCCTGGCGCGGACGGGATCAAAACTGGGTACACGCGGGCGGCGGGCTATAACCTCGTGGCGTCTGCGACGCGTGGAAAAAAGAAGGTTTTGGCTGTGATCTTCGGGGCTCGCAATTCCGCAGACCGCACGCGCAAGGTCTCGCGTCTGCTGGACATCGGTTTCTCGCGAGCACCGCGCTCGGTCCGCAAACAACGTCCGACCGTGAAGCGTGCGCGTGTCAGGACAGCATCAGCGCCCCTTCCGCGGATCAAGCCCGGCACGTCGTCGACGCTTGATGTGCTGAACTCCGCCTTTGGCTCACAAGCGCAAGCAGCGACACGGTCTGACTTCAAGAGCACGACAGGTGCCCGCCGGAACTCGAAGATGGCGCCGCGCAAATCCGACATGCCAGTGCCGCGGGGCGGTGCAAAATCGAAAGCGTCGCGAAGTGTCGCCACACTTGGCGGCGTGCCGGTGCCCATGCCGGTGCCACGCCCCTCGAAGGTCGCGAGCGACCAGCCTCAACGCTTGTTGGCCAGAAGTGCCCATCGTTCCGCACCGCCGTCCTGGCGTGCAATGATCGATGGATACGCCAGCGAGTCAGAGGCAATGACCGACCTGATCCGGGTGTCTGAACTCGGGGTGCCGGGGCAGGGCGATCGGAGTTTCCATATCTCCAAGCTTCCTGGACCGCGCGGAGACAAGGCCTACGCGCTGGAGATGGCGAAGCTGTCACGCGATCGGGCCGAGGAGGTCTGTGCCGCTCTTGGCGTTCTGCGAATGGCCTGTGTGGTTGCGCCTGATCTGCCTGGGGGCTCCTAGTCGCGTCTGCTAGACCTGACCGATACCGGGCAGGTTCAGCGACTTGATCATATCCCGCAACTCCTGGCGTGCGGCGACGTGGCTGATCGTCATGGCGAAATCGCCATCCTGCTTGATGTCGAGCAGTGTCAGGCCCTGCAGAAACAACTCGCGAAAGATCACCCGCTCGGAAAATCCAGGCGCGACACGAAAGCCGATCCTGCGCGATAGCTCCGCCAGCGCGCCGCCGACTTTTCGCTTGTTGCGGCTTTCAAGCGTTGCAAGACGATTGCGCAGAACGACCCAATCGGTCGGAGGCTCGTGCGCCGCGGCACGGTGCTGACGCGCGGACCAGACCATTTCCGAGTAGATGGAAGGTCCAGCCACCTTGTTCGTGGCCGGGTCAATCCGGCCCAAAAGATCGAAATCGATCAGGCTGTCATTCATCGGTGTGATCAGCGTGTCTGCAAGCGCGTGCGCCGCTTCGCTCAGCGGTGTGGCGGCGCCTGGCGTATCGATGATGATGAAGCCGCACCGTTGTGAAAGCCGCTGGATGGCGGATCGAAGGTTTTCCTTGTCTTCAATCGCGGCTTTTGTGCGCATCGGTGCTGATGACGGTGCGATATCCTCGCGGACGGGCAAGACCAGCGATGTTCCGCGGCGCTCGCCGAAGGCGACCCGGTTGTCGACATAGCGAAAGAAGCTTTGCTGTCGGCTGTCCAGATCGATTGCGCCGACTTGATGACCCTGCTGGGCGAGCGCGACGAACAGGTGCATCGCCGTGGTCGACTTGCCGGACCCACCTTTTTCGTTGCCCAGCACAATGATGTGGGGTCGTGCCGTCATGGTCGCGGCCTGACAGTCGTGAGGTCGGGGAGGGAACCTCCGCCCCAGTGCCGGGGCGGAGCAAAGTCTGGCCTTGGGTCTTAGAACCCGAAGCCTTCGAACTTTTTCTTGAATTTCGAGACGCGGCCGCCGGTGTCCAGCAGCTTGGCGCCACCACCGGTCCAGGCGGGATGTGCCGTCGGGTCGATATCCAACGTCAGCGTGTCGCCTTCCTTGCCCCAGGTGGAGCGCATTTTGACAATCGATCCGTCGGTCATCTTGACGTCGATCATGTGGTAATCTGGATGAATCTCGTTTTTCATCGCTCGACTCCGGGGCGGGCTGACCGCCGCAACTGTTGTGGTTCTGTCTGAAACTCGTGTCGCGGCACGGTGTCCGCGAAGACGGCGGTCTATACGGCAATCGCCGAAGCAGGGCAACCCCTCCGAGGTCGCGAATGCGGCGTCGGGTCATCGATGCACCCGAGGACTTGCCATCTGCGCGGGCAGGGGGCAATCAGCGCCCATGACGGACCCGCTGCGCCTTGTGATCTTTGACGTCGACGGAACGCTTGTGGACAGCAAGGTGTCAATCCTTGCGTCCATGCGCCATACGTTCGAGGCGGCGGGGTTGCCCGTGCCAAGCCGCGAGGCTGCACTCGGAATCGTTGGGCTGTCCTTGCCTGAGGCGATGGCTGTTCTCGCACCCGATCAGTCGAAGGCGGTGCAGATGCAGTTGGCTGATGAATACAAACGTGGCCCGGCCTTGCATCGCGAGAACGGCGCGGCGGTTAATGCCGCACCTCTGTTCCCGGGCGCGCTCGAAACGATCGCAGCGCTTGATGACGCGGGGGTTCTGCTCTCGGCGGCAACCGGGAAGTCGCGGCGCGGTCTCAACCGGTTTCTCGAGACGCACAGCCTTGAGCGCATGTTCATGGGAACGCAGACTGCTGATGACGCGCCGTCGAAGCCGCATCCTCAGATGATTCTGAACTGCCTGGCCGCTACGGGAGTGGATGCCGAGAACACCGTTATGATCGGCGATACCGAATTCGACATGGAAATGGGACGGTCCGCCGGCTGCCACACGATTGGCGTCACTTGGGGGTACCACCCGGTCGAGCGTGTGCAGCGTGGCGGCGCGCACCACATCATCAATGACTTTTGCGAACTCGACGGCATCCTCCGCCAGATTTGGCCAAACGACGGGCTCAGCGAGCCATGAAACGGTTCTGGAAAGCGGCGACTGTCAGCATCGCGGAGGATGGTTGGCAAGTGTTGCTCGACGAGCGACCGGTGCGTACCCCCGCGAAGCGACCGTGCATCGTTCCCATCGAGGCGATGGCTGATGAGATCGCAGCGGAGTGGGATGCTCAGACCGACAGCGTGAACCCGATGTCCATGCCTCTGACACGGGCCGCGAGCACATGCCTCGACCGGGTTGCACCCGAGATGCCGGCGGTGCGGGCCAATGTGGCTGGATACGGCGAGACGGACCTTCTCTGCTATCGCGCACCACACCCCGAGCCATTGGTGACGCGTCAGGCGGAGGCCTGGGATCCATGGCTGGACTGGTCCGCCGCCGCGCTCGGGGCGCCGCTGAACGTTGGCACCGGGGTGATGCATGTCGCTCAGCGCGAGCAGTCGCTGACCAATCTGTCGCTTGCGGTCGAGACATGCGGCCCCTGGACGCTCACGGCGCTCAGTGAGTTGGTGACAATATCGGGATCCCTGGTTCTGGGTCTCGCGGTGCAGCGCGGCTCACTGCCTGCCGCGGAGGCGTGGCAACTCTCGCGGATCGACGAAGACTGGAACATCGACGAATGGGGCGAGGATGCAGACGCTGCAGCGCTCGCGGAACGGCGCCGCAAGGACTTCATGAACGCCGCGCGACTGCTGGAAATGTTACCCAGACCCGGCCTCTGATCACGAGCGAGTGAGGAAAGTTTTTCAGATCCTCACGCGCTCGAGATCGTGTTTCACAGGCCCGTGAAACAGCCTCGCAGTTCACATGCAGAGCCCCCACCTCCCTCCCGTGACAAGGACAGTCGGGAGATGAAGTGATGCTCGATACGATTTTCGACATGCTGGGCATGCAGAGCGAACAGGACCGCCAGATAGAAGAGTTGAAAGCAATGAAGGATCACGAGTTGGCAGATCTTGGTATCTCACGCGACCAGATCGAAACCTTTGTGGCCACGCACACGGCTGTTCCCTCGTAGATCGTTGTTGCGCGCACCGCGACACGGTCGCGCGGCCTCGACCCGACAGCGCAGCGCTTCGTGGTGCGCTGAAATCTAAAATCCGCGTTGATATCTCCTTGACGCCCGTTGGGGCGTGGCATAGAACGCCGGTCTCCGAGGGCGACCTCGGAATGCGCGGTTGTAGCTCAGTTGGTTAGAGTACCGGCCTGTCACGCCGGGGGTCGCGGGTTCGAGCCCCGTCAACCGCGCCACGTTTCTCCTTAACATTCCATGCATTGATCGAGAATCCGCCTGTCGGTCGCCGATGCGCGTATTGCCGCGTCGCGTCGCGCCCTTAACCGTTTATTATGCCGTCCAGAGAGACGGTGCGTTGACCTCACTGACCTCCGATTGTAGACATCGCCGCAGCGCAGCAAAGCCGCTCAGCCAAGGTGCGACATGGAAGAACTCCTCCGAGAATACCTGCCGATTGTCATCTTCATTGGCATCGCCGTCGCCCTGGGGCTTGTGCTTATGCTGGCAGCGCTCGTGCTGGCGGTGCGCCGCCCTGATGCCGAGAAGATTTCGGCCTATGAGTGTGGCTTCAACGCATTCGATGATGCGCGCATGAAGTTCGACGTGCGATTTTATCTCGTCGCCATTCTGTTCATCATCTTCGACCTTGAAATAGCAATGCTTTTCCCATGGGCGGCATCGTTCGGAGCGCTCTCGGATGCGGCCTTCTGGTCGATGATGGTGTTCCTCGCCGTGCTGACCATCGGTTTTGCCTATGAATGGAAGAAGGGGGCGCTGGAATGGGAGTGACCGCAGCCACGGCTGGCGCGGACAAGGACGTCCTCGCGGCCAACCTCTCAAACGAGCTGGCCGACAAAGGGTTCCTGCTGACAACGGCTGATGATCTGATCAACTGGTCACGCACCGGGTCGCTCTTCTGGATGACGTTCGGCCTCGCGTGCTGTGCGGTCGAGATGATGCACACCTCGATGCCGCGTTACGACGTTGAACGGTTTGGTTTTGCGCCCCGTGCCAGCCCGCGTCAGTCGGACGTCATGATCGTGGCGGGGACGCTGACCAACAAGATGGCGCCGGCCCTTCGCAAGGTCTACGATCAGATGCCCGAGCCACGTTATGTGATCTCGATGGGATCCTGCGCCAATGGCGGGGGGTACTACCACTACTCCTATTCCGTCGTGCGCGGTTGCGACCGGGTGGTGCCTGTCGACATATATGTGCCGGGGTGCCCACCAACTGCCGAAGCGCTGCTCTACGGCATCCTGCAACTGCAGCGTAAAATCCGCCGCACCGGAACGATCGCAAGGTAGGCCGCACAATGTCCGAAGCCTTTGAAGAGCTTGGCGAACTGATTGAAGCGGCTCAGCCCGACGCCATCGCAGGGTCTCATGTTGCGAACGGTGAGCTAACGCTCAGTGTTGCGGTGAGCGGCCTGCGCCAACTTGTGGCCGTGCTCAGAGACAACACGGCCTGCGCATTCACGACGCTTATCGACATAACGGCTGTCGACTACCCTGAACGGGAGGACCGCTTCGATGTGGTCTACCACTTCCTCTCGATGCAGCAGAACCAGCGCATCCGGCTGAAAATCGCTGTGGCTGAGGACGAGATCGTGCCTTCGATCACCGACCTGCACCCCTCTGCCAACTGGTTCGAGCGGGAGGTGTTCGACATGTACGGCGTCATGTTCTCTGGCCATCCGGATCTACGTCGCATTCTCACGGATTATGGCTTCCGGGGTTATCCGCTGCGCAAGGATTTCCCGACCACGGGCTACACCGAGGTTCGGTATGACGAGACGCAGAAGCGCGTGGTCTATGAACCGGTCAGCCTTGTTCAGGAATACCGACAGTTTGACTTCATGAGCCCATGGGAAGGCGCAGACTACATCCTTCCCGGCGATGAAAAACAGGAGGGCTGAGGTGGGCGCGATCCTTGGCTTTCTGATCGTTGCAGCGATCCTCGTGATACCGTTCTGGCGGATCCTGCCGCGGGCAGGGCTGCCGGCACCGGTTGCTCTGGTCGCCGTGATCCCGCTCGGCGCGGTGATCCTGCTCTGGGTGTTGGCGTTCAAACGCTGGCCCCTTGATGATGTATCGGGGAGGTTCTGATGGACGGCTCGGTAACCCTGCAAACCGGCGAACAGCGAATCCGCAACTTCAACATCAATTTCGGCCCGCAACACCCTGCAGCACACGGCGTTTTGCGCTTGGTGCTTGAGCTGGACGGGGAGATTGTTGAGCGGACCGACCCGCATATCGGCCTGCTTCATCGCGGCACCGAGAAGTTGATGGAGAGCCGGACTTACCTGCAGAACCTGCCATACTTCGACCGGCTCGATTACGTCGCGCCGATGAACCAGGAGCATGCGTGGTGTCTCGCGATCGAAAAGCTGGTGGGTTGCGAGATCCCGCGGCGGGGCAGTCTGATCCGGGTCCTCTACTCCGAGATGGGGCGCATTCTCAATCACCTGCTGAATGTGACCACACAGGCAATGGACGTCGGCGCGCTGACACCGCCACTGTGGGGGTTCGAGGAGCGCGAGAAACTGATGATTTTCTACGAGCGGGCCTGCGGGGCGCGCTTGCACGCGGCTTACTTCAGACCCGGCGGCGTGCATCAGGATCTTCCGCCCGCGCTCTGCGACGACATATGGCAATGGACTGAAGAGTTCCCTCAAGTCCTTGATGATCTTGAAGGACTGCTGACTGAAAACCGCATCTTCAAACAGCGCAATGTCGATATCGGTATCGTCAGCCTGGAAGAGGCACAGGCCTGGGGCTTTTCAGGTGTGATGGTGCGCGGGTCCGGTTGGGCTTGGGACCTGCGCCGCGCGCAACCCTACGAAACCTACAACGAGTTCGATTTCCGCATTCCCGTCGGCAAGCACGGTGATTGCTACGACCGATACCTCTGCCGCATGGAGGAGATGCGTGAAAGCGTGAAGATCATGCGTCAAGCACTTGAAAAAATGGATAAGTGCATCGGACACCCCGTGATGACCCAGGACGGCAAGATGGCACCGCCGCGCCGCGGCGACATGAAGACCTCGATGGAAGCGCTGATCCACCACTTCAAGCTCTACACGGAAGGGTTCCGCGTTCCTGAGGGTGAGGTCTATGCCGCTGTCGAGGCGCCGAAAGGCGAATTCGGCGTGTACCTCGTGAGCGATGGCACCAACAAACCCTACAAAGTGAAGATCCGCGCGCCTGGTTATCCACACCTCGCGGCGATGGACCATCTCTGCCGCGGTCACCAGCTTGCTGATGTTTCTGCAGTGCTCGGCTCGCTTGATGTCGTCTTTGGGGAGATCGATCGTTGAGCCTGCGCCGCCTTCATTCTGAGCAGCCTGAGAGTTTCGCCTTCACGCCGGCGAATGCACATTGGGCGAGTCAGCAGATTGCGAAATATCCGGACGGTCGCCAGGCCAGCGCCGTGATCCCGTTGCTGTGGCGTGGTCAAGAGCAGGAAGGCTGGGTGTCCCGCCCGATGATCGAAGAAGTCGCGCGGATGCTCGATATGGCCGAGATCCGGGTGCTTGAGGTCGCGACATTCTACTTCATGTTCCAGCTCCAACCGGTTGGGTCGGTAGCACATATCCAGGTCTGCGGTACGACATCCTGCATGATTTGCGGCGCCGAAGACCTGATCGGCGTCTGCAAGGAAAAGATCGCAGCCAACCCCCACGAGTTGTCGGCAGATGGCAAGTTCAGCTGGGAGGAGGTCGAGTGTCTCGGCGCCTGCTCGAATGCCCCGATGGCGCAGATCGGCAAAGACTACTACGAAGACCTGACGGTTGAGAGTCTATCTGCGCTTATCGACGGTTTCGCGAAAGGCGACGTGCCAACGCCGGGTCCGCAGAATGGGAGATATGCCTCCGAGCCGTTGGCCGGGTTGACAAGTCTAACCGGCGAGGCTGCCCACAGCGTCAATGCGTCGCTCGATATTGCGGCGCAACAGGGCGACACGGTCAAGCGGATCGACGGGAGTGAGCCTGTCGCGATCTGGGGTATTGACGGGCCCTCGCAAAAAGCGCCCGACCAAGCGCCGAAGACGGCCAAACGCGCACCGAAGGCAGCCAAACCGGATCGGACTGACCAAGTGTCCGAAAGTCCGCTTGAGCCCGCCTACATCCCGAAAGACGACGACAAACCCGACCTTTTGACCAAGGCGCGCGGCGGCGTTCCGGACGACCTCAAGAAGATCAAGGGTATCGGCCCAAAACTTGAGACGCTCTGCAACACGCTCGGGGTCTGGCATTTTGATCAGATTGCGTCATGGAGCGACAAGGAAGTCGCCTGGGTCGACCACCATCTTGAGGGCTTCAAAGGCAGGGTGTCGCGCGACGAATGGGTGGCGCAAGCCAAGATTTTGGCTGCGGGCGGAGAGACCGAGTTCTCGAAGTCCAGGAAATGATCCGGGGTGGATGTGTTTTTTGGGAGAGGGTGAACCATGGCTGATGTGAACTGGAAGCAGTACAATTGTAACGTCTGCCGCATGGTGTGCCTGCTCGGAGCGGCGGTTCTCGCGGGGCTGATCGCGACGTTCCTGATCGGCATGGGGCTGTCGCCGGTGCCACTTGTGCTGATCGTGCTCATCATCTCGGCGGTGTTGCTTTTCGTATTCGATGGCTACTGTGTAGCGAAGGCCAGCGCGCCGATGGCGGCTTCATCGGCTGTTGCGAAGGTCCAGGATGAAATCCCTGCTGCAAAAGCTTCTGCGGCCGATACGATGATCGCTAAAGACGCAGCCGATGCTGCTGCCAAAGCCAAAGAAGATGCCGCAGCGGCCGCTGCTGCGGCGAAGGCTGCCGCCGATGCGAAGGCCGCTGAAGAAGCAGAAGCGGCAGAGACAACTGCTAAGGACGCAGCCGTCGCCGCAGAAAAGGTCACCGATGGAAGCGCCGAGGGTGCGGATGCCGGGATGCGCCCTGAAGCGCTCGATGGTCCGCGGGATGGCCAGGCCGATGATCTGAAGCGGATCAAGGGCATCGGTCCAAAACTTGAGACGCTTTGCCATTCGCTGGGGTTCTATCACTTCGATCAGATCGCCGGTTGGACCGCAGACGAGATTGCATGGGTTGATGAGAACCTTGCCGGATTTCGCGGGCGGGTGACGCGCGACGACTGGGTTGCGCAGGCTAAGACGCTGTCGGCTGGCGGTGAGACAGATTTTTCGAAGCGTGTCGATGATGGCGCTGTGCCATCGTCTCAGTAGGCGCAGACAATAGGGCAGCACAATGCTGGACGACAAAGACCGGATCTTCACGAATCTCTACGGGATGTTCGATCGCTCGCTGGCGGGCGCCCGGGCGCGCGGTCATTGGGACGGTACGGCGGGTCTGATTGCGCGGGGCCGCGAGGCGATTGTCGAGGAAATGAAGTCCTCGGGTCTGCGTGGACGCGGCGGGGCCGGGTTCCCGACTGGTCTGAAGTGGTCTTTCATGCCGAAGGAATCGGACGGGCGCCCGCATTATCTTGTAGTGAATGCAGACGAGTCAGAGCCTGGCACCTGCAAGGATCGCGAGATCATGCGCCATGATCCGCATACGCTGATCGAAGGATGCCTGATCGCCAGCTTCGCCATGGGCGCAAACGCCTGCTACATCTATCTGCGCGGCGAGTATATCCGCGAGCGTGAAGCGCTGCAGATGGCCATCGATGAGTGCTATGATGCGGGGCTGCTGGGCAAGAATGCAGCCAAGTCCGATTGGGACTTTGATCTCTATCTGCACCATGGAGCCGGCGCCTACATCTGCGGCGAGGAGACGGCTCTGCTCGAGAGCCTCGAAGGCAAGAAGGGTATGCCGCGCCTCAAACCGCCCTTTCCCGCGGGTGTCGGGCTCTATGGCTGCCCGACCACGGTCAACAATGTCGAATCCATCGCGGTTGTCCCGACCATTCTGCGTCGTGGTGCAGAATGGTTTGCCTCGTTCGGGCGGGAGAACAACAAGGGCACGAAGGTCTTCGCGATCTCGGGTCACGTGAACAACCCGTGTGTCGTCGAGGAAGCCATGTCGATCCCGTTCGACGAACTGATCGATCGCCATTGCGGCGGCATCCGGGGAGGTTGGGACAATCTCAAGGCCGTGATACCCGGTGGCTCTTCGGTGCCTTTGCTGCCAGCGGATGTGATGCGCAAGGGCGCCATCATGGATTTCGACTGGCTGCGCGACCAGAAATCCGGCCTTGGTACGGCGGCGGTGATCGTGATGGATCAGTCGACGGATATCATCAAGGCGATCTGGCGGCTTTCGAAATTCTACAAGCACGAAAGCTGTGGCCAATGCACGCCCTGCCGCGAGGGGACGGGGTGGATGATGCGGGTCATGGACCGGCTTGTGACCGGAGACGCCGAACCGCATGAGATTGACATGCTGCTCGATGTGACCAAGCAGGTCGAGGGTCACACCATCTGTGCGCTCGGGGACGCGGCGGCATGGCCGATCCAGGGCCTGGTTCGGCATTTTCGTGATGAGATCGAGGATCGGATCAGCGCCAGGCGGACGGGCCGCGCCAGCGCGGTTGCAGCGGAATAACAGGAGAACGGGATATGAGTATGCGCACCTCGCAAAGACCAGCCACGCTCCAAAACATTGCGATCATCGGGCTGATGGTGGCCGGGCTTGCTGCCTGTTCCTCGGGTGCCGAGGAGGAGCAGGCTGCCGCAGGCGCGGAAACAAACGCAACGGTGCTCGACCAGACCGGGCAGGGCACAGCCCTGCAGAGTTTTGATGTGCGGCGCCAAGGGCGTCGTTTGCAGGTGCAGATTGCCGATGCGGGTGCAGGCGCGAAGGTGATCGTTGTCACCGCGCGATCGTTCCGCGGCGTCGACCGGGCTGACGCCCGGATCGCGTATGACGCGGCCTTCGAAGCGGGCAACCGGCTTGAATGCGGCGGCGGACAGGGGCTGGACGTATTCGCGGATTCCGGCACGTTTCAGGAAGAAGGTCGCCGGTCAGCTTTCACAAACGGAGAAGCCGCATGGGTTTTCCGGGGACAATGCGGTTAGGAAGCCCTCATGTCTGATCTGCGCACCATCGTGATTGACGGCGTCGAGGTCGAAGCGGACCCGGCACTGACGTTGATTCAGGCATGTGAAGAGGCCGGGGTCGAGATCCCGCGGTTCTGTTATCACGAGCGCCTCTCGATCGCCGGGAACTGCCGGATGTGCCTGGTCGAGGTTGTCGGCGGGCCACCGAAACCGGCTGCGTCCTGCCATATGCAGGTGCGCGACCTGCGGCCGGGCCGAAACGGAGAGCCGCCGGAGATCAAGACGAACTCGCCCATGGTCAAGAAAGCCCGCGAGGGCGTCATGGAGTTTCTGCTGATCAACCATCCCCTCGATTGCCCGATCTGCGATCAGGGCGGGGAGTGTGATCTTCAGGATCAGGCCATGGCCTATGGTGTCGACTTCAGCCGGTTCCGCGAGGCGAAGCGCGCTGTAACGGATCTTGAACTCGGCCCACTGGTCTCGACCTGCATGACCCGGTGCATTTCGTGCACGCGGTGCGTGCGCTTCATCACCGAGGTCGCCGGTGTGCCTGAGATGGGACAGACAGGCCGGGGCGAGGATGCGGAAATCACCTCATATCTGAACAAGTCGCTTGTCAGCGAAATGCAGGGCAACATCGTCGATCTTTGTCCTGTGGGCGCGCTGACCTCGAAGCCATACGCTTTCACAGCCCGGCCTTGGGAGTTGAACAAGACACAATCGATCGACGTTATGGATGCCCTTGGCTCGAACATCCGCGTGGACACACGCGGGCGCGAAGTGATGCGCATCCTGCCCCGGAACCATGATGGCGTGAACGAGGAGTGGCTGGCTGACCGGTCCCGCTATGTCTGGGACGGTTTGCGTCGGCAACGGCTCGACCGGCCCTATATTCGCGAGAATGGACGCCTCCGGCCTGCGAGTTGGCCGGAAGCCTTTGTCGCAATCCGGGACGCTGTCGCAAAGGCCGGGCAGAACGTTGCGGCTGTGGCCGGCGATCTCGTCTCGGTCGAGGCGATGTGGGCCCTGAAGGCTCTGATGGCCCGTCTTGGCTCGGACAGGATCGAGTGTCGCCAGGATGGAGCAGCGCTGCCGATCGGCAACCGCTCCGGCTATGTTGGGACGGCGACGATAGAAGATGTCGACACAGCGGAGCGTATTCTGCTGATCGGGACCAACCCGCGCCTCGAAGCGCCTGTTCTGAACAGCCGGATCCGCAAGGCGTGGTTGTCCGGGGCGACGGTCGGTGTGGTCGGCCCTGCGGCTGATCTGACCTACGACTACAAGCATCTTGGATCGGATATCGCGTCGCTCGAGACGCTTGCGGCGATGGATCACTCTGACAAGCAGGGATCGTCAGGCGTCGTCGTTCTTGGGCAGGGCGCTCTGACCGGTCCAAATGGCGCGGCTGTGCTTGGTTTTGCCATGAAAGCAGCCGAGGCGGCGCAGGCGAAGCTTCTCATGCTCCATACCGCGGCAGCGCGGGTTGGCGGGTTGGATATCGGGTTCGCCCATGCCGACGGTCTGGCCTGTCTCGATGGCGCTGATGTGATCTACAATCTCGGCGCGGACGAAGCGCCGATGCCCGAGAGCGCCTTCGTCGTTTATCAGGGCAGCCATGGCGACCGCGGCGCGCATCGGGCGAATGTGATCCTGCCGGGCGGCGCCTACACCGAACAGTCCGGAACCTTCGTGAACACCGAAGGGCGCCCGCAGATGGCGAACCGAGCGGGCTTCCCGCCTGGGGAGGCCAAGGAAGACTGGGCGATCCTGCGCGCCCTGTCGGCCGAGCTCGGGCAGACCTTACCGTTCAATTCTCTCTCTGAGTTGCGACGCAGCCTTTACGAGAGCCATCCGCATCTGGCGGAGCTCGACACGGTGCCTGAGAACGACTGGCAGGCGGTGGAGCCGGCGTCAGCAACAGGGCAGATCAGCACCTGGGCAGGCGATCACTACCTGGCCAACCCGGTCCTTAGAGCGTCAGAGCTGATGGCTGAACTCAGTGCAGGTGTTGCCACGCGCAGCGCCGCGCTGGCGGCGGAGTGAGGAGAGGCTGATGCGCCGTTTGCCCGCGATCGCAGCGATACTGGCCCTGACGACAGCGTGCGCCGAACTCTCGGAGACTCAGGAGGGTGAGGTGAGGTCCGTCGATGCGTTCATCGAGCCTCTGGGTGAGCGACGCTTTGCGGTCGAGGTCACGGCGATCAACCTTGATGGGTACGAGGTCGCGCGGTGCCTCGCGGCGGGATATGCCGACCAGCAGCGCGATGAGGACGGCGAGGTGCAGTTCCCGGTCTTCATTCGCGACGGCGGCAAGATCGTGGACGAGTTCAGGCGCAAGGAAGGGATCCGGACCCAGACGTCCAAGGGGATCCAGACTTATTCCCTGACGGCGGAGACAAGTCCCGAGGATCACGACGGGCGCGATATCGTCGCGGTTGCGCTGCAACTGGCAAGCTGTGAGCAGGACGGCCTGCCAACCACGGTCGAGTAGGAGTGCGAAACGCATGACATTCTGGGACAGCGACCTCGGGACCTTCATCATCATCGTGGCGCAATGCCTGGCGGTGACGGTCTCGATCCTCGTCAGCCTCGCCTTCCTGCTCTACATGGACCGCAAGGTCTGGGCGGCCGTACAGTTGCGCCGCGGGCCAAATGTGGTCGGCCCCTGGGGGCTGCTCCAAAGCTTCGCCGATTTCCTGAAATTCGTGCTTAAGGAAGTCGTGATCCCCGCGGGCGCAGACAAGGTGGTGTTCCTGCTCGCGCCGTTGGCGACATTTGTCTTCGCGGCGATCATGTGGGTCGCGATCCCGTTCGCCGATGGCTGGGTCATTGCTGATCTGAATGTCGGGGTGCTTTACATCTTCGCGATCTCGTCGCTCGGTGTCTACGGCGTCATCATGGGCGGCTGGGCGTCGAACTCGAAATATCCGTTTCTGGGTGGCCTCAGGTCGGCGGCTCAGATGGTCAGCTACGAGGTGTCGATTGGCCTGATCATCGTCGGGGTGCTGATCTCGACCGGGTCGCTCAACCTGTCGGAGATCGTGCGCGCACAGGATGGTGATTATGGCTTCCTGTCTTGGTACTGGTTGCCGCACCTGCCCATGATGGTCATCTTCTTCGTCAGCGCGCTGGCGGAGACGAACCGACCGCCATTCGACCTGCCGGAAGCAGAGTCTGAGCTCGTGGCAGGCTACCAGGTCGAGTATTCGTCGACACCGTATCTGCTGTTCATGATTGGCGAGTACATGAACATCGTGCTGATGTGCGCGATGACGACAATCCTGTTCTTTGGCGGCTGGCTCAGTCCGATCCCGGGGCTGCCGGATGGTGTGCTGTGGTTCGCCCTGAAGGTCGTGTTCTTCTTTTTCCTCTTCGCGATGGCGAAAGCGATCGTGCCACGGTATCGCTATGATCAGTTGATGCGCCTGGGCTGGAAGGTGTTCCTGCCGATGAGCCTCGGATGGGTCGTCATCGCGGCATTCCTCGCCAAGATGGATGTGGTCGGATACGCCCGCTATGCCGCCGCCGAAACGCCGGTGGCTGTGGTATCGTGCACGGAACTGGAGCAGGCGTTCATTGCCGATCTTCAGGCGAGTCCTGCCAATCCGATTGCATCCATGCCGCAAGTTCAGGGACAGGACTTCGACGAGATGGCGGGCGACGAAGCGAAGCTCCGCGCGTTCGTGCTCTTCGGGTATACGATGTCGGCCATGGGGCTCGAGCGCAGTGGGTCGGAGCGTGCGGGCGCGATGTTCCTTGCGCTTGATCCGATCGTTGACTGCTACGGATCTACTTACGAGTCGTTTGGCAGCGCCGAACGCGAGGCATACGCCGAGACGCGCGAGCGCGTGCCCGCTGACAAGCGGACAGAACTACTGCAAAAAGCACAAGAGGCCGCGCAATGATGCGGCCCAGTCGGGATATCGGGGGATACTCCAGCCATGCGGCGCACGGGTGAATTCCATGGCGATATCGCAGTTCCTTGCGGACATATCGCGTCCGATGCGGCGGGGTGGGCGCAATGATCAACACGATGATCGGTGCATACGTGATCTGGCTGTTCTTCGGCTGGTGCTCGGCGCACAGGTTCTTTCTCGGTCGCAAGAAGATGGCGTTTCGGCAACTCGGGCTGCTGGTTGGCGGGGTGATCTGCGTCGTGATCGCGACCTGGGACAGCGGCGATGTGACGTCTCTGAGGGGCATCCGCGAGATCGAGTTCGAGCGTGCCATCTTCCTGATGTTCGGCGTCTTGATGCTGATCGTCTGGAATTTCTGGCTGCTGATCGACGTTGTCCTGATCGCTCTGATCACGCTGGAGGAAGAACGCAAGGCCGAGATTGCGGCTGGACTTGGCACCGGCATGACGGCGGCGAGGAAGCGGGCCGCGCCAAATCGCGTCGAAGACGGGCAGGAGGAGGACGAGCAACGCTCGACCTTGTCGGATCGCTATGTCATGCCGTGGCGCCAGGAGCGTCATGTCGAAGAAGAAGTCTACAGGGCGCGGGACGACTGATGCACAGGATCCCTTTGCATGTCGCCACGCTCGGGATTGAAAGGTAACGCCATGCGCGCTGCGCTTTATTTGGTCATGGTTGCTCTTTTTCCGGCTGCGTCTTTCGCGGCCGATGTGACCGTTGATCAGGCTGATGCGCTGATGAACGAAGCGCGCGCTTGCGACAAGGCGGGCGACAAGATTTGTGTCTTCGACCGGATGCACACGGTCCTCAGCTCGGACGCCGTGCTCGATGAGCTTGCCAAACAACCAAACGGGGCCCGGCTTTACTGGTTTGGCTTCTACAAGACCGGCATCGAAGTGGTCGAAGCGGCGCCGAACGAAGACAAGGTTGCGTACGCCGATCGTGCCATTGCACTGCTCGAGGATCGCTTTCCTGGCCAAGATGATGCGGCGATGGTCTTTCACATGATGCGGGCGGAGGCTTATGCCGAGCTCGGCGACCTCGCAGCGGGCAAAGGCAGCGCGGAGAAGGCGCTCGACGGCTATGTGCAGGTCGCAACGATCGGCAATGACTCGACTGCGTTGATGAGCGCGGACGCCGTTGCCGATCGCCTCACCCGGTTATCACTGCTCTACAAGGATGCGTTCTGATGGGCATACCTCTCGACAAGGCGCTTGGATACTTCCTGCTGAAGGATTTCTGGGGCGGGTTCAAACTCGGCATGAAATATTTCATGAAACCGAAGGCGACCCTGAACTATCCCTTTGAAAAAGGGCCGCTGTCCCCGCGGTTTCGCGGTGAACATGCGCTGCGCCGCTACCCCAATGGCGAGGAACGCTGCATCGCCTGCAAGCTGTGCGAGGCGATCTGTCCGGCCCAGGCCATCACCATCGAGGCCGAACCGCGCGAGGACGGCTCGCGCCGCACGACGCGCTACGACATCGACATGACGAAGTGCATCTATTGCGGCTTCTGCCAGGAGGCCTGCCCGGTCGATGCCATCGTCGAAGGGCCGAACTTCGAATTCGCGACCGAGACCCGCGAGGAGCTGTTCTACAACAAGGACAAGCTGCTCGAGAACGGCGAACGCTGGGAACGGGAAATCGCCCGCAACCTCGAACTGGACGCGCCTTACCGCTGAGGAGAACCTCATGGGCCTGACGGTCATCGCCTTCTTTGTGTTCGCCAGTGTGGCGGTGGCCTCCGGGCTGCTGGTCGTACTGGCGCGCAACCCGGTGCACTCGGTGCTCTGGCTGATCCTGACCTTCTTCTCTGCGGCGGGAATGATGGTGTTGCTGGGCGCGGAGTTCGTCGCCATGCTGCTGATCATCGTCTATGTCGGCGCGGTCATGGTGCTGTTCCTGTTCGTTGTGATGATGCTGGATGTCGATTTCGCCGAGCTCAAGAATGGGTTGGCCGAATACCTCCCGCTCGGTGCGCTTGTCGGGTTAGTCCTGGTGATCGAGTTGGGGCTCGTCTTCGGGCACTGGGTGTTCGCTGATGCGGCCCCGGAGGTGCGTCAGGCAGTGATGCCCGCACCGTCCGATGTGCCGAACACGCAGGCGCTCGGTCAGATTCTCTATGATCGCTACATCCTGATCTTCCAGCTTGCCGGGCTTGTGCTGCTCGTCGCGATGATCGGCGCCATTGTGCTGACCTTGCGCCACCGGAGCCATGTCAAACGTCAGGATATCCTTGCCCAGATCTATCGCGAGCGAGCGGTCGAGTTGCGTGATGTCGAGCCGGGGCAGGGGGTCTGACCATGGAACATGCAATCGGTGGCGTCGGACTTGAGGGCTATCTGACCGTAGCGGCGATCCTGTTCGTGACCGGGATCTTCGGTATCTTCGTGAACCGGCGCAACATCATCATCATTCTCATGTCGATCGAATTGATGCTGTTGGCGGTGAACATCAATCTCGTCGCGTTCTCGGCGCATCTCGGGGATCTCGTTGGGCAGGTGTTTACCCTCTTCGTGCTCACAGTCGCAGCAGCGGAAGCGGCGATCGGTCTCGCCATCCTCGTCTGCTTCTTCCGCAATCGCGGCACGATCGATGTCGAAGACGTCAACATGATGAAGGGCTGAGCGCGATGTATTCCGCTATTCTCCTGCTGCCGCTGCTCGGCGCGCTCATCGCGGGGTTCTTCCATCGCCAGATCGGTGAGAAGGCGGCGATGTACCTGACAACGGGCATCCTGTTCTTCTGTGCCTTCCTGTCATGGATCGCGTTCTTTACCCTGGGTGAGCCGGGCTCGGTCGAGTTGTTCCGCTGGATCGGCTCAGGCGATCTGCAGGCATACTGGTCCATACGGGTCGACCGGCTGACTGTCGTCATGCTGGTGGTGGTGACGACGGTCTCGGCGCTCGTTCACCTCTATTCGATCGGGTACACCCACGACGGCGAGCATCCCGACCCGGTCGACAACTTTCAGGGTCCGGCGCGGGCGCGGTTCTTTGCCTATCTCAGCTTCTTTACCTTTGCGATGCTGGCACTGGTCACCGGTGACAACCTTCTGCAGATCTTCTTCGGGTGGGAAGGGGTTGGTGTTGCCTCCTACCTGCTGATTGGGTTCTGGCATAAAAAGTCTTCAGCCAACTCTGCCGCTATCAAAGCCTTTGTCGTGAACCGTGGCGGCGATTTCGGCTTCCTGCTTGGCATGTTCGGGCTTTTCGTGCTGACCGGATCGATCCAGCTGGATGATGTCTTTGCCGAAGCAAGCACCGTCGCAGAGGCCGGGACCATCTTCCTTGGCTATGAGGTTGCAGCGATCGAGCTTGTCTGCATCCTGCTGTTCGTTGGCGCCTGCGGGAAGTCGGCACAGTTCCTGCTCCACACCTGGCTGCCGGACGCGATGGAGGGGCCTACGCCGGTCTCAGCCCTGATCCACGCCGCAACCATGGTGACGGCAGGTGTGTTCCTGGTCTGCCGGATGTCGCCGTTGTTCGATCTGACGCACACCGCGCTGGTGGTTGTGACGGTGGTTGGCGCGACCACAGCGTTCTTTGCGGCCACGGTGGGCTTGGTGCAGAATGACATCAAGCGCGTGATCGCCTATTCGACCTGCTCGCAACTTGGATACATGTTCGCCGCGGCGGGTGTCGGCGCGTATGAAGCGGCGATGTTCCACCTCTTCACTCACGCTTTCTTCAAGGCGCTGCTGTTCCTTGGCGCAGGCTCGGTGATCCATGCCATGCATCACGAGCAGGACATGCGCAAGATGGGTGGGCTGGCATCCAAGATCCCGCTGACCTACTACATGATGCTGATCGGGACGCTGGCGATCACCGGCGTCGGGATCCCGCTGACCTATATCGGCTTTGCCGGGTTCCTGTCGAAAGACATCATCATCGAAAGTACTTTTGCCGGGCATAACGCCGCGCACATGTATGCCTTCTGGATGCTTGTCATCGCAGCGTGCATGACCTCGTTCTACTCTTGGCGGCTGATTTTCCTGACCTTCCACGGGCCGACGCGGGCGGATCCGCACACCTTTGACCACGCGCATGAAAGCCCGTCCGTGATGCTATGGCCGCTCTATGTTCTGGCGGGCGGCGCGGTGGTAGCGGGTATGATCTGGTATGGTGATTTCGTTGGCCATCACGAGGGGGACTGGTGGGCGGCTGCCATCTTCAATGGTCCCGACAATCACGTCCTGCACGATGCGCACAACGTCCCCAAATGGGTCAAGGTCAGCCCGTTCATCGCGATGCTGATCGGTTTGGCGCTGGCCTACATCATGTACATCCGGCGCCCGGACATCCCAGGAAAACTGGCCGAGCGGCATCAGCCCCTCTACCAGTTTCTGCTGAACAAGTGGTACGTGGACGAGGTCTATGATTTCCTATTCGTACGCCCGGCGATGTGGTTGGGACGGTTCCTCTGGAAACGCGGTGACGGGTCGACCATCGACGGCTTCCTGAACGGGCTCGCCATGGGTGTCGTGCCATGGCTGACGCGGTTCGCGGGCCGGGTGCAGTCCGGTTTCCTCTTCCACTACGCTTTTGCGATGTTGCTCGGGGTCTCGGCGATCATCACCTGGTTTGCAGTAAGCGGAGGGTCGCACTGATGGGAGATCTGAACCTTCTCTCGGTCGTCACCTTTCTGCCACTGGTGGGCGCCGCGGTGATGGTCCTGCTGCTGCGCGGCGACGATCCGGCGACCCGTCTGAACGCGAAACGGTTCACGCTGCTGATCACCATCGCGACGTTCTTGTTCTCGTTGTTTCTGCTCACCGGCTTCAACCCGGATGATCCGGGCTTCCAGTTTGTCGAGGAGGGAACCTGGCTGGGCGGGCTGCTTTACAAGTTGGGCGTCGATGGGATCAGCCTGCCGTTCGTGATGCTGACGACCTTCATCTTCCCGCTGTGTATAGGCGCCTCCTGGGCGATCGAGACCCGGGTCAAGGAATACATGGCGATGTTTCTGCTGCTGGAGACGATGATCCTCGGCGTTTTCGTCAGCCTGGACATGATCCTGTTCTATCTGTTCTTCGAGGGCGGCCTGATCCCGATGTTCCTGATTATCGGGATCTGGGGCGGCAAGGACCGGATCTATGCCGCGTTCAAGTTCTTCCTCTACACGCTGCTCGGCTCGCTCCTGATGCTGGTGGCGATGATCTACATGTACTTCGATGCGGGCACGACGGATATCGCCGCGCTTCTGAACCACCAGTTCGACGCCGGGGCGATCGACCTGCTGGGCTGGCAGATCATCGGCGGCGCACAGACCCTGATGTGGCTCGCCTTCTTTGCGAGCTTTGCGGTCAAGATGCCGATGTGGCCTGTTCATACCTGGTTGCCAGATGCCCACGTCCAGGCTCCGACGGCCGGATCGGTGGTGCTGGCGGCCATCCTGCTGAAACTCGGCGGCTACGGCTTTTTGCGGTTCTCATTGCCGATGTTTCCGGTCGCTTCGGAGATCATGCTCGATTTCGTGCTTGTGCTCAGCGTGGTTGCGATCATCTACACATCGCTCGTCGCCCTGATGCAGGAGGATATCAAAAAGCTGATCGCCTACTCCTCGGTCGCGCACATGGGCTTTGTGACAATGGGGATTTTCGCGGCCAACCAGCAAGGCGTCGACGGGGCGATGTTCCAGATGATCAGCCACGGGTTCATTTCGGGCGCGCTGTTCCTCTGTGTCGGGGTTGTCTATGACCGCCTACATACGCGGGAGATTGCGGCGTTCGGGGGACTGGCGCAGCGCATGCCGATCTACGCCACCGTGATGATGCTGTTCACCATGGCGAATGTCGGTCTGCCCGGCACCTCTGGCTTTGTCGGCGAATTCCTGACCATGGTCGGTGTCTACCAGGTCTCGACCTGGGCGGCATTCGGTGCGGCAACCGGGGTAATCCTGTCGGCAGCCTATGCGCTTTGGCTCTACCGTCGGGTTGTGTTCGGCGATCTGATCAAGGAAAGCCTGAAGCAGATCACCGATATGAACCGGCGGGAGGTCACGGTGATTGCCCCACTGGTTGTCTTCACGCTGCTCCTCGGTGTCTATCCAAGCCTTGCAACCGATCTCTTCGCGCCGGCAGTCGAGGCGCTGCTGCAGTCGGTCGAGACAGCGCAGGCTGCCGGCACCGAACTGGCCGCGGCCAACCAGTGAATCGAGAGGATCCCGCGCATGAGTGCTGATCTCGCCCTTGCCCTGCCAGAGATCGTTATGGCGGTCGCGGCCATGGCGCTCCTGATGCTCGGTGCCTATGGCGGTGAGGACCGCAAGGCCTCGCTCATCTTGTGGCTTTCCGCAGGGCTGATGCTTGTGATCGCCATCTGGATCGGCACGGATGGCCCGGCGGAGAGTACAGCCTTCGGCGGGTCCTTCTCCGTCGATGGGTTTGCCCGGTTTGCAAAAGTGCTGATCCTCGGCTCGGCGGCCCTGATGCTCGTGATCGGCGAGGATTATCTCGAACGCCAGGGAATGCTGAAGTTCGAATACCCGGTGCTGCTCCTTTTGGCCGTGACTGGCATGATGATCATGGTGTCGGCGGCCGACTTGATCGTGCTTTACATGGGGCTCGAGTTGCAGTCGCTGGCGCTCTACGTCATCGCAGCCTTCAACCGGGATAGCCTGCGCTCGACCGAGGCGGGTCTGAAGTACTTCGTTCTCGGCGCGCTTTCTTCCGGGATGCTGCTTTACGGGGCGTCGCTGGTCTATGGCTATGCCGGAACGACACTGTTCGACGGCATCGCACAGGTGATCGCCGCGGAAGGGGTCAGTCTCGGCATGACATTTGGCCTCGTGTTCCTGTGCGCGGCGCTTGCCTTCAAGATCTCTGCCGCACCGTTCCACATGTGGACGCCGGACGTGTACGAAGGGTCGCCAACACCGGTGACGGCCTTTTTCGCGACTGCGCCCAAAGTTGCGGCTGGGGTGTTGTTTGCGCGCGTGCTCTATGACGGATTTGGCGGCGCGGTTGGCGAATGGCAGCAGGTTCTGGTCTTCGTGTCCATCGCATCGATGTTCCTTGGGTCCATTGCCGCGATTGGACAGACGAACCTGAAGCGACTGCTCGCCTATTCCTCGATTGGCCACATGGGATATGCGCTTGTTGGCCTTGCTGCTGGAACTGAGGCCGGGGCCCAGTCGCTGCTCATCTATCTGTCGATTTATCTCGTGATGAACATTGGCGTCTTTGCCTTCGTCCTGACAATGGAGCGGGACGGGCGTCCGGTGGCCGAGATATCGGACCTCGCCGGACTCTCGATGACCCGCTCGGCCGAAGCGATGGCGATCGCGATCCTCATGCTGTCCCTGGCCGGTTTGCCGCCACTGGTCGGCTTTTTTGGCAAGTTCTTCGTCTTCAAGGCCGCGGTTGATGCGGGGCTTGCGCCGCTCGCCATTGCCGGGGCGGTCGCGTCGGTTATCGGTGCGTTCTACTACCTCAACATCGTCCGCGTCATGTATCTGAGTGAGCCCGGGCAACCTTTGCAGATCCGGGGACGCATGATCCACTCGGCGGCTCTCGGTCTTTCAGCTTTGGTCATGGCCGCAGGCTGGTTGCCGTTTCTCGATGGGTTCGGCATACCGGAGGCGGCTGAGGCTGCTGCGCAATCCCTTCTGAAATGACGCAATGGCCTGACGGGTACGCCGAAGTCATCCTCGATACCGTTGATAGCACAAATCAGGAGGCGCGGCGCCGCGCCAGCGAGGGGACACCGCCAACGTGGATCATGGCGCGCGCGCAAACCGCGGGTCGGGGGCGGCGCGGCCGGGATTGGGTGTCGGGCGCGGGCAACCTTTATGCGACGCTTTTGATTGAGCGCCACGCGCCCGCCATGGCTGCTGCCCGTCTCAGCTTTCACGCTGCACTTGCCGTCGCCGACACGCTGCGCGTTCTGGCACCGGATGCCTCGATTGCAGTGAAATGGCCAAACGATGTCTTGCTCAACGGCCGCAAGGCGTCGGGTATCTTGCTCGACGCCTTGGGTGCGTCATCGACACCGCCTCTCATGCTTGGCATCGGGATCGGCATGAATCTCGCGACCGCGCCGGAAGTCGAAGAAGCGCATGTCCGACCCACCAGTGTTGCCGCCGAGACCGGATCGGCGCCGGTGCCGGAGCATGCGCTAAGCCTTCTCGCGCGCCGGATCGATCACTGGCTCACGGTGGACGACACGCAGGGCTTTGCCCCTGTCCGGGAGGCGTGGCGCGCGCGCGCCATCGGCATCGGTCAACCAATCGACGTGCGGCTGCCCGGATCCACGCTCAGCGGCACGTTCAGAGATGTGGACGCGGACGGCCTCCTTGTCCTAGAAACCGCCGAAGGCTTGCAAACGGTTGCGGCCGGTGACGTTTTCTTCCCAGGGACCGCCTGATGCTCCTCGCCATTGATGTCGGCAACACGAACACTGTCTTTGCCCTGCACAATGGCGATGCGTTCATTGCCGAGTGGCGCTGCAACACGGAGAGCGTGCGCACCGCCGATCAGTACTTCGTGTGGCTGAACCAGTTGATGCAGCACTCGGGCCTAGCGCCGGCGGCGATTGATGAGGTCGTGATCTCGAACGTGGCGCCCGCGACACTGTTCAATCTGCGGGTGCTCTGCGATCGATACTTTTCCTGCCGTCCTTTGGTGGTGGGGAAGGACGAGTGCCGTCTGCCGGTCGATGTGCGTGTCGACACGCCCAGCGAGGTTGGTGCGGATCGACTGGTCAACACGGTCTCGGCGTATCGGACCTATGGGCCGAACCTTGTTGTCGTGGACTTTGGCACGGCAACGACCTTCGATGTTGTCGGGCACGACGGTGCCTATGTCGGCGGCGTGATCGCGCCCGGCGTGAACCTCTCGCTCGAGGCGCTGAAGAACGCAGCCGCCCATCTGCCCCATGTCGATATCCGCCAGCCGCAGCGTGTGGTGGGCACAAACACCGTGCATTGCCTCCAGTCAGGAGCGTTCTGGGGCTATGTCGGCTTGATCGAAGGGATCACCCAGCGCATCGCCGCCGAAAAAGAACGCGAGATGACGGTGATCGCGACCGGCGGCCTCTCGCCCCTCTTGGCACGAGCGACGCCTGCCATCAAACATGTCGATACCGACCTCACAATGCGCGGGCTCGTCCTGATCCGCGATTTCAACCGATCGGACCCGAATGACTGAAACGACGGATGGGCTCATCTACCTCGCGCTTGGCGGTGCGGGGGAGATCGGCATGAACTGCTACCTCTACGGCTATGGCGCGGAGGCGGATCGGCGCTGGATCATGGTCGATCTCGGCATCGGCTTTGGTGACATGGACACGGCTCCGGGCGTTGAGGTGATTGTCCCGGATCTCGAGTTCATCTTCGAGCGGCGCGATCAGCTGGACGGCATCTTCATCACGCACGCCCACGAGGATCATGTCGGCGCGATTCCGCATCTCTGGGAGAAGCTTGGCGTTCCGATTTATGCGCGGGCCTTCACCGCGGAGGTGGCGCGGCGCAAGATGGAGGATGCAGGGCTCGACCAGGGCGCTATCCGCCAGGTCAAATTGGGCGACCGGATCAACGCGGGGTCGTTTGATGTCGAGTTCCTGCCGGTGACGCACTCGGTCCCGGAAGCCTCTTGTCTTGCCATTCGAACCCCTGTGGGCACGGTTGTCCACACCGGGGATTTCAAGCTGGACCCGGATCCGCAACTCGGTCCCTCGATCAATCTGGCGCAGTTCGAGGCGCTTGGTGACGAGGGCGTGCTCGCGGTTGCCTGCGACTCGACCAATGTGTTCCTCGAGGGCGTGTCAGGCTCGGAAGCGGAGATCATCCCGAACCTCGAGCGCGTGATCTCCGAGGCGCCGGGCGCCGTCGCGGCCACGTCCTTCGCATCGAATGTGGCGCGTCTGAGCACGCTCGCGCAGGCAGCGGTGTCTGCCGGCCGCTCGATCGTGGTTGCCGGGCGCGCGATGCGCCGAATGATCGAAATCGCCGTGGAGACCGGTCACCTCCGGGACTTCCCGACCGTGGTGCCGGAAGATCGGGCTGACGACATCCCGTCGGAGAATCTCTTCTACCTCGTGACCGGTAGCCAGGGAGAGAACCGTGCAGCGCTTGCTCGGATTGCCGCGGGAACGCACCCGTCGGTCTCGCTGCTCCAAGGGGACACGGTGCTCTTCTCCTCGAAGACGATCCCGGGGAACGAGGCCGGAATCTACCGCCTCTACAATCGTCTCAGCGAGCAGGGGATCCGTGTGATCGATAGCGATATGGAGTGGATCCACGTGTCCGGTCATGCACGGCGTGGCGATCTCGAGCGCATCTACAAGATGCTGCGGCCCAAGGTTTCTGTTCCGCTGCATGGGGAACACCGGCATCTTGTCGAGCATGCGGCAAGCGCGCCGGGCTGGGGGGCAGGGCGTGCTGTCATCGCGCCCAACGGGACGATGGTTCGTCTTGATGGAAACGCACCGGGACCGGTGGACTATGTCGAAACCGGGCGGGTTTACATCGATGGCACCGCGATGGTCGGTGCGCTTGATGGCGTGATCCGCGAGCGTCTGAAACTCGCGCGGCAAGGGCAGGTCGTCGCCTCTATCGTGATCGACGACGAGGGCGATCTGGTTGCTGACCCCGAGGTTCGGTGTCTGGGTGCGCCGAAAGATGGTGACGACTGGGCCGCGCCCCTGGACGAGATGATCCGTGACGAAATCGATGATGCGATCGAACGCGCGCCGTCAAAGGCGCTGCGCACGGATGATGCGGTTGAGCAACTCGCTGCGGCTGCCGTACGCCGTATTGCTGGACGCTATTGGGGCAAGCGCCCCGTCGTCACGATCCTGGTGACTCGTCTCGAAGCGTAGACCCGGCGCCTATGCGGCCGCGTCTTCGTTGTCGCCGTCGACCTCCGGCGCCACGGCGGGGTCGACGCGTGTTTTCGTACGGGTCGGCATCGGGCGGAGAAGAAAGTCGGGCACGTGATCGCCCATGCCAACGACGGCTTTGCCGTTGTCATGTGATCTTTCTGGTCTGGACCTTTCGCGGCGACCGCCACGCTCGCGTGGACGTTTGTCGCTGGCCGTTGGTGCCGAAGGCTCACTCCGATCCTCACGCGGTTTGCGCTCGCGCCGCTCCGGCTTGCTGTCCTGCACGCCTTCCGGTACGTCGATCCGCGGAATTTCCTTCTTCACCAAGCCTTCGATCGAATCGAGATATTTCTTCTCCGAGGGCAGGCAGATCGTGAAAGCTGCCCCATCGCGCCCGGCCCGGCCTGTGCGACCGATCCGGTGTACGTAGTCCTCCGAGTGGGTCGGGACATCGAAGTTGAAGACGTGGCTAACGCTGGGGATATCCAGACCACGAGCCGCAACATCCGATGCCACCAGCACCTTGATCTCGCCATCCCGGAAAGCACTGAGCGTTGCCATGCGCACGGACTGATCAAGGTCGCCATGCAGGGCGCCCGCGTTGTAGCCGTGCTTGGTCAGCGACTTGTGGACGATCCCGACATCGCGCTTGCGATTGCAGAAGATGATCGCGTTGGTCAGATCCTCACCCGCCCGGTCGATCAAGGCCCGCAGGCAGGCCCGCTTCTCCCACGCAGCGCTTTCACGACCGCTCGGCGTGAGGAGGCAGACATGTTGACTGACCGTCTCTGCGGTGGTCGCCTGGCGCGCAACTTCGACCCGGATCGGGTTGGACAGGAACGTGTCGGTGATCCGCGTAATCTCGGGCGGCATGGTGGCAGAGAAGAACAGGGTTTGCCGCGTGAACGGCGTGAGGCCGAAGATCCGCTCGATATCCGGGATGAAGCCCATATCGAGCATGCGGTCGGCCTCATCGACGACCATGACCTGAATGCCGGTGAGCATCAGTTTGCCGCGCTCGAAATGGTCGAGCAGCCGGCCAGGCGTCGCGATCAGTACATCCACGCCCCGGTCGATCAGCTTGTCCTGGGCAGCGAAGTTCACGCCGCCGATCAGCAGCGCCATCGTCAGCTTGTGGTACTTGCCATAGATTTCGAAATTCTCGGACACCTGCGCCGCAAGTTCCCGCGTCGGGCAGAGGATCAGGCTGCGCGGCATGCGGGCTCGGGCGCGGCCTTTCGCGAGGATCGAAATCATCGGAAGCGTGAACGACGCCGTCTTCCCCGTCCCGGTTTGTGCAATTCCAAGCACATCGCGCCCCTGAAGCGCGTGTGGGATTGCCTGACCCTGGATTGGTGTCGGTTTTTCGTAGCCCGCCTCTTCGACGGCTTTGAGGACCTTGGGATCAAGGTCGAGTTCGCTGAATAGCATGCGTGGCGTGCCTTTCGTTGGTTGCAGCCATGTGTGTGGCTGCAAGATCCAACGCAGCCGATGCGCCCGGATTGGCGCTCTGAGTGCGGGTCGTATGCAGAACAATGCGTTAAATGTCAATGAAGGCTTCTGCCGCGCATGCCCGGGTGTGCGCCAATTCGCTCTTGCAAAACCATTTGATTCGACTATTCTAGGATTATGGAAATGAAAGATCGAGACACCCCTGTCGATACTGTGTCAGACGTCTCGGCCGTCGAGGCGGCAGATGCGTTTGCCTCGCTTGGCTCCGAGACACGGTTGATGATCCTCAAGGCCTTGGTTCGCGCTGGACCGGATGGTTTGCCTGTCGGGGCGCTGCAGGAAAGCATCGGCGCTGCGGCCTCGACCCTCAGTCATCACTTGCGTGCGATGGTGCGCGCCGGTGTGCTGGAACAGCGCCGGGTGGGGCGGACGCTGATCTGCCACGCCCGCTACGACAGGATCGCGGCCCTGGCCGGGTTCCTCCTTTCAGAATGCTGCGCGGACACGTGCGAGAGCGATACCGCATCCCCGGAAAAGCAAAAGGAAACAACGGCATGACCGAATTGGTTCTACGTCAGGCTTCAATCGCCTGGAGGACCGTCCGCTCGGTGGATGGGGTCTGGATCCTCGTCGCCCTGATCCCGGTTCTGGTGGCGGTTCTGGACCCGGACGGGTTGACGGACTTCGTGACCTTCGCCGTCGGTGCGCTGCTGAACACGCTGCCTTACATCACTTTGGCTGTGCTGCTGATTGGTGGTCTGAAGGCGACCGGCGCCGAGGGGATTGCCGCCGCGGCATTCCAGGGGCGAGAGACCCGCATGATCGTCATGGCTGCCCTGGTCGGTGGTCTCGCGCCGTTCTGCTCGTGCGAGGTCATACCGTTTATCGCAGCGCTGCTGGCTGCCGGCGCGCCGCTGTCTGCCGTAATGGCGTTCTGGCTCTCCTCGCCCCTGATGGATCCACCACAGTTCTTTATCACGATCGAAGCGCTTGGGGTGGAGTATGCCGTGTCCAAAGTGATCGCAGCGGTTGCCATTGGTCTGCTCGGCGGGTTCACCATGAAAATGCTGATGGCACGTGGCGCCTTCGCCAACCCCTTGCGCGCAGACTTTGCGAAGGCGGGCGGATGCTGCTCTGCCACAACCGGCTGCGGTGCACCGAAAACCGAGCCCGAGGCACCTGTCTGGCGCTTCTGGCAAGAGCCTGAGCGCATTGGCAAATTCCGCGATGCCGCCCTTGAGAACGCGCTGTTTCTGCTCAAGTGGATGTCGCTCGCCTATCTGCTCGAGTCCACGCTGGTTCACTACGTGCCCGCCGATTTCATCGGCTCGATTGTCGGGGGCGAAGGGGTGCTGCCCATCATCGTTGGCGCACTGGTCGGCGCACCGGCTTACCTGAACGGTTATGCCGCCCCCGCACTGGTCGATGGTCTGATGGAGCAGGGGATGAGCCCGGGCGCCGCCATGTCCTTCATGATCGCGGGCGCGGTCAGCTCCATCCCGGCCATGGCTGCGGTTTTTGCGCTGGTGCGCCGGCCCGTCTTCGGCATGTATGTCGCGCTCGGCATTGGCGGCGCGATCGCGTCGGGGCTTTTGTTCTCGGCGATTCTGCCAATGCTCTGACAGGGGCAGCGCTCGCTGCCGTCATAAATCTGTAAACACGTCTGACGTATGGTAGACTCCCCGAATTCAAGTCCGAGTTTGGGGAGTTTTTCATGCCACTCATTGTTCCGAAAACGTGGATGCCGAAGGCCACGATTAAGCGCATACACCTTCATTGGACCGCTGGCGGGCACAAGGCCAATTCTGTTGACAAGAAGGCCTACCACATCCTTGTCGAGGGCGATGGCAAGCTCGTTCGTGGCACCCATTCGATCGCAGACAACGCGTCGCCCCGGCCTTCGCCAAGACGTTCGCGTGCCGCGCATACCCGCAACGCCAACACTGGCGCGATTGGGGTTTCGCTCTGCGCCATGCGCAAGTCGAAAGAGCGCCCGTTCGATCCCGGGCCGTCACCCCTGACCCGAGAGCAGTGGGATGTGGGCATGCAGGTTCTCGCTGATCTGGCCGAGAAGTATGGTGTGCTGGTCACGCCGCAGACGATCCTGACCCATGCCGAGGTCCAGGCCAATCTGGGCATCAAGCAGAAGAACAAATGGGACATTACGCGACTGGCCTTCGACGATGATGTCTCGGGCCATGCGGAGGTTGGGGAGTTGATGCGCAGCCAGGTCGCTGCGCTGCTCGATGGGCGCGACAGTGACGATGGCCCGGTCGAGCCGCCCGAAGAGATGAAGCTGCCGCGCTTCCGTGTAACCGGGGTCGCGCCGTCCACGCTGAATTTCCGCGATGCCCCGAACGGCGACAAGAAGGGCTCGTTGCCCGAGCGCAGCATCGTCGAGCAAATCGCCGTCGTTGGCCGTTGGTGGCAGGTGCGCACGCGCGCAGGCTTCGTCGGGTGGGTCTTCTCGGACTTCCTGACACCGGTGTGAAGCTCGATTACAGTGGGTGGGCGGCAGACATTCCTGCCGCGCACCGGCAGGGTCAGAACATCAGGAGCGGCATTTCGGGCCAGCTTTGAAGCTGAAAGCGCCAATGTTCTCAAGATAGCCTGCGAAGTAATTGACGCCGAATGTAAACAACCATGACCCGCCACCAAACGTATTGGCGAGTTCCGAGCTGATCTCGTTCATTGCGAAATCGTATCCGGTTTCGCCCAAGTTACGGCTTCGCAGAGCAGACATCCCGACCGTTACGGCGCGTCCGGTGTTGCGTCGTTGCGCGGCGGTGTCGTTCGGACCCGAGAAAATCGCCGTCAGCAAGTACTGCGCCGTTGCGAGGCCGAAGGCTTCGGCTGCGACATCCGACTGGTCAAAGCCATGGTAGTAGATGCAGGCGCGAGACGGTGTTGATGTGCGCGGGAAGATGACGACATCGTATGTGCGCCGGCTGCCGGTTGGCAGAACAACAACCTCATCGGCGGTACCGCGGTTGTTTTTGGGTGAGATGGTGCCGCGCATCTTGCGGGTCGTGTGATCGAAACGCTCGCCGACCAGGATATCCCAGTCACCGCCACGAGTTGCCGTTCTCAGGGTCAGGACGGCCTGGTTTTTGTCGGGCGTAGCGATGCGAAAGCAGACATAGCCTCTCTGACGTTTGCCCGGTCCATGATCCTGAACGCTCAGATATCCGTTCTTCATCGAGGTGCAGGGAGACTTGGCGTCTGCTTGGATTGGAGAAACAAGTAGAGCACCAACAGCAATCGAAACAGCAACAAGGCATTTCAGCATCTTTCTCTCCCATCGAAAACATTCTTGATAAACGTTTCGTAGAGAGATTTGAAAAGTGTCTCTGTATCAGCCGCTACAATTTTGATTTTATTATATGTGACGTTTGATTCAAACGAGCATTTCTTTCGTCGTGCTCAGCGTGATCTCGGGATAATCGCGCCCGACCCGGTCGATGTCCCATTGCAGGCGGGTCATGTAGACCGCGTCGCCGTCATGGTCGTGCGCCATCTGGCCTTTGTTCGCAGTCATGAAGGCATCGACCTTGTCGGCAGGGCCATGCACCCAACGGGCCGAAACGTACTGCGTGGGCTCGAAGCGGACGGGCAGGCCGTATTCCATCTCGATCCGGCTGGCGAGGACCTCGAACTGGAGCTGCCCCACGACGCCAACCACATAAGCGCCGCCGATCAGCGGTTTGAAGATCTTGGCCGCGCCTTCCTCGGCGAACTGTGTCAGCGCCTTGTCGAGGTGCTTGGCCTTCATCGGATCGCCCGCCCGCACCGTTTGCAGAAGCTCCGGTGCGAAGGAGGGGATACCGGTGAACTTCAGCGCCTCGCCCTCGGTCAGCGCGTCGCCGATTCGCAGTTGGCCATGGTTCGGGATGCCGATGATATCGCCCGCCCACGCGTCCTCCGCCACCTCGCGTTCAGCGGCGAGAAACAGCACCGGGTTCGAGATCGCCATCGGTTTCTTCGCCCGCACATGGTGCAGTTTCATGCCCCGATTGAAATGCCCGGAACAAAGCCGCACGAACGCGACCCGGTCGCGATGCTTGGGGTCCATGTTTGCCTGCACCTTGAAGACAAAGCCCGAGACCTTGCCCTCGTCGGCCGAGACCTGCCGTGCATCCGCCATGCGGGGTTGCGGTGGCGGGCCATAGCTGGCAATCCCCTCCATCAACTCCTTGACACCAAACGAGTTAATCGCCGAGCCGAACCAGATCGGCGTCATATGTCCCTCGAGGAAGCTCTTGGCGTTGAACGCAGGCAGCAACTCGCGCGCCATCTCGACCTCCTCGCGGAGCGTCTCGAGCAGGTCCTCCGGCACATGGTCAGCCAGCCGTGGATCATCGAGCCCGTCCAGCGAGATCGACTGCGCCATGACGTTGCGGTCGGCCCGGTCCATCAGATCGAGACGGTCGTGGATCAGGTCATAGGTCCCGATAAACTCGCGCCCGATCCCGATGGGCCACGAGGCAGGCGTGACGTCCAGCGCCAGGCTCTCCTGGATTTCGTCAATTATCTCAAAGATCTCCCGGCTTTCCCGGTCCATCTTGTTGCAAAAGGTCAGGATCGGCAGATCGCGCAGGCGGCAGACTTCGAACAGCTTCTTGGTCTGGCTCTCGACCCCTTTGGCCCCGTCGATTACCATGACCGCCGCATCCACCGCAGTGAGGGTTCGATAGGTGTCCTCCGAGAAATCCGCGTGGCCCGGCGTATCGATCAGATTGAACCAAAAGTCCTTGAATTCAAACGACATAGCAGACGCCGAGACCGAGATGCCGCGGTCCTGCTCCATCTTCATGAAGTCCGAGCGGGTGCGCCGTGCCTCGCCCTTCGCACGGACCTGCCCGGCCATCTGGATCGCACCGCCATAGAGCAGCAGCTTCTCCGTCAGGGTCGTCTTGCCCGCATCCGGGTGGCTGATGATGGCAAACGTCCGGCGGCGCCCGATCTCGGGCGGCAGGTCGGGCTGGTTCGAGGTGTGATCTGCGCGGTGGTCCAACATGGGCCGCGCTATACCGCGGCCCGCCCACGATGGAAAGGGGCTGAGATCCACCCCGTATGGCACCCGTCTGGCAAACGTCCCGCACCCGTATGGCTGGTGTATGGCAGGCGTATGGCACCTGTACCGACACAATGTCGGGCGGGGACCGAACTTTGTCCGGCACGATATGTATTGTAGGAGCCGCAGCATGTGAGGCGGGGACAGCGCAGACCGCGGTCGGGCGCTGGCCCGGGGCGCTGCGCGCCGCTGTTCCGGGCCCGGGGGGTAGTGTGGATTTGGGCACGAGGATCCAGAACCTCGGGTGTCGAAGCGATCCATATGGATCCCCGGGTCAAGCCCGAGGATGACGCTCCGCGATCGGGCGGGTCAGAGAAACGGCAGCTTGGTCATCTCGCCCCCACAGGTGCGGCCATCGGGCAGGACGACCTCGACTGTGTCGCCGGGCTGGACGTCGCGCGAGATCAGGCACATGCCGATGTTGCGTTTCAGGCGCGGCGAGAACGCCGTTGCGGTCAGCAGTCCGGCGCGGGTGCCGCCCGACATGATCGAGAGCTTTTGCGGGAAGTAGCCCAGCGGCTCGTCGAGATCGAGGAAGATGCCAAGTTGATGTCGGGTCGGGCCTTCTTCCTTGATCTTGCGCAGCGCCTCGATGCCGATGGTGTAGGTCGGGCAGGTCACGTCGACAAAACGGGACATGTTCACCTCGAACGGGTTGGTGCGGTCGTCGGTATCGCCGCCCCAGGACAGCAGCCCGCTTTCGATCCGTTCGATCGGGTTGGGGTTGCCCGGGCCGATCTCGTAGGGGGCGCCGGCCTCCTTGACGCGGTTCCAGAGATCGGGGCCATGGGTGCTGTCCATCAGGTAGATTTCGAACCCGCCCTGTTTCGACCAGCCCGACCGCGCGAGCATGATGGGGATGTGGTCCATCATCATCTCGCGCACGGCGAAGTGGCGGATGTCGCGGATCTCGTCGCCGAACATGGAGGCGATGACGTCTTCGGCTTTCGGGCCCTGCACAGCCAGAGGGGAGACGTCCGGCTCGAACACCTCGACATCGAGGCGGCGTTCTCCGGCGATGGCGCGGGCCCAGAACAGCATGTCGCTGTCGGCAATCGACAGCCAGAAGCGGTCATCGGCCAGTTTCAGCAGCACCGGGTCGTTCAGCAGGACCCCCTCGTGGTCGCAGACCGGCACGTACCAGCCCTGGCCGATGGGCTGGTTGGCGACGCGGCGGGGGACCAGCGTTTGCGCCAACCGGGCGGCGTCGGGGCCGCGCAACTCGACCTGGCGCTCGACCGCGACATCCCACATTGCAACGCCCTCGATCAGGCGCCAGTATTCGCCGAACGGATCGCCATAGCCCGTCGGCATCATCATGTGGTTATAGACGGTCATCGAGGACGCGCCTTCGGCGAGCGTTGCCTCGTAGAACGGGCTTTTGCGGACGCGCGGGCTGGGGGAGATCTGCAGGGCCATGGCGTTTCCTCGGATTGGTTTTTGATCTCCTGCCTGCGATTTCACACAACGGCAATGCAAAATGCGTCCTCTTGCGCTCTGGCAACGGCATTGCTAGCTATCGACGAAGCCCGAGCAAACTACTCGGAAAGCGACGGGGCGGCATCGGTCAATGACAGCGACGGGGACGGCACCACCACGGCTATCGCTGCAGGATCTGTCCTGCACGTTCGGTTCTGTCGTTGCAGTGGACGAAGTCAGCCTTGACATCGCGCCGGGCGAGATCGTGAGCCTGCTGGGCCCGTCAGGATGCGGCAAGACGACGACGCTGCGCGTTGCCTCCGGCGTCGAGCGGCAACGAACAGGGCGGGTGCTGGTTGACGGCGTCGTCATGTCGGACAGCGCGGTCCATCAGCCGCCCGAGGCGCGCTCCATCGGGCTGATGTTCCAGGATTTCGCGCTTTTCCCGCATCTGACCGTCGCGGAGAACATCGCGTTTGGCCTGCGCCGTGGGCACAGCCGCGCCGACGCGGGGTCTATTGTCTCGGATTATCTCGGGCGCGTTGGCCTGGCCGGATATGAAGAGAAGTATCCCCACCAGCTTTCGGGCGGCGAGCAGCAACGTGTGGCTTTGGCCCGCGCCCTGGCGCCGCGCCCCAAGGTCATGCTGATGGATGAGCCGTTCTCGGGGCTCGACAACCGCTTGCGGGACGAGGTCCGGGACGAGGCGCTCTCGATTCTGAAGGCCGAGGGCGCCGCGGTGTTGCTGGTGACACACGAGCCCGACGAGGCCATGCGCATGTCCGACCGGATCGCCCTGATGCGGGCCGGACGGGTCGTGCAGGTCGGTGCGCCTTACCACATCTACAACTACCCCGTGGATCGGGAGGCAGCGGCCTTCTTCTCGGATCTCAACGTCGTGCACGGTGTCGTGCAGAACCGCCAGACCGACACGCCGTTCGGGCTGTTCCTGACGCCTGGCATGGTGGATCAGGCCGATGTCGAGATCATCGTGCGCCCGCAGCATCTGGACATCCACGAGGATACGGGCGCTGCGCCGCCGGCCACGGCAGAGTGCGGTGTCCACGCGAGGGGCCGGGTCGAGCGTGCCCGTTTCGTTGGCGCACAGTCACTGATCGAGGTGCGCATGGAGCATAACGGCGCCGTCCTGCGCGCAACCGTGCCCTACGCCTTCCTGCCGACACCGGGTACACCGCTCTGGCTTGGCCTTCGCCGTGACCGCTGTTTCGTCTTCCCGTGCCGCGAGCAGCGCCACGTCGCCTCGCCCTACGCCGCGGAGTAGGGCGGCTCGATGTCTGCCAACGGCTCGGGATCGCGGGAGCCGCTTGGCAGGATCCTGCTGCGTGAGGGCTATTTCTGGTTCGGCTCGATCGGCCTGGCGCTGACCGTCGTCTCGAACCTCAACACGCTGATCAGCCTGTCCAGTCTCATCACCCGTCTCGCCGTGTGGTGGCAGGCGCAGATCTACTGGGTCTGGGACGTTGTCTTCAGCCTGATTGCAATCACGCTCGTCGACAGCACGAAGGCGACACTTTCGATTGCGGTCTTCATTGTGATGATCGCGATCTCGGGCTGGCCCCGGTTTGCCAACCTGGTCTCGCTCGCGCATTTCGAGAGGCTTGGCTTCGTCCTGATGTTGATGCTGTTTGCGCTGATCACACCGGCGGTGCTGGCCGAGCAGAGCGTGATCGTCGCCGAGTTGCAGCGGCTGGTGCAAAGCGGGACGGTTCAGCCTGCTACGCCAGCGGGCTCAAGCCTGGCACGTGAGACCTTTTATGCGGTTTTCATGGTGCTGGTCTTCGGCTTCCTGTTCGTGTTCGCGATCGTACACGGGATGCGCGGCTTTCTCAGGGGCATCCGGCAGTTTCGCGAGCGCAGCCTCGTCCCGCTGCTCGGGTCCGTCTGGATCAAGCGCCTCTACCTCGTCATCCGTCTGGTGCTCTTTGTCCTCGTCGCTGTTGTCTATGGCCTAATCTCGCCATGGCTGATCGCCCATGAACTGGGGATCACCCAGCTTCTGATCGCGCACTACGCCATCGTCGGATCGCTGTTGCTGTTCGATCCGTCCCGCCTGATGCGCAAGCTGCTGCGCGCTTATGGCGCGATCGCCGTCTTGCTACTTGCCGGTGTAATCCATGAGAACCGGTCGGTTATAAGTGCGCTGATTGCTTAACAGGAATGGAAACACGCGCGATAATCGATGTTTTCGGTGTCGCAGGGCTTTCCGCCTGCGATTTCATTCAATATGTGTAGGCGAGAGATGAGGTGCGGGGTGCCACGGCACAAGCCGCGCGATGTATGGGAGAGAGCACAATGGCTCCGAGCATTTGGCAAATCGCAATCGTTGTGATTCTGCTGGTCCTGTTGTTTGGCCGCGGCAAGATCTCGTCGCTGATGGGCGACGTGGCCAAGGGGATCAAGAGTTTCAAGAAGGGCATGTCCGAGGATCCGGACGCGGACAAGGTCGAGCAGAAGGCCGAGGAAGCGATCGACGTGACGCCTGACGCCAAGAAGGATCAGGCCTGATCTGACGCTTTGGCGGGACCGGCGGGATGCTGGATATCGGCTGGCAGGAACTGCTGGTGATCGGTGCCCTGGCGCTGATCGTCGTTGGTCCCAAGGACCTGCCCGGACTTTTGCGCTCGGTCGGGCAATGGGTCGGCAAGATGCGTGGCATGGCGCGCGAGTTCCAAAGCTCGATGAACGAGGCGGCCCGTCAGACCGATCTTGCCAAGATCCGTGAGTTGAACGAACTCAAGAGCGATCTGAGCAAGACGATCGACTTCAAGGAGCAGGCCTCGAAAGCCCAGTCTTTCCTTGATAGCCCGCCCGAGGTGGAAAAGACCGACCCCAAGCCGGATGCGGTCACAGACACATCGCCGCCAAAACCGGATGAGGCGCCGGCGGCAACCACGGCGCCGGCACCCGCTGATCAGACCGCGCCGACCCCAGCCACACCGGAGCCGGACACCAAGGCCACCGGCACATGACCGAAAAGCATATCGAGGACAGCTCGGCCCCCCTGATCGAGCATCTGATCGAATTGCGGACCCGGCTGATCTATGCGCTTGCCGCGCTGGGGATCGCGACCGTTGTCTGCTTCATCTTCCGGGTCGAGCTTTGGAACTTTCTGTCCGGCCCACTGCTGATCGCCGATCCCGATGCGAAGGTTGTGTCGCTGAACCCGCAGGAGGTGTTCTTCTCGGTGATGAACGTGGCGATCTGGGGCGGGTTCTTCCTCAGTTTCCCGTTCATCGCCTATCAGGTCTGGGCTTTCGTGGCGCCGGGGCTCTACAAGAACGAGCAGGGCGCGTTCCTGCCGTTTCTCTTGGCAACACCGTTCCTGTTCATTCTTGGCGCGAGCCTAGCCTACTACATGGTCATCCCGCTTGCGCTCGACTTCCTGATCGGGTTTGCCGAGAACACCGCCGAGGAAGGTGGAATCGAGATCGCGAACGAGAACCGCTTCTCGGAATTTGTCGGCTTTATCAAAGTTATGCTGCTGGCATTTGGCATGTCGTTTCAGCTTCCGGTGCTGCTGACCCTGATGGGCCGTGTCGGGTTGATCTCCTCACAGCAACTGTCAAGTGGGCGCAAATACGCCGTCGTCGGCATCGCTGCTGCTGCCGCGCTGATCACCCCGCCGGATGTGATCTCGCAGTTCCTGCTGGGGATACCGGTCTACATTCTCTACGAAATCTCCATCCACATCGTGCGCCGGTTCGAGGCACGCCGTGCCGCGGAAGACGCCGAGTTCGACGATTGGGATGACGAGGACGAAACAGACATGGCGGAGAAGACGCCTTGATCCCGTCCGGTGACCGGACCGCGGCTGCCCTGGAGCGGATCGCCGAAGCGCTGGAGCGGATGTCGCCTGCGCCCGCCGCGCTGCCCGATTTTGCCGCCGCTGACGCCTGGGTCTGGCAGACGGATCCCGATGCGCTGGTCCCGGTTGATCGGGTCAACCGCGTCGCACTGGATCTGCTGGTTGGCATCGATCGGGCCTCGGACACGCTGCTCGAGAACACGCGCCGGTTCGCCAAGGGCTTTCCGGCCAACAACGCGCTGCTGTGGGGCGCGCGCGGCATGGGCAAGTCCTCTTTGGTGAAAGCTGCGCATGCCGCCGTTTCGGCGGAGACAGGCACCTTGCACCTGATCGAAATCCAGCGCGAGGATATCCCATCGATTGGCCGTCTGCTCGACATGATCCGCCCGGTCGAAGGCCAGCGGTTTCTGGTTTTCTGCGACGATCTCAGCTTCGACAAGGACGACCAGCACTACAAATCGCTGAAGGCGGTGCTGGATGGCGGTGTGTCGGGACGGCCCGACAATGTGCTGTTCTATGCCACGTCGAACCGGCGTCATCTGATGCCGCGCGACATGATCGAGAATGAGCGGTCTTCGGCCATCAATCCGTCCGAAGCGACGGAGGAGAAGGTCTCGCTGTCCGACCGGTTCGGCCTTTGGCTTGGTTTCCACCCGTGCAGCCAGGATGAATATCTCACGATGATCCGCGGTTATTGTGACCGTTACGGCATCACCATCGACGACGAGACCTTGCGAGCCGAGGCCATCGAGTGGCGCCAGACACGTGGTTCCATTTCGGGCCGCGTGGCCTGGCAATACGTGCAGGATCTGGCAGGGCGCAACGGGGTGCGTCTTTAAGGCGTTGCCTCAGAGTTTCTTCAGAACCACCTGAGTGTTCGCTGAAAATCTCAGCTCCAGTGCGCTGGCATTGGCTCCGATGAACGCATTCACGGCGCTCACAACGCCATCACCCCACCACTTGCCAAGCCGGTAATCGTCGGCGCAGATCAGTCCGCCCGGCTTGACCACCCGGTAAGCCGAATCGAGATCCGCGCTCACCGCATCGAAACTGTGATCGCCGTCGATGTAGATCCAGTCGAGGCTGTTGTCCTTCATCGCCGCAAGGGCCTCGGTTGAAGGCGCGCGGTGGATCACAACAGACCCGTCCGCGATCTGTTCCGCGAACCGCGTGCACACCGCTGCGTAAACCCCGTCGACGTCTATGCCGCGGTCCGCGCTGTACCAGGCCTCCCGGTGGGACACATCGTCCCGCGCCTGCCATGGGTCAATCAGGTGCAGCAGACCTGGCCGAGCGCGCCGCAGGATCTCAGCCGAGAGATCGCCTTGCCACACGCCGATTTCCGCGCCGGTACTGCCGGGCGGGAACATCGACAGAACGATCTCCCGCGCCCGGGCATAGCTCATGCCGGCATCACAGAAACTGTGTCGGGTCCAGGCTCTCTGCGCCGCGGCGCACTTCGAAGTGCATGCGCGGCTCGGCGGGAGCCGCAGCATTGGACACGATGCCAATCTGCTGTCCGGACCGGACAATGTCGCCCTTGTTGACCAGCACGCCGTCGATGCGGCCATAGACAGTCAACAGATCGTCCGCATGGCGCACCAGCACGATCGTTCCAAGACCGCCAAGCGATTGCGAGACAAGCGCGACCTCGCCATCCGCCGCGGCGACAACCGGCGCGCCTGCGGGTGCCGCGAAGTCGACGCCGTCATTGCGCGCGGGGCCCGAGCCCTTGTTGAACCCAACGGCGATCGGACCATCGACCGGTTTTTGCAACCGGATGGACGGCGCGGGTGCCGGGGCCGGATCGGTTGCGGTGTTCGCCGCGAGTTGATCGCCGGGCCGCGGAACCGGTGTTTGCGTTGCGGTTGCGGGATTCGGGACATCGCCTGTCTGATACTGACCGAGATTCGGCGAGGCCAATTCCCGGCCCGGCGCAGGTTCCGGCGGCACGGGTTGCGCAGAACTTGGCGGCTGGCCCAAAGAGCCATCGTTTTGGATCCCGGTCGAGCGCTTGATCGCAGCCTCGGCCAGATCCGGGGTCCAGCTCGGCTGTGCCTGAGGCTGCGGCGCTACTGATGGTGCGACAGCCTGGCCAGACGCCGAGGGATTGTTCGACGTGGTTGCCAGCGTCCCGTCCGGAGCAACAGCGGCCCCCGTTCCCAGCGGCGTTTGCTGGATCGTGCTGGTGGATGGCCCGGTCTGGGTCGCGATAGAGGGGGTCGTCGCTGATGCTGGCGCGACAACCGAGGTGTTCGCCCCCTCGACGCCATAGCCGCCGGGTCGCGGTGGCAGCACCAACTCGTCTCCTGCGCGCGGGCTGTAGCTGGGCGACAGTCCGTTATAGGCGCCAAGCTCGGAGGCCGACATCCCGATCCGATCTGCGATCGTCGCGACAGTGTCGCCCGAGCGGGCGATGACGGACTGATATCCGTCGTAGGTCACGATGCCGTTCCCATCAGGCGCTGCGACCACGCTGTTGTTCAGGGTATTCGATCCGGCGCGCTTTGCGCCGGCATTGGGGTCAGTGCCGCGTACCTCGACCGGTGCCTTGTCCGATGAGCCACTTGTACAGGCAGCCAGAAGGGCCGCTGCTGCCACGATGCCAAGGCCTGTTAATCTGCGGCCAGTTCCTGCCGGTGTTGTCATTGTCCTGCCTCTCCAACGCTCTGATCAATGGCGGTGGTCGTTGTCCATCGGGTCGGGGATCCCCTCGACCAGCGGCACGAACAGCACCTCGCTCAGTTCCTGATAAGCCAGACCATTTTCGGTCTTTTCTATCCTTATCAGCTGTTGCACATCATCTGATTGTCCAACAGGCAGCACCATTATGCCACCTGGACGCAATTGTTCCAACAGTGTCGACGGCGGATCTTCTGCGGCTGCCGTCACGATGATCCGGTCGAAGGGCGCCTGTTCGGGCCATCCACGGGTGCCATCGCCGGTCTTGATCGTCACGTTGGAAAGCTCGAGGGTCGTCATACGAGACCGAGCGGTCAGCGCGAGGTCGCGATGGCGCTCGACCGAATAGACCCGCCGGGCCAGATGGGCCAGGATCGCCGCCTGATACCCTGAGCCCGAGCCGATCTCGAGCACCTTGCAGCGCGGTGTAACCTCCAACGCCTGCGTCATGATCCCGACGACCGACGGCTGCGAGATTGTCTGCCCGCATGTGATCGGCAACGCGCTGTCCGCATAGGCCCGGTCGCGGAAGGTCGTCTCGACAAACACCTCGCGCGGGGTGCGTTCAAAGGCGGTCAGCACGGCCTTGTTCGTGACCCCGTAGCGGCGCAGATTGAAGAGGAGCTGCATCACCTCTTCATCGCGCGCGGTGGGTGACATGGTGCTGTCCCCCGCGATCATTCCGCCGCGCCCTGCAGAGGCCGGGTCTCGGCGTCAAGAATGGCGCGCGCTTCCTCTATCAGATCGGTGGCGGTCAACTGTGGGCGGAGCGGCGTGATGGTGATCCAGCCGTCGATCAGCATCCGCGCGTCCGAACCCTCGGGGGCTGATATGTTCGCGGTGCGATGGCGCAGAAAGTTGAAGGTCCGGTTGTTTGCAGCGGTGTGGGTCTCGACATCAAAAGTTGCCTGCTCGCGGATGCCCTGGGGGCAAACCGTTGTTCCGGCGACATTTTCTGCGGCGACAGCCGGGAAGTTCACATTGTAGAACACGGTGTCGGGGCAGGGCATGCGCAGCACCCTGCGCACGGCCTCGGCTCCATGCGCCCGGCTTGCTGACCAGACATCGCTCGGAGCCCCCTCGGCAGAACTGTAGAACTGGCTGAGCGCAATGGACCGGACGCGGCCGAGCCCGCCCTCCATGGCCGCGCCGGCGGTGCCGGAGTAGACGACATCCTCGGCCACGTTGTGACCACGGTTCACCCCCGAGATCACCAGATCGGGCGGCGTTTCCTTCAGAACCCGGCGCAGGCCAACCAGCACGCAGTCCGCGGGATAGCCGTCGAGCGAGAATCGCCTGTCGTCAAGCTGGGTCAGGCGGGTTGGTGCGGTGTAGGAGACGCAATGGCCGACGCCGGAGCGTTCCTGGTCAGGGGCCACGACCCAGACCTCTCCGTCCGGGCCAGCGATGTCCGCCGCGATGCCCTCGGCAATCGTCAGGCCAGGTGCCGTGATCCCGTCATCGTTTGTTACCAGAATCCGCACTTGCTCGCTCCCGCACCCGCGCCCTCGGGTGCTTTGTAGGAGCACAGCCAGACGAGGTCCAGCGCGCGCTGCCCCTCGCGACGGATTTTATGCGCGTCGCCGTTGCGCGATGCGGGTGTCTACCGCGCGTAGCCCTGGATTTGCCTCAGCGCTGCCGAACGTGCCCCCGCGAGATCGGCCGTGGTGTAGGTGCCGGGATTGAGGGTTACGTCCACGGTCAGATCGCCGGGCAGCGTATCGATCAGGTTGCACCCCTGGATCTTTCGCTCCTGCAAGGTGCAGCGGGCCGCAAGGGGGCCGCCCGTGTTGAGCTTCTGCGAACGATCCGTTGTGATCACATACATCACCGGCGTCTCGCGATTGCGCAGCGTCTCGGTCCCAACGCAGGCGAGCAGATCGCCACTCAACTCGCGGCAATTGTTCGTTGGTTCCTGCTGCAGCTTCTCGGTCAGCGCGGCAAACTGCTCGGTCATGCCCGGCGTCGCTCGAACCAGACCTGCGGTGCCCTCCAGCAGCGGATGGGCGAAGCGATCGTTGATCACGAGAAGCACTGTATCAAGCGGTGCCTCAGGGCAACCCGCACCATTTGCGGCCTGACGTTCCAGCTCGCGCGTTGCGTCTTCCTTCCGGATTGGCGGTCTCAGCGTGCTTGGAATTGCTTCGACAATCACGCCGCTTGGCACGCCAAGGCGCGCGCCTCCGACTTTGAAAAAGACCTTTTCATCAGCTGGTTGCGAGCAGTTGCTGATGTTTATCCTTTTTCTGGGCGTCGTTGCCTGACCGGTCGATGCCTGCGGTGTGCCCTGCTGCGCGGTTGCGGCGGGTTGCTGGGTCGAGGCCGTTGCGGTCGTCGTATCGCTGCCGCCATCTGCACAGGCCGACAAGGCCAGCACTGCCGCAAAACCGATGGACGCGGGGGCACCGCGGCGGAATGTGAAAAACGAAGCTTTTGTCATGTACAGCCTTCTCTTTCCTGCCCTGTGACGCCTACGCTTGAGCTACAGTTTGTCGTCACGAATGCCAGACTCTCCAATTAACCAAATTCACCATTTGGTGTGATCTGTGCCGCATCCCGGAGGTATGGCCGGAGCGCGTTGGGTAGCGTGATGGCGCCGTCGTGTTCCTGATAGTTCTCCAGAACCGCGATCAGCGTTCTGCCAACCGCCAACCCCGATCCGTTTAACGTGTGGACGAACTCTGGCCGTTTCTCGCCAGTGCGACGGAACCGCGCATTCATGCGCCGGGCCTGGAAGTCGCCGCAGACCGAGCATGAACTGATCTCGCGGTACGTGTTCTGTCCCGGCAACCAGACCTCGATATCGTGAGTTCGACGCGATCCAAAGCCGAGATCGCATGTACAGAGCGCGACGGTTCGGTAGGGCAGGTCGAGTTTCTCCAGGATCGCCTCGGCGCTGCGGGTCATGGCGTCAAGCTCGGACAGACTGTCCTCCGGTGTCGTCACGCTGACCATCTCGACTTTTTCGAACTGGTGCTGTCGGAGCATACCGGTCGTATCACGCCCGGCACTGCCAGCCTCCGACCGGAAACAGTGGCTGTGCCCGGTCAGGCGGATTGGCAGCTGTGCTTCGTCGAGGATGGTCTCGCGCACCGTGTTGGTCAGCGTGACCTCATTGGTCGGAACCAGCCATCGTCCATCGGTGGTGACGTAACTGTCCTCGGCAAACTTTGGAAGCTGGCCTGTGCCGACCATGATCTCCTCGCGCACGAGGAACGGTGTCCAGACTTCCTCGCGCCCGTTCTCCACATGGGTGTCCAGCATCAGCTGAACGATCGCCCGGTTCAGCTTGGCAACTGCGCCGCGCATCACGACGAAGCGCGAGCCGGACAGCGTCGCTGCGGTCGCAAAGTCCAGAGCAGTTGAGACGCCCGCAATCTCGAAATGTTCCTTCGGATCGAAGTCAAACGCCCGCGGGGTGCCCCAGCGGCGCAGTTCGACATTGTCATCTTCATCCGCGCCATCGGGGACCGTGTCGAGCGGCGCGTTTGGCAGCGACATCAGGATATCGTTCAGTCGGCGGTCCTCGGTATCAGCTTCCTCGCCAAGCCGGGCGATCTCATCTTTCTTGTCAGCGACCAGAGTGCGCAGGCGCTCGAACTCAGCGTCATCGCCGCGGGCTTTCGCCTGCCCAACGTCCTTCGAGACGGCGTTGCGCTCGGCCTGTGCCTTTTCCGAGGCGGTGATCTTTTCGCGCCGCGCGGTGTCGATGGCCAGGATCTCCGCCGAGATCGGCGAGAGACCACGCCGCGCCATCATGGCGTCAAAAGCGTCCGGGGCCTCGCGGATCAGGCGGATATCGTGCATTGGCGTAGTCTCCCTGCTGGATGAGGCAGGGTTATGCCCGATTGAAACGGCGAGCGCTAGCGGGTGCGAACGCTATTCGTCGGCAGGCGTTGCGGTGGAAACGGAGGGCGATGTTTCGACGGCATTTGGCACCTTCACATCGTCCGCACGGTAGCGTTCGATCGACGTGATCGCCCGGTCCGAATCCACTGGCACAGGGCGCGAGCCGGGCGGGCGGGGATCGATGATATGTGCCGCCATATTGGTGCGCACCGCGGTCCCATGAGTGGGGAAACTGATGGGCTTTTGATAGCGCGCGGTGTCGCAGGCGACGAGCGCAACGACAGCCGCAAGTGTGAGATACCTTACCATGACGAAAATCCGTGCGGGCCGGAGAACCCGGCAGAATCATGCAAATGGGGGTCGATGGCTGACCGATCTTCGACCAGGCCGTCGAGGAACAATTGCCGCTCGCTCGGCGATGTAAATCCGGGCGTGAGCAACTGACCATCACCAACCGGCTGTGCGAGATACGGGGTCACGATCATCACCAACTCGGTCTGACCGTTCTGGTATTGCGTGCTGCGGGTCAACGCGCCAAGCACCGGCAGATCGCCGAGAAACGGGATCTGCTTGACCTGGTTCGTGTAGTTCTCGCTGAGCAGACCCGCGATGGCAAAGCTTTGGGCGTTGCGCAATTCGACCGTGGTCGAGGCGCGGCGGACGACCAGACCCGGCACGCGCACACCGATCAGCTCGAAGTCCGACGTTTCGTCCGGCTCGCTGACCTCCATGAAGAGTTTGATGTTCATCAAATCGCCAGTCAGCACCGTTGGCGTGAAGGACAGGCCCACCCCGAATTTCTTGAACTCGATCGTAACCTCCCCATCCTCCGCGCCGACGGGAATAGGGAACTCGCCCCCTGCCAGGAACTCGGCGGTGTCGCCGGACAGGGCGACGAGAGTGGGTTCTGCCAGTGTTCGAACAGCGCCCTTGTCTTCAAGCAGATCGAGAATGCCGGTGATATCGACGCTGCCTGCCGCGACGTTCAGCCCGAGTTGGGCAAGAGATGGCGGCGAAGCAATCACGCTGACAATGTCGCCGAACAGCGTCAGCGCACCGCCGCCGCCTTGTCCGGAGGCATTGATCCCAAGCCGCTTCACAACATCGCGGCGCATCTCGACGAACTTCACGGCCAGCAGAACCTGCTGACTGCCGCGGACCTGCATCAGGTTCGACACGGCATCCGGCGCAAAACGGCTGGCGATGGTCATGGCGTTCGACGCCGCCGTCCCGCTGGAGACAGTGCCTGACAGGACGATCCCGTCATGGGCGGCGCGCACAGCGATTCGCTCCGCCGGGAGCACGGCGTGCAGCATCTGTTTCAGCCGGGCGACGTCATGCACGACGTTGATGTCGACAACGGCGATGATCCGCCCCGACTCTTCGGTCAATGTGACCGAGGTCGACCCGAAGTTCCGACCGAACACGTAAAGTGCCCGGTCACCAAGGACCTGAACATCGGCAATTTCGGGATTACCAACCGCAACCTCGAGGAATGGTCGGTCCGACCGGATCACATCGCTTTTGTTGATCGGGATCTCGACCGCGAGACCTCCGGATCGTCCGTGGCTCGAGATGCCAAGCCAGCGATTCTGAGCCATCGCGTCTGTTGCGACCACCACGATGAACAGGAGCAACACCGCGGCCTGTCCCAATGCCCGACACAGTCCAGCCGATCCGACGTTTTGCATGGGCACCTCTCGCTCCCGGCACACCGACCTGCGCCGTTCCGGTTCGAAGCAGGCTTAACCATAAATGCTTAGCGAATGGTTGTGGCTTGGCAGCGAGGCGGCCTATCCGTGCGGAACCCGGCGCGTGACCGACAGCAGAAAGGCGTCCGGTACGATGTTCGGCACGAACAGCGTGACGGGGTAGGTGATCGTGACAACCCGGTAGGTGTCGAGCGCAACCCTTTCCGTCGCGATGGAGACGATGAGATAATCGGATGTGCCTGCGTCGAACTCGGAGCGGATGGTCGTCTCGAGATCTGCGTTGGTGACAGCCGAGTTCAGCAGAACCGACCGCGCGGCCCGATCTGCCAGGAATGACAACTGGTTCTTGATGTAGAGCGTACGCCCGAAGTCAACGATGCCGATCAGCAACGCCACGAGCACGACGCTGATGATCGAGAATTCCACCGCCGCGGCGCCCCGTTGATCCCGACGAAAGCCGCAAAGCCAACAGTGTCGTCGCCTGGTCATTCTGCGATCACCGACATCTGTCCGGTGATGGTGTAACCGGTCAGCAGAACGCCCTTGAACGTCTTTTGAGCCGAGAGGTCATAGAAGCGGTCGGGCGCGCCGATGCCGGTGCAGATCAGCGAGCAGTCCACGACCACGGTCATCGCATCGGGACAAACGCAATACTGCGAGACCGCAACGGACAGCTGATCGCCGACAGGCGGGCCTGAAGCAATCGTGAAGTTGGCCTCAGCGGTTGTCTCGATCACCGATTTGACGACGAGCTCGTTTTTCGCGCCGATCGCAGACTGCGCGCCCGCGCGCAATGCCTGCGAGATCATCATCTTGTCATGGGCCATCATGCCGGCATCGACGGTTGCGATCGCGCCCATGGTCAGGAACGGGGCGAGCAGCGAGAACTCGACCGCCGAGATACCGGCCTTGTCGCGAAGGAACCGGTTGATCGCGCGGCGCCATCCGAATTTTGGACGGGCAGGAGACATCATACGGCCCGACATCACGCGGCCCTCAGACCACGGCCGCGCGCCTGACTGCGCGGGACCTGCTTCACCGGGTTCACCAGGTCGGCGATCTTGCGAATGCCCTTTGCCGCAGGACAACGCTGCGAGACCTCGGACAGCATCTTGCCACGGCTGGTCGCCTGCGAGAACGTCCTGGCATCGAAGGGGATTGCGACCGCTGGTTTGTGCCGGATCACCGAGGCGATGTCCTTCTCGCTCACTTCCAGCCGACGTGGGACGCCAACCTGGTTCAACACCAGCATCGGCTCGGCATCGTTGGGACGAAGCTGCTGGATCTGCGCGATCATCTTCGCGGCATTACGCAGGCTGCCAAGCTCGGGCGAGGACACCACGGTCACCGTGTCGGACATGAGCAGCGTCTGCTCGACCCAGTCCGACCAGCAATGCGGGATGTCGAGCACGATCTGGGGAACATGCGACTGCGCAATGTCGAGGATCGCCTCGACCGACGCCGGGGTGAAGATGCGCGGATTCTCGAGCGTTGGTTGCGTGCTGAGAAGGCCGAGGTTCAGGCCATGGCGTACAAGCACCCGGTCGATCATCGCGGTGTCGATCCGCTCGGCCTGATCGATCAGCTCGGTCAGGCCCTGATTGGCCTCGACATCCAGGTTCATGCTCGCCGTCCCAAAGGCGAGATCCATATCGACAAGTAGAATGTCAGACTGGCTGCGACCCGCCATCTCCACCGCCAGATTGTGCGAGATGGTCGAGCTGCCGACGCCGCCTCGTGCTCCGATGACCGCATGGATCTTGGCGATCTTCTCGTGCCCGGGTTCTCGGTAGATGACCGACACCGCATCGATCACCGAGGACGGGGTCACCGGATAGACGATGTAGTTCGACGCCCCCATATCGAGCATCTTCTGGTAAAGCTTGATGTCGTTGGTGTGCCCGATCATCAGCAGCTTGGTGCCGGGGTCGCACACCTCCGCCAGACAATCGACCTCGTATTCAAGGATCTCGACGGTCGAGATCGTCTCGACGATGATCAGATCCGGCGTCGGCTCCTGCGTGTATTTCCTGATGGCCGCAGGGAAGCCGCCCTCGAAAATCGAGGTGCGTGCGCTCTGCATCCGCCGGTCCGCGCAGGTTTGTTTCCAGACCCCCATGAACTCGTCGGTTTCGCGAAAGACATGGATCACGATATGCGGGATTTTGGCTGTCGTCAGATCGCAGATCTCATCCGGCTGCGCGATCTCAGGCTCCAACACGTCCCGACCAGGAAGATTTTCAGCGGTGTCCATGGCGATCACTCCTCGTTGACCGCCGGGCGTAGGGTGACGATCGAGGTCTCGATAGCGCGGTGTACGCGGACGGTGCGGACCTCCTCGGCTTCCTCGACGGGTTCCTTGATATCGTGATCTGCCACCGAGCGTAGCGCCAGCGACAGAAGACCCGAGGCCTCCGCCTCCATCACACGCTCGGTCTCCTGCGGGGTCAGTTCCAGCGTCGCGGTCTTGCCGAGCGCCGAGCCCTCGGGGTTTTGGATCGCGTTCTGGTCAATCGCCATCACGCGCACATTCGAGATGATGATGCGGCTTTCATTCCGGCGGTTCTTGCCACCATCCTCAACCTCGGTTTTCGTATGCAGCACGTCTACGCGGTCCCCTGGGAGGATGAAGCCGCCCGCCGTGTTCTCGGCCGAGATCTTCACCGCGACTGCACGCTTTCCGGGTGAGAGATTGTTCGACATCAGGTTGATGTTCGTCTCCATCAGCCGGGCCTCGAGGATTGGCTCACCCGCCACAAAGGCGGAGTTGACGAAGGATCCGCTGAGTTCCGAGACTGCGTTTGGCCGAGTCTCCCGCAGGATGAACGCGCTGTTGAGGTTGTTGATCGGCCATGCCTGCCACTTCAACTTGCTGGGCGCCAACACGTCGCCGCCCGGAACATCCGTGCCCGCGACCAGAACGAGCTTGGTCGGCGGCTCCTGCATGATCTGTACCGCAGCGGCCTGTTGCATCTGGCGTTCGTCGCCCGCTTTCAGGGTAAGCCAGCCCGCTGCGCCCGCGGCACCGACAGCGACGAAGAATATGAGTATCCTGATCAGCATGCGGCGTCCTCACCCATTGCGATCCCCGTTCTCACACTCGCGAAAATAGGTTGATGACTGGTTAGGGCTGGCGGGTCCGGTCGGTGACAGAATGGGGTCATATCTGTGCCACCCACCAGGATTGCAGGAACATGACTGCGCCGGAGAGGGCTAGCGCCGGGCCATAGGGGACCTCGGCGTCCAGGGGCATGCTCTTGCCATCTGTTGGAGCGAAACGGCGTCGATAGGCGAGGATGCCGAGCGTCAGAAGGCTGCCAACCACTGCACCGATAAGCAGATAGGGCACACCAAGTGCCGGCCCGAGCCAGAGCACGCTGACCGGCATCAGCTTTGCATCGCCCCCGCCCATCCAGCCGAACGTAAAGCAGACAAAACCCAGGATCAGCACCGGGATTGCCGCGAGCACACCGAAAAGGATTACCTCGGCGTTTCCGCCCGCCGCGATCACCATGGGCACATAGAGCCCAAGCAGAAGCAGGATCAGTTTGTTCTGAATCTGGCGCGTCTTCAGATCCGTGTAGATCACGACCGCCATGGCTCCGAGAAAGACGATCGAGGCCAGCACAGCGCTGATGGATGTCACTGTCATTGAAGAGACCTCACGTCGGGTTGCGGTATCTACGTCGCAGCGGAGATCGCTGCGAAAGTTGCCTGAAGATCACTGCCCACCAGGGTGACAGATGCGATGATCACCACCGCGATCAGTCCTGCGATCAGGCTGTATTCGATGGCAGTCGCGGCAGTGTCGTCTCGCCAGAACTCACGGAGTCGAAGGGGCATCTCGGTCAGTCCTCTCGATGGCGCTGCGGCGTGGCCCGGGCGTGTCCGCCCGGGCCGTATTCTCAGAAGCGTCGCTTATGCGCCGCCGCCAGCACCTGCGCCCGAGATCGAGGTTGCAAGGCTGTCAAAGGTGCCCTGCAGGTTGCCACCGAGCAGCGTGACAGCCGCGATGATCACGACCGCGATCAGACCGGCGATCAGCCCGTATTCGATTGCGGTGGCGCCCTTTTGGCTTTCGACGTAGGAGAAGAACTTGCTCATCATATCCGTGTTTCCTTTAGGTCGGGTCCTGTTGACCTTTGTCCGGTTCGGGTGGTCCTTGGGGACCTTTGTTGCCCGTGCCGGGGCGGCCAATCGATGAGCACGGTTGTACGGCTCGCCGATAAACCGTTTGGTAAGAAACGGAGTAAAAATCGTCTTCACGATAAATTTCTCAAAATTTTTGTAAGAAGCTGCGACGCATTTCTCGCAAAAGAACGCTCAAGTCTCACTTTCGAGCATTTCGGAACTGACCGATCCCTATCAGCCGGTCAGATCCTTGGGATTCGGGACAGGGCCCGGATAGGGCTCGCCGAGCGGCGCATAAAGTGTGCCGAACAGGCGGGCAACCGGCAGCCCGGTGACAGACCAGTCGATGTACTCGCGCTCCTCGTCAAAGAGGTCATCGCGGATGTGCGCGGCGATCACCTCGCCCAGAACGATGTCACGAGCGATACCGCATTGCACGGTCACATAGCGGCGGCACTCGAAGGCGACGGGCGCGTTCACAATCCGCGGCGGCGTGACGTGATCACAGGGAACCGTCTCGAACCCGGCAAGCGGGAGTTCGTCTACGCCGGCCGGCAGTTCCGAGGCTGTCACCAGCATCCCTTGAAACATCTCGTCCGTCACGATGTGGCAGACAAACTCGCCGGTCTCCTCGATGTTGCGGCCGGTGTCTTTCTTCGGCCCCGCATCACGCCGTGCGATTCCCAGCCCGACAATCGGCGGGTCGTCGGAGAATCCGTTGAAGAACGAGTAGGGCGCTGCATTCGGCACCCCGTCGCGATCTACCGTTGTGACCAGGGCGGGGGGGCGCGGAATGATCGCAGCTGTCATGATCTTGTACTTCAGCTTGCGGTCAATGTCGGCGAAATCGATCTTCATGCTCATCCTCGTTGGCCAGAGGTCCCACCGTGACCGCGAAACGCGAGGATGTGAAGTGGGTCAGTCTTGATTTAGGTGTGCCGTCCGTGATGGTTGTCTGGGGACACTGTCAGAGGGTTGTTTGATGCTGCGGTCGACTTGGACATATGCGCTGTTCTTTTGTTTCTTCGTCTGCCCGGCATTTGCAGAGACACGGATCGCGCTGATCATCGGAAACGGCGCCTATGAAACCATTGGCCGATTGCCGAATCCGCCCGCTGACGCGCGTCTGATGTCAGACACACTTCAGCGTGTCGGTTTCGATGTGACCTTGCTGGAAGACGCCGGGCAGGACGCAATGAAGCGCGAGATTGCCAACTTTGGGCGTGCGTTGCGACGCGCGGGGCCCGAGGCGGTGGGGCTGTTCTACTTTGCAGGCCACGGCGTTCAGTCAGATGGGCAGAACTACCTGATCCCCACAGGCGCGGACATTCTGGATGAAGCGGATCTAGACGTCTTCTCGATCGAGGCGGATTGGGTTCTGCGTCAGATGGCGAGCAATGCAGGCGGCACGAACATCGTCATCCTCGACGCCTGCCGGAACAACCCATTCGAGTCCTCGTTCCGTTCGGCAAGCCGGGGTCTGGCGCGGATGGGGGCGCCAAACGGAAGCTTTGTCGCCTACGCGACCGCTCCGGGCGATGTTGCCTATGATGGCAAAGGGCGGCACAGCCCCTACACCGCTGCGCTGTCGCGCGCGATCCTCGAGCCTGGCAAGCCGATCGAGCAGGTTTTCAAATCGGTCCGCATCGACGTGCTGTCCGAGACCGGCGGCGCGCAAACGCCTTGGGACAGTTCATCGTTGACCCGCGACTTCCTGTTTTCCCCAGCCATTGCACAACCAATCGCCTTGGCGCCATCGGGCCCCTCGGCAGATGAACGCGCACTTTGGGAGCGTGTACGGAACAGCGCAAATGCCGATCAAATCGGGCTCTATCTTTCGCTTTATCCAGATGGGGCGTTTGCGGCTGAGGCGGCGGCTTCGAAATCGAGCATCGACGCGGCCGCGCAGCAGAAGAGAGAAGATGCCGCCGATGCGCAGTCTCAACTTGCTGCACTTGCACCGCAGCAAAGTGTATCCGCGACCCCCGTCGACGACATTGAGATCTTGTTCGAGTTCGACTTTCATTCGACGGGTGGCGGCTACTGCCTTACGAACAAGTATGGCCCTTCGACGCCCGCGCGTGTTGCGCTCGACGGTGTTCGACGCCGTGTGACCGGTCAAACGGGAGAGTACCAAGTTGCGGCTTGGCGCGAAGGCTCTGGCGCTACGATCAGCATCGCTTTCAGTGACGACGATCAAGACGATGCAGTTCTGGTTGCCTTCGACAATCTGGCGCCCGGAGCATCAAAGATTGCCTATCCGAACAAGCGTTACGCCGAATGCGGCAGAGCCACGCTTTACGTCAATATCGTCGAGTGATCATCGCCGGACGCTGCATTCTCCGCAGCAGCAGGCAATTGGCGCATCAGTCGAACTTGTAGAACGCCTCGTAAATCGGCCCCAGCATCTCCTCGTCGAAAAGCGAGGAGACCGAGGTGTCGTTCTTGATGTTCAGGATTGCCTGGGCAAAGAGCGGTGCAACCGAGACCGAGCGGATCTTGGGCGACGCCTTGACCTGCTCTGTTGGCTGGATCGAGTCCGTTGTGACGAAGGATGACAGGACCGAATCCGCGATCCGCGAACAGGCGGGATCCGACAGAACACCGTGGCTGATATAGGCGTGCACCTCTGCCGCGCCGTTGTCCTTGAGCAGTTCCGCTGCAGCGCAGAGTGTTCCTGCGGTATCGCAGATATCATCGACGATGATGCAGCGCTGGCCTTCGACCTTGCCGATGATGTTGACCGATTCGACCTCACCCGGGCGGGACCGGCGTTTGTCGACGATGGCGAGTTGAGCGCCGATGCGCTTGGCCAGATCGCGGGCCCGTACAACGCCGCCGACATCGGGCGAGACGATGGTCAGGTCCTCGATGCTGTCGAAATTGTGCTTCAGATCCAGTGCGAACACGGGCGCGGCATAGAGGTTGTCTGTCGGGATATCGAAAAAGCCCTGGATCTGGCCTGCGTGCAGATCCATCGTCAGCACCTGCGTCACCCCGGAATGCTGGATCAGATCGGCCACCAGTTTGGCCGAGATCGGCGTGCGCCCTGCGGTTTTCCGATCCTGCCGTGCGTATCCAAAGTACGGCATCACCGCTGCGATCCGTCGGGCCGAGGCCCGCTTCAGCGCATCCGTGATGATCAGCAACTCCATCAGGTTGTCATTCGCCGGACTCGAGGTCGGCTGGATCACGAAGACATCCTGTCCGCGGACATTGTCGAAGACCTCGACGAAAATCTCCGAGTCGTTGAACCGCTCGACCCGGGCGTTCGTGATGTTGATCTTCTTGCCCTGATAGACCGACATCCGGCGCGCAATCGCCTGTGCCAACGGCAGGTTGGCATTGCCCGAGATCAGGTGCATCTTGTCGTCCTTCATGGGCATGGTCCCTCCGCTCCCGCATGCGGGGGTCTCTTAACGCGGCGCTGGACCCTTGCAAAGATCCTATACGACACGACCGTGACAAGCTGGTGAGGAATGAGATGGCTGTGATTGACTACTTCTATTCGCTGGTGAGCCCGTACACCTATCTTGCGGGCGACGAACTGGAACAGATCGCTGTCCGCCATGGGGTCGAGATCAACTACCGCCCCACGGATTTCAATGCGGTCTTCGGGCAAACCGGGGGCTTGCCAGTGCCGAAGCGTCATCCTTCGCGTCAAGCCTATCGGTTGCAGGAACTTAAACGCTGGTCCGCGTTCAAGGGGATGGCGTTCAATCTACATCCAAAGCACTGGCCAACGGATCCGACGCTCGCCTCGCTATCGGTGATCGCGGCCAAAGACTTGGGAGCAGAGACCGGAGCGCTGAGCCGCGCATTCCTGTCGGCGTGCTGGGCTGAGGATCGCGAAATAGCCGATCCCGCAACGGTCGACGATATTCTGTCGGGGCAGGGGTTGGATCCGACTGCCGTGGCCAATCGACGAGAGCACGCGCAGAGCGCATACGATGCGAATGCTTCTCTGGCGCTGGAGCTCGGCGCGTTCGGTGCGCCCTTCTACGTCGTCGGAGAAGAAAAGTTCTGGGGTCAGGACCGGCTCGACTTTGTCGACCGGCATCTGGCCGCACTGGCAGGGTCGGCGGGCTAGCTGAAATAATTCTCTGCCGGGATGAAGCGGGCAAGCTTGGCCGCGTCGGCCCAGGTGCGCTCATGACGCTCGGTCCCGATCATCACGACCGTATCGGCAGGCAGCTTCAGAGGCCGCAATGCTGCTTGGATCGCGTCGCGTCCCTCGGTCCACGAGGCAGCATCTCGTTCCGGCAGTGTTGCTGTTCCGGTCATCTGGATCTGATGGGCGCGCAAGATTTCCCGCGACAGCAACATGGGGTTGCCAGTGGCTTCCGTGGTCAGCAGACGCTCGCACCGTTCGATCGAGATCAGCTTGTCTGCCACGGCGCCCGGCAGAACAGGCGTTCGCGCCAAGCGCACCCCAAGTGCGTCCGATGTGAACAGGAACGCGACGATGTCCCGCCCGGTCCCAAGCAGGATCGAGGCGTATTGCGGATACTCGAGACCGAGTTGCTTCGCCCGTGCGACCCGCCGCTTGATGATTTCGAGCGGCAGGCGTGGGAGCAATTCGCGACGGGCTTTCTTCCAGACATGCCGGCGCCAGCTGACCGCAGCATCAAGCGGCGGGCCTTGGTTGTGACCGATGCCGGGAAATCGTTCCCCACGAAACGCACTGATTGGAGATCGAGAGAGTTTGAAGTCGCTCAAGGTCCCGTCCATTCGATCTGGCAGATCTCGGCCGAACGACCATCAAGGTTCCAGACCCGGCCAAAGTCGCGGACCTTGCCCTTGATCGACTTTGCAACGGTGATGTCGGGTCCCATCCAGTATTTGGTGTTCATGACTTTCAGTTCTTGCTCGGGATCAGCACCCGTGACGGGTTGTACAGCGCCGATGACCTTCTTTCCGACCGTGACCGAGCGGATGTTGCCCTCGGTCATGTAGGTGATCTCTTCGCGGGTCGCGCCTTTGTACTCGCTGACCAGAAGGCGGAACAGGCCGGTGGTTCCCTTGGCATTGCCTGAGAAAACCGCCTCAAGCGCCGCAAACTGGGCTTTGGTCGCACGCTCGTCGATGTATGCGGCGGCCTTCCAGTTGCCCTCGCCCATCGAACCCGGGATGTCGAGGAACATCGCCACGTTCAACCCGCCAAGAGGTGTGCCGTGGAAATGGCCGTCGTCGATCCGCACGGCGAGCCACGCTTTGCAGCTGCCCTCGGTCGGCGGGTGCTCACCGAGCGACACAACGCAAGGACAGAACACCGTACAATTGCAGTTGAGCACCAACTCGCCATTGATGGCCCAGCCGTCGGCTGGCACCGCGTCGTGCGGAACCAGGTCGGTGCCCGGCAGGCGGGCAGATACCGCCCCACTCAAACGAGACGCCTTCTTCCCGGATTTCTTGCTCTTTGTCTTGGTCGTGGTCTTTGTCATCGGTCACTCTCAGATCAGGTGGGATGCTATCAGGATCGAACCGGCGCCCATCAGCAGGACGCCGCCGCCCGTCCGCCAGGACGACGCGGTGAAAAAGGACTTCTCGGCCAGCATAGCAAGGCCGAGAAGGGCCATCCAGACGAGGTTCATGGCCCCGCTCAGGAACATCAGAAGCATCAGCGCCCAGCAGCAACCGATACATATGATACCGTGCTGGATGCCGAGCCCCAGCGTGCCGGACAAATCCTCGCGCCAGCGCGACATCAGGAACAGCAAAGGATTGCGGCAGAGATCGAGACAGGCTTGCTTGATCGGGCTCAGTTGATATGCGCCCACGAGGACGAGGAGACTTCCAGCACCGACCAGCGGCGGGAGGATGCCATCGGGCAGGGCGCCCAACGCAACCTGGGCTGCCGCTGCGACCGCACCGAAAACACCCCAGGCCACCAGATAGCCCGCAACGAACAGCACGATGCGCACGGCGCGGCCTTCCTCCATCCGGCGCGACAGGCGGACATAGAGATCGATTGTCGGCAACGCTGTTGGCAGCATCATCGCAACCGACATCAACAGCCACATCAGAAGTACCGCCGGATACATCGCGAGCGTTGCGGTGGCACCGATCTGCATGCAGAGCGCGGCCAGAGTGTCGAGCGCGATGCGTGCATCCCCGTGCAGTGCCAACAGCGCAACCCATGCCGCCGCAGCGGCGATGCCGGACCCAGTCCACGTCAAAACACGGTGCGACGTCCAATCAATCTGACGTGCGATCAAAGCGTTTCTCCGCAGCCGGTCTTTGCAAAGTCAGAGTGCCGTGCACGGCACACAAGCCTTTCGTATGCACCGAAATACGGCATGGTCGCCCCCCTTGTGACGAGCACTTCCACGGGCCTCCGCGTTGGTTCGCTCGACCGGTCGATCACAACGCTAGCGCCCATGATTGCATCAGCATAGCGGGAAAACAGTCTCGCACTCATATCGGCCTTTGGTCCCTGTCCTCGCGGCACTGCCACTCAGAGACACCCACTGCCGAAAAGAACACTCCTCGACTGTAGATATCTCACCTTGCCTTCAACCTGATTGTCTGACAGGTGTCAATCTCAACAGTACGCAACCATAACCCCCCGATTTCTAGGAGACCGCCATGTCCTTCCGCGCGCTCATGGTGAACAAGGCCGAAGATGGCACCGTTTCGCAAACCATCACGGACTTGACCGAGGATCAATTGCCAGAGGCGGACGTGACCGTCGCAGTCGAATATTCGACGCTGAACTACAAGGACGGCCTCTGCATCACGGCCAAAGGTGGTCTGGTAAGGAGCTTTCCCCACGTCCCGGGAATTGACTTCGCTGGGACGGTCGAATCCTCCGAGAGCGATCAGTTCCTTCCCGGCGACAAGGTTGTCCTGACAGGCTGGCGCGTGGGCGAGGTCTGGTGGGGCGGCTACTCCCAGAAGGCGCGGGTGAAATCGGATTGGCTGGTCCGTCTGCCCGAGGGAATCGAGACACGCCAGGCTATGGCGGTCGGCACCGCTGGGTTCACTGCCATGCTGGCGATCATGGCGCTGGAAGATCACGGGCTGCACTCGGATGCTGGCCCTGTGCTTGTGACCGGTGCTGCGGGCGGCGTTGGATCTGTGGCCACGGCGATCCTCGCCAATCTCGGCTACGAGGTCGCGGCGGTAACAGGTCGTCCGGAAACGGAGGAGTATTTGCGGGATCTCGGGGCCACTCAGATCGTTCCGCGCGAAGATCTGGCCGAGGCACCAAAGCGCCCGTTGGACAGCGAGACATGGGCCGGGTGCATCGACGCTGTCGGCGGTGACATGCTCGCACGGGTGCTCACGCAGATGAAATATGGCGCGTCGGTCTCGGCTGTCGGTCTTGCTGGCGGTGCGGCGGTTCCGGCGACGGTGGTCCCGTTCCTCCTGCGCGGTGTGAACCTGCTTGGCATCGACTCGGTAATGCAGCCGTACGCGAATCGCGTGGCGGCCTGGCAGCGAATCGGGCGCGATCTGCCGATGGAGAAGCTCGAAGCAATGATCAGCCCCGCGACACTGACCGACTTGCCGGACCTCGGTCCGGCGATCCTGAAAGGGCAGGTCAAAGGTCGCGTCGTGGTGGACGTGAACGCCTGACCGGCAACTGTCCGCTGAACGGGTTCTGTCCATGCGAATCGTCGGCGGACAGTTCAAGGGCACCCGGCTGGCGGCACCCGGATCCGATGGTGGTGGACGGGCGCATTTGCGTCCGACGTCTGACCGCGTGCGTGAAGCCCTGTTCAATGTGCTGCAGCATGGGGATTTTCCACCGCTGGAAGGTGCGCGGGTGCTCGACCTCTTTGCCGGAACCGGGGCGCTGGGTTTCGAGGCACTTTCGCGCGGTGCGGCCTTTGCCGTCTTCATTGATGACGGGCCTGCCGCGCGCGGCCTGATCCGTGAGAACATCGACAGACTGCACGTCATCGGTCAGACCAAACTCTGGCGCCGGGATGCGACGCGCCTTGGTCCGTGCCGGGGAGCGCCGCACGAGTTCGTGTTTGCAGATCCTCCGTACGCCAAGGGTCTCGGCAGCCGTGCCTTGCACTCTGCCCTCGATGGAGGCTGGATTGCGCCTGGGGCGGTTGTGATCCTTGAAGAGCAGGCGGATGCTGAAATCACGTTGCCGAGTGCGCTGACGGTCACGGACAGCAGGCGATATGGCGACAGCCAGATCATGATCCTGCGGCACATGGGCGATGGATCGCGCCATCCCGAAGAACCACGTGACTAGGCCCGCGCCAAGCGGGTAAGGACTGACACCAAGATCAACCGTGACGGCACCCAGACAGAGGGCCGGACACCCACATGTTCCAACAGGAGGAGTTCGAACGATGACCATTTCCGCAGGCGATCAGATGCCCGCCGCAACGCTGTTCGAGATGACGGATGAAGGCCCGACGCAGGTTGCCGCAGCCGATGTCTTCGCTGGTAAAACGGTTGCCGTGTTCGGTGTCCCCGGCGCCTTCACGCCGACCTGCCACCAGAAGCATATGCCAAGCTTTGTGAGCAATGCGGATGCCCTCAAGGCCAAGGGGGTGGACGAGATCGTCTGCGTCTCGGTCAATGATCCTTTCGTGATGAAGGAGTGGGGGGCAGCAACGGGTGCTGCAGACGCAGGCATTCGGTGTCTTGGTGACGCAGGCGCGGAACTGGCAAAGGGCATGGGCGTGGATTTCGATGCGTCGGCCGCGGGTCTCGGCGTACGGGCCCGGCGCTTCTCGGCGATTGTCGAGAACGGAACGGTCAAAGCGATCAATGTCGAGGACGCGCCGGGGCAGATGACCTCGACCTCGGCCGAGGCGATGCTCGAGCAGCTCTGACGATCGACGATCAGCGGGTTGCGCGGCATGCGCGACCCGTTCGGAGCGGCGAGGATCAGAACGGCAGACGGGGCTTTAGCGCTTCGACAAAATAGATCGCTCCCGGGACGTTCAGATGATGATTGTCACGGAACAACAGCGTTCCTTCATCATCGCGAAACCGGCATACGCCGTCGGGGCATTGAACGGCGTCCGTCAGGATGGTCTCCGGGATCAGCTTGGCAAGCTCGGCGTTGTATGTCAGCTCCCGGACCGCGATTTTCTCGACAGGCTCGCACGCTTTGGCGAGCACGTCGTCGGGAACGAGAAGAGATGGGACGCTGCCGCAGGCGTTCAGACTGAGGCCCGGGCGGATCGTGTCGCCGACAAGCGCAACGGTATGTCCGGCCTGCCGCAACTTCTGCAGGATCTCACGCGTCGGCGGGGCGATCTTTTCGGGCGTTGCACGCTTTGCGCCGACCACGACAACATCTGAAGGCCTGTGGGCTTCGAACAGGGCCATTGCGTTGCGATTGTGGACGATGCAGCGATCCGTGTTCGCATCCCGATAGTCACGAACGAACCCTGCTGTCCCGGACTGCACCACACAGCCACCATAGTAGAGCACATAGATGTTGTGGTTTGGATAGTGCTCGGCGAACCCGCTCACATAGTGAAGCGCGTGGCTGTCACCCCACAGGAAAAGATCGCGCGGGGCTCCGCGCGACAACTGACAGGTGACCAGTTTCGGATCCAAGTCCGGGTTGCGCTGACGACAATAGGTGCGCTGCTCGATCTTGAACCATTCCTTGTTGGTGTGTTCCGAGCGTGTCGCCGGGATACGCCACTGGTGCCCCTTGTCCCAGTACGCGATTGCGCCCGGACTGATCGTCAGAAAGACCATGGCGATCGCGCCAAGGGCGAAGGTGCGTGGCCGCCAACTCTTTGGTCCTGTGTAGCGGAACTTCTGCTCGATTAGTTGGAACTGGAGCCAGCCGAGTGCCAGCGAAGCGGCGACAAGTGACCAATCCGGGAGCAGGGGGCCATGATATTCTGAAAGACGGTCATGGAAGACCATGAGCGGCCAGTGGACAAGGTAGACCGAGTAGCTGATCCTGCCGGTCCAGACCAACGGTGCGAGCCGAAGAACGGATGCCACCGGTCCCGTTGGCCCTGAAGCGATGATCGCAGCGGTGCCGAGACATGGGAGCAACGCGGAAACGCCCGGGAACGGGGTTGCCTCGTCGAACAACGCGAGCGAGGCCACGATTGCCAAGACGCCGGTGCAGCCAAGAACTCTGGACGTGGCCGTGCTGGAGGGACGCCACCGGGTGAGCGCAAGCATCGCGCCGATGCCAAGCTCGGGAATGCGAAAGGGCAGGAGGTAGAAACCGGCCGCCGGATCACGCGTCAGAACATGCTCTGTTGCGGCGATGCAAAGGACGAGCACAACGCCCATGCCGAGCAAAAGCCCGAATCGCGGCATTCGAGGCAAGGCCAGAACCAGCAGAACGGGCCAGATCAGATAGAACTGCTCCTCAACGCTAAGCGACCAAGTGTTCAGCAAGGGTTTGGTCGCTGCGGCGGCATCGAAGTAATCGGTCTGAAGCCAGAAGTGGATGTTCGAGAACGACAGGACCGCGGCCACCATGGACGCCCCGAAATCCCGCATCTCATCCGGGGGCAAAAGGAGCATCGCGCCAAGCCACGCCAAGAGCGCCGTACACAACAAAGCAGGCAGGAGCCGCCGCACCCGGCGCAGATAAAACGTGCCGAAGCGGAAGCGGCCGGTGTCGCCAACCTCAGCCGCGATAAGACGCGTGATCAGGTATCCGCTGATCACGAAGAAGATGTCGACGCCGACGAATCCGCCCGGCATCCAGGCCGCGTTGGCGTGGAAGATCACAACCGGGAGGATTGCGAGACTGCGAAGACCATCGATGTCGGGGCGATAGGCAAGCGACATGGCGCGGATGTATCAACCGCACTTGGGCGCAGCAAGCGTGCGGATGCGCACGAGGCCGTTCAGCCGAGGCCGACGGGATGCCCGGTCAGAGATCCTTTCGGAACGGCGTCATTTCCGACAAAGCTGCGTTTTCGTGATCGACCGCGTCACGCTCCCCCTCGAGGTATTGCGCGACGGCCCGGCGGAACCCTTCATCTGCGATGTAGTGCAGTGATCGGGTGGTTACCGGCTCGTAGCCGCGTGCCAGCTTGTGACCGCCCTGAGCGCCAGCCTCGACCCGCGACAGACCATGCGCGATCGCGTAGTCGATGGCCTGATAGTAACAGCACTCAAAATGCAGGAACGGATGATCCTCGGTGCAGCCCCAGTAGCGGCCGAACAGGGTCTCCCGCCCAATGAAGTTCAGAGCGCCCGCGATCCAGCGGCCGTCGCGCGCGCACAGGATCAGCAGAATGTCATCGCGCAAATGCTCCTGCGCGAGGTCAAAAAACGCGCGAGTCAGGTAGGGGCGGCCCCATTTGCGCATTCCGGTGTCCTGATAGAACTGCCAGAAGGCGTCCCAGTGTTCGGGTTGGATGTCAGATCCGGTGAGCCAGTGGATTGTGTTGCCGTTTTCGACCGCTCGGGCACGTTCCTTGCGCAGGTTTTTGCGCTTGCGCGAGGCAAGGGCGTCGAGGAAGGCATCCCAGGTCTCGTAGCCGCGGTTCAGCCAATGAAACTGCTGATCGGTTCGCTGGAGCAAGCCGAGTTCGCCGCCAAAAGTCCATTCCTCCTCGGTGCAGAAGGTGAAATGCGCCGACGAGATCCCATGGCGTTCGATCGTCTGGATCGCCCCCTGCACAAGGGCGGCACGGCAGGTGTTATGGTCGATCGGACTGTCGCTGCTGACAAGGAAATGAGGCGCTGTTGCGGGTGTGAAGGGAACCGAGCTTTGCAGCTTGGGATAATACGCCCCTCCGGCGCGTTCCAGTGCGTGGGCCCACGAGTGGTCGAAGACGTACTCACCCTGGCTGTGGCTCTTGATATAGAGCGGCATTACGCCAGCGATCGCACCATCGATTGAAGCGACGAGATGGTGCGGAGCCCACCCGGTGCCCGGCGTCGCCGAGCCCGATGTCTCGAGCGCCAGAAGAAACCGATGGGTGAGGAACGGGTAGTTGGGCCGCCCGCCATCCGCCGTTTCGGGCGCTGCGCACCTGTCCCAGTCTGCAGCGGATATTTCATGCAGACCCGACAAGGACTTGATTTCAACGAGTGTGCCGCCGTCCACGATCAGACCTCCGCTGGCTATACGAAGAACACTGGTCGGATCGTCCGGCCCGTCAAGGCCACGACGGCATTGTTGCTGCAGATGCGTCAGTTCGCGCGGGTTTTACTCCTCGCGCATCGCCCGGTTGAAGTAATCCGTAACCGGACGCAGCATGTAGTTGAACGGCGTGCGATCGCCGGTCTGAATGTAGACTTCGACCGGCATGCCAGCGACCAGTTCCTGTCCTTCCAGCTTGACGATCTCGCCCTCGTTGAGCGCTACCTCGGCTTTATAGAAGGCCATGCCGGTCTGCTCATCGACTGTGCTGTCTGGCGAGACTTTCGAGATTGTCCCGAAAAGCTCAGGCGTTGTCCGTGTGTTGAAGGCAGAGAAGACCAGAACGGCCTCCTGCCCGGTAAAGATCGAATCGCGGTTGATTGGCTCAACCCGCGCATCGATCACCATGTTCGCGTCGTTCGGCACGATGTAGAGGATCGGCTCGGCCGGGCGGATGACGGCTTTGAGCGCGTGCACGGTTGAATCGATCACCACGCCCATGCGCGGTGCACGAATGTCCAGCCTCGACAGCCGCTCCTTCAGGGCAAGACGCCGCTCTTTGAGCTCGAGTTCGCGGAAACCGAGTTCGCGCAGTTCCGTGATGGCTTCTTCGCGCGTTGTCGCATCCATGCGCAGCAACTCGATATCAATCTCCGAGATCTGCCCTTGCAACTGCGCGCGCTGCGCGGTCAGTTGCCCGGCCTCACCGATCAAGCGGGCCGCTTCACGCTCAAGGGACAGCAAGCGGGTTTTCTGAATATTACCGCGTTTCAGGAGCTGACGGACACCAACGAGCTCTTCTTCGATCAGCTCGGATTGCCGCTCGTAGGAGGATAGCTGGGCGTCGATCCCGACGATCTGCTCGGCGAACTGGGACTTTCGCTCCACCAGAACATCGCGCTGCTTCGCATTCGACTCGCGCTGCGCCAGGAACAGCGCGACTTGGCCGTCGATCAGCGAGGCGACTTCTTCGTTTTCCTTTGCCACGCTCAGGAGTTCGTCGTCGAACTGGATGTCGCCGGATTCGATCTGCACTGCTTCAAGACGACCCCGCCGTGCAACAATCTCGAAGAGCTGGCTCTCGAGCGTGATCAGCTCCGAGCGCAAGAGCGTATCGTCAAGGCGAATGAGCACATCACCTGCCTGGACAACGTCCCCATCCCGCACGAGGATGTCTCCGACAACGCCGCCATCAAGGTGCTGGACGACCTGACGGTTTGACTCCACTCGGAGCTGGCCCGATGCGATCACCGCACCTTTGAGAGAGGCGGTCGCTGCCCAGCCACCGAAACCGCCGCCCAGGATCAGCACACAGATCAGGCCGAAGCGGATGTACTTCTGCGCTCCCCAGCCATCATCTTTCGGCGCTGCCGACCCCGCCGGACCCGCGAGCATTTTTGCCGGGTTCATGTCTTCTCTCCTGTGATCGCAACCGTCGTCTGGGTCGGCGACAATGTATTGGAAGCCGGTTGAGACGTCTGAGCAGATGCCGCACCAGCGCCAGCTTCACCCTTTTGTTTGCCAACGAGTTGCGGGTAGTTGCGTGTGCGTTTCTTCAGAACCTCGTCGCGCGGTCCGAATTCAACCTGATTGCCGCGGTCGATCATCAGCAGCAGGTCGCAGGCCGCGATGGCGCTCGGTCGGTGCGCCATGATGATCACTGTTCGCCCTCGGCTTTTCGCGTCGCGGATGGCATCGACCAACGCCTGCTCACCCTGCGCATCGAGGTTCGCATTCGGCTCGTCTAGGATCAGCACCGGCGGATCGCCATATAGCGCGCGTGCAAGCGCGACGCGCTGGCGTTGTCCACCCGAGAGCCTTTGCCCACCTGCACCGATATCGGTGTTGTAACCCTGAGGCAGGCTCAGCAGCAGTTCATGTGCCCCGGCGCGTTTCGCTGCGAGGACAATCGCTTCATCATCAGGCTGCGGATCGAGCCGCGCGATATTGTTCGCGATGGTTCCGGACAGGAGGCCGATCTCCTGCGGCAGATATCCGAAGTGTTGGCCCAACTGATCAGTCGGCCATTGATCGAGTGCGGCACCATCGAGGCGCACCTTGCCCGCCGCCGGTTGCCAGATCCCGGTCAGGACCTTCGCAAGCGTGGTCTTGCCCGCGCCCGATGGGCCGATCACGCCAAGCGCCTGACCCGGTTCAACCTTGAACGAGATGTTGCGCAGGGCCGGTACCTGTTCCCCTGGCGCGAGTACGGAGATCTTCTGTGCCTCCATAAAGCCCTTGGGCGCAGGGAGCTGGGTTTTGGGGGCGTCCTGCGGCGTTTTTTCCAGCAGCTCTGACAGGCTTTGCCAGCCGCGGGTCGCGCGCTGAAACAGGCTCCACTGTCCGATCGCCTGCTCGATCGGTGCGAGAGCGCGGCCCATCAGGATCGAACCCGCAATCATCATCCCGGGCGACATCTCCTGTTGCAGCACCAGATAGGCACCGGCGGCCAGCATGAAGCTCTGCAGGTAGAAGCGCAGCGCCTTGGATGAAGATGTGAAACTCGCTGTCCGGTCCGAGGCTTCGATCATTTTGCTCAAGGCCTGACCGCGCATCGCACTCCAGTTTGTCATGCCGCGCTGTCGCATGCCCAGGGCCTGCACCGCCTCGGCATTCTGGCGCAGCGCTTCGCCAAGGTTTTCTGCCTCCGCGCTTGCCGCTTGGGCCTCGGCGCTCGGTTCCTTCGAGCGGATCTGGTTGGCAATCGTCAGCACCACAAGAAGGACACCGCCCCCGATCGCGACGAAGCCGAGTATCGGGTGGAAGATGAAGATCGCCGCAAGAAAAATCGGGGTCCACGGAATATCGAACAGCGCAAACGGAGCGGGTCCGGACAAGAGTTGCCGCACCGAGTCGAGATCGCGGGCTGCTATGTTTGGCTTGGCGCGATCTGAGGGCACGACCGACCGGCGCAGAACCGCTTCAAAGATCCGCAGATCGAGCAAGGATTGGAACCGCGCTCCGGCCCGCGCAAGAACGCGCCCGCGGGCAAATTCGAGCAACCCGTAGAGGAGGAACAAGAAAGTCACCAGCAGCAGGAGCGCGACCAATGTCTCCTCGGACCGGCTGGACAGGACCCGGTCATAGGTTTGCAGCATGAACAGCGGGCCGGTCAGCATGAGCATATTCACGAAGATCGAGAAAACCGCGACCGCGATGAAATGATTGCGGCAGGTGCCCATCGTCGCGCGCAACTCCGCGAGGCCCTGCTCATACTTTGCTTGCTCTGACACCGTGTGTTCCCGATCCGGATCTGTCTAACGATCTTGGTTGCCAGTGATTAACACATAATGAGCACAATTCGAGCCATTCGGCGTTCTGCCGGTAAAAACTCTGTGCGTTCTGGCGGCTTGTTTCTCGACGCGTTGTGGCTTGCAGGGGCAGGTCGCCCGCTCGGACTTCAGTTGGCTGCCGTCAGCCTTGCTTTCCATGCATGATCAGATGCTTTTGGGACATTTTTGTGATGACGCATTCAATTTTGAGATCCGCGGCGCGCTGATGGCGTGGCGAGGTTCGCGTGCGCGCACGTGATCGCGGCATCACGAATGGGGCGCGACACACGCATTCGGGGTTGATCCGAAGGTGCAGGTGCACACGTATAGCCTAACGAAACAGTGATGGGATGTTCGGGTCGGCGACGGTTCGCAGCCTGGCGTTCGTTGCTATCATGGATGATGTGATGACCCTGGGAGAGCGCTCGTCGACAACATGCGAGAAGCGTGTCATTCGGCCAATTGGTCGCTCCACGCCAATGCATGATCTTGTTGACGCGTCGCCAAACTCTTCGGCATCACTGTGCGCCGGATCGTTATGGAGGGAGTTTTCTAGATATGTCCTTGTCCCGCAGACATTTTCTTGCCGGTTCCAGCGTGTGCGCGGCCCTTACGGCGACGCATGCATGGGCGCTTGACGAAGCGGTTGCGCGCGGTCACGTCGAGAAGACCATCGGCGATCTCCGGACCCTCTTGCAGACGCCGAGCGGGACGAACGGACGCGCGCCCGGGCTCCTCCGGATAATGGAGACGCGCGCCAACGTCCCCCTGATCGCCCGGTTTTCGGCCGGGCGGGCATGGCGTGAGATGAGCGAGGACCAGAAGTCCCGTTTCACGACCGCGTTTGGCCACTATATATCAGTGACTTACGCCCGTCGGTTTGACGAGTACTCCGGCGATCCGAACATCTCGGTCGAACGCGTGATCGACGCCGGACGCAAAGGGTTCCTCGTGCAATCGCCCATCCGTCCCGAGAACGGACAGACGATCTCGGTTGACTGGCTCGTCAGTGATCGTGGCGGCCGGGTCGAAGTCGTTGACCTCGTGATCGAAGGGATCTCGATGGCAACGACGCAGCGCGAAGAAATCTCGGCGATGATCGCGAAGCGTGGCGGCGATATCGAGAGGCTGATCTCCGACCTCGCGGCGACCAGCTGAGGCACGCTCGACCCGTCGTTCTAACCAGCGAATACCGTCGCCAGCAGGGCGGCGTAGAGTGTCATGGCAACGGCGGGTGCAATTACGTAGATCTGTGACACGGAGTGATCTCCAGTCTTGGCGAAGGGGCCGGTCAAGTACGCGACCGGATGTGTGAACATCCGCTAAACCCTGAGTTGATTTCTAGCGGCGTGATTCGATTCTTGCAACCAAGGCTCTAATGCATGGTTAATGCGACACGTTATACGCCAGCTATGAATTAGGTGTGACACCCTGACGCTTGGCAGGCGCAGCGGCGCCCTGCGCTGTCCGAGCTACCTTGCATCCGCGCGAGCCGCCCGTATATACCGCCGAACGTCCCGGGCCCTGAGCCGGCAACCATAAGAGAACCACCATGTTTGTTACCCCCGCGTATGCGCAAGCTGCCTCGGCAGGCCCCGGCGGCGGCTTTCTCGGCTCGCTTATACCGCTCGTACTGATCTTCGTGATCTTCTACTTCCTGCTCATCCGGCCTCAGCAGAAGCGGGTGAAAGAGCACAAGAACATGGTCGACAACCTGCGTCGCGGCGACAAGGTCGTGACAGGCGGCGGCATCGTCGGCGAAGTGAAGAAGGTCAAGGAAGGCGACGAGGTCGAGGTCGAGATCGCCAAGGATGTGGTGGTCAAGGTCTATCGGTCGACCATCACGACGGTCCTGTCGAAGACCGAACCTGCCAAGGACAGCTGATCCGGAAAGGGGCGACGGCCCATGCTCTATTTCGCCCCGTGGAAGAAGCTCGCGATCCTGGGCGTCTGCCTGCTTGGCTTCGTGCTCGCGTTCCCGAACCTGTTCTACGAGCGCGCTGATACGGCGTCCCGGGCAACTGCGGCGATCGAGGCCGAGCGGTACGGTGGCCCCGGTCAACGTACGCTTGCTGATCTGGAGGAGGAAGCCGCGCTCTGGCCGAGCTTTCTGCCGCCCAACGTCATCAATCTCGGGCTTGACCTGCGCGGCGGTGTCCATCTGCTCGTCGAAGTGCAGGTCGAAGAGGTGTTCGAAGAACGCCTGGAAGACATTGCTGCCGACATGCGTGACGTGTTGCGGGATCAGGGCGTTCGCCGGTTCCAGCGTCCGGTTGTCGCCGATGGCGCTGTCACCATCCGCATCACCAACGCCGAGGACCTGCAGAGAGCCGGCGAGGCTCTGCGCTCAATGGCTCGGCCCGTGGCGAGCGGTGGGATCGGTGGCGGCTTTGGTATGGCCGGCGGTGTGGCTGGCGAGATGGATATCCTTGTCAGCGAGATAGAGGATCAGCGCTTCCGGCTCGAACTGAGTGAAGGCGCTCAGGCGGAACTGACCAACCGCACAATGGCGCAGGCGGTCGAGATCATGCGTCGCCGGATCGACGAGACCGGCACACGCGAGCCGACGATCCAGCGCCAGGGCATCGATCGCATCCTGATCCAGGTGCCGGGGCTCAGTTCCTCCGAAGAACTGCTGAACCTGATCGGGCGCACTGCGAAGCTGACTTTCCACGAGGTCGAGAGCTTCGGTGCCGATGCGCGCAATCCAGGTCCGAACGAGATGATCGTTCAGGACGAGGATGGACAGCCTTATCTGTTGATAAAGCGACCGATCCTGACGGGTGACAATCTGGTCGACGCGCAGCTTGGCTTCCACCACCAGACCGGGCTCCCGGTTGTGAATTTCACCTTCGACAACGAAGGGGCACGGAAGTTCGGAGATTTCACAACAAAGCACGTCGGCGAACTGTTTGCGACGGTCCTCGACGGTGTGGTCATCACCGCACCGCGGATTCAATCGCCTATCCTGGGCGGCTCGGGCTTTATCGAGGGCAATTTCACGGTCGAAAGCGCGACCGAACTTGGCATCCTGCTGCGCTCAGGTGCATTGCCAGCGTCAATCGAGGTGGAGGAAGAGCGCACGGTTGGCCCCGATCTTGGCGCCGACTCGATCGCAGCCGGAAAGGCGGCGACGATTTTGGCTTTCGTCGCGGTGCTTGTCTTTATGGTCGCGATCTATGGACGGTTCGGTGTTTTCGCGAACATCGCGCTGATCACCAACGTCGCGCTGATCTTCGGCTTCCTCAGTCTGATCGGTGCGACCCTTACGCTGCCCGGCATAGCCGGCATCGTCCTGACCATTGGGATGGCGGTCGACGCCAATGTGCTGATCTTCGAGCGCATACGCGAGGAATTGAAGACCGCCAAGGGACCATCTCGTGCCATCGAGCGCGGGTATGAACAGGCGTTCTCGGCCATCATCGATGCGAACATCACGACGTTCATCGCCGCGGTGATCCTTTTCGCCATGGGGTCCGGCCCGGTAAAGGGGTTCGCCGTAACGCTCGGGATCGGGATCATCACATCGGTGTTCACCGCGACATTGCTGACCCGGCTGATCGTTGCGTCCTGGTTGCAATGGAAGAAGCCAAAGTCGCTGAAGATCGAGCTCTTCAGCATGGTTCGCGCGGGAACCAAGATCAATTTCATGGGTGGGCGCAAGATTGCGGGACTGTTGTCTGGCATCCTGGTCGCGGCGTCGATTGTCATGGTGTCAATCCTCGGGCTCAACTTCGGAATCGACTTCCGCGGCGGCACGCTGGTCGAGGTGCAGACCGAACAACCCGCAGATCTTGGCCAGATCCGGGGGATCGTGAACGGCCTCGAATTCGGCGATGTGGCCGTGCAGGATTTTGGCACCCCGCAGGACGTTCTGATCCGCGTCGAAGCACAGCCAGGTGATGGCGATACGAACAAGATCGTCGCCGAAGCGGTTGGCAACGCTTTGAAAGCGGAAATCGAGGGTGCGGAGATCAGGCGTGTCGAGTTCGTTGGGCCAGAGGTGTCGGGCGAGTTGCTGACGGCCGGTATCCTCGCGGTGACGCTCGCTGTGCTGGCGGTCCTGATTTACATCTGGCTTCGGTTCGAATGGCAGTTTGGCCTCGCCGCAGTGGTTGCGTTGATCCACGACGTTGCTCTGACGGTGGGCGTCTTCGAGATCACGCAGATCGAATTCAACCTTGCGATCATCGCAGCGATTCTGACGATCGTCGGCTATTCGCTCAATGACACAGTCGTGGTCTTCGACCGGGTGCGTGAGAATCTGCGAAAATATAAGCAGATGTCGCTTGTTGAGTTGATGAACCTCTCGCTGAACGAAACGCTCAGCCGGACCTTGATGACCTCGATCACCACGCTGATCGCTTTGGTGGCGATGTTCGTACTGGGGCCCGAGGTGATCAAGGGCTTCACCTTTGCCATGATCTGGGGCGTGATCGTCGGGACGTATTCTTCGATCTTCGTTGCGGTCGCCGCATTGCTTTGGCTTGGCGTGAAGCGGGACTGGAGCACCGCCGAGGACAACAAAGCCGGCGTACAGTTCGGCGGCGCACAGGTTTGATCTTAAGGGCTCCGTGACCCACGAACCGTTGCTGAAGGAACGCCCATGCGCATGAACGAGATCGACTTTGAGGCGCAGCCGCCGATCGACGGTTATGGCCCTGGTGGATTTCGCATCGACGGTACATGGTACACCGGTGGGCTTTTGATCCTGCCAAGTGGCGTTGACACAGTTGCAGAACCGCTCGACACCGCAACCATCGCCCCCTTTCTGCGCGACCGCGATCAGATCGACCTCGTGCTCATTGGCATGGGCGCCGATATTGCCAGCGTTCCAAATCCGGTACGGACTGCACTGGAAGAAGCGGAGCTTGGGATCGAGGTCATGTCGACCCCCTCCGCATGCCGTACGTATAACGTGCTCCTGACCGAGGATCGGCGCGTCGGCGCAATCCTTCTGCCGGTCTGACAGGCCACTGACATCGGCAACACTATCCGCCTTGGGATGACTTTCCCCTTCATGGCGCCCGCAGCAGGTTGTATATCCCGCCAAGGGGGATAGATCCCCTCAAAGACCATCCAGACAGAGAGGCTGACCCCATGGCTTTCGATCTTCCCGACCTGCCGTATGCTCACGATGCGCTCGCCGCGTTCGGCATGTCCAAAGAGACGCTCGAGTTTCACCACGATCTCCACCACAAGGCTTATGCCGACAACGGCGCCAAACTGCTGGCCGGGTCGGGCCACGAGGGTAAAAGCCTCGAGGACATCGTTACTGCGACCTATGAAGCCGGTGCGGTGGCGCAGTCGGGCCTGTTCAACAACGCCAGCCAGATGTGGAACCACAACCAGTTCTGGGAGATGATGGGACCGGGACAGACCGGCATGCCGGGCGAGTTGGAGAAGGCGATTACCGACTCGTTTGGATCGGTTGACGAATTCAAGTCGCAGTTCTCTGCGGCGGGTGCCGGCCAGTTCGGCTCGGGTTGGGCATGGCTGGTCAAGGATACGGACGGTGGCCTGAAGGTTACCAAGACCGAGAACGGCGTGAACCCGCTCTGCTTTGGCCAGACGGCATTGCTCGGTTGCGATGTCTGGGAACACAGCTACTACATCGACTTCCGCAACAAGCGCCCTGCGTATCTATCGAACTTCCTCGACAATCTCGTCAATTGGGAGAACGTCGCATCCCGTCTCTGAGGCGGGGGCGGCTCGCGTGACTTGGTGCCGGTGTGCAACGCGCACCGGCGCGCAGGTCCGCGTGTGATGTCAGCGGTGCGCGTCGAGAACGTCGACCGCGGCCGCTGCATCCGGCACGAAATTGATGAGCTTGCCGAGGCTCTCATCGGCGAAACCCTGAGCGATCACGTGTTCGAGAAGCGCTTTCAGCGGATCCCAGTATCCCTCTGAATTGACCGCAACAATCGGCTTTGTGTGCAGGCCGAGTTGGCGCCATGTCAGCACCTCGATGATCTCGTCGAGCGTTCCGGGACCGCCGGGCAGCGTGACCACCGCGTCAGACCTTTGAAACATCAGCATTTTTCGCTCGTGCATGTCCGTCGTGACGATGTAATCGTCGATGTCGGTTTTCCCGACTTCCAGATCGACAAGGTATTGCGGGATCACCCCTGTGACTGCTCCGCCTGCCGCCTGCATTGCTCGCGCAGCCTCACCCATCAGGCCGCGATCGCCCGCACCATAAACCAGACGAAACTGCCTGCGTGCCAGTTCGCTGCCCAATGTGCGTGCCGCCTCGACAAAGGCCGGGTTGTTTCCTGTCCGTGATCCACAGAAGAGGCACACGGAAAATTGCTTTGGTGTCATGGTTTTTCCGGATTCTCCTTGACTTATTTCTGTCTACACGACCTGACAAAGATCGGGTAGGTTGAGTCCAGAGCATAAGGGGGCTTTGTGACGTCCATGGCAAGATCTGCCATACCGGTCATAGCCATCGTCGTTCTGTTGATCGGCGCGTTCGTCGGCTGGAACGTCTTGAAGACGTCTGAAGACGCATCGGTCGACCGTGCGGGATCGCCTTCCTCGGAGGCGGCGTCGGCGGTTGCATCTGCCGATACATCGACGGTGCCCTCGTCACCAAAGAGTGCCGACGAGAGCGCGCCGGAGACCGCGGTGGCGCCCTCAGGTGACACAGCATTGGCGGCAATCCCACCGGAAGCGCTTGAAAGCTCTGTGACGCCAAGTGAAGACACGGGCCTTCCAAATGTCGGTGCTGCACCATCGCCATCGGATCCCGCACCGCAGAGTACCGATGCGCCTGCCGCCGAGACCGTTGAACCTGCAACGAACGATGGCCCCCGGTTTGATGTCGTGCGCGTTGCAGCGGACGGGCAGACGGTAATCGCCGGAACCGTCAATCCCAACGAGGAAGTGGAGGTTCTGCTGGACGGGGAGGTCGTCGGAACCGCCACCGCCGACGCGGAGGGCGCTTTCGTCACGGTGATCTTCGCTGCGTTGTCCGGGGACGCCCAGCAACTTCAGTTGCGCGTGCCTGCTCCCGCTCTTTCTCAGGCTCCGATCATGGAACCTGCGGTTTCGCCCGCGACGACGATCGGTGGTGACACGCCGGGCGATTATGCACCGCCGCCCGTTTCACAGTCCCCCGGCACCGACGAGCGTGCGCCTGTAGTCGCCGCAGCGCCAACCACGGCAGAGGCGCCCTCCGTGCCGACGGGCGATGAAGCGGTCGCTGTCAAAACCGAGATACCGGTTCAAACTGCTCCGGGTCTCGCGGCGCCTGCGCCGACGGCACCGTCCGTTCTGCCTGGCGGCAAGACGGTGCCTGACCCGGCGCTGTCCGAGATCCAACCGGCTGCCGGCACCGCGTCGACGGTTTTGCAAGAGACGCCGGAGGCCGATGAAAGCGCGGTGGTGCAACAGCCGCAAGACTCTGACGGAACGCTCCCAAAGACACTAAAGGCGCCATCATCGCTCGATCCTGCCAGCAAGCCGTCCGATGAAGCCTCAGAAGAGGCGCCGGATGTGGACACGCAACTCACTGCGCTTGCCCCGGTGCAAACGGAGGACGAGACCGCGACCGGCGCGCCTCTGCCGGGATCGTCATCGGATACGGGCGATGCAAACCGCACGGTCTCCGCGCTCGCGGCGCCGCAAGACACCGCAGCAACGCCCGAGGTATCACAGAACGCGGCCCGCCCGACGGCAGGCAGCGTGCCTTCCGATCAGCGTTTCGTGGTCAGCACGCCGGTTATCATTCTGCCCGCGCCGGAAAGCGGGGCCGCCCCAGCGCTCGTGCAGCCTCAGGCGGATGAACTGGCGGTGCTCCAACCCGGCGGCGACGTGACCGCGGTAACCCTCGATCGTATCAGCTATGGTGAGACCGGCGATGTGCGCATGTCGGGCAGGGGAGCGCCCGGACGCGCTCTGCGCACCTATGGCAACGGTTTGCACCTTGGCTCCACGCAGATCACCGGTGATGGCCGCTGGGCGATGTCGCTGCCGCGCGAGGATGTTCTGCAGGTGAAGCTCTTCCGCTTTGACGAGATCGGCACGGGCGGTGACGTCACCAGCCGGATCGAGACGCCGTTCACCTATTCATCCGGTCCCGCTCAGGTCCTCAAGGAGCGTGAGGTGACCATCGAGAAGGGTGACTATCTCTGGCGGATAGCCGAGCAGTATTACGGCGAGGGTCTGCGCTACAGCCTGATCTATGGTGCCAACGCGGAGTTGATCCGCGACCCGGACCTTATATATCCGGGGCAGGTGTTCTCCGTTCCCGAACTGGTCGACGCCGAGTAAGCGCCATTCCGGCGCGGCCCTGAGGAGGACATCCCAATGCGCCGAGGCCGTCGCCCGACCACCGCGGGCACTCCCGATATTCGCACACTGGCGCGGGTCCTGCCCGATCTCTGGCCGCGCGAGCATCCGGGTTTGCGCGTCTGCGTCATCGGATCTCTCGCCTTCCTGATCCTGGCCAAGGTCGCGGTGCTGTTCACCCCGTTTGTCTATCGCGACGCGGTGGACGCGCTGGCGCCCGAGACGGAAACCGCGATCCTGGCGGTGCCGATCATGCTGGTCGTGGCCTATGGTGCGACACGGCTGTTCGGCACGGTGTTTCAACAGCTTCGCGATCTGATCTTTGCGCGCGTCGGCCAGCACGCCTTGCGCCAACTGGGTCTGCGTGTCTTCCGCCACGTGCACCAGCTCTCGCTCGGGTACCACATCAGCCGCAAGACCGGTGCGCTCAGCCGGGTGATCGACCGTGGTATCAAGGCTATCGACTTTCTGCTGCGCTACCTCCTGTTCTCGATCGTGCCGCTGTTGTTCGAACTGGGCGTGGTGGCGGTGATCTTTCTGGTCGAATTTGGGCCGTCCTATCTGTTCGTCATGCTTGCTACAATCGCAGCCTATGTCGCGTTCACCTTCAAGGTGACGGAGTGGCGGGTGAAGATCCGCAAGGAGATGAACGACCAGGACCAGGACGCACATCAGAAGGCTGTCGACAGCCTGCTGAACTATGAGACGGTCAAGTATTTCTCGGCCGAGGACCGGGAGGCGGAGCGCTACGACCGGTCCATGGCCGCCTACCAGCGCGCTGCGCTCAAGACCTCATCCAGCCTCGCGTTCCTGAACTCCGGGCAGGCCTTCATCCTCGCGGCATCGATGATCGCCGTGATGCTGATGACGGCGCAGGGTGTTGTGGCGGGCGACCTGACGGTCGGTGCCTTTGTCATGGTCAACGCGTTCATGATCCAGATCACCATGCCGCTGAACTTTCTCGGCACGGTCTATCGCGAGATCCGCCAGTCCCTTGTCGATATGCGCGAGATGTATGAACTGGTCGATCAGGGCGCCGAGGTCGAGGACAGCCCCGGTGCGGTGGACCTCGACTGTGGCGACGGCGCGGTGCGCTTCGATCATGCGGTTTTTGCCTATGGCCCAAACCGTCCGATCCTGACCGATGTGTCGTTCGAAATACCGCCAGGCAAAACGGTTGCGGTGGTCGGGCCGTCTGGCGCGGGCAAGTCAACGATCGCGCGGCTGCTGTTCCGCTTCTATGATGTCTCGGACGGCGCAGTGACCATCGATGGCCAGGACGTGCGCACCGTGACGCAAGCCAGCCTTCGCCGCGCCATCGGCGTCGTGCCGCAGGATACGGTGCTGTTTAACGACACGATCGGCTACAACATTGCCTATGGCCGCGACGAGACGAGCCACGAAGAGATCGAAGCGGCGGCCAGGTCAGCGCGGATCCACGACTTCATTTCCGAACTGCCCGATGGCTATGAGACGGTGGTGGGCGAGCGCGGCCTCAAGCTCTCGGGCGGGGAGAAACAGCGCGTTGCCATCGCGCGAACCATTCTGAAAAATCCACCGATCCTGATCCTGGACGAGGCAACCTCGGCGCTGGACACCACCACCGAGCGCGAAATCCAGGCCGAGCTGAAGCGGCTGGGGCAGGGGCGGACCGTGCTGATGATTGCGCACAGGCTGTCGACCGTGGTCGATGCCGACGAGATTATCGTGCTGGATGGCGGCCGTGTGGCCGAGCGCGGTTCTCACAGCACCTTGCTTGCACTTGATGGGCGGTACGCCGCGCTCTGGCACCGTCAGGAGACCGAGGAACCCGCCTAGCCGACCCTGTCGGTTTGCATGACCTTGCCCGCTACTCGGCTGCTCGAACGATGGACGGGACATATTTGTCCGTCTCAGGGGTCGGCGTGTTCCACGGGGATGTGTCATCCTTGGGTGTCTCGGCTGCAGGCTTCTTGCCCATGACCGCGTGCCCGATGCCCTTGAGACCCGCAAGCGCACCGCGCTCGATCCAGATCCGTGCCGCCAGCGCAGCCGGTGTGACGACCAGCGTGAGCACGGTTGCTGTCGCCAGGCCAAAGACGACGGCGGTCGCAAGTTGCACCCACCAGAGAGCGGTCGGCGCACCGACGGCGATGGTCCCGTTGGCAAAGTCCAGGCTGGTGGCGAACATCATCGGCGTCAGGCCGGCGATGGTCGTGATCGTCGTCAGCATCACCGGGCGGATCCGGGCTTCAGCCGTGCGCACGACCGCCTCGAGCGGATCCATGCGCCGGGCGAGTTCCTGGTAGGTGTCGATCAGCACAATGTTGTTGTTCACGACGATCCCGGCCAATGCGACGATCCCGGTGCCTGTCATGATGATCGAGAAGTTCTGGCCCATGATCAGCATTCCGACCAGGACGCCGCCCACCGACATCACGACGGCGCTGAGCACCAGCACCGAGTTGTAAAGCGAATTGAACTGCGCCAGCAGGATCACGAACATCAGCCCGAGCGCACCGGCAAAGGCCTTGGCGAGGAAGGCCATGCTTTCCTGCTGTTCCTCGCGGTCGCCTGTGAAGCGGGCCGAGACGCCCGGAGGAAAGGGGGTCTCCTCGGCAATCCAGGCCTCGAGCCCTTCGATGGCCGCGATGTCCGAGGTGCCCGCTGCGACATCTGAACGGACGGTGAAGAATCTCTCCCCGCCAATGCGGTTGATGTTCTCCAGTTTCGGCACGGGCTGACGCTCGATGAAGTTCGAGAGCGGGACCTGTCCGCGGTCCGTCGCGACCTTGAGCTGATCAAGGGTCGAGAGCGTACGGTCGCTCTCCGGGAACCGCATTCGGATCTCAAGCTCATCATCGCTGTCATCCGGGCGATATGTGCCCAGGATGGCGCCGCGTGTCACAAGTTGAACCAGCGGCCCGACGGTGGCGACATCGGCGCCGTAGCGGCCTGCCACCGCGCGGTCCACCGTGATCTCCCAATCGATGCCGGGAAGGGGGCGGGAGTCATCGATATTCACCAGCCCCTCGGTCGCGTCGAACTTGGCGCGTGCGATCTCGGTCGCCTCGAGCAACAGGTCCCAATTCCCTGAACTCAGTTCGAGTTGAACCGGCTTGCCCTGTTGCGGGCCTTCCTGTTGCAGGGCCAGCTCCGCCACGATCCCGGGCATGTTCTGGACGGCTTCGCCGATCGCGATGATGATGTCATCGCCCGGCCCGCGCTCGCCCCAGGGCTTCAACTCCACCTGCACCTGACCGATTGCATCCGGCGGACCTTCCTGTCCGGTCGGGTTCACCAGCCCGCCGCCGCCCGAGAAGGCGAAGATCGACTCGATCCCTTCGATGCCCGCGATACGATCCTCGACCGCCTTGACCATCCGGTCGGTCTCATTGAGCGAGAGGTTGCCGCGCGCCCGCACGTAGATGATCGCCCGCTCCGGCTCGGTCTTGACGAAGAATTCCGTGCCCTTGCCGTACTCGGCATAGACCTGGAACATCAGGACAAGAGCACCAACGGCGGCCCCGACGGCGACGAACGGCATCACCGGGTTGAGCGTGATCAGGCCGACAACGCGGCCAAAGGGCGTGCGGTGATATCCCGGCTCTGGTGCCGGGCGGGGTTTGCGCAACAGCAGGACCGCGCAGAGGCTGATGATCGCGAGAACGATAAAGATCAGCGGCAGTGCCTCGGGGCGTCCCTCATCGGCGACCAGGGCCACGAAGATGCCGATCGCGACCAGGACAATGCCCGCAATGACCTTGGCGGTGGTCGTGACCCAGCGCGGGATAACACCGCGCAGCCCCTGAGTGATCGCGTCTCCTGCCCGTGCGAACGCCCGGCTGATCCGGCCGCTGATCCCGCCGAGCACCGGCAGGAAGATCAGCGCCACGATCAGCGAGGCAGAGAGCACGAAGATCAGCGTGATCGGCAGTTGCCGCATGAACTGTCCCGGCATCCCGGGCCAAAGCAGCATGGGCAGGAAAGCGCACAATGTCGTCGCGGTCGAGGCCGTGATCGGCCAGAACATCCGCTTTGCCGCCGCGGCGTAGGCACGCATTGGTCCCTGACCGGCCTGGATCTCCTTGTCGGCATACTCGACAACGACGATCGCACCATCGACCAGCATGCCCACGGCCAGGATCAGACCGAACATGACCATGTTGTTGATCGGCAACTCGAACGCGGACATGAGCGCGAACGACAGAAGGAACGACGAGGGGATCGCGATCCCGACCAGCAGGGCAGACCGGAACCCCAGCGATGCCAGAACCACCAGCATCACGAGGATGACGGCGGTGGCCACCGAGCCTTCGAGTTGGCTGACCATGTCCTCGACCCGGGTCGACTCGTCCATCGAGAAGTCGACATTCACCGCCTGTTGCAGCGGCTCGGGCCACTTCGCGACTTCGACCTCGACGATCGCCCGCGAGGCCGCGACCGTGGCGATGATATTCTGACCGATACGCTTCGAGACCTGAAGCGATATGGATTTGCGCCCGTTGTAGCGCGCCTCGCCTTCGGCATCCTCGAACGTACGCCTGATCTCTGTCACATCGCCGAGGCGGATCACCCGGTCGCCGTTCACTTTGACCGGCAGGTTGTTGATGTCCGATGCCGTCTCGAACGAGCCTGGGACCTTGACCGAGAAGGCCGCCGTTTCGCTCTCGACCGCCCCTGCCGCGACCAGCTGGTTGTTCCGATCAACGACCGTCAGCAGTTCCTGCGCCGTGACGTTGTAGGATTCCATCTTGAGCGGGTCGATCAGCACCTCGACCATCTCATCCCGGTGGCCGGTCAGCTTCGCCTCGAGCACCGAGGGATGTGCCTCGATGGCGTCCTGCATGTCTTTCGCGAGATTGGTCAGTGTGCGCTCTGGCACCAAGCCGGAGAGCGACACCACAAGGATTGGAAACTCGGAAAGATTGATCTCGTTGATCGTGGGTTCATCGGCGTCCTCGGGAAACTCGGCCTGAGCCTGATCGACCTTGTCCCGCACCTCGGCCAAGGTGGCCTGCTTGTCCCAGCCCTGATCGAACTCGAGCAAGACTGCGGCATGACTGTCGGACGCGATGCCGGTCATGTCCTTCAGACCGTCGAGCCCGCGCAGTTCCGTCTCGAGCGGTTTGACGACCAGACGTTCGCTGTCGATGGCCGAGACGCCCGGGAACGGCACCGAGATGTAGAGCACCGGCACATCGATGTTCGGTGCGCCTTCCTTCGGCAGGCTGACATAGCTGACCAGCCCAGCGCCGATCGAGATCAGGACGAACGCCAGGATCATCCGTGCCCGTTCGGTACACCAGGAAACGAGACCGGTCATAGCGATCCCCGCGGCGCGTCTTTGATGCCGGATCCAGCCGTCATCTCAGGGCCGAACTGTCGATCGGGGTCGCGATCACAGTGCGCCCGTTGCGGACAAATTCCTGGCCGATCACGATGACATCCGCCGTGTCGGGCAGACCGTCGACCCAGACACCCTCTGCTGTGTCACGCATGATGCGCACGGGAAAGAAGCGGGCCTTGCCATCCTCCGCGACGCGCACGCCCATACGCCCGCCATCATCCAGTGTCAGGGCCGATTGCGGGACCAGATGAGCGGCCTCCGAGGGCAGGTCAATGAGCAACTCGGCGGTCATGCCGTCCCGGATCTTCCAACCCGGATTGTCCAGCGTCACCTCGACCGCATAGGTCCGGGTCTGCTCGTCTGCGACCCGGCTGACGAACGAGATCTCCCCCGACACCTCTGTGCCGTTGATCAGACGCGCGGATGCAGTCTGACCGAGGCTGAGCAGATCGACGTTCTGCTCCCCGACAAAGCCCGAGATCTTGATCCGGCTGAGATCGATGATGTTCGCGCAGTAAGCGCCCTGGCTCAGGAACGTGCCGATCTCTGCCGTATCGGTTTCAAGGACGCCGCTGAACGGCGCCTTGATCTCGAGACGCCCGATGTCCCAATTCACCTGATCGAGGCGCGCCTGCGCCGCTTCGAGCCGCGCGCGCCGCGCGTTCAGCGTCGTCTCCGCAGCAAAGCCTTTCGCTTTGAGCTGCGTTGTGGCGGATGCTTCGACTTCGGCCTCCGCGAGACTGGCCTCGGCCTCGGCCAATTGCGCCGCGCGCACGCCAGGGTTGAGACGGCAGAGCACCTGGCCTATCTCGACCCGGGTGCCGCTGCGGAGCGGTTCTGAGATCACCTGACCTTCGGTCTCCGCAACGAGTTGGACGTTCCGGTTGGCCTTCGTCCGCCCGCGCAGGACGAGCCGCGCCTCGGTTTCCCGGGACTGCACGGGCAGCACCATCACCGGGACAGGGCGCTCGTTCTTGGACGGCTGATCAGCGGTAGGGCTCTCAGCGTCGGCGAGTGCAACCTCCTCCGCCGAGGGCGTGCCCGCATCAGCGGACACATCCACGGTCTGCCCACGCACGCCGAACCAATAGTACAGCCCCGCCACTGCAACGAGGGCGATGATCAGCGAAGATATCCGCATCTTGGTCCTTTCAGGCCGCGTTCCTGCTCAAACGGCCACGGGCGCACCATCAAGCGCACGTGTTAAAGATAGGACAAGTTGCGACTGTGGAAAAGATGCGAGTGTCAACTTTCGTTGACGAGCAAGACGGGTATGTCGAGAGGGCAATTCTGACGCTGCGTCAATCACTTGCGAGGCAGCGAGGCGGCGCTCTGCTCGAACAGCAGCTTGCGCTCGGCCTCATCCGGTGGCGCCGAGCGGCGCAGGTCCTTGCCAAGATTTACGGCGGCCTGCGTTGCGGGGCGCTCCTTGATACGCGCGCGCCATGCTATCACATTGGAAAACGGAGATAAATCCGAGGTCAACGGCTTCGCGATGAGGACCCAGGGCCAGCAGATCATGTCGGCAATGGTGTACTGATCGCCCGTTAACCACTCTCGGCCTTCCAATCGGCGATCCAGGACCCCAAGCAGACGCTCGTACTCACCTTTGTAACGCCTCAAAGAATATTCGTTATCAATATCTTCCGGCGCATAGTTCACAAAATGAGACAGCTGCCCCGCCATCGGCCCCTGACCGCCGACCTGCCAGAACAGCCACTCCATGACCTCTTTCCGCCCGACCGGATCACTCGGCAGAAATTTCTCATGCTTATCAGCGAGATACCACATCACAGCACCGCTCTCGAAGACCGAGACGGGATCCCCATCGACATCATGATCGACAATTGCAGGCATCCGGTTGTTCGGCGAGATCGCCAGAAATTCATCCCGAAATTGATCGCCTTTCGAGATGTTTACCGGGATCATCTGATACGGGACGCCCAACTCCTCCAGCAGCATCGCCACCTTCCACCCGTTCGGCGTCGGCCAATAGTAAAAGTCGATCATCCCGGTCCCCGAAAACAGCCGTATGGCAGGCGTATGGCTGGCGTATGGCACCTGTACCGCACCCGTCTGGCTCCTGTATGGCAGGCGTATGGACACAAAGTCGATGGACAAACGCCGCCGGGACCAGCGCGCGGTCAGGAAAATTTAACTCATCTTGTTCACATTCTCACGGCGCTTCAAGCGTGTGAAGGAGGTCCCGGGTCAAGCCCGGGACAGCAAAGTGGTCATTCAGAACGGGAGCCCGTCATGGGACAGGTTGTACGCCGCCGCACGCGCGAGCAGGAAAAAGACCTCAAACGCATGATCGACGATGTCGAGGCATTGGAGATCGAGCAAAGCATCTTCCGACGCATGTGGGGCGTGATGCCGGACGGCTGGCGCACGGCACACGAGGACGCCCCCTGCGGCCCGGCGAAAACCAAGATGACCATTCGGCTCGAGAGCGACGTGCTCGAGTGGTACCGCTCCCTCGGCCACGGCTACCAGAACCGCATCAACACGGTCCTGCGTGCCTACAAGAACGCTGTCACCTCGAAATGGATCGAGATGGAGGACGACCGCGACGTGAAGGGGAATCTGATTTGACGGAATCCAGTCAGTGTTGTTAGAAATATTCGTAAATACCCGTAGATCAACGCGCAGCGTGATCAAAGATGAACTGTCTTGCCTCATTCGGCACGTTCCAAAGCTTCTCGCTAGTCCGTATCATAGGCGGAACGTTTGCGTCCATTGACCACAAATCAAATGCTTTAAAAGTAGAGTGAAGATTGGCCAAACTGTAAGCGATCTCTTTGCCAATTGACTTTCTAGGGTATGATGACGCTAACTCATCACCAAACTCATTGGCTATTGCTGCAGCAGCTGCCCAGTCGGGAAACGCGAAAAATGGGTGATCCTTGCCTTTTCGCCAAGCGCCGTTTCTCTTGTCACGCCACCATCCAAGATGACCCATGATGAAAGCTTGCCGTGCCTCATTGTTAATCTTCTTTAGGCCTTGGTATGTCGCGGAGCGATCGACAACGTAGTTAAGGAATTTGTGGCCTTGTGTTACCGTTGGTGCTTGTCCTCGCGTAGAGTAATCTGCTCTTTGCCCTGGGAACCGATCCATTGCCAGAATAACTCTACGCATGCCTTTGGGGAGGCGATGGCAGGCGAACTGCATACCGAAGCAAATCGTGAATAGATAGAACGCAATGGCAGTCGCCTGCTTAAAATCAACAAATTCGCCAGCGAATTTTAATCGGTATTTTTTGTGGTGGGCAATAACCTCGCATTCTGGCAGCTCTTCAATGATTTCAAGGCCCAGCTTCGCTGCACTTTTCTGCTGGTGTGCATGCATTATTCCAGAAATAATCAATCCATTTTCTTTCTCTTGAGTCAACCATTCAGAAAATTTATCCGCGACTTTGGCCTTATTTTTTGATGAATAGTATTTAAATTGACGAATAGGCGGAATAATATTTTGATTTGGGTGAAGCACAAAAGTCGCAGCAATGCCTAACCCAGGAAGGTCGTGCCTTTGGATCGACTCGGACGGCTTGGTGTCAGAATATCCCTGCCAGTACTTTTTTGCGTTTATGACATCAAACACATTAAAGTTCCAATTTTATTAGGTATTTATAGGGCTTTGGCAAAAATTTATACTATGAAGTTCACCGTGTGCTCGCCAAGTAAAGGCGCCGGGCGCGGATCATCCAAAGGCGTGCCTGAGAACCGGGCGGGGGGGCGCGTCTGGCGGAGGGTGCCGGCGACAGGGTGCTCGGTCTCGATGATCAGGGCGTTGGCCTGCACCTGCGGGTGGTTGATCATCTCGGCGCGGGTCAGGACGGGGGCGCAGGGGACGTCGAACTCCTCCAGCCGGGCGATCCAGTCGGCGGTCGTGCGCGCGCGCAAAGCCTCCTGCGTCAGTTCCAGACGCGCCGGCTTGTTATCATCGAGACCTGCCGAGGTCAGGAACCGGGGGTCCGTCTTCCACTCCGGCCGCTCGCAGGCGTCGGCCAGTTTATGCCAGTCGACCAGGCGGAAGGCAGCGACGGAGATATAGCCGTCCTGGGTCTCGTAGATCAGGTCGATATAGCTTTGCGCGGTTTCCGCCTCGAACTCGTCGCCCACAAACGTGTGCCCGCCCATGTCGGATGACCAGAGGAAGTGGATCACCGTGTCGAGCATGGAGAGGCGGATGTGCTGGCCCTCGCCGGTCCGGGTGCGCGCAAACAGGGCCGCTGTGATCGCCTGCGCGACAGTGAAGCCGGTCAGCTTGTCCGGCAGGATGGTGCGCACGAGGCGGGGGCGTTCCTGATCCGACCCGGCCTGCACGGTGGTGAGGCCCGAGAGCGACTGGATCAGCGGATCGAAAACGGGTTTGCGGGCGTATGGCCCGGTCTCGCCGAACCCGGTGATCGAGGCGTAGATGACGCCGGGGTTGATGGCGCGGCAGGCCTCATACCCGATGCCGAGCCGGTCGGCGACGCCGGGGCGGAAGTTCTGCATGACGACATCGGCGGTTTTGACGAGGCGCATGAGTGTCTCGACCCCGCCCTCGGCCTTGAGGTCGATCACCACCGAGCGCTTGTTGCGGTTGTTGTTCAGAAAGCTCGCGGACATGCCGCCCCGCTGGGTGGCTGCGTTGCGGGTGTTGTCGCCCGCCGGGCTCTCGACCTTGATCACATCAGCGCCCTGATCGCCAAGGATCATTGCGCCCAGTGGGCCCGAGATCATCCCCGTCAGGTCGATCACACGCACGCCGTCCAGCGGTCCCGCCATATTCGTCTCCTTCCTGCTGACGAGCGCACCCTATGCACCGCGCGGATGCACGCCAAGGGTGAACCGGCGTCTTGACGCGGCGATACCCCCTTTTAACCGGCGCATCGGCGCTATAGGTTGCCCGCCAAACCAAGGGAGGCACGCGTTGAGCGAGACTGACAGCTTTATTCAGGAGGTGACCGAGGAGGTCCGCCAGGACCGGATGTTCGCTCTCTGGAAGAAGTGGGGGCCGTTCGGCATTGCCGCGATCGCGCTGATCGTCGGCGGCGCGGCATACTGGTCCTACCAGCAGGATCAGACCCGTCAGGCGGCCGAGGCGCGGGGCGGGACGTTCATCGCCGCGGACCCTGCGGATCCGTCGCAGCAGATCGCTTTGGCCGAGCGGATCGATGGCCCCGCGCAACTGATCGCGGCCCTCACGGCAGCGGGCGCCGAGGCCGAGGATGGTCAGTACGAAGCGGCGCGCACGCGCTATCTCGCCATCGCCGCTGCGGCTGATGTGCCGCGCGAATACGCAGATCTTGCGCGCCTGCAGGCGGTGCGGGCAGGGGCCGCCGCCGATGGCGCCGATCTCGCAGCGCTGTCCGCCGAGCTTGATCCCCTGGTTGCCGATGGTGCGCCCTACCGGCTGCTGGCACAGGAGCTTCGCGCGAGCCTGGCAATCCAGGACGGGCGCATCGAGGACGCGCACAAGGATTTGCGTGCCATTCTGGACGATGGGACTGTGACCGACGGATTGCGGCTTCGCGCGAGTGAAATGCTGACAACGACCGGGGGGTGAGGTCTGCTACGCCTATGCCCCGGCGCCGGGGTGGCGGTATAGACTGGGGAGTATCCATGAAAACGAATTCAGCCCTGATGAAACTGGGCCTCGGCGCGATGGTGGCCGTGCTTCTGAGCGGGTGCGGGCTTTTTGGCGACGACAAAGAACGCCTGAGCGGCGAGCGGATCCGGATCCGCGATCAACAGGCGGTGAACCAGGCGGTCTCGCAGGCGGCGGCGACGCCGCTGCCAGCCCCGGTCAGCAACGCTGCGTGGACCCAGACGAATGGTCAGTCCAGCCATGCCAGCGGTCATCTCTCGGCGCCGAGCACGCCGTCGCGCGCCTGGCAGGTGAGCGCGGGCTCGGGTGGCGGCGGCGACAGCGCCATCACCTCGACGCCGATCGTGTTCGGTGGGCGGATCTTCGTCATGGATGCGGCGGGTCAGGTCAGTGCCCATGACACCGCGACCGGTGCCACCGCCTGGGAGATAAGTCTTGCCCCCGAAGGCGAGGGCGATGACGAGGGCTTTGGCGGCGGCCTCGCCTCGGACGGTGAGATCATCTACGCGACAACGGGCTTCGGCGAGATCATCGCGATCAGTCCGTCCGATGGCTCTACGATCTGGCGTCAGCGCGTCGATGCGCCGTTCCGGGCAGCGCCCGCGGTGGCCAATGGCACGGTCGTGGCGGTAACGCGGGACAACCGCGCGGTTGCCGTCTCGGCCCGCAGCGGCTCCGTCACCTGGCAGATCAACGGGATCGCGGCAGCGGCGGGTCTGCTCGGCGGGGCAAGCCCGGCCATTCAGGGCGATCTGGTGGTGCTGCCCTTCACCTCGGGCGAGGTCATTGGCGCACAGCTTTCGACCGGGCGGCGGATCTGGAACGCGGTTCTGGGCGGCGCACGGCGCGGCCTTGCGCGGTCGTCGATCTCTGACGTGACGGGCGATCCTGTGATTGCCGGGCGGGCCGTGATCGCCGCCAACCAGTCAGGCCGGATCGTCGCGATCGATGGCCAGAACGGGCGGCGCGGCTGGACCCGCTCGATCGGCTCGACCGGCCCCCTCTGGGCCGCCGGGCGGTCGATCTTCATGACAACGGACGACTCGACCGTCACACGGCTGGATCTGCAGTCCGGGCAAACTGTATGGAGAACCAAAATCCCGGCCTTTGAAGACGAGGAGGATCGCGAGGATCCGATCGCCTATTCCGGGCCGGTTCTCGCGGGCGGCAATGTGCTGGTGACTGACAGCACCGGCAAGATGCTGGTCTTCGATCCCGATACCGGCGCCGAGCGGTCGCCGATTGATCTATCGGGCGGATCTGTCACCGGGCCCGTCGTTGCGGGCGGGACGGTGTACGTGCTGACCGATGACGGGGATCTGCACGCGTTCCGCTGATCGCGCGCGTTGTCGAGAGAGGGTGCGCCGTCGACGCACCCTCGCAGTTCGAAATCAGTTCTTCGACTTGTCGACCATCTTGCCCGCTTCGATCCAGGGCATCATGGCGCGCAGCTTGGCGCCGACTTCCTCGATCTGGTGGGCGTCGTTGTTGCGCCGGATCGCCTTGAACATCGGCAGGCCAGCCTTGTACTCGCGCATCCACTCCGAGACGAAGCGGCCATCCTGGATGTCCTTCAGGACCTTCTTCATGCGGGCCTTGGTCTCGTTATAGGGCAGGATCTGCGGACCGGAGTGATACTCGCCGAACTCGGCCGTGTTCGAGATCGAGTAGTTCATGTTCGCGATGCCGCCTTCGTAGATCAGATCGACGATCAGCTTCACCTCGTGCAGGCACTCGAAATAGGCCATCTCGGGCTCGTAGCCGGCCTCGACCAGGGTCTCGAAGCCCATGCGGATCAGCTCGACAAGGCCGCCGCACAGAACCGCCTGCTCACCGAAGAGATCGGTCTCGCATTCTTCCTTGAATTCGGTCTCGATGATGCCCGAGCGCCCGCCGCCGATAGCCGAGCAATACGAAAGCCCGATCTCCAACGCACGGCCCGAGGCGTTGTTGTGCACCGCCACAAGGCAGGGCACGCCGCCGCCTTTGGTGAACTCGCCGCGCACGGTGTGGCCGGGGCCTTTGGGCGCCATCATGATCACGTCGACGCCGGGTTTCGGCTCGATCAGGCCGAAATGGACGTTGAGCCCGTGGGCAAAGGCAATGGCCGCGCCTTCGCGCAGGTTGTCGTGAATGTGCGCGTAGTACGTCTCGGCCTGCAGCTCGTCCGGCATGGCCATCATGATCACATCGGCCCAGGCGGCGGCTTCGGCGATGCCCATGATCTTCAGCCCCTCGGCCTCGGCCTTGGCGGCGGACGGCGAGCCCGGGCGCAGCGCGGCCGCGACATTGGTCACGCCGCTGTCGCGCATGTTCAGCGCGTGCGCGTGGCCCTGCGAGCCATAGCCGACAACGGCCACGTTCTTGTCCTTGATCAGATTGATGTCGCAGTCGCGATCGTAATAGACGCGCATTTCGTCCCTCTCTTCCTTGCCGTTCGCCGGTCTTTGCAGTGTCACATCCGTGTGGGTCGCGGCGTGGTTAGACGAGGGGCAGGGCGAAGTCCAGCCGCATTCCCGCGCCTCGGCGCCTTCCTGTCGCGGATTGGTCATCAAACTGCGATCTTCGTGCGATCAGATAGACATACTGGGCCGATAGGCACCGCGCATCACAACCTTAATGGGAGATGATGCCATGAAATTCGCCTGTATCGCCCTCGCTACCGCTTTGCTCTCGACCACCGCGTTGGCCGAGGCCACCAAGGTCACTGCCACGCTGAAGGGGCACGCCATCCTGCCCGCCCTGACCTTTGCCGTGGCGCCCTCCGACGCACCGTCCGATTTCGCCGTGTCGGGCCGGTACACCGGGCCGGGCAACCAGCGTACGGAGGTGCTTTACTCGGTCGAGGGCCGGACCTGGATCGGCACCGGCGACAACGCGCGCCGCGCGACGGGGCTGAGCCTGCCGTTCGTCGGCCAGCCGGTGCAGGGGTTCTCGGGCGTGAAGCATATCGGCAATGGCATCTACTGGGCGCTCAGCGACAATGGCTTCGGGTCCAAGGCGAACTCCGGCGACACCATGCTGATGGCGCACAAGATCCGCCCGGACTGGGAGACCGGCAAGGTCGAGATGATCGAGACGGTCTTCCTCAGCGATCCGAACAAGGTGCTGCCCTTCCGCATCGCCACCGAGTTCACCGACAGTCGGTACCTGACGGGGGCTGATTTCGACATCGAATCGATCCAGCCGGTCGGGGATCTCCTGTACTTCGGCGACGAGTTCGGACCTTATGTCTTCGCAACCGACATGGACGGCAAGGTCACCTTCATCACCGAGACCTTCCTGGGTGAGCGCAAGCTGATCTCCCCCGATCACCCCAGCCTGAAACTGCCCAACTTGCCAGACGGTGAGATCGCCTTCGATGTCCGCCGCTCGCGCGGGTATGAGGGCATGGCGCAGTCACCGGACGGCTCGAAGCTGTATCCCCTGATCGAGGGGCCGATCTGGGACCATGAGAAGGGCGCGATCGAGACGATGGAGAACGGCCAGGCCTTCCTGCGGATGCTCGAGTTCTCGACCGCGGACCAGTCCTGGACCGACAACAACTGGATGTACCCGCTGGAAGATCCCGGCCACGCAATCGGCGATTTCAACATGATCTCGGAGACCCGCGGTCTTGTGATCGAACGGGATGGCAATGAAGGCATTCCCGAGCTTGCCTGCGCCGAAGGGTCGGACGAGCAGGACTGCTTTGCCCGCCCGGCGGCCTTCAAGCGCGTCTATCTGATCGAGATGGGCGCCAGCGGCACGCCGGTGCAGAAACTCGCCTACGTCGATCTGATGGATATCGAGGATCCGGACGGCGTTGCCCGCGTCGGTGGCAAGGATGGCAAATTCACCTTCCCGCTGGTGACCATCGAGGATGTGGACATGGTGGATGCCGAGCACATCATCGTCGGAAATGATAACAATCTGCCGTTCTCGACGGGTCGCACCATTGGCGCGGCGGACGCCAACGAGTGGATCCTGCTCCATGTCGGCGACATGCTGAAATAGGCTATACACATGCGTCGGCGCAGCGCCAGGTGATCACGGCGTTGCCCGCGCCCCGGAACAACGCACAGGCCGTGGGGTTCTCTCACGGCCATTTTTGTATCCGGTTCAGTCATGGCGTGCATCGCCGGCGACGGTGCGCTGTTCAAGCCGCTGCAAGTCTCTGCTAGAACGATGAGAGCCGCCTGCAAAGGCGGTGCTATGCGTGCTTGATGCCGGGACGGCATCGTGGATCGGAGGGCACAGTGCCGGGGATCGGATACATGAGAGTGCTGGCTTCTGTCGCAATCACCCTCTGGCTTGCGGCCTCAACAGGCTCTGGCCATGCGCATCTGTTCCAAGGCGATTCCGTCGCGTTCTTTGTGAACTCAGCGGAGGTGGACCCGGACGCGCCGGACGACCAGATGCTTCTGGTTCTGCATTTCAGCAACGGGTCAGGGAATGCCGCGACCTTGCGTGGTTTGTGGGTTGCGGGTCACGGGGCCGTGGACATCGAGAAACTGCGCGATTTTCTCGTCTTCAGATCTTGGCAAGAGGTGAAGTTTCTCCGTCTCGAGCCCGGTGCGGAACTCACACTCGCCCCGCCCGCCTTCAAGGTCGCGGTTCCGGCAACCGCATGGTCGAGCGAAGACTTCAAGATCGTTGCTGATTTCGGACCCTTGGGCCGGATCGAGCCGCAGCAGCTGTCGATTTTTCCAGACTCAGACGACGCCGTACGTCAGTAGCACCATGTAGAGACCGATGCCGCCACAGCCCGCGCCGATCTTGGCGCGCGCGACCTCATGCCTTTGCAACACGCCGAGACCAACACCTGCAACGTGCAGAACCGTACTCGCGATCAGGAAGCCGATGACATAGAGCGCAGGCGCCGCGAGCGATGGGATCTCCATCCCGTGCGCATGTCCATGGAAAATGGCGAAGAAGCCGACCATCAGCATCGCGAACACCATCGGCACGGTCGTGCTGAGCGCGATCACCAGTCCAAGTCCGAACACCGAAAGGGCAATCACGCCCTCGACCTCTGGAAGAGGGATGTTTGCCAACCCCAGCGCGCCGCCAATCCCCAGGAAGACCAGAAACGCCAAAGGCACATACCAAACGGCGCGCCCGCCGATCTGCACCGACAGCAAGCCGACCGCGACCATCGCGAGCAGATGATCGAACCCAAGCAGCGGGTGCAGGAAGCCGCTGAAGAAACCCGTATCGCCCTCGACCTCTACCGCGTAGGCAAGCGACGGCGCCAGAACGGGCATCATCGCACCGGCGCAGACAGCGCAGACCCGTCCGATGCGTCTCATCTTTGCCGATCCTCCTGATCGTGACCGATCATCATCCCTGATCGTTGCTCTGCTGGAGGATCAGACTTTCGAAAAGCTTCCGCGTGCAGACGTTCTGTGGCTTGCTGGCCTCGGGATCGACGACCAGACCGCTGCGCAGCATTTCCGAGGTCACGGCCATCGCCATGAAGTTCGGCAGATCCCGCGCGAGAACGCCGGTCCGCACCTCGTCCGGGCCGTAGATCGGACGCTGGCGCTCACGCGGGGTGAAGCCATAGCCGCGAAGCTGCTGAGGATTGCACTTGCCTTCCTCGGGCGTGATGCGGATCGCCGGATCGTTGGTCGGTGTGTTGTCCTGGCTCTGGTCGATGGCAAAGACGACCGAGGTCGGACCGTTTCCGCCGGGCTGGATCGCCATGTAGACGTGCGGGACCTCTGGCGTGTTGGCGGGCGCTGTCGCTACGGGGCCGGTCGCTTGCTGCTGCGGCGCAGGGGCCGGAGCCGGGGTCGCCGCCTTTGGCTGCGGCGTCTTCGCCGTGTCCTCGCCTCCGCAGGCGGACAGACCGATCGCCAACGCCCCAAAAATCGCCAGACGCGCCGTCATTCCAGCGCCTCGTTGCCGCGAAGGAGGGCCGCGACACCTGTCCGCGCCACCTCGACCAGCCCCAGCGGACGCATGAGTTCGATGAACGCATCGACCTGCTCCGAGGTCTCGGCCAGCTCGAAGATGAAGCTTTGCGGTGTCACATCGACCACGCGGGCGCCCATGATCTCGGCCATGCGCAGGGCCTCGACACGCGGCTCCCCGGTCGAGGACACCTTGATCAGCCCAAGCTCGCGTTCGACATGCGGGCCCTCATCGGTCAGATCGTTCACCCCGTGCACCGGCACCATGCGGCCAAGCTGAGCGTGGATCTGGTCGATCACGGCAGGCGTGCCGACGGTCACGATCGTGATCCGCGAGCGATGCCCGGTGTGATCGGTCTCGGCCACCGTGAGGCTTTCGATGTTGTATCCCCGGCCCGAGAACAGACCGATCACCCGCGCCAGCACACCGGGCTCGTTGTCGACCAGAACGCTGAGCGTGTGGCGTTCCTCGCCTTCGGCGATGGGATTGCGCAGATTGTACGCGCTCTTGCGCGATGATCCGGGTTTGAGCGTGAGCGAGTTCATGGCGTCTTGTCCCTGTCTGTCGCGCTGTCTTCTAACCTTTCGAGACAGCGGCTGGCAATGTAGCTCACGGCTTTGTCGAGCCGCGTGTGGAAGGTCTTTGTCACATGCTCGTACAGCTGTGCATCGATCGGATTGGCGGCGAGGATCCGCGCGCGCATCTCGGACGTTGGCACCACGTCGTCGCCGGGCGAGACATTGACCTTGTTCAGCTTGATCCCCGGCAGGCCGAAGGCGCTGCGCAGCTTGCGCAGGGCCGTCCCGATCTCGGGCTGCGGGATCAGCAGGAAGTAGTCGTCATCGGCCCGGTTGCGCAGCTCGTCCCATGTGAAATCCTCGCTCTCGCGATCGCCCATCAGCATGCGCGCCTGCAGATTGCGCTTCTGCCAGCCGTCCCGCTGGTCGAGCGCGTCCCAGGCCGTCTCGAAATCCTTGCCGGTGACGATGGTGTGCTCCGCAGCGCCGGGGGTCGCCAGCAGATAGCGATAGCCCGATACGGCGCGGCTGACAGGCTCGCGGATCGCCGCGACATAGAGCGGGATCCGGTCGACGCGCCAGTGTACGCCGTAGGTGAAGTGCCCCGAGACGAAATGCAGGCTTCGCCGCTCGGCCTCTGACAGGGACTGCCAGGTGTGATTGCGCCGCATCCGGACATCGAGGCTGTGCACCCCGCCGAAGATACCCGAAAGACCATCGGCCAGAGCCGAGCCGCCGGTTTTCGGCAAATGGGTCTGGATGACGATGTGCTCACGCAGAAACCGGGCCCGTGCGCCATGATCGGCGCGTTCTGACAGGGTTCTGTCGATGTTGCTTTTCTGAGCGGCCTTGCGATAGCCGATCATCGGATCGCGTCCGACCAGCCACTGTTTCAGCCGATTGCGCAGGCGCCGCCGCCATCTCCGGAAGTTCATGCCGCGGGCCTCGCGTTGCATAAGCAAGGCCGATGACCCAGGACAAGACACTTGGCGGCACGGCCCGCACCGCACATAACCGGGCGGATACGCGACACGGAGCCATTGACCCGATCCGCCGATGAAGACGCCGCTTCTCTACATCTGTTACGGGGTGCCGAAATCAGGCTCATCGCTGGCCCACGCCCTGAGCGCCGTGATCGCTGAGCGGGGCGGCTTTGATCAGAGCCCTCTTGCGGTGCCCGGCATCGGGCATGGGCATCTGCGCGCGAATTTCGTGCCGAGCCTCAAATCCGAGCATTTGAGACCTGCGCTGGACGCCGCCCGCTCTGATCAGCGGCGCATGGTCGTGCTGAAAACCCATGGCCGGGTGACCCCGGCGCTGCGTGCAGCGGTCGATCGCGGTGCTGTCCGGGTGCAGGCGCATATCCGCGACCCGCGCGATGTGGCGCTGTCGATGTGGGATGCGGCGCGGCGCGGCGATGCCTGGGGCACTTTGGCCGAGGACGCGCCGATCACAGCGCCCGAGGAGGCTCGGGCCCGGATTGTGCGTCAGATCGGCTTCTTTCGGGACTGGGCTACGCTGCCCGGCGCGCTGGTGTTGGGCTACGAACGAACAGCCTTCGAGACCGCCGCCGCCGCTCGGCGTATCGCCCGGCATATGGGTGTCGCGCCCGCGCCGCTGCGGGACGCGTTCGGTGCCAAACGCAGGTTTACCCAGTTCAACGCAGGCCGATCGCAACGCCATCTGAGCGAGATGACGCCTGAGCAGGCCGCCGACTGGTATGCCGAGTTTCACGAAATCATCGATCTGCACCGGCTGGCCGAGCCGCCCCGAAGGACCTGGCCTGGCCGCCTGATGACAAGGCTCGCCCGGCTGTCCGCCGGGCGATTTTGATGCGGTACGCCCGCGCCTGGGAGGGCGACGGGGCAAGATCAGACGAGGACCGCACCGGCGCTGCCGATGGCACCCTCGGTCGTGGCCTCGCCGAGCAGCATCTCGTTGTGCGCCTTGCCGGACGGGATCATCGGGAAGCAGTTCTCGTGCTTCTCGACCATACAGTCCACGATCACTGGCCCGTCATAGGCGAGCATCTCCTTGATCGCCTCGTCCAGATCTGCCGGATCGTCGATCTTGATCCCCTTGCAGCCGAACGCATCCGCCAGTTTCACGAAATCGGGCAGGGCCTCGGAGTAGCTGCTTGAATAGCGCTCACCGTGCAGCAACTGCTGCCACTGGCGGACCATGCCCAGCCGCTCGTTGTTCAGGATGAACTGCTTGACCGGGGCGCGGTACTGGATCGCTGTCGACATCTCCTGCATGACCATCAGCCACGAGGCTTCGCCCGCGACGTTGATGACCAGGCTTTCGGGATGCGCGACCTGAACGCCAATAGACGCGGGCAGTCCATAGCCCATGGTGCCCAGACCGCCCGAGGTCATCCAGCGGTTCGGCGCCTCGAAGCCCAGGAACTGTGCCGCCCACATCTGATGCTGGCCGACCTCGGTCGTGATGTAGCGATCCATGTCCTTGGTCAGCGCTTCCAGGCGCTGCAAAGCATGTTGCGGCTTGATCACCTTGTCCGACGGCGCATAGCGCAGGCAGTCGACCGCCTTCCACTCGGCGATCTGCTCGCGCCAGCCGGTGATGTTCTGGGTCTTCGCGCCGCGCGCCCGCCAGATCGCCAGCATCTCCTCGAGCACCTCGGTGACATCGCCGACAATCGGCACCTCGACATGGATATTCTTGTTGATCGAGGAGGGGTCGATATCGATATGGACTTTCCGCGAGTTCGGCGAGAACGCATCCGTGCGGCCCGTGATCCGGTCATCGAAGCGCGCCCCGATGCAGATCATGGCGTCGCAATCGTGCATGGCCATGTTCGCCTCGTAGGTCCCGTGCATGCCCAGCATGCCGACCCAATGCTCGCCGGATGCCGGGTAGCAGCCCAATCCCATCAGGGTCGAGGTGATCGGGAAACCGGTCTCGGCCACCAACTCCCTCAGCAGTTCGGATGCCCGAGGGCCTGAATTGATGACGCCGCCGCCGGAATAGAGGATCGGGCTTTTCGCCTGCTCCAGGATCTCGACCGCCGCGGTGATCGCATCGGTATCGCCCTTCGTCCGGGGCTTGTAGCGCGCGGTGTTGGCGTTTTCCGGCGGGGTATACGTGCCGTCGGCGAACTGAACATCCTTGGGAATGTCGACCAGAACCGGCCCCGGTCGGCCACTGGTGGCGACGTGGAACGCCTGATGCATGACATCGGCGAGCTGGTCGGTTTCTTTCACCAGCCAGTTGTGCTTGGTGCAGGGGCGGGTGATGCCGACGGTGTCGGCTTCCTGAAACGCGTCATTGCCGATCATGAAGGTCGGGACCTGGCCGGTCATGACGATGATCGGGATACTGTCCATCAGCGCATCGGCCAGCCCGGTGACAGCGTTGGTCGCGCCGGGGCCTGACGTGACCAGAACAACCCCGGGTTTGCCGGTCGAGCGCGCATAGCCTTCCGCCATATGGGTTGCGCCCTGCTCGTGCCGGACCAGGATGTGCTTGATGTCGTTCTGCTTGAAGATCTCGTCATAGATCGGGAGCACCGCGCCGCCCGGATAGCCGAAGACTACCTCGACACCCTGATCTTTCAGGGCTTTGACGACGATCTCTGCACCGGTCATGGTGCTTTTCTCTTCACCGGCCATCGTGTGCTCTCCTTTGGTTCCGGTCCTTGGTCGATCCCGGCAGCAGGTCCCGATCGGGCATAAAAAAAGCCCCTTCCGGGGCCAATGCGCGCATCCAACGTGATGGTGATCAGACCATCACGCCCCAGCGCGCCGAAATTACGAGTACCTGCTGCACGTCAATCTCCTTACGTGAGGATCAGATACCGCTGCCCGCCGCCCGGGTCAAGCGCGTTCTCCCGTCCGCTCAAAATCGCCGCGTGGGCCGCAAGAAATAACCACATTTTAACGGAATCATGACCATCAGAGACGAGCAGCAACAGGTGCATGATGAGCAAACCCGGACGGAATGAGATCGCGGAATACCTGGCGACGATGGGCGTGCGGTTTCAGCCCGGCGGCGCCACGATCAAGCCGGTCGATCCTGATCCGGACGGAACTGTCAACGTGCAGGCCTTGCTCGACCGGTTGGCTGAACTGAACAACGCACCGCGCAAGCGCATTCTGCGCCATACGCTGTTGACCGCTCCGGATCGGTTCGCCGAGGCCGGGTAGCGCGACCGACTGCTTCTTGATCTGATCGTTGTCGTGTGCCTCGCCGGCTCGGTGCGGCATCAGGCTGATGTGACGAGCTGTCTATTTTGGCGCTGCGTGCGCAATGCCTCCAGTGCCCGTCCCTCGCGCACCGACAGCGTTGCTCGCGCCGCGCTGTTGAACGCGGCCTGACCGCGAGCCAGTTGCGGGAAGAGCGCGATCAGTTCATCCCGTGCTGCGCGCTCCATGCTGTTCACGATCGTGACGCCGGGATCGAAACTCTCCGATATCAACCCGTCCGACTCGACAAGCTGGTGCCCATCGAAAAGCAGGTGCCAGTAGGTCAGGCCGGGCGATGCACGCTCGAGCTGCACTGTGGTTCCGTTGACCAACGCCTTGGCCGGGACCAGCACCTCCGGTTCGCCGAACAGCAACTCCGCCCGCCAGTCCTGGATCAGGATGCGATGGTGCTGTGTGACGCGCAGCGGACGCATCGGCGCACGCGGCCCAAAGGCATCGGGCGCAATCCAGACTGGATCGAAAGGCGAGGGGACGTGACCCGTCACCTGAACGGGGGATGAACCGATCCATGTGACGGGCTGATGACCGCAATCGGCGGTCCAGACCAGATCGCCCCGACGGATCGTCTCGATCGGGCGCAGTCCTGATGCCGTTCGGATCAGCGTACCCTTGGCGAAGCAGGGGGGAAATGCGAGATCGGCAAACGGAACGCTTGGCCCCTCACGCGAGGCGGTCACGGTCAGGGGGACACCGATGGGCGGGAACTCGCCCTCACCACCGACAAAGGCCAGCCCCTCGACCGTCGCGAAACTGGTGACGCCGGGTTCATTGATGTTGAACGCAACCAGCGTGTAGGTATCGGTGCCGTCTGTGACAGTCAGTTCGAACTCGAACTCGACGCGCAAGCCGTTGGCGAAGGTCGTGCCGTTGAAGGTCTGGGCGCCATCCAGGGTCTGGCTGCTGTCGTTGTCGGCGAAATTGGTATCGTCGGAATCGTCAACAAGCACTTCGACGAAGGCGTTGTTGTTCAGCGTGATCGTCTCGCCAACCAGATGCGAGCCATCGCCCTGAGAGATGCCGCTCAGTTGCTCATCACCGCTGACGGTGATGTTGAGTTCCTCAAGGGCAAAGACCGAAAACTGTGCCATGGTCCTACTGAAGATCTTTTAAATGTCAAAATGACAAATAATACCGATCCGGTCAATAGGGTATGGTTAAGTGCCTAACGAATGGTTTCGATCGACCCGCCATGCAGACGAAGCCGCGTTCAGGCCGTGCCAACCCGATCTGCCGCCAGCCATTCGATCACCTGCGCCGGGTCTGCCGAACTGACACGGGACCAGGTCGACATCTGATTGCGGATCCAGGTCAGTTGGCGTTTGGCATAGTGCCGCGTATCGGTTTTGGCGCGGGCGATCGCCTCGTCCAGCGCAATCTCTCCGGCGAGACAGGCGCGCAGGGGCACGGCACCGACGGCTTTCAGCCCGGGCATGTCTGGTGGCACCCCGAGCGCATCGACTGCGCGCACCTCATCCAGCGCCCCTGCATCCATCATCGCATCGAACCGTGCGTCACACCGGGCATAGAGATCGGTGCGATCCGGGGTCAGTGCCAGTGCAAGGCACGATGCCAGCGGGACCAGCGGGGCAGGGGTGCGAGCTTTCCACCCGGCAAGACCAATGCCGGTTGCCTCCAGCACTTCCCACGCGCGCAGAACCCGGCGCGGATTGGCAAGGTCCAATTCCGCAGCGGTGTCCGGGTCGCGTGCGCTGAGCGCGTCGGCGAACGCATCCAGACCGTCCCGTTCCAGTGCGGCTTCACCGGCGGATCGCACCTGGGCAGGGATCTGCGGGATCGGCGCCAGACCTTCCGTCAACGCCTTGAAGTAGAGCCCGGTGCCGCCAACGATGATCGGGGTCTGCGCGTTGGCACGGACCTCTGTCAGAACCTCTTCCAGCGCACGCAGCCAATGACCGACTGAATACGCCTCGGCGACGCTGACATGGCCATAGAGCCGGTGCGGGGCCGTGGCCTCTTCCTCCGCCGATGGACGGGCCGACAGGATACGCCATTCGGCATAGATCTGCTGGCTGTCGGCATTGATCACCACGCCGTCAAGATGCCGGGCAAGCGAGACCGCCAGTGCCGATTTGCCCGAGGCGGTCGGCCCGGCAATCAGGATCGGCGCGGCTGATATCACCGGTTGTGCTCCACACGTCAGGCGTGACGAACGTCACATTTGCGCCGCGCAGAGTGCGCCAGACTCCCCCCACAGGTGAAGCAGTGATTTCCGAAAGGACACCGATGGCGCACATCAATCGCGGATCGGAAGGGGATAGAATGAAAAACTGTGCAATGTGCTCGATGGCAAAGATCCTGGATACGAACACCTCCATGATCGAGCGGTGCCTTGGCGCGTCCGGGCAGTCCGATGCCGCGCTGGCCGCGGCTTTCGAGCATGACCGGCTGAGCGGTGCCGAGCAGCATCAGGAAGTGATGAACGGGATCATCCGGTTCATCGTCGATGCATTCCGGCGCGGCGGCAAACCGGTCGAAGGCTATCAGTTCGGCACATGGTCGAACATGAAGGACAACACCGCGGCCATTCTCTACATGATGCGCAAGCGCGTCGGAACGCCGTTCGCGGTCTGGGGCTGCATGAAGGACACGATCAAAGGCTATGGGGCTCACTGGAACTATGCGGTGCGAACCGAGACGGGCGTGATGTTCTACGACTATCAGGATCAGACATCGGCGGACGCGGCCGTCGCGACCTCGGCCACGTTCATACCTCCGAGCACGGCGCGCGACGAGGCGGAAGAGTACACCGGCCTGATCGTGCTCAGCTTTCAGGAGAAGGTTGCGGCCTGACCTGGGGGCGCGTTGGTCACATCTTCACGCTCATGCCGCCATCGACAACCAGCGTGTGACCGGTGACGAACGAGGCCGCGTCCGAGCAGAGGAACACCGCCGCACCGCCGATCTCGTTCGGCGCGGCCCAGCGCCCCATCGGCGAGCGTGACTTCAGGTAGGTTGTAACGTCGGGATCTTCCGTCCAGGCTGCGTTGGCTTCGGTTGCGAAGAAACCCGGTGCGATGGCGTTGACCCGAATGCCATGCGGCGCAAACTCGACCGCGTGTGAGCGGGTGAGGGCTGCCAAACCGCCCTTGGCCAGCGTGTACCCCGCGTCGGAGCCGCCCGCGAGTGGCCCGGCGATGGAGGTGATGTTCAGGACAGCGCCGCGTCCCCGCGCGACCATGCCCGACGTGGCCAACCGGGTCAGGCGATACGCGGCCATGGCGTTCACGTCGATCAGGGTCTGCACGGCCTCCGGCGTCAGCTCTGCCGTCGGGCGCCGGTCCCGCAGCGTGGCGTTGTTGACGAGGATATCGATCCCGTCTGGCTGAGACGCAAACCATTGCTCCGCCGCGGTACTGTCCGTGACGTCGAATGGCGCCGCCTCGGCTGAGAAGCCCTGTGCCCGGATCTCGGCCACGGCGTCCTGCAATGGCTCGACCTGCCTGCCGTTCAGCCAGACCCGTGCGCCCGCTGCGGCCAGAGCCTTGGCAATCTCACGCCCCAATCCGCGCCCGGCTCCGGTCACGAGGGCCCGACGTCCGGCAAGGGAGAAGTCTGGGTGCGTTTTGATCATCCGGCTCTCGATAGCAAAGCGGGCCAAACGCGCCAATCCCGAGCCGCCTGTTTGGGGGGTTGCGTCTGCGCAGCCTTGCCGCTATACGCCCGCGATCAATCCACAGGCGGGGATCGGGCCGCTCGGGGGAGACATCCTCGGAGGTCCACCGGTTGGGGCGCAAGCTTCTTCCCCCGCTGAGGCAAAACCGGAAAGGAAAACGGACATGGCGCTGCCTGACTTCAGCCTGCGTCAGCTTCTGGAAGCTGGCGTTCACTTCGGCCACCAGACCCACCGCTGGAACCCCAAGATGGGCCAGTATATCTACGGGTCGCGGAACGGCATTCACATTCTCGATCTGACGCAAACCGTGCCGCTGCTCGATGCAGCGCTTCAGGCCATGCGTGATTGTGCCGCCAAGGGCGGGCGCGTTCTCTTCGTGGGCACCAAGCGTCAGGCCCAGCAGCCGCTGGCCGATGCCGCAGGGCGCTCGGCGCAGTACTTCATGAACCACCGCTGGCTCGGTGGCACGCTGACCAACTGGAAGACGATCTCGAACTCGATCTCCCGGCTGAAAAGTCTGGACGAGATGACCGAGAGCGACGCGATGGCCCGCTTCACCAAGAAGGAGCGGCTGAACTTTGATCGCGAACGCGCCAAACTTCAGGCCTCGCTGGGCGGGATCCGCGAGATGGGCGGCACGCCGGACATGCTGTTCATTATCGATACCAACAAGGAAGATCTGGCGATCGCCGAAGCGCGCAAGCTGAAGATTCCCGTGGCGGCGATCCTGGACACGAACTCGGACCCGGATGGGATCGACTACCCGATCCCGGGCAATGACGATGCGGCTCGGGCCATCGCGCTCTACTGCGATCTGGCTGCGCGCGCGGTGATCGACGGCATGGCCTCGCAGCTCGATGCGGCCGGGTTTGACCTTGGCGAGTTGGAAGACGCCCCGGTGGAAGAGGCCCTGGCAGAAGATCCCGGCGCCGCGGAAGAGCCGCCCGCCGAGGTTCTGCCCGAGGCCGGAGAGGCAGCCGCTGCCGCGGAAGCGGAGGCGCCCGCCGAGGACGCTCCGGCGGAAGAGGCCAAATCCTAAGGCGCTCCGCATGATCGGGGCAGCGCAGTGTCGCTGCCCTGTCACACCCTTGCGATATGCAACACCTAGCGTCTGAACAAGACGCGACCACCATAGATGGAGATGAGCGATGGCGATCACGGCTGCCATGGTGAAGGAACTCCGCGACACGACCGGCGCGGGCATGATGGATGCGAAGAAGGCTCTGACCGAGACCGAAGGCGACATGGAAGCCGCCATCGATCTTTTGCGGGTCAAGGGTCTGGCCAAGGCAGACAAGAAGTCGGGCCGGACGGCAGCCGAAGGTCTCGTCGCTGTGGCCGTCGATGGCGGCACGGGCGTGGCGGTCGAGGTGAATTCCGAGACCGACTTTGTGGCCCGCAACCCCGAGTTCCAGGAGATGGTCGGCGGCGTTGCAAATGCCGCGTTGGGGGTCGGTGATCTCGATGCGCTGCTCGCCGCGGACATGGGCGGCAAGCCTGTGTCAGAAGTCCTGACGGACAAGATCGCCACGATCGGCGAGAACATGACCGTGCGGCGCATGGGCAAGATCTCGGGCGACGCGGTTGCCTTGTATGTGCACAATGCAGCGGCAGACGGCATGGGCAAGATCGGCGTGCTGGTCGCGATCAATGGCGGCTCGGGCGAGGCGGCGCAAGCCATCGGCAAGCAGGTCGCGATGCATGTTGCAGCGACCAACCCTGCGTCGCTGGACGTGGCCGATCTCGACCCGGCGCTGGTCGAGCGCGAGAAGCAGGTCCTGACCGATCAGGCGCGCGAAAGCGGCAAGCCGGACAATGTGATCGAGAAGATGATCACCGGGCGACTGAACAAGTTTTATCAGGAGGTCTGCCTTCTGAAGCAGGCGTTCGTGATCGACCCGGACCTGACGGTGGAAAAAGCCGTCGCTGCCGCAGGCGATGGCCTGACGGTGGGTGGTTATCTGCGCTTTGGCGTCGGCGAAGGGATCGAAAAGGGCGAGGACGATTTCGCCGATGAGGTCGCCAAGCTGGCAGGAAGCTGATCCGTCCGCTCTGCCGACGGGCCGGTCGGCGCAAGACACCGGAGAACGCGGTCGTGCGAGCGGCCGCGTTTTTCTTTGTGCCATGTGTTGACTTGATTTCAGTCCAAAATCGCGCAGGCCCCGTATAGGCTGATGCAACGGGGACGAGGGAACACCCTCAAGGGAGAGACCATATGCGCATTCTCGCCATCACGGCCGCACTGGCCATCGCCATCGGTGCCACGGCATCGGCACTGGAAGACCGGACGCTGGTGCTGCCGACGGATTACAAGACGAGTTTTGACAACTATCTGATCTCGGATCGTCTGGGCCAGGATGATCAGGTGATCTCGCTCTATGCCAACGCCACCGCTCGCGAGAGCGCGAAGACCGGCACCTTGGCCGACGGCTCGGTGATTGTCGGTGAGCTCTATGGTGTGGCGAAGGATGCCAATGGCGAGGTGATCGAGAGTCCGGTGGGTCGCCGTATTCCGACCGAGTTGAAGGCCATTGTCGTGATGGAGCGTCAGGCCGCCTGGGCGGACCAGTATTCGGACGCGTTGAAGCTGGGCGGATGGGAGTTCGAGGTGTTCAGCCCCGACGGCAAGAACCTCGGCAAGGACACGACGGCCTGCCGCGAGTGCCACGCTCCGCTCGGTGACACAGACTTCACCTGGACCATCAGCCATATGGCTGGCGCGAACTGACACTTTGGATGGCAAGGGTGCGTCACGGACGCACCCTACGCCACGTCGCGCTACACCCCGTAGGGTGCGTCCGTGACGCACCTTCGTCGATCAAAGCGGTGCGCCGCACACCCCTCGGAAAACTTGATCGAGGTCAAAGCATGCGTCTCGGCATTGTCTAAGCTGTCGGCTATATCCACAGCAGGAGGCGGAGATGGTGCTCACCGAACGGCAGATCGAGCTTATCCGCGACAGCCACGGCTGGCTGATGCCAGAGGCACAGCGCTTGTCTGGTGTGTTCTACGACGATCTCTTTCGCCGTGCGCCAAATCTGCGCGCGCTATTTCGCGAAGACCTCGCCGAACAGGGCATGAAGTTCATGACGGCGATCAGCATGATCACAAGCTATCTCGAGGACCGCGCAGCGCTTGAGGGGCGCCTGCATGATCTCGGCAAGGCGCATGCTCTCTTCAACCTGCGCGCCATGGATTACCGCGAGATGGAAGAAGCGCTGATCGACACGTTGGCCGAAGCCTTCAAGAACAGATTTACCACCGAAATCGAACTGGCGTGGCGCAGCGCGTTTTCGCACATGGCAGAGCGGATGCTGGCCGCCAAGTCAGCGTGATCCGCCGGACGCTATCTCACCCGGACAGAAGTGCGCCGATGCGTGTCATTGCCTGATCGATCTTCTCGAGCGAGTTGGCATAGCTGAACCGGATGTACTGGTCCGCATGGATGCCAAAGCTTGGCCCGGCGATGGTGGCAACGCCAGCCTCCTCCAAGAGCCGCGTCTGCATTGTGCGGGCATCCAGCCCGGTCCCTGAGATGTTCGGGAAGGCATAGAACGCCCCCCCGGGATCCTGACAATCAAACCCGGGCAATGCCTGAAGCCGCGGGATGATCAGACGGCGCCGTTCATCGAAGGCTGCCATCATGTGATTAACCGCGTCCTGAGGCCCCTCCAGAGCGGCGATCCCGGCATATTGCGTGGCCGCGTTCACGCAGGAATGAGAGTTGACGCAGAGCCGTACCGCGCCCTCGATTATGCCCGCTGGCCAGACCGAGTATCCCAGCCTCCAGCCGGTCATGGCGTAGGCCTTGGACCAGCCATCCAGCAGGATCAGCCGGTCGCGGACTTCGGGATAGGCAAGCAGCGAGACATGCTCGCGCCCGTCATAGAGCATCCGTGCATAAATCTCGTCCGACAGGATCGCCACATGCGGCGGCAGCCCTGCGACCAGTTTCTCGACCTCTTCGCGCGGCGTGACGCCGCCGGTCGGGTTCCCCGGCGAGTTCACAATGATCAGCTGCGTCGCGGGCGTGATCGCGGCCAGCACCTCGTCTGCGGAGAAGGCAAAGCCGTTCTCCTCACGCAGCACGATCGGGACCGCCTGCGCACCGGTGTACTCGATCATCGAGCGGTAGATCGGAAAGCCGGGGTCGGGGTAGAGGATCTCGGCCCCGGGCGCGCCGAACATCAGGATGGCAAAGAACATGGTCGGCTTGCCGCCCGGCATGATGCAGATCCGCTCCGGGCTCACCTCAACCCCGCGCCGCGCCGCGATATCGGCGGCCACGGCCTCACGCAGTGGCAGGATGCCCTGCGCCGGCGTGTAGCCATGATGTCCGTCACGCAGCGCCTTGATCCCCGCCTCGACCACATGCTCGGGCGTCGGGAAATCCGGCTGGCCAATCCCGAGATTGATGATGTCGCGCCCCTGCCGCTCCAGCTCTGCCGCACGGGCCAGCACCTCGAACGCGGTTTCGGTGCCGAGGCGGGACATGCCTGGGGCAAGGGTGGTCATGGTCGGTCTCCGTTGGGCATTTGTCAGGGCGCTTTTCTACACGATCGCCGTGTGGGGCCAAGAGACGTGACGCCAACAGGACAGCTGCCTGTGCAAATACACTTGCGCACCGGGCGAGGGACGCCAATGCTCGGGCGGCAAGATGGAAGGGACACGCCCATGAAACTCCAGGAGTGCGAGGTCTTCGTCGTCGGCAATCCGCCGCCGCGCAAGGGCGGTCGGTACTTCATCTTCGTCCAGCTGACCACCGCGTGCGGGATCACCGGGGTGGGTGAGGTCTACGCCGCGACCTTCGGCCCGCACGTGGTGGCCGAGATGGTGCATGATGTCTTCGCCCGGCATTTCGAGGGGGCTGACCCGCACCGGATCGAGCATCTCTGGCGGCTGACCTATGGCACGGGCTATACCGCGCGCCCCGATGCCTCGCTGGTCGGGGTCCTGTCGGGGCTGGAGATCGCCTGCTGGGACATCATCGGCAAGTCCGCGGGCAAGCCGGTCTACGACCTGCTGGGAGGGCGTTGCCGCGAGACGGTGCGCAGCTATACCTATCTTTATCCCGCCGATGGCGATGTGTATCCCGATCCCGATACGCCCAATGTCTACAACGATCCCGATATCGCGGCGGAACGCGCGCTGCACTATCTGGGGCAGGGGTTCACGGCGCTGAAGTTCGATCCGGCAGGGCCGTACACCGTCTATGACGGCCACCAGCCGCGGATGGAGGATCTGGAGCGCTCCGATGCCTTTTGCAAGGCGATCCGGGCGGCTGTCGGGACGCGAGCGGATCTGCTGTTCGGAACCCATGGCCAGTTCACCACGTCCGGCGCCAAGCGCATGGCCCGGCGGATCGAGCCCTACGAGCCGCTTTGGTTCGAGGAGCCGACACCCGCCGAGATGCCCGAGCAGATGGCCGAGGTGGCGCGCTCGACCTCAACCCCGATTGCCACCGGAGAGCGGCTGGTCACGAAGTACGAGTTCGCCCGGGTGCTGGCCTGCGGCGCCGCTTCGATCCTGCAACCGGCGCTCGGACGGGTCGGCGGCATCCTCGAGGCCAAGAAGATCGCGGCCATGGCCGAGGCGCACTATGCCCAGGTGGCCCCGCATCTCTATGCCGGACCGGTCGAGGGCGCAGCGAACGTGCACCTTGCGGCCTGCATCCCCAACTTCCTGATCCTCGAGAGCATCGAGCGGTGGGAGGGGTTTCATGGCGAGATCATATCCGGCATCACCTGGCAGGATGGACATGTGATCCCACCGCGTGAGCCGGGCCTCGGGATCGTGTTCAACGCCGATCTCGCCCGTGCGACCCCATACACCGAAACCGCATTGCATCTGGAACTGCCGGGTGAGGAGGTGGTGCCATGACCGGATGGCTCGCAAGACCTGGCCGTAGACAGGATCGCCCCGCGCTTGCTGCGATCATGCGCTCTGCTCTCGATGGGTTGGGGTTTGTGCCGCCATTGCATTCACCCGAAGAAGACAATGCCTTTATGGCTGGTTTGCTGCTGGGGGCCGAGACGTGGGTGGCAGAAGCAGAGGGCAAGCCGGTCGGCTTCATCGCGGTTGTTCAGGGGGCGAACGTCCCGGCGCTTTACGTGCATCCGGAGTGGCAGGCGCGGGGGATCGGTCGAGCGCTTATGCATGCCGCCATGCAGGGGCGCGCCTCCCTCACACTTCGCTGTTTCCAGCAGAACGCGATTGCGTGCCGGTTCTACGAAGCACTCGGGTTTCGCGACGTCGCGCGTGATGCTGTCGGCAACAACGATGAGGGACTGCCGGACATCACCTATCACTGGGATTCCTCAACTCGGGATTGGTCCAAGGGCGCGGCCTGGATGGACGGACGGGTCATCCCGATTGGCGAGGCCAGGATCGGTGTGACGGATTGGGGGCTGACGCGGTCGGATATAACCTATGACGTTGCCTAGGTCTGGGAGGGCGGGTTCTTCCGCCTCGACGACTATGTCGAGCGGTTCTTCCAGTCGATGGCGGCGACCCGGCTTGATCCCGGAGTGACGCCGGACGACGTTCGCGCGGCTTGCCATGCGATCGTCGCACGGTTCGGTTTGCGCGCCGCCTATGTTGCCATGGTGGCCTCGCGCGGGGTGCCCGCCATCCCCGGGACGCGCAACCCAAGGACCTGCGCCAACCACTTCTACGCCTGGTGTGTGCCGTATGTCCATGTGGTCCAACCCGAGATCGCCGAGAAGGGCGCGAGTGTCTGGGTTGCCAAGGATGTGCGCCGCATCCCCGAAGACAGCGTCAACCCGCGCGCCAAGAACTATCATTGGGGCGACATCACTGCCGGGCTGTTCGAAGCAAAGGACGAGGGGTTCGAAACCGTCGTCCTGCTCGACCACGCGGGCAATGTGACCGAGGGGCCAGGGTTCAACATCTTCGCTGTCCTGGATGGCCGGGTCGTCACGCCGGATCGCGGCGTTCTGGGGGGTATAACCCGCCGGACGGTGCTGGAGATGTGCGACGAGGCCGGTGTCCCGCGCGAGGCGCGCGCGATCTCGCTGGAAGAGTTTCTCGAGGCCGATGAGGTATTCCTGTCCACCACGGGCGGAGGTGTTGTCCCTGTTGTTCAGGTGGATCGCCGCATCTTTTCAAACGGCGCACCCGGTCCGATCACCTCAGATCTGCGCGAGCGATACGTCGACTGGCGCCTCAGGGCCGAACACAGACAAGCCGTGTCCTACGCGTAACTTGCGCGGTTTTTGCACTGCAGCGGGCTTGCGCCGCATTAACCTCTCGGACATAACCGCGCGAGTACCAGACAGGAGTCGCGCCATGTCCCACGCCGCAGAGTTCAGCGAAGAGGCGCCGCTCTTTCCCAGGGTTCTCCTGAAGATCTCCGGCGAAGCGTTGATGGGCGATCAGGGGTTCGGCCTGCATCCTCCGACCGTTACGCGGATCGCCGAGGAGGTGAAGAAAGCCCACGACCTTGGTATCGAGATCTGCATGGTGATCGGCGGCGGCAACATTTTCCGCGGACTGTCAGGATCCGCGCAGGGGATGGAGCGCTCCCAAGCCGACTATATGGGCATGCTCGCGACCGTGATGAATGCGCTCGGGATGCAGTCCGGTTTGGAAAACCTCGGCATTCACACGCGGGTCCAGTCGGCGATTCCCATGGCGTCTGTCTGTGAGCCCTATATTCGCCGCCGCGCCATCCGGCATCTCGAGAAGCGGCGCGTCGTGATTTTCGCGGCCGGAACCGGAAACCCCTTCTTTACCACCGACACCGCAGCGACCCTGCGGGCGATGGAGATGAATTGCGACGCCATCTTCAAGGGCACTCAGGTCGATGGGGTCTATGACAGCGATCCCAAGATCAATCCCGAGGCCAAGCGTTACGAAACAGTCAGCTACAATGAAGTTCTCACAAAAAACCTGAAGGTAATGGATGCTTCGGCCATTGCATTGGCACGTGACAACAACCTGCCGATTGTGGTCTTTTCCCTGCACGAGCCGGGCGGGATGACCGAGGTGCTGTTTGGCCGCGGACAATACACTCAGGTCGGCGGCTGATCGGTCGTATCGACGCCGGGCAGGTAAAAACAGAACCGGGAACAACCCATGTCAGACGACATTGAAATAGACCTCGACGATCTCGAGCGGCGCATGGACGGCGCGCTCACAGCGCTGCGCAGTGATTTTGCGTCGCTTCGGACCGGGCGGGCCTCGGCAAGCATGCTGGATGCAATCACAGTCGATGCCTATGGCTCTCCGACGCCGCTGAACCAGGTCGGTACGGTCAATGTACCCGAGCCTCGCATGGTCACGCTGAATGTCTGGGACAAGTCGCTGGTGAATGCAGTGGACAAGGCCATTCGTCAGTCGGGCCTCGGCATCAACCCGGTGATGGACGGCACCTTGCTGCGTCTGCCGATCCCTGAACTGAACGAGGAACGGCGCCGTGAATTGACCAAGGTTGCCGGGCAATATGCCGAGAACGCGCGAGTCGCGATCCGGAACGTCCGCCGCGACGGTATGGATCAGATAAAGAAAGCCAAGGGAGAGGGGATGTCAGAGGACGAGCAAAAGCTGTATTCTGACGAGATCCAGGACTTAACGGACAAATCGATTGCTAAGGTCGACGAGTCGCTGGAGACAAAACAAGAAGAAATCATGCAAGTGTAACAGCGTATCGCGGCCTTTAGTTGGGGGCAGAGCAGGAAGTTTCATGACGGATCATGCGGGGGTGCTGCCACGGCACGTGGCAATCATTATGGACGGCAACGGCCGCTGGGCGAGCGAACGCGGGCGCCAGCGGACCTATGGCCATCAGCGCGGCGTCGAGCGGGTTCGCGAGATCATACGTGCCTCGGGCGAAATGGGGATCGAGGTGCTCACGCTCTTCGCGTTCTCGACCGAGAACTGGCGCCGACCGGACTATGAGATCAACGTTCTGATGAACCTCTTCCGCCGCTACATCGTGCGCGAAGTGGATGAGTTGGACAATGCCGGGATACGCGTGCGCTTTATCGGTCAGCATGATCGCATCCCGGGCGATCTCCGACGCTTGATGGCGCAGACCGAGGAGCGCACCGCCGGAAACACGAAACTGACCGTTCAGGTCGCTCTGTCCTATGGCGGCCGGAACGAGATCGCGCGCGCTGTGCAGTCCCTTACGGTGGAAGTCGCGGCCGGACGGCTCGACCCGGGGGCGATCGACGAGGCCGCCATCGGCGGTGCGCTCGATACGGGCGGTCAGATCGACCCGGATCTCGTGATCCGTACGTCAGGCGAGATGAGGGTGTCGAACTTCCTGCTGTGGCAGGCGGCGTATGCTGAGTTTGCCTTTGTCGAGGAATGCTGGCCCGCGTTCACGCGCGAGCGCTTCGAGGCTGTTCTTGCCGATTATGCCGGTCGTGAGCGCCGGTTCGGCAAAGTCGCGGCCCAGTAGGAACAGGCACGTGGCGGGGCCCGACCCAGTGTCAGAGACGCGATCCGGGCCCGCCGCCGAAGGGGCGCAAGACCGTACGAAGAAGTTTGCGGATCTGCGCACTCGGTTCATCTGGGCACTGGTGATCGGCAATACCTCGCTGTTCTGTGTCTGGATGGGTGGATACTGGACGGCTGCGATCGGCGCTCTTGCAGCGGCGCTGATGATGGTCGAGTGGCGCTCGATCACGATGCATCGGGGCGGGACGGCGGATGCAACGGTTCTGCCATACCTGATCGCCGCCGTCGGGCCGATGATCGTTCTGTCGATGGGGTATCTTGATCTGGCCTGGACCATCATCGCGGGTGGCATTCTGGCAGGGATTGCGCTTGATGGCATGCAGTCTCGGTTGAGGGGCGGGATGTGGTCGGCACTCGGTGCGCTCTACATCGGTCTCGCCGGAATCTCGCTGATTGCGCTCAGGGATTTCGACCCCTTTGGCTTCCTGTCGATCCTCTGGGCGGGTCTTGTGGTGATCGCGGCGGATACCGGCGGCTATTTCGCCGGTCGCATGATCGGCGGGGCAAAGCTCTGGCCTTCGGTCAGCCCGAAGAAGACCTGGGCCGGGCTGGGCGGCGGCGTTATCCTGGCGGCGATTGTCGGGGCAATCTTCTCAGGGGCCACGACGGGTACCTATCTTGTGCAGGTCTGTACCGTCTCGATGATCGCAGCGGTGCTTGCACAGGCGGGGGACCTGGCCGAATCCGCGCTGAAACGGCATTTCGGCGTGAAAGACGCCGGCACACTGATCCCGGGCCATGGCGGCGTGCTCGACCGGATGGATGGCCACATGGCGGCGACCCTTGTCGCGGCGGCGGTCACGTTCTCGCGGGATCAGGCTGTGTTTGTCTGGTGACTGGGGTATCTGGGCGGATCATGGACAGACGACGGATCAGCATTCTGGGGGTGACCGGCTCGATCGGGGCAAACACGGTCGATGTGATCGAGACGCTGGGCGTCGAACAGTTCGAGACCGTGGCCGTCACCGGGCACGCCAACATCGCTGCTCTGGCCGATGCCGCGCAACGGTTGAACGCCGAGATTGCCGTGACCGCTGATCCCGGACGGTTGGATGCCCTGCGCGAAGCTCTGGCAGGCACAGGGATCGAAGCCGCGGCCGGTCCCGATGCGCTGATCGAGGCGGCGCAAAGGCCCATCGACTGGATCATGTCTGCGATTGTCGGTGCGGCCGGCCTGCGCCCGACCCTTGCGGCCGTCCGGCAAGGTGCCACCATCGCGCTTGCCAACAAGGAGTGCCTGGTCGCGGCGGGTTCGGTCTTCCTGGCAGAGATCGAGCGCCATGGCGCGCGCCTCCTGCCCGTCGACAGCGAGCACAATGCCATCTTCCAGCTGGTCGCGCACGAGACCACGCCGATCGAGCGCCTGCTCCTGACCGCGTCTGGCGGGCCGTTCCGGACATGGAGCATGGAACAAATGGCCGCTGCCAGCCCGAAGCAGGCCGTGGCACACCCGAACTGGTCGATGGGCGCGCGGATCTCCATCGACAGCGCGTCGATGTTCAACAAGGCGTTGGAGATGGTCGAAGCGGGACATCTTTTCGACATTTCTCCGAAAAATCTCGAAGTTGTCGTTCACCCTCAATCGATCATTCACTCGATGGTGGGATACGGAGATGGATCGATTCTCGCCCATCTCGGCCCGTCTGATATGCGTGTGGCGATCGGATACGCTCTGGCCTGGCCCGAGCGGCCCGATCTGCCGGTGGACCGGCTGGACTTCGCCGATCTGGCGCGGCTCGATTTCGAAGCCCCGGACGAGGTGCGGTTCCCGCCTCTGCGTCTGGCGCGTGAAGCGATGGAGGCCGGCGGTTTGGCGGCATGTCATATGAACGCAGCGCATGAAATTGCGCTGGACGGGTTTATTTCCGGTCAAATCGGGTTTCTCGATATGGCACGCCTTGTTGAAGACACAGTTGCATCCCTAGATTGTGGGCCGGATGCCGAGACCATCGATGTGGTCTTCGAAGCGGACGCGACCGCGCGGCGGGTCGCACGGCAATGGATCGAAACGCGCGCGGCCTGAGGTCAGCGGCGCGATAATCAGCGGAGACCTCATGGATCTCATCAACTCCATCCCTTTGATCGGTCCGGTTCTGGCGGTTGTGCTGCCGTTTCTGGTCGTGCTTTCGGTCGTTGTGGCCATCCACGAGCTTGGCCACCTGATGGTCGGGCGCTGGTGCGGCATCAAGGCGGAGGTCTACTCGATCGGCTTCGGCAAGGTGCTGTGGTCGCGGGTCGACAAGTACGGCACGCGCTGGCAGGTCGCCGCCTTGCCCCTTGGCGGTTTCGTGAAATTCGTAGGCGACATGGACCCGGCCAGCGCGGGGCGTGTCGATGATGATGACCTGTCAGACCATGACCGCGCGCATGCCTTCCACAATGCCGCTCTTTGGCGCCGAACCCTGACGGTTCTGGCAGGCCCGGTGGCAAACTTCATTCTGTCCCTCGTGATCTTCTTTGGCCTCGCGCTCTACAGTGGCAAGTTATCCGATGACCCGGTGATCACCGAGATCGGCGATGCGAACCCGGTGGAGATCGGGTTCCAGCCCGGTGACCGCGTGCTCTCGATTGCCGACGAGCCGATCGAAACCTTCGGCGATATCATCGATGCGCTGTCCGTCTCAAACGGCCAGCCGACACCTGCCGTCATCGTGCGGGACGGGCAGGAGATGGAGATCACGACGCAGTACATCCTGCCGCCACGTGTGACCGATCTGGTGCCTGACGGGGCCGCCGCGAATGTCGGGGTGCAGGCGGGCGACCTCGTCCATATGATCGACGGCAAAAGGATTACTTCGGCCCGCGATGTCAGCCTGATCGGGAAAAATCTGCCACCGAACCAGCCAATCGACTTCGTCTTCAAGCGCGAGGGCGAACTTCTCGAGATGACCTTCACACCCAAGATGATCGAACGCCCCGATCCGGAAACGGGAGAGATCACGCTGCTGCCCACGATGGGTATCGGCCTTGGCGATATCGGTGGTCTGAGGTCGGAAATCGTACCCGTCACGCTGCTGGAAGCGGCGGAGTATGGCATCGGTCAGGTGTGGAGAATCATCAGCACGACCGTCGTCTTCATCAATGAAATGATTTTCAACGGTGCCGACACCTCCCAGTTGAGCGGGCCGATCGGCATTGCCAAGTTTTCCGGTGATGCGGCGGAAGAAGGCGCCTTTGCTTTAATCCGTCTCGTAGCTTTCCTGTCTACCGCTGTGGGTTTGTTTAACCTTTTCCCGATCCCCGTCCTCGATGGCGGTCATCTGATGTTCTATCTCTGCGAAGCTCTGCGGGGCCGCCCGGTTGGCGAAGCGGCCATGAAATACGGCACAATGCTTGGCCTATCCTTGGTCTTGTTGCTCATGGTGTTTGTCACGTATAACGACGTCATGAAACTCTGATCCGGCTCGCGGATCGAGGCAAGGCAGGACGACGGCAGGAACCTGCCCGAAGGAACTGAACAAAAGTCGGTCCGGGGGGCAGGGGGGAGATGAGATGGCAATTCCCTACATTGCGCGGAGCAGCCGCGCGGTGCGCACGTGGGCAGTCTCGCTCGGGATCGCGCTGGCGGCGACGGGCGGATTGGACCTGATCTGGGGTACCGCATCGGCACAGACTTTGGTTCAGGCGCCTGCGCGGGAACAGGCGGTCGCTGTCCGCGGCAACCGGCGCATCGAAGTCGAGACGATCCTTTCCTACATGAACCTCGAGCAGGGGCAGACTGTCACGGCCGAGGATCTCAACCGCTCGGTCAGGCGGCTCTTTGACACGGGCCTCTTCAAGGATGTGCGGATCATCCCCAGCGAGAACCGGCTGATCGTCGAGGTTGTCGAGAACCCGTCGATCAACGAGATTGCGTTCGAAGGCAACGATGCCCTGAAGGATGAGGATCTCGAACGGATCATCAACCTGCGCGCGCGCCTGCCGTTCACGGTGTCTGCGGCCGAGGCGGATGCTCAGGCGATCATCGAGATTTACCGCCGTACCGGCCGCTTCGGCGCCGAGGTCGAGCCCGTGATCATCGAGCGATCGGACAACCGTGTCGATCTCGTGTTCGAAATCACCGAAGGCGATCTGACAGGCGTGTCCTCGATCGACTTCGTCGGCAACCAGATCTTTTCGGACAGCCGCCTCCGCGGCGTCATCGAGACGACGGAGTCTGGCCTTCTGTCGCAATTCGTTGGCTCGGATGTCTATGATCCGGACCGGCTCGAACTCGACAAGGAGCTGCTGCGGAATTTCTACTTCTCACGCGGCTTTGCGGATTTCACCGTGCTGTCGGCGACCGCGGAACTGTCGCCGGACCGGGACGGGTTCTTCATTACCTTCACGGTCAGCGAGGGCGAGGAATATGCCTTCGGCGAACTTGATGCGGTCGTGTCGGCCCGTGGCCTTGATCAGGAGGAGTTTAACGCCGCCATACCGCCGGATCTGACAGGTGATACCTATGATGCGAGCGCGGTGGAGGAGATTGCAAACGATCTCACCGACCTCGCCGGTCAGCGCGGCTTTGCTTTCGTTCAGGTGCGCCCGCGCCCGCGCAAGAACGCGGCAGACCGGATCATCGACATCACCTTTGATCTGGCCGAAGGGCCCCGCGTCTTTGTCGAGCGGATCGAGATCGAGGGCAACACCCAGACCCTTGACCGTGTCATCCGGCGCAATATCGACATCGTTGAAGGCGACCCGTTCGACGCCCGGCGGATCCGCGACGCACGCCGCCGGATCCGGGGTCTGCGGTACTTCTCGCGGGTCGAGATCGACTCCGAGCCGGGCAGTTCCGAAGACCGTGCAATCCTGAAGGTGAAGGTCGAGGAACAGTCGACCGGCGCGCTGTCCTTCGGTCTCGGGTTCTCCAGCAGCGACGGCCCGATCGGCAACGTCGCGTTGAACGAGCGCAACTTCCTGGGTCGCGGGCAGGAGCTGAACCTTCAGGTCACTGCCGCCGGCGATACGCAGGTCTATGATTTCAGCTTCGTTGAGCCCGCGTTCCTTGATCGTGATTTGTCCGTCGGTGTCCGCGCCTTCTTCATCGATGACGATCTCAGCGACGAGTCGAATTTCGAGATCGTGCGTCTCGGGGCAGGGCCAACCGTCGAATTCCCGCTCTCGACCGATACCCGCCTTGGTCTGCGCTATGAGTTCCGGCGCGAGGACGTACAGGTCAACGCCGATGCCTCCCCTGCAATCCAAGTCGATGACGGTGTGCGGTTTACCTCGGCCGTCGGACACACGCTGACCCACGATCAGCGCAACGATCCGATCGAGACGACGGGCGGCTATCTGCTGCGGCTGGACCAGGATCTGGCCGGCCTCGGGGGGGATGCGCGCTACATCCGCTCGTTCGGTTCGGCAAAAGGCTGGACCTCGTTCTTCTCGGATCAGGTTGTGGCGAGCCTCGAGTTTGAAGTCGGCGGGATCCTCGGCTTTGACGACGATATCCGGATCAACGAGCGCTTCTTCCTCGGTGGTGCGAGCCTTCGCGGATTTGCGAACTCGGGCGTTGGCCCGCGCGACCTGATCACCGATGACGCCCTTGGCGGAAACTACCGGATGGTCAGCCGCCTCGAGGTGTCGTTCCCGCTTGGTCTGCCGGATGAACTTGGCATCTTTGGCGGCGCCTTCATTGATGCCGGAACGCTGTTCGGTCTTGATGGCGACCTCGTCGATCTGAACGGCAACGCCATCGACGATGGCTCGTCGATCCGTGTGTCCGGCGGCGGTCTGTTGTTCATCTCGACCCCGTTCGGCCCGCTGGAGCTGAGCTTCGGCTTCCCGCTGATCAGCGAGGATTTCGACGAGGATGAGCTGTTCCGCCTGTCGATCGGGACGCGCTTCTGAACCCGGTGCTCCGGCATGCCTGATGCTCTGACGCGGCGGCGTGACCTGTTCAGGTACGCCGCCGCTGTGCTTGTGTTTCCAAGCATCGCCATCGCCCAACCCACCGGCGGCATTGCAATCATCTCGCGCGAGCGTCTCTTGCGGGATGTCGCGGCTGCCCGCAGACTGGCCGAGGCTGAACGAACGTTGACCGCTGCTTTGCAGGCGAAGGTGGATGAGGCCAACCAGACTTTCGCGGCCGAGGAGGCGGAGATCGCGGATCAGCGGGCATCCCTGTCGCCTGAGCAGTTCAGCGTGCGGGTTGCAGACTTTGATCGCCGGGTCCGGCTCTGGCGGCGGACGGCGCAGGACCGCGCGGGGAAGCTGCAGCGCGACTTTCAGGATGCCCGTGCGAGGGTCGTTGCCGCGTTGCCGCGTATCCTGGAAGAGCTGAGACGCGAGACCGGCGCGACGGTCATTCTGAACGCGGATCAGGTCCTTGCCGCCGATCAATCCGCAAATCTCACAGCACGCGCCGTCGAGCTGTTCGACGCCATGGCGCCGCCCCCGGTGATCCCGGAGGTGGATCTGGACCTGCCGATCCTTGGGCCAGACGAACAGCCACCGGGATCCGAGCCACTGGCCGATTCGGCGTCCGACCAATAGACTTGACCTGACAGGCGCGTCCGCTAAGCAATCTAGGCACTGCGCCTGCCAAGTTTTGAGACGTTCGATATGACAGACCAAACCCCCGACACTGAACCGACATCCGCCGATCTCGCGCGCATCAAGCGGATGATTCCGCACCGATACCCTTTCCTGCTGATCGATCGGGTTGAGATGATCGTAAAGGGCGAGAGCGCCGTCGGGATCAAGATGGTCACGAACAACGAGCCGTTCTTTCAGGGTCACTTCCCGGACAAGCCGATCATGCCAGGCGTCATGATCGTCGAGGCGATGGCGCAGACAGCGGGCGTTCTCGTTGTCGAGACGCTGGGGATGATCGACCAGAACCTGCTGGTCTATTTCATGACCCTGGACAAGACGCGGTTCCGCAAACTGGTCGAGCCGGGAAGTGTGTTGGAACTGCACGTCAAGATCCTGCGCGGACGCGGCAAGATCTGGAAGTTCTGGGCCGATGCCAAGGTTGGCGACGAGGTCGTGGCCGAGGCTGAATACTCGGCCATGATCATCACCCAGGACGATGAACGGCGCCGCGGCGGTAGCTCGTGAGCATTCACCCGACGGCAATCGTCGAGGATGGCGCGACCCTCGGGGCCGATGTCTCGATCGGGGCCTATTCGCTTGTCGGCGCCGATGTCACACTGGGGGACGGGGTCGAGCTTCACAGCCACGTCGTCGTGACCGGTCATACCAAGGTCGGCGAGGAGACGCGGATCTGGCCTTTTGCCTCGATCGGGCATCGTCCTCAGGATCTGAAATACGCCGGCGAGACCTCGTATCTCGAAATCGGGGCGCGCAACATGATCCGTGAGCACGTGACGATGAACCCCGGAACCACTGGAGGTGGGCTCTACACCCGCGTCGGCGATGGGTGTCTGTTCATGGCAGGCGCTCATGTCGGACACGACTGCCAGGTCGGGAACTCGGTCATCCTTGCGAACAATGCCACTCTGGCTGGACACGTCGAGCTTGGCGATTTCTCGATCCTCGGCGGGCTCTCTGCGGTGCAACAGTTCTCGCGCATCGGTCAACAGGTCATGGTTGGCGGCATGAGCGGGGTCGAGAAAGACGTGATCCCGTTCGGCTCGGTCATTGGCAATCGGGCGGATCTTGGCGGGTTGAACCTGATCGGCCTGAAGCGGCGCGGGTTCGATCGCGAGACGATCCACGCCCTGCGCTCGGCGTACCGCGAGATCTTTTATGGCGACGGCTCGCTGGCAGACCGTGCTGCCCGGGTTGCGAGCGAGTATGCGGACGATCATCCGGTTCACGAGATGACATCGTTCATCCTTGCCGACCCCAGCCGGAATTTCTGCACGCCGCGCGATGCCTGATGCGGCAGGCCCGGCGACCACGCTGGCGATCATTGCGGGGCGCGGTTCGCTCCCGCGCGAGATTGCCGAGCGCCGGGCCGAGGCAGGGCTGCCCTATCTGCTGATCGTCTACCAGGGCTGTTTCGAGTCCTGGATGGCCGCGCATCCGCACCAGCACCACGAGTTCGAACGTGTGGGTGCGATGTTCCGCGCCTTGCGCGCTGCGGATGTGACCCATGTTGTCTTTGCGGGCGGGATGAACCGCCCGCGCGTGCGGTTCCACCGCGTTGACCTGAAAGGGGTCACGGTCGCGGCGAAGGCCCTGACGCTGCTCCGGCGCGGTGATGATGCGATGCTGCGCGGTTTCTCGGCGATCTTCGAGAGCGAGGGGATCACACTGATCGGTCCGCAGGAGATCCTCGGGCAGGGCATGACTGTCGCTCCGGGACCGCTGACCACGGCCGAGCCAGCCGCAGATGACCGGCGCGATGCCGCGCGTGCGGCCGAGATTGTCGCGGCGCTCGGGCCTCTGGACGTGGGGCAGGGCGCGGTCGTCGCCCGCGGAGTTTGCTTGGCCGTTGAAGCGGTCGAGGGTACGGACCTGATGCTGATGCGAGTCGCAAAACTGCCGCCAGAGCGACGGGCCAGTGCTGCGCCGCCCTCCGGCGTTCTGTTCAAGGGGCCGAAACCTGACCAGGACCACCGCCTCGATATGCCTGCGATCGGCCCGGCGACCTTGGAGGCCGCCGCTGCGGCAGGTTTGAACGGCATCGTCGTCGCCGCCGACCGGACGGTTCTGATTGAGGCCGACGCAACCCGAGAGGCGGCGCGCCAGAGCGGCCTGTTCGTCTATGGCGTCACGCCCGAACAGCTTGCCGACTGGCAAGCCGCGACCGGCGACTAGATCCGCGATGGCCGCGCGCGATATCTACATCATCGCGGGGGAGCCCTCTGGCGACCGGCTCGGCGGGGGCCTGATGCGCGCCATGCAAGCCGAGGCGGATGTGTCCTTTCACGGCGTCGGTGGGCGCGACATGATCGCTGCGGGTCTGGAGCCACCCTTCGACATGCGGGAGCTGTCGGTCATGGGTCTGACCGAGGTGCTGCCAAAGCTTCGCCGTCTGATCCGGCGGATTAACGAAACCGCCGCTGATGTGATTGCGCGCCGCCCGGCCGCGCTGATCACCATCGACAGCCCCGATTTCTGTCTGCGCGTCGCCAGGAAAGCCCGCGCTGCGCAGCCGGGCCTGCCGGTTGTCCACTATGTCGCCCCCTCGGTCTGGGCGTGGCGCCCGGGCCGCGCGAAGAAGATGGCGCCTTATGTCGATCATGTGCTCGCGCTGCTGCCATTCGAGCCGCCCTACATGCAGGCGGCAGGTATGTCATGCGACTTCGTGGGTCACCCCGCTGCGGAGCGAACCGAGATTACAGTCGAGGAGATCGCAGGTTTTCGCAATCGCCGTGGCATTCGTCCGGCGCAGAAGGTCCTGCTCGTCGCGCCGGGGTCGCGCCGCGGAGAGGTGAACCGCTTGCTCGGCCCGTTCACCGAGGTCATAGGGCGCATGAGGGCGCAGATCCCCGACCTCGCGATCGTTTGCCCGGTGGCCGAAACGGTCGAGGCTGAAGTGCGCGGCGCTCTCAGCACGCTATTGCCGCCCGCTTTTCTCGTTCTGCCTCAGGCAGGCGAGCATGAGAAGCGCATTGCCTTTGCTGCCGCGGACGCGGCGCTCTGTGCATCCGGTACGATCACGCTGGAACTGGCCGCCGCCGGCACACCGATGGTCGCGGCCTATCGGACGAACTGGCTGACGGCGCAGATTGTGCGCCGGGTGGTGAAAGTCAGCACGGCCAACCTGGTGAACTTGGTGAGCGAGCGGGCGGTTGTCCCTGAATTCCTTCAGGAATACTGCACGGTCGATGCGGTGAGCGAAGCATTGTCTCCGCTGCTGACGGATCCCGCAGGTGGCGATGCGCAACGGGCGGTCTTTGATCAGGTCATGGCGGTGCTGGGCCGTGAGGGAAATCCGCCGTCCATCCGTGCCGCGCAATCTGTGCTGGAATTTCTCGACCGCCGCGGTGCGTGATCAGAGCGCCCGCGCCACCGCCTGCCCCTCGAAGGGGCGTAGCGTGGGCAGGGCAACAGGACCGTAAGATTCGCGCTCAAGCCACGGAAAGATTTGCAGAACTTCGGTGCGCGTCGCAGCATCGAACGCGTTCTTCGCCGTCTCGCCTGGGTGAAAGCTCTCGGTCGCGGCGCCCTCGGCGAATATGATTTCGTGCCGATCAAAAAGGAGGTGGATGTACTCGACCTCTTGGCACCTATGGTCGATCCGGACGCTGTGATCGTTCACCAGCGAGATCGCCGGGGCCAGCATCTCGTATTCATCGAACATCAGCGCCATGCGCCAGCCCGACACCACCATACGATGCTGGCGCGAGACAGTGAGACGCCGTTTCGGCAGCCCATCGCCCATCGCACCGGCCTCGATGATGATCGGGCGCAGGGTCGGGCTGCGCGCCAGATCCATCGCTCCCAGACGCCGCCGCGCGATGTATCGGATCTCCTGCGGGCCATGGTCGCGCGTGCAGACCAGATCGCCGGGCGAAAGCGTTTCAATCAATCTCGGCCCGCCCGGCGCACGGATCCGCGTGCCCGGGGTGAAGCAGAAGAAGTTGTCGAAGGCGAGGTCGAACCCGGTCCCATTCGGGTTGTTGTTGCCGGTTCCATCTGCGGTGTCCCAGTTCGACAGGTCCGAGACAGCGGCGATCAACTCGTCCCGATTGTTGTAGACCTCGGGGTCGTCGAGGACGAACTCCATATAGTCTTCGTCGCCGTCGATGATGATTGCGCCGTTGGTGGGGGTCAGGCCGGTGCCGCTGAGGTTCGGGCTCTGGTTGTTGTTGCCCTGCGCCTCGTTGGCGATGACACCGATGAAATTCGTGGGTGTGACGGTGTTGCCGACACGGTCGCCCTGAAAGGCCCAGAACATCTCGTTCGACACGGCGAGCTGTCCGCCGCCGCGGATATAGTCGACGTCGCCGCCCACATCGATACTGGCGCTCGAGTTGCCCCCGGCAGGCACCATGTCGATGGTGACAACCGTACCGAGCGGGATCCCGCCCGCAGGCACGATCCACTCGATCAGCTGTTCGTTGGTGTTGAACTGCGTGCCATTCCATTCATCGTCGGTGAAGTAGATGACTTCACCTTCGGTGATGTTCCGGGTTGTGACGAAGGAGATGTCTTCGTTGTCGGCATCCCAGCCGACGAACAGCAGATCTCCCGGTTCGAGCGCCATCGAATCATTCCTCCCACTGTGGCGGTACGGTGATCTTTAAATATCAAAATAAAATTAAAAATGCAATTTAATTGGATGGCCGGGCTTCGCTGGCCATGTGATCCAGCACAGCGTTCACGAAACCCGGCTCTCGGCCCGTTTCGAAGAACGCCTTTGCAACATCGATATACTCGCCGATGACAACCTTTACCGGAATGTCAGGACGCGCGCAGATCTCGTACCCTGCCGCACGAAACAGCGCGCGCAGGATCGAGTCGATGCGACCCAGCGGCCAGCGTTCAACCAGCGCCCGGTCCGTCAGCTTGTCGATCTGTACCTGGTCGCGCACGGCCCCTTCGACCGTCTCGCGAAAATGTCTGGGATCGGCCTCGCGGTATTGAACACCTTCAATTTCGGCACCGAGGCGATGCTCATCGAACTCGCGCACAACCTCGCGCCAGTCGGCGCCGGTCATCTCCATCTGATAAAGCGCCTGCACAGCAGCGAGCCGGGCAGCCGAGAGCGCGAGCCGCTCCTCCTTGCGTTTGGCGCTGGTCGCCATCAGGCCGTCCTTGTCGTGCTGGCAGCGCCGGCGACGAGGAAGTCATCGACATCGTCGAGTGGGCGGGGCGGCATCGGTGTCGGCCTGAACCGACGGGCCAACGCGATCAGGTGAAGCGCTGCTGCAGCAGCCCCGCCGCCCTTGTCCATCTCGCCCGGGGCGGCCCGGACCACGGCCTGATCCATGGTCTCGCAGGTCAGGATGCCGTTGCCGATGCAAACGCCGTCGAGGCCGAGCAGGGTCAGCCCCCGCGAGCTGTCGTTGCAGACCGTCTCGTAGTGCGTTGTCTCACCCCGGATGACACAGCCGAGGGCGACGAACCCCTCAAAGCTCCGGCTGGCGAGCCGGATCGCGGTGGGGATCTCGAGCGCGCCGGGCACCTCGATCATATCCACAGCGGCCCCGGCGCGGTCCAGAACGCCGCGAGCGCCAACGATCAGATTATCGGCGACGGCCCGGTAGTAAGGCGCGACAACAATCAGAACCGAGGGCGGCGGCGAAAAGGCCGGCAGGTCCAGTGTCGAGTGTTCTTCGGTGGATGCCATGATCAGGCCTCGCGATCGGGGATGGAGCGGGTATCGACGATAGAGATATCGTACCCGTCGAGGCCTACAAGGCGTGGGGCAGGTGAGTTCGTCAACATGATCAACTCTCGGATACCCAGATTGGTCAGAATCTGCGCACCAACGCCGTATTGGCGAAGCTCTTTCGGTGAGGCACCGCGTGGGCGCAGCCTGTCCGAGATCGCGGTGGGGGAGCTGTCGCGCAGGATGATGACGGCGCCGCGCCCCTCCGCCGCGATGGCGGACATGGCGTTCGGGACCTGCTGCCAGCGGTCCTCGTTCAGGCAGAGAACATCCTCCAGCGGATCCAGCACGTGCATCCGCGTCAGGACAGGCTGGCCATCGGCCACATCGCCCTTGGTCAGCGCATAGTGTTCCATCTGCCCCGGCTCGTCCCGGAAGACGCGCAACTGCCAGGTCCCGCCGAAGACCGAGGTGATCTCGGCCGTATCGACCTCGCGGATCAGGTTGTCGTGCTTGCGCCGATAGGCGATGAGGTCCGAAATCGTGCCAATCTTCAGCCCGTGTTTCTGCGCGAACGCCACCAGATCCGGCAGCCGGGCCATGGTGCCGTCTTCATTCATGATCTCGCAGATCACGCCCGCGGCGTTCATCCCGGCAAGTCTCGCGACATCGACAGCGGCCTCGGTGTGGCCAGCGCGGACCAGAACGCCGCCCTCGCGCGCGCGCAAGGGAAAGACATGGCCCGGTGTCGCGATATCGGCAGGGGTCGCGTTGGAATCGATGGCGACCGCGATTGTCCGCGCCCGGTCGTGGGCCGAGATGCCCGTGGTCACGCCCTCGCGCGCTTCGATGGACACGGTGAACGCCGTCTCGTGCCGGGACTGGTTCGTGGCGGCCATCAGGGGCAGGCCCAGACGATCCAAGGCATCGCCCGGCATCGCGAGACAAATCAGGCCACGTCCGTGCGTCGCCATGAAATTCACGGCCTCGGGTGTTGCCATCTGGGCGGGGATCACCAGGTCGCCCTCGTTCTCCCGATCTTCGTGATCGACGAGGATGAACATGCGCCCGTTGCGCGCCTCATCGATGATCTCGGCGACCGACGAGATCGCGTCCGTATATTCCGTATCCGTCATGCGGCGCACATAGCCCGTGGCGCGGCGCAAATCCAGTGGTCCGATGCCCGTGACCGAAGAGAAGCGCCATCCATTTGATCCAGATCAGGGCGCCGAGCGTCCGCACGTGCTGAGATGACGCCGTTCACCACAGAAGGGAGCGTTGAAATGCGCTATCTGACACTGGCAGCTGCGGCGCTTGCCCCGGCGCTTGTCTCTGCTCAGGACTTGCCGGGCGACGCCTCTGCCGGGTTGCTGCTGGCCCGGGATTTCTGCTCGGACTGTCATTATGTCGAGCGCCAATGGGCGGATCTCTATGTTTATGAAGCGCCGTCCTTCGTCGATATCGCCAAGATCAGCGATCACAGCGAGATGAGCCTGCAGGTCTTCTTCCGCTCGCCGCACAACCGGATGCCGGACATAAAGCTGACGAATGAGGAGATCGACAATGTCATCTCCTACATTCTCGGTCTTCGCCAGGAGCGATAGCGCGTCTCAGGCCGCCGCGTGTCCGACGGTGAAGTCGTTCCGCCCCGTCTGGTCCTGACCACGCACGAGCCAGAGCGGACGGGTCGAGCAATCGACGGTGAAGCCGCTCGAATCGCTACGGCGAAAGAGATCGCGGTCAAACAGCGAGGTCGCTGGCATGTACCGGATCGCAAGGCCCGCCCGGCGCCTTTCGGACGTGTTCCGGTTCGAGCCGTGGATCATGTAGACATCGTGCATCGACATCTGGCCGGGCTCGAGCTCGATATCGACCGCCGCTGCCTCGTCAAAGTCATCATGCCCGAGGCGCTGGGTCAGAGCGCCGCCTTCTTCCCGCATATGGTCCTTCAGCACCGCGGGCTCATGCGAGCCGGGGATCACGCGCAGGCAACCGTTCTCGCGATCCGATGCCTCGAGCGCGATCCATACGGTGCATGTGGCGAGCGGCCGGATCGGCCAGTAGTGCCCGTCCTGATGCCACGGCACTTCCAGTCCGTCGCCCGCCGGTTTGCAGAAAAGATGGCACCCCCAGAGGATGATGTCCGGGCCGATCGCCGCTTCGACCAGATCCAGAATGTCGGGGTCCTGAGCGATTTCGAGAAACGCGTTCGAGCCGACAATGCCTTCGGCGTTTTTGCCCTGTACGTGGATCGAGACGAGATGCTCAGGTCTGACACCGGGATTGGCGGCGATTGCCTCATCCAGCGCGCGCTGCAATCCGGCCAGCCGATCTGCAGGCAGCCGGTACTCGGGTATCAGATATCCCTCTTGTCTGTACGTCTCGCGCTCAGCGGTGCTCAGCGATGCCATGGTCCCCTCCCGTCGCTTATGATGCCTCCGCCAATCGCGCCACATAGCGGGCAAGCAAGTCAATCTCGAGATTGACGCCGGTTCCTGCCGCCGCATCGCCCAGCGTCGTGACGGCCCATGTGTGCGGGATGACGTTGATGCCGAAGACGGTCCCCTCGGTCTGATCTTCGACCGTGTTCACGGTCAGAGAGACGCCGTCCACCGTGACCGAGCCCTTGGAGGCTATGAACTTGCCCAAGGCGCGGGGCGCGCGAATGTCGACCCTGTGCGAGTCCCCCTCGGGCCGCACGTCAATGATCTCTCCGACGGCATCGACGTGACCGGACACGATGTGCCCCCCCAACTCGTCGCCAACACGCATCGCCGGTTCCAGATTGACCCGCGAGCCTGCACGCCAACCGCCAAGGGTCGTCTTCGAGCGCGTCTCCGCCGATGCGTCCACATCGAACCACGTCGCGCCCTCGGCCGTGCCGGTCTGGATCACGGTCAGACAGACCCCGCTGCAGGCGATCGAGGCGCCGATCTCGATACTCTCGACCGGACGGGTGCACGCAATCCTGATCCGGGTATCCCCGGTCTGATGAATGTCCTGCACGGTTCCGATTTCGCGCACTATCCCGGTAAACATCCCTTGCACCTTTTGTGACGATGATGGCATGAGCGGTATATCTTAAGCGGGCGCAGCGGCAAGGACAGGGTGTGATAAAACATTGATTACCTTGGCGATGCACTTTACGGAGCGACACGGCCTTGTGTGCAGGCCGTGTGTTTTCGTACCGGAGCCCGCGTGATGATCGACGCAACAGGCCGTCATTTTCTGTTCCTTCAGGGACCGCACGGTCCGTTCTTCCACTTGCTCGCCGGTGCTCTTGCCGCTGCCGGTGCCGATGTTCAGCGCGTGGCCTTCAACGCGGCGGACGAACGGGAGTGGAGTGATGTTGGCCCGCTCCATCGGTTCAACGACGAGATCGATGCGTTCGGTCCCTGGCTGGAGCAGCGTTTTGAGGCCACGGCCTTCACGGACATCGTGATCTATGGTGACACACGGCCGATCCACCGGATCGCGCGGGCGATCGCGGAAGCGCGCGGTCTGACCGTTCACTGCCTCGAAGAAGGCTATGTCCGGCCGAGTTGGATCACATATGAGCGGGCGGGGAACAACGGGAACTCCCGGCTCATGTCGATCTCGCTGCCAAGGATGGCCGAGGCGATGGGGCACACCGCGCGGCCTGAGCCGAGCGTGCCCGCGACCTGGGGCGATGCGAACCAGCATCTCTGGTACTCTGCCTGGTATCACGCGCATTGTCTGTTGCCGTCGCGACGGTTCAGCCGCTTTCACGGACATCGGGACATGCCGCTGTTTTCGGAATGCGCGACCTATTGGTTGCGGGCAGCGAAGATGCCGTTCATCTGGGCCCGGCGAACGCTGCAGCAACGGCGGCTTCTGAATTCTGATAAACCGTTTCATCTCGTGATGTTACAGCTGTCTTTTGACGCTTCGATGCAGGTGCATTCCGACTATCCCAGTACGGCTGCCTTTGTCGAGGAGGTGATAACCGCCTTCGCCAGCTCGGCGCCCAAGAGCGAGCATCTGGTGCTGAAGGCACACCCGTTCGAGGATGGGCGGGAGCGTCTCGGCCTTGTGATCCGCGATCTTGCCTTCGCCAAGGGCGTTGCCGACCGGGTACACTTCATCGATGGCGGCAAGAAGCTTGCGCCTCTGCTCGACCGTGCCCAGTCTGCGATCACGGTCAACTCCACAGCCGCTCAACAGGCGCTCTGGCGCGGGATGCCGGTCGCTGCCCTTGGCCGGGCGATCTACAAGAAACCGGGCCTTGTCTCGGAGCAAACGCTGTCTCAGTTCATGGCCGCGCCCAGCCGCCCGAATCTTCACAGCTACTGGCTGTTCCGGCGCTTTCTCATGGAAACCAGCCAGATTGCCGGGTCTTTTTACGCCTCGGCGGGGATTGAGCTGTTGCTTCAAAGGCTTCCGTCAATCATGATTGCCCACGAAGATCCTTATGATCGCGTTCTCGATCAGTCCTCGGACAGCCATCAGCCTCTGGAGGCAGCCCCCGCAGCATCAACCGCTGCCGGATGATCATCTTCTACATGAGTTTGCCGCGCCAACGTCCTAGGATCACTTGGGATCTTGCGTTTTGCGAATTCACGTGTATCAACTAACGGTCACAGGGGACTCTGCGACGACGGGGGAAGGAATGATGGAGATGCGGCTGACCAGTAGGGTTGTCCGGCTCTTGACCAGCATCGCGCTCGTCGCGGCGGTCTCGGCCTGCGCGCTGCCGCGCAGCGGTCCGGATTTCGATGAAATCACGGAAGACCCGCAGCTTGCCGATTATGGCTTTCAGATCCTGCCGATCTCGCCGGATGTCACGACGATCACCAAAGTCGATGAGACCACCAGCTTCGAGGTCAGTTATATCGAGGCCAAGCCAGAGCCGGTGCATACGGTCGCTGCTGGCGATGTGCTTTCGATCACGGTTTGGGAGAATATCGACGAGGGCCTGCTGAACCCTGCGGGGATCGGCGCGACGCCGCTGCCGAATTCGGTCGTCGACGAGCAGGGCCGGGTTTTCGTGCCCTATGTCGGACTGATCAACGCCTCCGGTCGGTCGATCAACCAGTTGCGCGAAGCGATCCGCAACAGCCTCGCCGACAAGACCCTGAACCCGCAGGTCGATATCTTCCCTGTCGACAAGAAGGGTCGGCAGATCAGCATCCAGGGCACGGTTGGCGCGCCGGGCGTCTACCCGATCGAGTCGCCGACCAAGCATATTCTCGCCATGCTCGCCCGCGCGGGTGGTGTGACGCTGGAGCCGGACATTGCCAAGGTCAAACTGCGCCGGGGCCGCCTTCAGGGCGAGATCTGGCTGCGTGATCTCTTTGACGACCCGATCAACGATGTGCACCTCAAGAACGGCGACGCTATCATCGCCGAGCGGGACCGCCGCATCTTCACGGCCCTTGGCGAGGTCTCGGGGCCTTCCACCGTGCAGTTTCCGAAACGCGATCTGTCGATCCTGACTGCGCTTGGAACGGTTGGCGGGTTGAATGGCCGGACGGCAGATCCGACCGGGGTGTTCCTGTTCCGTGAAGAACCGGTTGAGATCGCTCAACGTTTGTTCCCCGGGCAGGACATCACCGAACCGCAGCGCGTCGCGTATATTCTGGACATGACACAACCGGCCGGGATCTTCCTGGCGCGTGATTTCTTCATGCGCGATGGCGATACGCTCTACGTGACCACGGCACCGTTCGTGCGGTTCCTGCAGATCCTGCAGGCGATCTCGCCGATCATCAATTTCGGCGGATCGGCGCGCAACCTCGGCGGGTTCTGACGTCCGCCGAGATGGCATGACCTTCGGAACGCCGGGTTCAGGACTACGGCCCGATCCGGCGCCCGCCCGTCTCACCGTTCAAACTCTCGGCTTCTGGCGCGCCCGGCGCGTGCGCCGCATGTTGGAGCTTGCAGGTTGGCGCCCGGCCTTCGGGTGGCCGGGGCAGGGCGACTGGGTCGGTGTCTGGGGACAACGGCCCGTCTCTGCCCGTGGCCGCTGGATCGCATGGCAGACCGGCAGCCGCGTTCTGACGATCGAGGATGGGTTCCTCCGCTCGATCTACCCGGGCAGCCAGGGCGCACCGCCGATCTCGATCGTGTTGGATGATCTCGGTATCTATTATGACGGGCGCGTCCCGTCGCGGCTGGAACAGATGATCGAGGCCGGGGAATGGGATGACGAAACCCTCGCCCGAGCCACCGCAGGCATCGCCCGTTTGCGCGCTGCGGGATTGTCTAAGTACTCGCCGCCCGCGACGGAGACACCGCCAAAGCCGGGCTTTGTGCTGGTTGTCGACCAGACCGCCGGAGATGCCTCCATTGTCGGGGCAGGGACTTCGGCAGAGACCTTCTCGCGAATGCTCGATGCAGCGCGGGTTGAGCACCCTGGCAAGACGATCGTCATCAAAACCCATCCCGAAGTCGCCGCTGGCACCAAAACGGGGCACGACCTGCCATCCGCTGCGCGGTCCGGCGAGGTCATGCTAATCGGTTCCGTGGCCTCCTGGGATCTGCTGGATGCTGCCGAGGCGGTCTATACTGTCAGTTCTCAACTGGGCTACGATGCGCTTCTCGCGGGAAAGCCGGTTCGGACATTTGGCGCGGCCTTCTATGCCGGTTGGGGCCTGACCGAGGACGAGAGCCTGATCCCCCGCCGCACCGCGCGGCCCGATATCAGGGCGCTGTTCGCGGCATGTCACCTGGCCTATCCGATCTACTACGATCCTTGGCGGGACCGGCTTTGCGCGTTTGAAACCGCTGTTGACGTCTTGTCGGCGCAGAGGAGGTCGGAAACACCCGAACCAGGCACGACTGGCGATGTCCTGCACGGCATCCGCCTCTGGAAGCGCGGCAATGTTGCGTCTTTCCGCCCTCGCCATGGAACCCCGGTGCGGTTCGAGGATGATGCAGCCCGGGCCGCCACCCAAGCGCGGGACAACAAGCGTGCCTTGTGGGCATGGGCGTCCAGGGTTCCCGAGGACTGGCTCGAGACGCAAAAGGCGGAGGGGCTGACCGCGGGTCTGATCGAGGACGGTTTCCTGCGCTCCGTCGGACTTGGGGCGGAATTGACGGTCTCGGCATCGCTGGTCTTTGACAGGCAGGGGATCTATTTCGACCCATCGCGCCCAAGCGATCTGGAGACATTGATCGCCGAGGCGGCCAAAGGCTCCGCTGATCTGCCCCGGGCCCGTGCGCTGCGCGAGGCGATCATCGCGGCCCGGGTCACCAAATATAACACCGGCGCGGCGCCCGAAACGCCAGACACAGGCGCACGGCGTGTTATCCTGGTGCCCGGTCAGGTTGAGGATGACGCGTCGATCCTGCGAGGCTGCGGACATGGCGAGGCGGATGTCCGGACGAACTTTGGTCTGCTCGCCGCAGCGCGGCAGGCAAATCCCGACGCATGGCTCATCTACAAGTCCCATCCGGATGTCGAGGCCGGACTGCGGGCAGGAGCGGTTCCGCACAACACGGTTCGCGATCTCGCGGATGAGGTCGCCACCGGAGCAAGCGCCGCGGATCTTCTTGACCGAGCGGAGGCGCTTTGGACCATGACCTCGCTGATGGGGTTCGAGGCGCTGGTGCGCGGCGTTCCCGTCACCTGCCTTGGCACACCGTTCTATGCCGGTTGGGGACTGACACAGGATCTTGGCCCGCCATGCCCGCGCCGGACGGCACGACCGTCGCTGGATGCCCTGATCTGGGCCGCGCTGATCGCCTATCCGCGCTACGTGGACCCCGTCTCTGGGCTGCCGTGCACGCCTGAGGTGATTGTCGAACGCCTCGGCACGGGCGCTGCAATGCCACGGGCGCGCGTGCTCTCGAAAGTGCAAGGGCTGCTGGCGGGGCAAAGCTGGCTGTGGCGCGGGCGTTGAGCCCGGACGCTATGCCGGCAGGCGATACCGAACCATCACGTCAGCGCCAATCGGCTCAACGCTCACCCGCTCGAACCCCGGTGCCTCTGCCAGCCGGTCGAGGCCCAGCGCCTGCACCGCCGGGGTGCCATCGCCACCAATGGCGCGGGGGGCGGTGAAATGCACCAACTCGTCCACAAGGCGCGCGGCCAGCAACGACGCTGCGAGGCGGCCACCGCCCTCGCACAGCACCCGCGTGATCCCGCGGGCTCCAAGCGAACCGAGCGCCGCATGCATGTCCAACTCGCCCGTCGCGGTGGTCTCGCAGGCAAGCGTCTCGATCCCAAGGTCACGCATCGCGGCGATCCGTCCCGGATCCGCGTTTGTCCGGTGCAGCACCCAGACCGGATGAGCTTCGGCGCTTTGCGCCAGACGTCCGGTCAACGGCAGAGATGCGCCGCCATCCGCAACAATGCGTACGGGGGCGGCATGCAGAAGGCCGAGGTCGCGTACATCCAGCATCGGGTCATCGACCCGCGCCGTGCCTGCGCCGATCAGCACGGCATCCGCCTCCGCCCGCATCAGATGCACACGGCGGCGCGCTTCCGGCCCTGTGATCCAGCGGCTTTCGCCCGTGCGGGTCGCGATGCGGCCGTCCAGCGTGGTGGCGAGTTTCAGGACCAGATGTGGGCGGCGCCGTTCGATCAGGGACAGAAAGCCTGCGTTCATGGCCCGGGCTTCTGCGGCCATCTCCCCGATTGTGACTTCGACCCCTCCCTTGCGCAGGGTGTCGAAACCACGGCCCGAGACGCGCGGGTCCGGATCCTCGATCGGGCAGACGACGCGGGCGATGCCTGCAGCGACCAACGCATCGGCGCAGGGCGGGGTCTTGCCATGATGCGCGCATGGCTCCAGCGTGACATAGGCCGTCGAGCCGGTGAGCGAGTCCGCGCCGTAGCGCGTCCGTGCAGCCTCCATCGCCACGATCTCGGCATGGGGGCGGCCGCCTGGCGCGGTCTGCCCCGCGCCCAACATGCGTCCCGCGTGCACGATGACCGCTCCGACCGCCGGATTGGGCCACGTCCGACCAAGACTGCGCCGCGCCCGGTTCAGCGCGCTCCGCATCCAGCGCGCATCCGACATGTCCGATCAGTCCGCGGCGCTGTCGCTCGCCACCGGCGGGCGCAACTCGTGCACGAACTCTTCGAAATCGTCGGCTGCCTGGAAGTTCTTGTAGACGCTGGCGAAACGCACATAGGCGACCGTGTCGATCCGGGCGAGCGCTTCCATCACGATCTCGCCGATCTGGTCCGAGTGGATATCGGTCTCGCCCGTGCTTTCCAGCCGCCGGACAATGCCCGAGATCATCTGCTCTACCCGTTCCGGCTCGACGGGGCGTTTCTGAAGGGCGATCCGGATCGATCGGGCCAGCTTGTCGCGGTCGAAATCCTCGCGCTTGTTGTTCTTTTTGATCACGACAAGATCGCGCAGCTGCACCCGTTCATAGGTCGTGAAGCGCCCGCTGCAGGCCGGGCAGAACCGTCGGCGTCGTATCGCGACATGATCCTCGGCTGGCCGTGAATCCTTCACCTGGGTGTCGGTGTTTCCACAGAAGGGGCAGCGCATTTGGGTCTCCCGTCTCGCTCGATGCAACGAGTATAGGGATCAACCCAGAGCTTGTGTACCCTCGAGGTGCAGAAACCAGATATATGTGCAGCCCGTCTTCGTCGCGCCCGCACCGGACAAGACCACAGCGCGCTCACGCATCGGCAGATCAGCCCGTGTTACAGATCATGCCGCTGCGCGCCGGGGCGAGAATCCATCGGGCACAACCGCCGCTTCGAGCGACGCTTTGGCGAAGTAGTAGCCCTGCAGCAGCGTAATCCCGTGATCGACCAGCGTGGACATTTCTTCCTCGGTCTCGATCCCCTCGGCGATCACGGTGATCTTGAGCCGCGTGCAGATCTCGACGATCCCGTCCACGATGATCCTGCGCCGGTCATCCCGGTCAATGCCGCGTATCAGCGCCATGTCAAGTTTCACCAGATCCGGCTGCAGTTCCGCCAGTTTGCCGAGACCCGAGAACCCTGCACCGAAGTCATCGATCGCAACGCCGAAACCGTGTTTGCGGTATTCATCGAAGATATGGCTTAGGTGAGCGACGTCCGAGATGTCCTCGCCTTCCGTAAACTCGAAGATCAGATTTTCCAGCGGAAAGGCGCACTTCTCGGCGGTTCGCAACGTTGTCTGGATACAGTTCTCAGGGTTGTAGACCGCGTTCGGCATGAAGTTGATGCTGATCCGATCGGCCATGTTCAATCGCGCAGCCGTTTCGATCGCAGTCACGCGGCAGAGCTGGTCAAAGGCGTATCGGGTTTCGTGATCGACTTGCGAGAGGACCCATCCTGCGCCTTCGCCTTCAGGTCCACGAACGAGCGCTTCATGAGCAAAGACCAGGTGCTTGTCGACATCCACGATTGGCTGGAACGCCATGCGAATATCGATGGCGAACTTGGTTTTGCCGCGCTTGGAGCACTTGTCACACCCTTGGCGCGACCGAACAGACCCTGTCGACAATGCCATCCCCCGCGTCTGAGCCCTGTGCTCGCAGAGTGCCGGCCGAGGTCTTAAATTCTGTTTAAAATTTGTCGGACCCTGATCGGTAGAATTCGGGCGCGGCCGAGGAAGGCGGGGAGCGCAGTCACCCCAACTCAAGTGCGAAGAGCTTGTCCGACAGGGACAGCAACTCATCCCGCCAGGCCACCCGGTCAAGCCAAGGTCCGGGAATACCGGCCAGCCCATGGATCCGCCCTGCGATCTGCCCGGTCACGGCAGCGACCGTGTCGGCGTCATCGCCGAGGTTTGCGGCCTTCAGGACCGCAGTCTCGAACGTTCCGGTATTGGCCACACACCAGACCGCAGCCTCGTAGGTGTGGCGAACATAGCCGCTCGAGCGGATCTCGCTCTCCGGCGTCGCCGGGGGCAGGGCAGCTTCGGCACTGTGAAGATCGCCGGACAGCAGCAGGCGTGCCATATTTTTCGCGAAGTCGAGGCATTCCGCGCTTGCGTGGGTCGTCCGGCTCTGATCGATGGCGCCGTCAGGACTGCCTGCGTGGGCCACCACGGCAGGCGCCAGCCGCATGATCCCGCCGTTTCCAGATGTGTCGGGATCGGTTGACCCGGCATAGGGATCGCCGGTCGCAAGATACCGGGTCAACGCGGCGGAGGTCGTGATGCCGATGTCGAAGCACTTGCCGGTGCAGGACGCATAGCCATGGTCGTGCCAGTTGACGAAACGGTTCATGCAGTCGGCGGGGTCCCATGCGGCGCGGGCCACAAGGCTCTCGCCGAGACAGATCGCCATGGAGGTGTCATCGGTCCACTGCCCAGGCGCCAGGCCGAACGGCCCGCCGCCCACCATATCCGTCACAGGCGGAAAGGATCCGCGGGGCTTGAACTCGACCGTCGTGCCGATGGCGTCGCCAACGGCGAGGCCCAGAACCATGCCCCGGGCCTGATCTTGCTTGAACGATGTCACCGGGCGCCGCGTGCGTAGGGTGCGTCCGTGACGCACCCTTCCTGATCAAAGATCGGCGTAGATCGGGAACCGGTCGCAGAGGGTTTTGACCTTCGCCTTCACCGCTTCCTCGACACCGCCATTGCCTTCTTCGCCATTGTCGGCGAGCCCATCGATGACCTCGACGATCAGGCGTCCGATCTCGGCGAACTCTGCCGTTCCGAAACCACGCGTCGTACCGGCGGGCGAGCCGAGGCGAATGCCCGAGGTGACCATCGCCTTTTCCGGATCGAACGGAATGCCGTTCTTGTTGCAGGTGATGTGTGCACGGCCAAGCGCCGCCTCGGCGGCCTTGCCGGTTACGCCCTTGGGCCGGAGGTCGACCAGCACCACATGGGTGTCGGTGCCGCCGGTGACACAGGCCAGACCGCCCTCGATCAGCGTCTTGGCCATTTCCTGCGCGTTGGCGATCACTTCAGCCGAATAGGCCCGGAACTCGGGGCGCAGCGCCTCGCCGAAGGCAACCGCCTTGGCGGCGATCACATGCATCAGCGGGCCGCCCTGCAGTGCGGGGAAGACCGCCGAGTTGAACTTCTTGGCCAGATCCTCGCGGTTGGTCAGGATCATGCCGCCGCGCGGGCCGCGCAGGGTCTTGTGCGTCGTCGTCGTCGCGACGTCGCAATAGTCGAGTGGATTCGGATGCTGTCCGCCTGCGACCAGACCGGCGAAGTGCGCCATGTCCACATGGAACCACGCGCCGACGCTGTCGGCAATCTCGCGGAACTTGGCAAAGTCGATCTGGCGCGGAATGGCCGAGCCACCCGCGATGATCAGCTTGGGCTTGTGCTCTTCGGCAAGGGCCGCGACCTGATCATAGTCGATCAGGTTTGTGTCGCGGGTGACACCGTACTGCACCGCGTTGAACCACTTGCCTGACTGGTTGACCTTGGCGCCGTGGGTCAGGTGCCCGCCCGAGGCCAGATCCATCCCCATGATCGTGTCGCCCGGCTGCAGCAGCGCCTGGTTCACCGCCTGGTTTGCCTGCGCGCCCGAGTGCGGCTGCACATTGGCAAACTGGCAGTTGAAGAGCTGACACGCCCGCTCGATCGCCAGCGTCTCGGCGACGTCGACATACTGGCAGCCGCCATAGTAACGACGGCCTGAATAGCCCTCGGCATACTTGTTGGTCATGACCGAGCCCTGGGCCTGCATGACCGCGCGGCTGACGATGTTCTCGGACGCGATCAGTTCGATCTCGTCCTGCTGGCGGTGCAACTCGTCGGTGATCGAGCCGAAGAGAGCCGGGTCACGCGAGGCGAGATCCTCGCTGAAGAAACCGGCGTCTTTTGTCGTTGCGTCCATGTCGTATCCTCCCAAGCCTTATGGTGGTGCGCCCCTACGCGCCAGGGTGCGGGAAGCCGCGGTCTTAGTCGCGTGCCCACACGCCGTCCAGCGGTTGAGATGCGACGGACTGCCCCAAGGTCAAGGCTGTGCGCGCTTTGCGCGACTTTGGTCGCATACCAAATGGCGAATTGCGCGGTGCCCCCCGGCAGTCTTATGATGGCCCCGCCGAGGGGATTGGAGCACACCAACGATATGACGACCTTGTCCGTTCTGGGGAGCCGGTCCCCTGTCGCGCAGGAGGCCGTTCAGGTCTTGCGCGAGAAATTCGGTCATGCGCCGCCCGAGCAGGCGGATGTGATCGTCGCGCTTGGCGGGGATGGGTTCATGCTCCAGACGTTGCATGCGTTCATGGATCTGAACAAGCCGGTCTACGGAATGAACCGCGGCTCGGTCGGGTTCCTGATGAATGACTACGAGGATGAGACGCTGCTCGACAAGATCGAGAGCGCCAAATCCGCTGTCATTAACCCGCTGCGCATGGTCACGAAGGATGCGATGGAGCGCACGACAGAAGCGCTGGCGATCAACGAGGTCGCCTTGTTTCGTCAGACCCACCAGGCGGCCAAGATCTCGATAGTCATCGATGGCGAGATGCGGATGGAGGAACTGATCTGCGACGGTATTCTCGCCGCGACACCTGCGGGGTCGACCGCCTACAATCTCTCGGCGCATGGCCCGATCATCCCGATCCGCTCGAAGATGATGGCGCTGACCCCGATCTCGGCCTTCCGCCCCCGGCGCTGGCGCGGCGCGCTGCTGCCATGGGACACCGAGCTCGAATTCCAGGTCCGCGAGCAGCAAAAGCGCCCGATTTCGGCCACGGCGGATCATGTCGAAGTGCGCGACGTGCAATCGGTCATGGTGACGGCAGCCTCGGAAATCGAGCTCCACTTGTTGTATGATCCGGGCAAGGGGCTTGAAGAGCGCCTGATGCGGGAGCAATTCACCGTATAGTTGCGGTGGACAGACGACTCCGCCAGAGACACACGACCCGCGGGGCAGGACATGGGCCTGGTCCGATCCGTTTGAGGAGTTCGAACGCATGACCGTTCGTGAGCAACTGCGGTATTGGGGCCTCGGCGTTGCCGTGTTCGCGGTGTTTCTGTGGATCCTCTCGGATGCACTGTTGCCCTTTGTCCTGGGCGCGGCGATCGCCTATCTGACCGACCCGCTGGCGGACTGGCTGGAATCGCACGGGCTCAGCCGGGTTCTGGCAACGGTCGTGATCACGGTCGCCTCGATCGGGACCGTGATCGTGGGGGTTCTGCTGGTGCTGCCGCTGCTGATCGACCAGGTCCGCGAGGTCGTGGCCCATGCGCCGGACTATGTGGATCAGGCCCGGGCGATCGCGACGGTCTGGCTGCCCGAGATCCAGCGTGAAGGCAGCTTTCTGAACAATGCCCTGACCAATCTGAAACAGAACGCGCAGAGCTGGAGCGTCGGCCTGCTGCAGAAGATCTGGTCGAGCGGCGTCGCCCTTGTGAATTTCGTCGCCGTGATCCTGGTCACGCCCGTGGTGGCCTTCTATCTGCTGATGGACTGGGACCGCATGGTCGAGGGGATTGACGACTACCTCCCCCGCCAGCACCGGCGCGAGATCCACTTCATCTTCTCCGATCTCGACCGAGTGCTTTCAGGCTTTGTCCGCGGGCAGATGACCGTATGCCTTATCCTTGGCATGTTCTACGCCGTGGCCCTGATGTTTGTCGGGCTGGATTTCGGGCTGCTGATCGGAGTTTTTGCCGGGCTGATCAGCTTCATTCCCTTTGTCGGCTCGATCATCGGCGGGCTGTTGTCCATCGGTGTTGCTGCCGCACAGTTCTGGGGAGATCCGGTCTGGATCGCGGTGGTGGCGTTGATCTTCGTTGCGGGCCAGGCGCTCGAAGGGAATTTTCTGACGCCGAAGCTGGTCGGCGACAAGGTTGGCCTGCATCCCGTGTGGCTGATGTTCGCGCTGTCGGCCTTCGGGGTTGCGCTCGGGTTCACGGGTCTTTTGATCGCCGTGCCCTGCGCTGCGGCGATCGGGGTTCTCGGGCGCTATTTTCTGACGCAGTACAAGGGCGGGCGGCTCTACAAGGGCGGGGACGACTGGACCGACCCGGACGCGCCTGAGACCGCGGAGCCCGAGAACGGTCCTGCGGTGTCGGGAAATGTGCGGGAAACCCCAGCCGAATGACGGCCAAGGATCAAATACCTTTGGAGTTGGGGTTTGCCCCGACGCACAACCATGACGATTTCTTCGTCACGGACTGCAATCGCGCGGCATTTCGCGCGATCACCGACTGGACGGATTGGCCGGATGGACGTCTTGCGCTGACCGGACCTGCGGGATCCGGCAAAACGCACCTGACCGCCATATGGGCCGCGAAGACCTGCGGCGTGACGCTTCCCGCCATCGACCTGACTGAGAAAGCGCTGCAATCGCTGTTGCTGGAACGTGCCGTTGCGATCGAGGATGTCGACTGTCTCGCCGGATTGCCCACATCGGCGCGCCGTCAGTGCGAAACACTGCTCTTCCATCTTTTCAACTTCGCCGGGGCCGAGGGCATGTCGCTGCTGCTCACCGGACGGCTCGGCCCGGCGCACTGGCTGATCCAGACCCCCGACCTTGCTTCGCGTTGTGCGGCGATGGCGCATATTGCAATTCTCCCGCCAGATGATGAAGTCTTGGCGTCGGTCCTGATCAAGCAGTTCTCGGACCGCCGCCTCGATGTGCCGGCCGAAGTCATCCAGTACCTGTTGGTGCGGATGGAGCGGTCTTTCGATGCGGCGGAGCGGATTGTCGAGGATCTGGATCGTTTGGCTCTGGCCCGGCGCAGGCGCATCACACGCCAACTCGCGGGCGAGGTTTTCGATGCCTATGCCGAGGGATCGGATCAGGCCCCGGCACACGGTGACATGGTAGAACGCCAGGGAGATTGACGGCTATGACCGTGCAGGCTGATTTTCTCGAGTTTCCAATGGTGCCGGGTCCGGAGGCGGTTGCGGCGCTCTCTGATATCGCCGTAGATCCGGATGGTTCCGAGCGCTTTTTCAATCGAGAACTGAGCTGGCTGGCCTTCAATTGGCGCGTGCTGGAAGAGGCGCAGAACCCCAATCACCCGATCTTTGAGCGGGTCAAGTTCCTGTCGATCTCGGGATCCAACCTTGATGAATTCTACAATGTCCGGGTCGCGGGCTTGCGAGCCCAGATGCGGGCAGGGGTCGAACGGCGCTCGCTGGACGGGCGCACCGCGGCGCAACAGCTTGACCTGATAGACGCAACGGCGACCCGACTGCAGCAAACCCAGCAGACCTGTTGGACGGAGCTCCGCGGGTTGCTCGAGGATGCAGGCGTGTTCGTGGTGGCACCCGACAAGCTGACCGCCGCCGATCGAGAGGCGCTGGACGATCAGTTCTTCACCCAGATCTTCCCGATGCTCACACCGTTGGCGATCGACCCGGCGCATCCGTTCCCTTTCATTCCGAACATGGGTCTGGCGCTCGCGCTCTCGATGGAGCGGATCTCGGATGGCGAGGCGTTGGATGCACTGCTGCTGGTTCCGTCCCAACTGCAACGCTACACACGCCTGCCGAATGGCCCGGGCGGAGAGATCCGGTATCTGCCGCTTGAGGGGCTTCTCGAGATCTACCTTGACCAGCTCTTCCCCGGCTATCGAACCACGGGCCGGTGCATCTTCCGGGTCCTGCGCGACAGCGATCTCGAGATCGAGGAAGAGGCCGAGGATCTTGTGCGTGAGTTCGAGACCGCGCTCAAGCGCCGCCGCAAGGGCCGGGCCATTCGCCTGAAGCTGAACAGCGACGCGCCGGATCCCCTGAAGCAACTGGTTGCCCGCGAGCTTGAGATTGCCCGCAATGAGGTGGTCGAGGTCGACGGCGTGGTCGGCATCTCCGATCTCAGCCAACTGCTCGCCGATGACCGCCCGGATCTTGCCTGGGTGCCCTATCAGCCGCGCCTGCCCGAGCGGGTGCGCGACCATGATGGCGATATCTTCGCCGCCGTTCGCCAGAAGGACATGCTGCTGCACCATCCATATGAGAGTTTCGAGATTGTGGTGCAGTTCCTGCAACAGGCGGCGCGCGATCCGAACGTGGTGGCGATCAAGCAGACGCTCTACCGGACCTCCAAGGACAGCCCGATCGTCAAGGCGCTGTGCGAGGCGGCAGAAGACGGGAAACAGGTTACAGCCCTGGTCGAGCTGAAAGCCCGCTTTGACGAGGCTGCGAACATCCAGCTGGCCCGGCAACTCGAGCGGGCCGGAGCGCAGGTGGTCTTCGGCTTTACCGACTGGAAGACCCACGCCAAGATTTCGATGGTCGTGCGGCGCGAGGGCAAGGGGCTGGTGACCTACTCCCACTGGGGCACCGGCAACTACCACCCGATCACCGCGCGTTTCTACACGGATCTCTCGCTCTTCACCTGCAGTCCGGCCCATGGCCAGGACGCGGCGCGGATCTTCAACTTCATCACAGGCTATGCCCAGCCCACGGCGCTGAAGGCCGTCAAGGTTGCACCGCTGTCGCTGAAGTCGACGCTGATCGATGGGCTGGAGGCCGAGATTGAGCATGCCCGCGCCGGGCGGCCAGCACGCGTCTGGGCGAAGATGAACTCGCTTTTCGAGGGCGATGTGATCGACGCGCTCTACCGGGCAAGCCAGGCGGGCGTACAGATCGATCTGATCGTTCGCGGCATCTGTGGGCTCCGTCCCGGCATCAAGGGCCTGTCCGAGAACATCCGCGTCAAATCCATCGTTGGCCGGTTTCTCGAGCACTCGCGCATTGTCTGTTTCGGCAATGGCGCGGGCCTGCCCTCGTCCGAGGCCCGGGTCTACATGTCCTCGGCCGACTGGATGGACCGCAACCTGAACCGCCGGGTCGAGACGCTGGTCGAGGTGACGAACCCGACCGTGCACGCCCAGATCATCGAGCAGGTCATGGCCGCAAACCTGCGTGACCAGGCGCAAAGCTGGGTTCTGCTGCCCGATGGCAGCTATCAGCGGGCCGGGGGTCCGGGCGATACCAGTGAACTTTTCAGTTGCCATGAGTTCTTCATGAAGTATCCATCGCTGTCAGGCCGGGGGCGGAGCGGGGCCGATGACGCGCCGCGCCTGACGGGTCTGGCGGAAGCTGCCGAATAGAGCACTCCGCCGCGGGCGGAGTTGGGGCACTGGGACAGGTATCCTCACCGAAGCGAGCGGAGCAGGGCACAGGCCTGCGGAGCCGGAACGGCAGTCGCCAAGGCGTGCTGTTCGCGGACGACCTCACATCCTTTGCGCCGCTCAGGGCGGGCGATGACCGGATCGGTGTAATCGATGTCGGGTCGAACTCGGTCCGCATGGTGGTGTTCGAGGGCGGGCGCCGCTGTCCGGCGATGGTGTTCAATGAAAAGGTGCTCTGCGGACTTGGTGCGGAACTGGGCAAGACCGGTCGGTTGGCGCCTGTGGGCCGCGAGAGGGCGCTGAGAGCGATCCAGAGATTCATGACCCTGGCGCAGGGCCTCCGGGTCGGCTCTTTGGTCGGGGTTGCGACAGCGGCTCTGCGCGAGGCCGAGGATGGCGTGGCCTTTGGCGAGCAGATCCGCGAGGAGACGCGGCTCAACCTCCAGATTATCTCGGGTGAGGACGAGGCCCGCCTCGCGGCGCAGGGCGTTCTGTTCGGCGACCCGGAGGCGTCCGGTCTGGTGATCGACCTTGGCGGCGCGTCGATGGAGATCTGCCCGATTGTCAATGGTGAGCCGTTGACCGGCGTGACGACACGGCTTGGGCCGCAGCGGTTGGCCAGCGCCAACGGCGATCGCACGGACATGCGCGAGATGATCGACACGGCGCTGACGCCCGTCGCGCAGGATTTCGCGGCCCACAGCCATCGGCTTAATCTTGTGGGCGGCGCGTGGCGTGCGCTTGGCCGGGTTCAGCTACACCTCACCGGTCATCCGCTCACGATCCTGCATGAATACGAGATCGCTGCCGATGAAGCCCATGATCTCGCGCTTTGGACGGCGCAGGCGGACAGTGAGATGCTGGCGAGCATGCCCGGTGTTCCCGGTGGTCGGGTCGGGACCCTGCCGCAGGCCGCGTTCCTCCTGAGTGCCTTGCTCGACCATTTCGAGCCGGATGATCTGAAAATATCCGGCTTCGGGCTGCGGGAGGGCGTCTGCTATGACTATCTGCCCGATCTGGTCCGGGCCCAGAGCCCGTTGATCTCGACCTGCCGCGGGCAGGAGCGGACGCGCGCCCGCGCACCCGGCTTCGGCGCGGAACTGGCCGATTGGCTGATGCCGGTCATGGCGCCGGAGACGCCTGCGGAAGAACGGCTGATCCGTGCCGCCTGTCATCTGGTTGATGTCTCGTGGCGAGCGCACCCGGATTACCGGGCGACCTCGTGCCTCGAGGTTGTGACGCGGGCAAATGTCTCCAGCGCGGGCCATGCCGGCCGGGCCTTCATGGCGGCGGCCCTGCTAACCCGCTACAAGGGCGGGCGCAAGGCGCTGTCAGGGGCGCCGTTCCTCAAGCTTCTGGCGGATGCGCAGGTTGAACAGGCCATGCGCCTTGGCGCGCTGATGCGGCTTGGTGCGACGATTGCCGGGACGACCCGGGGTTATCTCGAGCATTGTCCGATCCGTCTGGATGACGATCTCGTTCTGATCCCCGATGCGACCGGGCAGCACGTCCTCGGCGAGGAAATCGACAAACGGCTGGCACAGGCGGCCCGTGCCTTCGGGGTGAGTGCTGCGGTGATCGCGCCCGAGTGATGGCACCTCGACCAGCCCCGAGGACCGTCTTGCACGGGTTCGCCATACCGCCTACACACCAGCGCTGACACGACTATTGGAGGCTGAGGCCATGCGCCTGTCCCGCTATTTCCTGCCGGTGCTGAAGGAAACACCGGCCGATGCCCAGATCGTCTCGCACCGGCTGATGCTGCGGGCGGGCATGATCCGCCAGGCCAGCGCCGGGATCTACTCGTGGCTGCCGCTTGGCTACAAGGTGCTGCGCCGGATCGAGCAGATCGTCCACGAGGAACAGCAGCGCGCGGGCGCGATCCCGATCCTGATGCCGACCATCCAGTCCGCCGATCTCTGGCGCGAGAGCGGTCGGTACGATGGCTATGGCGCCGAGATGCTGCGCATCCGTGACCGGCATGACCGCGATATGCTCTACGGGCCCACGAACGAAGAGCAGGTGACGGAGATTTTCCGCGCCTATGCCGGTTCGTATCGCGACGTGCCGAAGATCCTCTACCACATCCAGTGGAAGTTCCGGGACGAGGTCCGGCCCCGGTTCGGCATCATGCGCGGGCGCGAGTTTCTGATGAAGGACGCCTATTCCTTTGATCTGGACAAGGAGACGGCGCTGCACTCCTACAACCAGATGTTGGTCGCATACCTGAAGACCTACGAACGTATGGGGCTGCAGGCCTTCCCGATGAAGGCCGAGACCGGGCCGATTGGCGGCGACTACTCCCACGAGTTGCTGGTGTTGGCCGATACCGGCGAGTCCGAGGTCTTCTACGATGCGCGCTGTCTGGATCTGAAGTTCGGCGACCGGCAGGTCGATTGGGATGACAAGGCCGAGCTGCAGGGCGTCTATGATGAATGGTCGGCCATGTACGCGCGAACCGAGGATACCCACGATCAGGCCGCCTTCGAGGCCGGAGTGCCGGAGGAGCGCCGCCGGTCGTCCCGGGCCATCGAGGTCGGGCAGCTTTTCTACTTCGGCACCAAGTATTCCGAACCGATGGGGTGCGTGGTGACGACGCCGGACGGCGAGAAGGTGCCGGTGCATATGGGCAGTTACGGCGTTGGGGTCAGCCGTCTCGTCGGTGCGATCATCGAGGCAAGCCATGACGACAAAGGCATCATCTGGCCGGAAGGCGTGACGCCGTTCCACGCGGGGATCGTCAATCTGCGCCAGGGCGACACCGCGTCTGATGCCGCCTGCGGCGAGATCTACTCGGAACTCACACGGTCCGGGCTGGACGTGCTCTACGATGACCGCGACGCAAGGGCCGGCGACAAGTTCAACACCATGGATCTGATTGGTCTTCCCTGGCGCATCACCGTTG